>DBEZMF010000001.1:0-2255 GCA_048250755.1 Collinsella sp.
CCGCTACATCCACGCGCCCCATCGGGGCGAGGTCGTGAAGATCGCAAGCGGGATCTCGAGCTTCACCTGCGCCCTGTCGTATCGATAGACAAGGAGCAAGAAGATGGACAAGAAGACGAAACTGATGGCCATATGCGCCGCAGGCGCTGCGGCGATCCTTATAGGGGCAGGGCTCGCGCGCTGTGCGATCGCGCCCAGCGATCCCAATCCCGTCGTTCCCGTGGAGGAGCAAAGCCGACAGGCAGAGCAGGCGGGCGAATCCCTTGCCGGCTATGCGGGCACCACCTGGGAGAGCGAGGACGGTACGTGCACGCTCACGCTCTCCGATTCGACGATCGTGGAGTCTGGAGAGGCGGGAGTCCAGGTGATGTACTACGAGGTGCTCTCCGAGGAACCCGACGATGATGGCCTCTCGGCGCAGATCTCCTTCACGCGATCTGCCGGCGAGGCCGCCTCCCAGACGCTGCTCTCCATAAACGACACGGGAGGCCGAAAGAGCATCTCATGCGACGCGTTCGCGCTGTCGAAGAGCTACCTCATCGCCGAGGGCTCCGAGGCCGGGATCGAGCTCTCCGCCCACTCGCCGGAGCTCAACGAGCTCCTCGATGCCGAAGACGCCGAGATCGCCTCCGCCATAGCGCAGAAGGCATCCTCGGCGTCCCCGACGGCAACGCTCGCCACCTGGGACGGCGAGGTCTACATCGACTGCAACGAGGACGTCCTCACGACCTCCTTCCACCTGAACGACGCGGCCTCGACTATCGTGCAGCTCTCCCTCGACCGCGGATCCGGGGAGATGAGCGCGCTATGAGGCGGGCGGCGTCGATGATCTCAGACAGGCGCTTTCTCCTCGCGTTCGCCTCCACCTTGCTCTTCGCGACGCTCATGCTCGTCCCGGCGTCTCCCGCCTACGCGAGCATCGCCGACGACGTGAACGCATGGCTCGCCGGGCTTCTGAGGGACGCGTGCAACTGGATGTTCACCAACCAGGTGGCGGTGCTCTCGAGCATCGGCTACGAGGGCATCATCGGCGCGGACTTCTCGCAGATGCTCACGACCGCAGGAGATGTCTCCATGTACGACATCGCGCGAGGGGTCTGGGACGCCGCGGTGCTTCCCATCGGATGCGGGGTGCTCGGGCTGGTGTTCACGGTGAAGCTCATCCAGATAAGCCAGCGCATGGACGGCAACGCCTCCTTCCCCGGCGTGAAGGAGGTCGTCTTCCTGCTGGTCTTCTTCGCCGTGTTCCTGTTCCTCATACAGAACAGCTTCGAGCTCATGGAGGCCATCTACGCGGTCGTGGGACTCGCCATCGACCGCACGATGTCGCTGTTCGGCTCGGGCGGCGCGATCGACCTTACCGCCGTGAGCGTGGTGACCGAAGACGACGACGTCCCGGCGCTCATAGCGCTCCTCTTGGTATCGGTCATCAGCTGGGTCGTGGTGCTCGGAGCCTACATCGTGGCGCTCGTGGTCTGCTGGGCGCGCGCCATCCAGCTCTACATCATGGCCGCGTTCAGCCCGATCCCGCTTTCCCTCATGGCGTTAGACGACACCCGCCAGATAGGAATCGGATACCTGAAGAACTTCACGGCGGTGTGCCTGGCGGGGCTGATCATCCTGATTCTGCTCATAGCCTTTCCGCTCATCTTGGGAGGCCTCACCGGGGCGAGCACCTCGACGGGCACCCCCATCGACGGCATAGCGACGGGGCTCACCTACGCGCTGCAGTACCTAGCGATGTGCGTGCTGCTCATCCTCTCCCTCGTCAAGAGCGGCGCATGGGCGCGCGACATCGTCTCGGGAATCTGATCTGGGAACTGACGTTTTGAAAGGGGGTGGTCGCCTTGGATGGCTGACCGAAACCGAAGGCAAGGCAATCAGGCGGGGCTTCCACAACTACGCCCGCCTAAAGGATGCAAAGAAAGGGGCATGAAATGCCTGAGAAGAAGAACACCTATCTCACGCTCCACAAGAACTTCGTGCGCACCGACATCGAGTACACCGACCGCGTGACGGGAGAGGTGCGCACGTTCAACTCGGTGACGCTGCCCAAGGGGACGGTGATCGACGGGGTGGACGTGAGCTACTACCAGTTCAGCCCGATGTTCGTCAACGAATCCCGCTACCGCGGCGAGAACTACCGCGACATCCCGCTTCTGACGGATCGCGAGGTGTGGCTCAAGAAAAGCGTGCTCGACGAGGACGGCCAGCCGGTGCTCGACGAGCGAGGAAAGCCCGCCAAGGACATCGTG
>DBEZMF010000002.1:0-15061 GCA_048250755.1 Collinsella sp.
CTCTTCTTGGGGCATCGCCTTTCCTTCCATTCGTCACCTTCATTACTCCAACGACGAATTCTAGGCGGTGTCCCCGTCCTTTCTTGAAAGGGCGGAGGCGGGGCATGCCCCGCCTCTTACACCACATCTCTGTGCGCTACCTGCCAGCGCCGTGGTTTCGCCCTTTTTGCGTCGAAGCGATACACTGTTGCCGTTTGATTTCTTCGCTCAAGGAGGATGCGCATGCCGTGCACAACGATTCTGGTCGGTAAAAACGCAAGCTACGACGGGTCGACGCTTGTCGCGCGTAACGAGGACTCGTCCAACGGGGTGTTTGAGCCCAAGCGTATGCGCGTGGTGCATCCTGACGAGCAGCCGCGCGTCTACACGAGCGTCCTGAGTCACCTGACCGTTGAACTGCCCGATAACCCCATGCGCTACACGAGCGTCCCCGATGTTGTTCCGGGCCACGGCATCTGGGCCGAGGCCGGTTTCAACGAGCTCAATGTGGGCATGTCCGCAACCGAGACGCTCACCACCAACGAGCGCGTCCGCGGCGCCGACCCACTCGTGGACTACGTGCCCGCCAAGGGCAACGAAGGCGAGGATGGATACGTTCCGGCACGGCCCGGTGGCCTGGGCGAGGAGGACATGGTGACCCTGGTGCTGCCGTATGCCAAGTCCGCCCGCGACGGCGTGCGTATCCTGGGCGACCTGCTCGAGCGCTACGGCACCTATGAGAACAACGGCATCGCCTTTAGTGATGTGGACGAGATCTGGTGGCTCGAGACCATCGGCGGCCATCATTGGATTGCCAAGCGTGTGCCCGATGACGCCTATGTGACCATGCCCAACCAATTGGGTATCGACAGCTTTGACCTGGATGACGCCGAGGGCGCCCAAGTCGACCACATGTGCTCTGCCGACCTGCGCGCCTGGATGGCCGAGTGGCATCTGGACCTGACGCTGGGTGTTAAGGGCGACGGTCCCGCCGCGGTCTTTAACCCGCGCGAGGCCTTTGGCTCGCACAGCGACAGCGATCACGTCTACAACACGCCGCGCGCCTGGTACATGCAGCGCTGCCTCAATCCCAGCGATGTGTGGGACGGTCCCGAGGCCGACTATACGCCCGAGAGCGACGATATCCCCTGGAGCCGCGTGCCCGAGCGCAAGGTGACCATCGAGGACATTAAGTACGTACTCTCGAGCCACTACCAGGGTACGGAGTACGACTGCTACGGCAGCAAGGGCACGCCCGCCACGCGCGGCGCCTATCGCCCCATCGGCATCAACCGCAACAGCCAGCTCGCCGTGCTGCAGCTGCGCCCCTATGCGCAGCCGGCCTATCGCGCCGTGCAGTGGATGGCGTTTGGCTCCAACTCGTTTAACGCGCTGGTTCCGCTGTACGCCAACGTCGAGACCATGCCCGAGTACTATGCCGACACGCAGGCTCGCGTAACGTCCGAAAACTTCTACTGGGCCAACCGCCTGATCGGCGCCCTGGCCGACGTCCGTTTCCATGAGTGCGGCCGCGCTGTGGAGGACTATCAGGAGAAGGTCGGTGGCATGGGCCACAAGCAGATCCATGACGTTGATGCTGCCGTAGCCGTCCTGCCCGAGGCCGAGGTGCCTGCCGAACTTGCACGCGCCAACGAGGCCTTTGCCGAGCGTGTTCGCGTGGAGACCGATGCCCTGCTGGGCAAGGTGCTCTACACCACGAGCTGCGCCATGAAGAACTCTTTCGCGATGAACGACAACGTGAGGTAGGGATTTCCCGTCGATCGAATAGCGCTAAAACGCTTTGTCGCTTTCGCTCAATCTTGGGTACAAGAACGCCAATGCAGTTGTTTGTGATTGGAGATAACCATGGTTATGAAACTCGATCAGCTTGTTAACGGCGCCATTAACGTGGGCTTTGGCGCTGCCGCCGTTGCTGTCGAAGGCGGCAAGAAGGTCCTCGACGACCTTAACACCAAAGGCGAGCAGGTTCGCAAGGACACCGCCACCCCCGATATCGCCCGCAGTGTGTCCGACATGTTCGAGCAGGCCGGCGGCACCATCTCCGACCTGACCGAGCGCTTGGGCATGCAGGGCGAGACCGCGGCCCAGCGCGTGCTTGACGAGCTCATCCTTGCCCGGGTCCGCGTCATGACCGCCCCCGAGCGCACGGCCTTCCTGGCCCATGTGCGTGACATCGTCGATTCGGTCGAGGACAACGTGACCTCGGTGCCCGTCGAGTCCGTTGAGCCCGACGATGCGAAGGATACCGAAGAGGCTGAGTAGCAGCGCAGATGGCAGATTCCACCACCGATTACAACAATCTAGATCCCTTGGGTGACGAGGCGGCGGTTGTCGATGAGGTCGACGCTGCCGTCTCGGGCGCTCGCAAGAAGCCACGCGCTGTCGATATGGTGCCCGAGGAGCCCGACGCGATGGCACCGGACGAGGAATACCAGCTCACGCCGGCGGGTCGTCGCGAACGCATTGGGCAGATTGTTCGCCTGGTCAAAAAGTACCGCGTGTGGGATAACCTCACGCCGGTTCGTTTGCGCCGCCTGCTCGAGGAACTCGGCCCCATGTTCGTCAAGATGGGGCAGATTCTGGCCAACCGGTCCGAGATTCTGCCGCAACGCTTTTGCGACGAGCTGCGTCGTCTGCGCTCCGACGTGGAGCCGGTGCCGTACGAGGTAGTGCTTCGCTGTCTGGAGGAAGAATACGGCCTGCGCCTGGGGGAGATGTTCGATGCGATCGATCCCAATCCGCTTGGTAGCGCATCGCTCGCGCAGGTGCACCGCGCTCGTCTGGTGACGGGCGAGGACGTGGCCGTCAAGGTGCAGCGCCCCGGTGCGCAGCAGGTTATGGCGCAGGACATCGATATCATCCGCTCGGTGGTGCGTATCGTTTCCAAGTTCGTCAACACCGATCAATTCGTTGACCTGCACGGCGTGGTCGAGGAGCTGTGGACCTCGTTTCGCGAGGAGACCAACTTTTTGGCCGAGGCCAAAAACCTCAACGACTTCTACGAGTTCCATAAGAGCGTTCATGGCGTGACGTGCCCTAAATCCTATCTGGACCTGTGCACCGAACACGTGGTGGTTATGGACTACGTCGACGGCATTTCGATCGCCGATCCTGAACGCTTGGTGGCCGAGGGCTATGACTTGGAAAAGATCGGTGCCGCAATCGTCGAGGACTACTCGACGCAGGTGCTCGATGACGGCTTTTTCCATGCTGACCCGCATGCGGGAAACATCATCCTCAAGGACGGCATCGTTTACTTTATCGACTTGGGTATGGTCGGACGCATGTCGAGCCACGACCGTGGTATCGTCAAGGACATGATTTTCGCCGTGGCCGAGGGCGACGTGCCCAAGCTCAAGGATTCGCTCATGCGCTTCGTCGTGACGCGTGGCGACTCGGCCGAGCTCGATCATTCAGCGTTTTTGTCCGATTTGGACTTTATCGTGGCTGACTTTGCGGGCCTTGACCTTAAGGACCTAGATATCGGCGAGTTTTTGACCTCGCTGTTAAACCTCGCGCGCAAAAATGACGTTGAGCTGCCGAGCGTGGTGACGATGTTCGCCCGCGGCATGGTGACGCTCGAGGGCCTGCTGACCGAGTACATGCCCGACGTCAACATGATCCAGATCATTCAGGCACACATCAAAAACGAGAAGAGCACCTATGCGCGCGTGCGCGATATGAGTCGCGACTTTGCGGAGCGCAGTTATCGCGCGGCGAAGGGCTCACTCGAGGCGGCTGAGTATCTGGGCCTGGCTTCGCGTATGCTCACACGCGGCCAGCTTAAGGTGAACACGCAGATCATGAGCAGCGATAAGGCGCTGCGACAGCTGGGTGGGATTATCGACCGCATGTCGATGGCTATCGTTATCGCCGGTCTGTTTATCGGTTCGTCGGTGGTGTACTACGCGCGCATCGAGCCGGTTGTGTTTGGTATCCCGGTCATTGGCTTTATGGGCTACGTGAGCGCGCTGGTGCTGGCACTTATGCTGGGCCGCAATATCTGGCTCAACAGCCACGGCGGCAAGCACTAGAGTCTGCGACCGTCACCGCATTTTCCTATCGCAAACAATAGCTTTTACCTTGGGCTTCGCCTGCGTGCGAGGCCCTTTTGCGTGATAGCATATTGACGGTATTAATCGATGGCCTAGATGGTGGTGCGGAGACGCACGAATGCGCGGTTTTCCTGCGCGTTTGGGAGAATCGGGGTGCAAGTCCCCGGCTGTACCAGTAACCGTAATTCCTCTTGGCTCGGGATGCTCGCGTCGCAGATCGGACGACGTGCCCGAGCCGTTAAGGTTAAGTCGGATCGCCTCCCATCTTGCACGTTGCCGCGGCGTATGCCGCCGGTGTGCATAGGGCTCTGGAGGGAAGGGGACCCCGATGGGGGAACTCGAGCGCAACATGCGCGATGACGTGGGGCAGCCTCAAGGCAACGCTCCAAGTACAGACAATGGGGGACAAATGGATATGTTTGAGGACGAGCGTGAGCGCGCCTCGTTGCATCGTCGTGGCGCGATTGCACGCGGTGTAGCCAAGCGCGGCCTGGTGGCATTCCTGGCCTTCGCGATGGCCTTTGGCACCACGCCGGCTCAACTGTGGGCCGAGGGCGCCGAGGGCATTGCCGAGGCTGTGGCTCAGGCTGCGACGCCGGACGAGGACGCAGCGCTTGCGGGCGGTACCGCTGAGCAGGGTGGCGCCGAGGTTTCGGATTCCGAGGGCGCGCCTGCAGCTAGTGCAGCCATAACAGAGGCAGCAACTGGCGACGAAGGCTCGGCGACGGGGGAGAGCCCTGCCACGAGCGAGCAGTCTTCGACGGCATCCGCTGGCCAAGCGGGATCTGCCGCCGCGGCTGCCGTCCAGACAGAGAACCCGACAGAAACCGGCGATGTCGCCAAGAAGCAAGTCGAGGTCTCGTTCTCGATTATTGGCACCGATGCTGACGGCAAGGCTCAGACCTGGGTGGCACCTACGCAGCTCAAGCTCGACGAGGGCGCGACGGCTGCGGATGCCTTCATTAAGCTGCAGGAGAAGACGGGCTTCAAGGCGAAGTACGAACCGAACACGGCATACGGTTTCTACCTCGAAAGCATCACATCCCCGAGCGATGGTCGTACGCTTGCCTTCGATCCGGCGACTCATGCCTACTGGCAGCTGTTCGTCGACGGCGCGTCTTCCTCGGTTGGCGCGAGCAGCGTCAAGCTCACCCAGGGGCAGAAGATTGAGTTTGCCTATACGGCTGGTAGCTCGTCCCCTGTCGTTAAAGACCAGGTTGCCGCAAATGTGACCGTCATTGGTCGCGATGCCCAGGGCAAGACTCAGACTTGGGTCGATAATGCGCAGTATGTGGTGACGTCCGGTTCGAGCGCGCTTGGTCTTACGAAGGTCGCACTCGAGGCGAACGACATTGACGCCGTTGCTGCGGGCTCCTTCATTCTGAGCCTTAAGTACAACGGTGTTGAGCTGGGTACGCCCCAAGATTATTCGACCTATTGGCAGCTGTTCATCAACGGCAAGTCGAGTGACTATACGGCGGACAATGTCACCATCCATGCCGGCGATACCGTCACGTGGTTCTACGGTGGCTGGGGCGACCAGTTGCCGTCCGATTCTGTCCATGCTTCTGTTCAGGTTCTCGGTAAGGACAAGGACGGCAAGCAGCAGGTTTGGGCTTCGACGGGTCAGACGAGTCTCAAGGCGGGCTCTACTGCCAAGGATCTCCTTGAGCAGGTCGGCCTTACTCTCGATGCTGACGAATCGTCTTGGGGCTGGTTCCTCAACGGCATTTATTCGCCCTTCGATGGTAAGTCCTATTGTGGCTATGATGCTGCGACCAATAGCTATTGGCGCTTCTACGTAAATGGCAAGTTCGCCGACGTTGGCGCCGGTGCCTACAAGCTCCAGGAGGGTGACGCCGTCACCTTTATGTATGGTGCTGACGCCGATGCCCTTCCCGGTCAGGTGCTTGGATCCGCCGATGTTATCGGTCCCGATGTCAACGGGAACAATACGCGTTGGGGCACGGCAAGCAATGTTTCCCTGCCCGAAGGCTCCACGGCCCAGAACCTTATTGAGGCAGTTCTGAAGGCCAAGGGCGTTGCGTACAACGGCTCCCAGAGTGGTGCATACTGGTTCCTCAATTCCGTTACTTCGCCGTTCGATCACAATCCGTATGGTTGGGATGCTGCGACCAATAAATATTGGCATCTGTATATCAACGGAGAGCCCTCCTTACTCTGCGCCAATCAGATTACGCTCAAGAGCGGCGATAAGGTCACGCTTGCCTATACCACCGATAATTCGGCCATGCCCGATCCCGACAAGATTGTCGTGGATCCGAGCGCGACGACTCCTGATTGGGATGCCGAGTGGGCCGGCTACGGCAACAGTGGCAACGGTTCGACCGTAACGGATGCCAAGACGCCTGCGCAGGCCGCCGGTCTTAAGTGGGCCTTCGATTGGAAGGCCGAGTCTGGTCAGCAGTATGCCAACTGCAGCGAGCCTGTCATTGCTAACGGCTTTGTGTACATCGCGACCGAGAACGAGCTCATTAAGATCGATTCGTCCACGGGCAAAAAGGTTGCCTCTGCGCCGCTTGCCTCCAAGGTGAGCTATACCTCTCGTCCGATCTATACCAATGGCCTTATCATCGTTCCGCTCAACGGCGGCGCGGTCCAGGCGATTACTGCAGACAAGCTGATCTGCAAGTGGATGACGCCTGGTTTGACGGACTTGACGCAGAGCTCCTGCACCGTCGTTTCGGACGGCGAGTACGTCTATGTAGGCTCGGTCGATATTTCGTATGACGAGAATTACAACGCGACCTACGGCAACGGCTCCTTTGCGCGCATTAAGATTGCCACGGGCGAAGTTTCTTGGCAGAACATCGACCCTGCCGAGGGCTATTACTGGACTGGTGCGGCTTTGACGGATAAGTACGCCATCGTCCCCACGAGCGCAGGTACGCTTAAGTGCATTGATAAGGCAACGGGCGATGTCGTTTCGACCATGAAGCTCGGCACCCTTGCGAACGCTGACTGCGTCGCCGATCCGTCCAATGGCTCGACCTTCTATCAGATGACGCACGACGGAAAGCTCCATGTGATTTCGCTTTCGGCGAAGGGCGTGCTGAGCGAGCAGAAGACGGTCGACCTGGGTCTTACGAATAACATGAGCGCCCCGGCGATGTCTGGCGACAACTTGATTGTCGGTGGGCAGACGGCTACTGGATCTGCTCTGGTTCTCTATAATCTGAAGACTGGTAAGACCACGATGGTCACCGCTGCTGACGGTAAAGAGCTACCGGCCGGATTTAACGGTATTGCTGCTACTCCGCTGGTGAGTGTTCAGGGCGGCAAGACCTATGTGTACTTCACCGTTAATAGCGCGGATAGCAAGGACTACGTCAGCTACTCTGCTGGTGGTGGGGTGTATCGCTATACGCTCGGCGATGCAGAGGCGACGCAGATTTATGATGCGGCTGGCCATTACCAGTACTGTGACTCTCCAGTCATTGCCGATGCATCTGGCAACCTGTACTACATCAATGACTCGGGCACGCTGTTCAAGCTTGGGGCCGTTGAGTCTTGGACGGTTGCCTTTAATTCCAACGGCGGGTCTGCTTGCGACACTAAGTTTGTTGCCACGGCCGATGGCAAGCTGGTCAAGCCGGCCGATCCGACGCGCGATGGCTACACTTTCGGCGGTTGGTATACCGATGAAGCCTGCACGCGGGCGTATGACTTCGCCACGCCGGTGACGGCCGATCTGACGCTGTATGCCAAGTGGACCAAGAATGCCGTTAACCCTGGCGGTAATGGCGGCGCAGGTTCGAATGGCGGCGGCGGTTCTGGTACCGGTACTGGTTCCGGCACTGGCGCTGGCACTGGCACGGGTTCCGGCTCCGGCTCGAAGGGCGGCGCTATTGCCCCGGGCAAGAAGCCGGTGACCAAGACGACGGTGTCGACCAAGGCCGAGACCAAGGAAAACAAGTCCGACAAGAAAGACTCCGATAATTCCGATAAGAAGGACGAGAAGAAGTCTGACAAGAAGTCTGACAAGAAGGACAGCAAGTCCGACAAGAAGTCCGATTCCAAGTCCGATACGGGTGCTGCTTCCACGACCACTGCTAAGAAGTCCTCTAGTGCTTCCGAGCAGGAGGCTGGCACCAATCCGCTCGCCATTGTTGGCGTTGCCGCCGGCGTCATCGGACTCGCCATCGTCGGCGTGTTCGTGTTCACCAAACGTCGGTAGGTGAGGGCTGTGTCCAATAAATCCAAGGACGCTGACCCCAAGCAACCAGATTCCTCGTTCATTCAGTTCGACGATGCAAAGCAACAGGGCGCCGCTTCGGCGGCGTCCGCCTCTCGTCGCAAGGCGCTTACTGGCGTCCTGACCGCCGCGTGCGTTGCGCTGATTGTCATATCGCTGGGCTTCGTCCATCCTTCCGAGAGCGGCGCCTGGTCCATTGACTGGATCGTTCAGACCGTGACGGGGGAGAGCGTCGTCGCGAAGGACGCCAAGGGGTCTGGCTCGACCGCCGCTTCGGGTAAAGCTGGCTCCAAGGATTCCAAATCTTCGGATGCTGCAAAAGATGAGTCCAAGGGCTCGAACGACGCCAAGGATGATTCCGAGTCTTCGCACAAGGAATCGGACAAAAGCTCGGATAGCAAGAAGTCCGATGGTCAGGACAGCAAGAGGTCTGGCGATAAATCCGCTGCCCAAAATACGGGAGCCGGTGATACTTCCAATGTGTCTGGCGGTGCTTCTTCGGGCGGCGGTCAGTCGTCTGATGGAGCCTCATCCTCTAATGGCGGAAGCGCTTCCTCGGGCGGTCAGGGCGGCTCGCAGGAGTCCAACTACGTAACGGTGACGGTTTCGGTCACATCGAGTGCTGTGGGCAATCCTGTGTCCTCTGGTGGCACCTTTACCTTTAACGAAGGCGCTACCGTTTACGATGCCCTGTGCGCGCTGGGCCTTTCTGTCAACGCACACGGCTCGTCGTACGGCACGTATGTTTCCGCGATTGGTGGTTTGGCCGAGAAACAGTACGGCGGCACGAGCGGGTGGATGTACTCCGTCAACGGCACAACGCCCATGACGGCCTGTAGTAACTACGTTCTCTCAAACGGCGACAACGTAGTCTGGTATTACGTTACAGGCTAGAGGCCTCGACATAGCGCGCCAGACGGGCGGTTCGGACCAACATCCGAGCCGCCCGTTTTTCATGCGAATGGGACTGGATCGCCGGGTCTCTCGGCAAACAAAAAACCGGTTGGAACGGGAATTCCAACCGGTTATACATTCAAGCAAATAGTGAATCGACTACGACCGTGCGCCCTCGAGGAAGAAGCGGCGGCTGAAGTAGTTGTACCAGGTGACGAGGAACGTGGCGATGGCCTTCATGGCCTGGTAGCCGATGCTCAAAAACGTGACGCCCACAAACATGTACAGGTCGTTGAGGCCCAGGCCGATCACCGACAGGATGGTGAAGATCGTGAACTCGCGCTTGCGGCTCATGCCTTCGCGGTGGTCGAACACGTACTTCATGCTGAGCCAGTAGTTGACCACGACGGACGTGATAAACGAAACCGTGGTGCTCATCAAAAAGTCGAGGTGGAACAGCTCGACGAGCGCAATGAGCATGCCCCAGTCGATGCCAAAGGAGATAAGACCCACGACAGCAAACTTGAGGAACTGCTTGGTATGAGGTTGTGCCAGCGCCTTGCGCACGTAATCACATCCAATGCGTTGATGAATCGAGCAGAGGATACTTTAGAGCTTTTACAAGGGAAACGTAAGGTCTTTGCCAAGAACTATATGAACTCGCCAAATTTTCAAGAGCTAATCCGCAAACGTTGATAATTTGCCCGTAAACGAGCGACACCCACGGACGATACTGCGCTGAGTGCGCGTCGTCCGTGGGCGCCGTAATGCTGCAGGGGTTTCGAGCTATTTTGTCTCGTCGCCCTCCAGGAAGATTTTTCGGGTCACAAAGTTGTAGACCATGACAAGCGCGGTGGCGCAGATCTTGGCGATATTGGCCTCGAGTCCCAGGCCGGCGTTGAGCGCCAGCACGATGCCGTCGTTGAGCACCAAACCGATCACGGACAGCACGACAAAGATGATGAACTCGCGGCGGCGGCTCATGCCTTCCTTGTGCGCAAACACGTACTTCATGCTTGCGAGGTAGTTAAAGATGAGTGAGATGATAAAGCCGCTGGTGTTGGCGATTAGGATGTTGAGGCCCAGACCGTAGTGAAGCAGATTCATAATGCCAAAGTCGATAACCGTGGCAATGACACCGACGACGCCAAATTTCATGATCTGCGCAAGGAGCTTTTGCATAGTACCTGCCTTAAGCTGGCGCCGAAGCGCCGCGGGGATGACAAACTTAGCAAGTTTAGCCAATCCCCGCGGGTGGTGCTAGGCGTGCTCCTCGATAGCACCGTTTCTATATGCATCGAGCAGCTGGCGCAGGTCCTGGATCTGGCTGCGAATCTTGGCGCCAGTATCGGTGTCGCTCACCATGCGGCGACGGTCTGCTTGGTCAAAACGATTGGTCTCGCTCTCGATGTCCACGTTGCGCGTGAGTGCCTCGGCAACCGTCGTAAAGGCCCGGTGCGACTTGAGGCGGCAGCCGCGCGAGCTCGAGATGAGCGTATAGCCGGCGATGCCCGTCTTGGGATGGTAAGCGCGGCAGAAGCCGCCATCGATGACCAGTAACTTGCCCTCAGCGCAGATGGGCTGCTCGCCCTTGGTGGTTTTAACGGGCGTGTGGCCGTTGATGATGTGGCCGGTCGGCGAGCATGCCATGGGCGCGACGCCAAACTCGCGCATGATGTCATCGCAGACCGAGGGCGACTTGGTAAGCGTAAAGTACGGGTCCATCGGCTCGACCCAGGTGCTCTTATCGGCGATATAGGCGCGCTCAAAGGTACGCACCAGGCGTCCGCTGGCGGGTGAGTTAAAGCCAATCCACAGGTACCACATCCAGTCGAGGGCGTCGCGGTCGCCCACGCGCCAGGCGCGGCGGGCGATGTGGTCGCAAAAATCGAGGTAATCGCGGCCAGCGTGCCAGGTGCCTAGGCAGTTCATGCTGCTAAAGGTGCCGTCTTCGTTGAGCGGCACGCAGCCATGGAACAGCAGGTTGCCGTTGGCGACTTTGTACATCGAGCCGTGGGAATAGAGGAAATCGATATGGCGATGCAGGTGATCGGCGGTGACAAACTCGGACACGAGCTTGTCGATGATGTGCTGCTCCTGAGACGTGAGCGTATAGGGGTCCGCTGGATCGACGGTGGGGAAGTCATTGGTCGTGAGTGGCCACATGCTGCCGTCGGCGAGCGTGACCGTGCCGGTGTCGTGTTCGATCTTGTCGAGTAACAAGCGGTCGGTCATATCGAACTCGGGGTGGCGCTGGATAATCTGGCCCTCGAGCTTAAAGAGCAGCACGTTGATGGCCTTGATCAGCGGGGTGATGGACTCACCGGCGGTGTAGGTGGCATCGGCAAAGGCGACAAGCTCACGCAGCGAGATGCCGTAGTCGTTCTCTAGAATTTCGTAGTTGTCGTAGCGTAGGTTGTTGCGCAATACCGTGGCGATGCAGGCGGGCTCACCGGCCGCAGCGCCCATCCACAGCAGGTCGTGGTTGCCCCACTGGATGTCGAGCGAATGGTAGGTGAGCAGGCGGTCCATAATCTTGGCCGCGCCGCCGCCGCGGTCGAAGATATCGCCCACCAGGTGCAGGTGGTCGACGGCCAGGCGCTTGATGAGCGAAGCGAGCGACTCGATAAAGTCGTCGGCGCTGGCGGTCTCCAGGATGGACTCCACGATGCGCTCGTGATAGCGCACGCGATAGTTGTTCTCGTCCGGGTGCGTGTGCAACAACTCGTCGATGATATAGGCGTAGTCGCGCGGGATGGCCTTACGCACCTTGGAGCGCGTGTAGCGGCTTGAAAGCGAGCGAGCGACCATGATGAGCTGGTCAAGCATCGTCTTGTACCAGGTGGGCGAGTCCTCGCGCTGACTGCGGACCAGGTCGATCTTCTCGCGCGGGTAGTAGATGAGCGTACACAGCTCGCCCTTTTCGTCAAAGGAGAGCGTGTCGCCAAAGATCTCGTCGACATGTTCGCGCACGACGCCCGAGCAGTTGTTGAGGATGTGCATAAAGGCTTCGTACTCACCATGCACGTCGCTCATAAAATGCTCGGTGCCCTTGGGTAGGTTAAGGATGGCCGAGAGGTTGATAATTTCGGTAAATGCGGATTGTTCGGTGGGAAACTGTCTCGACAGCAGGCGCAGATACTTGAAGTCTTGCGGGTTGCGATCGAATGCGACCATGAAACACCTTCCGATGGGGCTGGTAAAACTGATAAACAGCGTCAAACGTTTATCAGTATGCGCCGCTTTTGTTTCGATTTTGCGCCAGCGGCTGAATTGTCGGCTGAACGGTTTGGTAAATCGATTTAGTAAAGGTAGATGTGTCGGTTGGGTGGAGACGACAGAGAGTGTTTTCTCAGATATTTATGCATGGGGCCGGTGGAGACGATGGTGGTAAAGATGTTCACTATATTTGGTTCGATTTGGTAAATAGTGGACATATGTACCGCATGTAGGCTCACTGTGCGATAATTTGCGCAGCAATGAGTAAGGAGCCTCATATGAGTGATTTTGTCCTGACCTGTGAATCCGCCGCCGACCGAACCCGTGAGTTCTTTGCGGCGCGCAATATCCCTGTCGTGTGTTTTCATTACGAGATCGACGATGTTGTCTATACGGACGATCTGTATCAGTCGATTACGCCGGACAAGTTTTTTGCCCAGATTGCCGCGGGCGCCATGCCCAAGACGTCTCAGGTGAGCGTGGGTGAGTACGAGGAGTTTTGGGAGCCGTTTGTTGCCGAGGGTAAAGACGTGCTGCACCTGACGTTGTCGTCGGGTATTTCGGGCACGTATGGATCGGCCTGCGTCGCGGCACAGATGCTCGCGGATCGCTATCCCCAGGGCGGCAAGGTGCGCGTCATCGATTCGCTGGGGGCGTCTTCGGGCTTTGGTCTGTTGCTGGAATATGCCGCCGATGTGCGCGATAGCGGGGCTTCACTCGACGAGACGGCTGCCTGGATCGAGGAGCACAAGCTCAACCTGCACCACTGGTTCTTCTCGACCGATCTGTCGAGCTACCTGCGCGGCGGTCGCATTTCGGCCGCGAGCGCGATCATCGGCACGGCGCTTAAGATTTGCCCGCTTATGACGGTCGATTGAGACGGTAAGCTGGCACCGCGTGAGAAGATTCGCACCAAGAAGCGCGCGATTTCCGAGATGGCTAAGACCATGATGGCACACGTGCAGGGCGGTACGGATTATTCTGGTAAGTGCATCATGTCGCACTCGGCGTGCCGCGAGGATGCCGAGGCAGTTGCGGCGCTGATTGAGGAACAGGTTCCGCAGCTTAAAGGCAAGATTGAGATCAATGACATCGGTACTCTGATTGGCTCGCATACCGGACCTGGTACGGTGGCGCTCTTCTTTATGGGCGACAAGCGCGTGGATTAATTTGCCCCATCACGTTGCTGCATGATTGCTCAAACGAAAACGGCCCGCCTCACGTTTGTGAACTGCCTCCCATTTCTTGGACATGAGAAATGGGAGGCTTTCTTTATGCGCGTTGATTTGAGGGTGAAGCATGATGTCGAGGCCAGGAAGGCGGCCATAGGGCTCTTCGAGCTCGGGCACGGGTATAAATCTGCCGCGATTGCCCTTTCGCTTCCCGCGGAAGCCGTGAGAAGATGGCAGGAGATATACCGCGCGTTCGGGAGCGAGGTGCTGCTGCGCATGGACGGAAAGCAGGGCAGGTACACATACGAGCAGAAGGTCGCCGCCGCCTCCGCCGTCGTCGACGGCGGCATGACGAAGACCGAGGCGATGGCGGCGTTCGGCATAATGTCGATGTCGCCGCTCAAGAAGTGGTGCGCGCTATACCGCCGGGGCGGCGCGGAGGCCCTGCGCCCGAGGCCCAAGGGCCGGCCGAGCGGTTCCAGGGCGAGGCCGCGGACCCGCGAGGAGGAGCTCGAGGAGCGGTGCCGTAGACTCGAGGCTGAGGTGGCCTACCTAAAAAAATTACGCGCCCTGGTCGAGAGGGACGGGCTCTGACCAGGGCGAAGGCCGAAGCGGTCGCGGCCCTGCGCGCCGAGGGGCACGCGCTCGGGCACCTGCTCGCATGCGCCGAGCTCAAGCGGTCGACCTACTACTACGCCCTCGCGCACCCGCCGAGGCCCACGCGCGCCGAGCTCTGGGAGGCGGCCGCCGAGATCTTCTCGCGCACCGCCAACGGCTGCGGGCACCGGCAGATAGCGATGTGCCTCAGGGCGGAAGAGGGGGTCGTGATAGCCGACAAGACCGTGCTCAAGATGATGCGCGAGATGGGGATTCGCTGCGGCATCAGACGCGAGACGGCCTACCACAGGTACAACTCGTACAAGGGCGTCGTCGGCAGGACGTTCGAGAACGTGATCGCGAGGGATTTCGACGCCGGGGCCCCGTGGCAGAAGCTGGGGACGGACGTCACCGAGTTCAAGGTGGCTGGCGGTAAGGCCTACTGGGCCCCGACGCTGGACTTCTGCACCAAGGAGATCGTGGCGAGCGACATATCGACCACGCCCGACATGGCCCAGCAGGTGAGGATGCTCGACGAGCTGCTGCCCAAGATCCCCGAGGGCGTCGCCCCGACCATGCACTCGGACCGGGGCTGGCAGTACCAGCACGCCTCGTACACATCCAGGCTCGAGGCCGCCGGCATCGTCCAGAGCATGTCCAGGAAGGCGAACTGCATCGACAATGCCGCCACCGAGCAGCTCTTCGGCCACGTCAAGGACGAGTTCTACAGGGGCCGCGAGTGGAAGACGTTCGAGGATTTCAAACGCGACCTGGAGGAATACATAGTCCACTGGAACACGAGCCGGAGGCAGGTAAGATTGAAGGGCCTGACCCCGGAGGAGTACCGGAATCAGGCCCTTGCGGCCTAGTCGCTATTTAGGGCGTCCAAGATTTGGGGCGCAGTTCAG
>DBEZMF010000003.1:0-6306 GCA_048250755.1 Collinsella sp.
TGCCGGCTTTCGCCTTGGCGGAGGCGCGGTCGCCGTGCGGCGAGAGCGTCGGCGCGGCGAACAGGGCGACCTTCGGCCAGTCGCGGTCGGCCTTCCAGATGGCGAACCACTGCTCGAACTTGAGGTCGTGGATGCGCCCGAGGCCGACGAGCCCGATCGCGCCGCAGACGGTCATGATCAGCATCAGCCACATCGTGTTCATCTCGGTGACCGATGAGATCCCGAGGCCCATGCCGGCGGCGGTGATCGCGATGGCCGCTCCGGTCGCGACCTGGCGATACGTGAAGCCGAACAGCGGCCTGGCCTCGTAGTCCTGGATGTCCTTGCGCAGGATGATCTCTACCATCAGCCCATCGCCCCCATGATCGTGTCCGCTATATGCTTGGATTGCCCGCACAGCGCCGAGAAGCCGAAGCATCCGGCCATGGACGCGAGCAGCGAGACGATGGTCCAGACCGAGTCATCGATGCCGGCATTCGGCTTGGTCGCCAGAAGCGACCCGGCGGCCGAGAAGCAGATCCCGGCGAAGGCGATGATCGTTATGAGGATCGCCGCCTGAAGGCACACGCCGGCGAACTTCTTGAAGTACCCGATGCCGGACGGCCTGGTCTCCCGCGTCGTGAGCATCACGAGCGGGAAGCCGGCGAAGGCCGTCATCAGGTAGATCTCGAACATGCGGGTGATGGTGAGCGTGAGGACCTTGATCAGGCACAGGCCGGTCGAGACGAGGATGACCATCGACACGAGCGCGTAGCCGACCGACCACGCGAACTGGCTGTACCTGATCTCCATCATGGAGAGCATGAAGGAGTTGAAGCCGACGCCGCCGATCTGTCCGGCCGTCAGCGTGTCGGAGACCTTGTTGGCGACCCACAGGAAGACCTCGTACACGCCACCGCACAGCTGCACGGTATGGCTGATGAGGACCATGACGAGCGAGAACTTGACGATGATCCAGACGTAGTTGCCGGCCATCGAGAAGTGGTCGCCGCGGTTGGTCGAGACCTCCTTGGAGAACTCGAGAAGGGCCCACACGCACGCGAGGCCGAGAAAGCCCACGCAGATCGGCTGGATCACCTTGACCGAGACGTCGGTGGCCGCCGAGTACATCTTGGCGAAATCGGACCCCTCGCCGGTGAAGTCGAGCTTGAGCAGCCCCGACGACGAGATGCATTGCAGCATCGCCTCGCCGCAGTCGACGCAGAAGCTCGCGATGCCCTCGGCGGTGCTGTAGACGAAATAGGAGACCCAGGGCCCTGCGTTTACGACATCGAAGCCCGGATACTCCCCGCAGGCGCCCATCATGAGGTCGTCGTCGGTCCACATGGTGTTCGTGGTGTTGCTGGGGTCTTTCTTGCGGTCCTTGATCGCCTGGTGGTAGTCGTCCTTGTATTTCGCCTCGAAGCTCTCCTTGGAGGTCTCCACGGCCAGGGCCGGCGATGGGCAGGCCAGTGCGGCCAGGGCCGGCGCGACGAGCGCGAGCGCCAGCACGGCCGCGAGCGCGGCGCGCAAGGGGGCAGAGGGCCCCGCCGCGCGCCTATCTTTTCCCGTTAGAGCAGTCATATGGAGTTCCCTCCGTCGTCCCTACATCGTGGGGAAGGTGAGGTAGCTGCCGCCGACCAGGCCGATGGCCGCCATGGCGCCGCCCAGCGCGATGACCCAGACCGCGCCCTCCTGGGCCTGCGCGTCGTGGGCCTTGCCGCCGGAGACCCAGCGGAAGACGCCCACGGCGGCGGTGATTCCGCCGACGAAGGTGAGGATCTGCCACAGATAGTTCAGGAGCTGGTTGAAGAAAGCCATATGGGGTTTTCCCTTCTGTTGTCGCGGCGCCGCCCGTGTGGCCTTGGCGCCCTGTTGGACCCGCCGCGGCGGGTGAGATATGTCGACCGGCTGGGTCTCCCCCGCCGGGGGCCTCCTACATGAAGAACTCGGGGTCGAAGAACGAACGGGCCTCCTCGATGCGCCAGCGCATCTCCTCGACCTCGGCGCGGTGGACCCGGTCGCGCTCGCACTTGCGGTCCCAGTTCCAGTCGTCCAGGTTGAACTCGCCGACCTCGCGCAGCTCGTGGTAGCGCGGGTGGTCGATCGTCCTGTACTTCTTGTCGAGGAACGGGAAGGCGTTCTCCACGAAGACGATGCAGTCGTCGCCGCCGAACTTCTCGGGGTTGTTGCCGAGGTCGGCGGCGGCCATGAGCTCCTTGCCGATCTTGTTCTCGCTCTCGGACCACGATCCCTGCCGGCCGTGCGACTCGCTGCGGTTGCGGACGGTGGCGGTGAACTTGCCCAGGCGCTCGGAGATCTTCTTGTTGGTCTCGAGGTCGCAGCGGCCGAGGAACAGCGTCGTGTCGCAGTTGCCCTCGATGATGTCGGCGTTGTCCTTGTACATCTTCTTGAGCTGCGTGACCGATTGCAGGATGGCCGTGATGTAGATCCAGCGCGAGCGCAGGGTCGCGATCTTGACGTCGAGGTCGGGGATGCGGCCGATGTTGGCGAGCTCGTCGAGGATGCAGTTGATCGGGATCTTGCAGTGCGAGCCGGGGTTCCTGTCGGCGATGGCAGTGTTGACGTCGAACAGCTGGTAGAGCAGCATCGCCAGGATGAAGTTGAACGTCTTGTCGGTGTCGGACATGACCAGGAAGAACGCCGTGCGCTCCTCGCCGATCATCTCGAACTCCAGCTCGTCCTCGCTGAAGAACTCGCGGACCGCGGAGACGGCGAACGGCGCCAGGCGGACGTTGCACGACGCGATGACCGAGGCCTCGGTCTCCGGCGATCCGGAGGTGGACTTGAAGCCCTTGTACTGCTTGATGACGAAGTACTCCTCGGAGGCCTGCGCAGCCGCCTCGTCGCCGCCGTGGTTGGCGACGATCCACTCCTCGAAGCCCTGGAAGCCGTCCTCGGCGGTCGTGCCGAGCATGATGATGTCCAGCGGCGTCTTGGTCTGGCTGGGGTTGTCCTTGCCGGCGAGCTGGAGCAGGTCGAGCATCTGCGGGAACGTCTGGTACTGCGGCTGGTCGGCGTAGAAGTAGAAGAGGTAGCCCATCAGCGCCATGTACAGCTGCCTCTCGGCCTTGACGAAGAAGTCCTCCTTCTCGGCCTCCGCGTTGCCCGACGTGTTCTCCACCAGCAGGTTGACGATCTGCATGATCGACGTGGAGTCCTGGAGGTAGAGCAGCGGGTTGTAGTGCATCGAGAGGTTGATCTGGTCGGGCTTGGTGTTGACGACCTTGAGCTTGTAGCCGTGGCGCAGGAAGAAGTTGCCGTACTGCTTGAGCGTGTCGCCCTTGGGGTCGGTCGTCACGATCGAGCTGTTGAGCTGGAGCAGGTTGGGGCCGACGAAGTTGAAGGTCTTGCCCGAGCCGGAGCCGCCGAGCACGTAGACGTGCTTGTTGCGCTCGAGCGCCGGGTCGGGGATCTTCGACATCTGGAGCTCGGCGCGCTCGGACAGGATGATGTTGTCGTCCTCGATCTTCTCGACGTAGTCGGGCTTGGGGTTGGCGACCTTGTTGGTCATGCCGAGCTTGGCCTTGATGAAGTCCTTCGGGTTGTTGCGGGCGAAGCGCATCGCGTCGGCGGTGCGCTGCGGGATGCGGATGGGCACGCGCTTCACGGTCGAGACGTGCGCGAACTGCTGCATCTCGTCGTCGCGCGCCCAGCGCTGGTTGCCGTACTCCTCGCCGCGCAGCTTCTTCTGCTCCTCGCGCTCGCCGGTCCAGTCGTATTTTGTCATGGCCACCAGCGCGATGGCGCCGAAGGCCAGAAAGAAGAACGGCATCGTGCGGGAGTCGAGGTAGAACGGGTCTTGCAGGATCACGGCCCACTCGGCGACGGTGTGGTTGGAGCCGACGGTGAGCGGGTTGTCGATGAACCATGCGGCGATTCGGTTGAACATCCAGCCGCAGAGCGTGCCGCCGAGGATGAGGTACAGAAATCCCTTGAGGGTGCGCATGGGCTACTCCTCCTCCGCGGTCTCGCCGCCGTCGGGCGCCGCGGCGCGGTGGTAATGCTTGCCGCCCTCGGCCTCGTCGCCGTCCTGCCCGCCCGCGGCCTCAGCCATGGGCATCGACAGGGCGAAGAACGTCTTGAGGCGCATCGAGGCGCTGTCGAGCACGCGGTCCGCGATGGCCCTCCGCTCGGAGCGGGCAGGCGGGAACATGGCGAGGAAACCGTCGAGCTCGGCGATGGGGTAGGACCAGCGCGACCCCGCGAGCTTCGTGTAGTTGTAGTCCATGTGGGACATCGCGCGGTCGAGGTAGCTTTCCTCGCCGTCTACGAACCTGTTGCCCTTGATGGCGGTCTCGAGCGCCGCGCATCCGCGCGGGTCGGACGGGGCGGTGCGGGCGCATAGCAGGACCTCGTGGACGTCGAGCGGGTTGACGCGGAAGCCGTCATGGCCCTCGCCGCCGTCGCGGATGGATGCGAGCTCGCCGTCGAGCGCGCAGTACCCGATGACGCAGGCGAGCAGCCGGCGCTCCGCCTGCTCGAGGTATTCCCTCGTGTAGCCGTATTCGCGGGCGGTCTCGGGGTATTCGCTGCGGTAGGCGGACGAGGAGATCGGCGAGTAGTATTCGGGGCTGTCGCCGAACTCGAGGATGCCGGCGGCGTCGTATCTGAACGTGTCGGAGCTGCCGTGCGCGACGATCTCGTCGGCCATCGTCGCGCACGAGGCGGCCAGGGTCTCAAGGTCGATCATCGGTGCATCCCCTCGTTGCGTGCGGGCATGGAGGGCTGCATCTTGCTCTCGGCGATCTTCTTGGCCGCCTTCGCCTGTCCGACGGGGGACTCAGGCGAGGCGGCCCGGGAGTTTCCCAAGGCCTCGCTGAGCAGCGCGGCGTTTTTCTCGGCGGCCGCGGCCTGCTTCGGGTCGATCTTCTTCTTGTTCTCGGAGATGAAGCAGCCGCGGTCGATGGCGGCCTCGAGCACCATGCCGGGCGCGGCCGCGAACGCGGCCCCCTCGGCCTTCATCTCGTTGTAGAACTCCTTGGCTCCGTCCGAGCCGGTCTTCCAGAGCTCGGGTCCCTGGGTGGCGTCGACTTCGGCGCTGGCGACGGGGCGGCCGTTGCGGGTGCATTCGAAGGAGGCCTTGTTCTCGTCGTCCGGGTCGAGGGTCACGCGGTACTGCTCTCGGGAGTGGCCGCCGGCCGACCCGACCCAGCTGTTGCGGCCGTCGCCGGTGCGCTCGAACTCCCAGTTGATGCCGTTGCGCTTGAAGGCGCGGGGATAGCGGTTCTGGTCGTCGCGCTCGATGCCGCGCGCGCACTCCTCGAGCTCCTTGCGGTCCATGCCGAAGGACTCGACGCCGATGTTGATGAGCGCCTGGGTCATGATGTCCATGTCCCGGCCCTGGATGCCGATGGAGACCGCGGGACTTCCGTCCATGGGGTTGACGGTGTCGAATACGGAGAACTTCACTCCGTGGTTCATGAGTTCGCGCTTGAGCTTCTGGATGTCCTCGCGATTGTCGGCGACCGCCCCGGGGAATACCATGGCCTCGCGGTACTGGTCCGGGTTCTGGGCGCGCACGGTCTCGGCGGAGACGATGCCCTTCTCGCCGTGGCCGTCGACCATGTTCGCGGCCCCGTGCGTGAGGGCGCGGGCGAATCTCGCCGGTATGCGGTCGTTCCTGTTGCCGGCCGCGCGGGCTCGCCGCGCCTGGGCCAGGCCCTCGAGCAGGTACTTGATGATTTCTGAGGCTGATTGCACGGCTGCCGTGCCGGTCCTGAACGCGAGCTGCACCGCCTCGTCTTCTGCTGCCATTTCTTCTGACCCCTTCTGTAGAGCAGGTGTGGATATGGGCCTGCTGGGGTCAGGTGGCGTGGCCGGGGTCGGCGGAAGGTCAGGTGGTGAGGTCGATGCAGTCGGCAGGCCGGACCATCGACGGTGGCATTATAACCAATTGCCTGAGTTTCTATTCAGTCGATTTCCGCCTGTTCGGGATGCAGGCGGGATCGACCCCGACGAGCCTGGCGACGGAGTCGCGCGTTATCTTGCGGTGCCCCCGCTCGGGGGTCCATTGCCTGAGGTCCCCCGACTTGACGAACCTCTTGACGGTCGACGCGCTGACGCCCAGGAAGGCGCACGTCTCCTTGACGGTCAGGAATCTCGGCAGAGCCGCCAGGTCCTCGATGACTGAGCTCATTGCCCCTCCTCGGCATCCATGACGGCGGACAGCGGGAGCTCCGCGTAGAGGCAGAGCTGGACGATCTCGAGCCCGTCGAGCGCGGGCGCGGCGCGCGACGCCGTGGAGAGCCCGAGCAGCCTCAGGACCTTGGGCAGCGGAATCCCCGTGCCGCGGACGATATCGAG
>DBEZMF010000004.1:0-8971 GCA_048250755.1 Collinsella sp.
GGGGGGCACGCCCGGTCCCGTTCCGAACCCGGAAGCTAAGCCCCATCGCGCCGAGAGTACTGCGGGGTCAGCCCGTGGGAGGCCAGGGCGCCGCTGACCGGTGGACGGCACCGAGCCGTACGCTTGAACTGAGAAGGGGGAGGCCTTGCGGCCTCCCCCTTTTTTGCGTTTACGGGCTTTTGTCTCACATAGTAGCTGTGTTTTATAACCCTCGTTTGTCGCATCTTCTGTGAACGGGCTACAATAACTTAGTCTGTGCGATATGGAGGTGAACATGGCTGAAGCTGGTATCGGCGTTGATATCGTCGAGATTTCCCGCATGAAATCAATTCTTGAAAAGACGCCGTCGTTTGCTCGGCGTGTGTTTACCGAAGAAGAGCGTGCGTATTGCGATGCGTCATCGCGCCCCGCCGCTCACTATGCGAGCCGCTTTGCTTCGCGCGAGGCGGTGCTTAAAGCTCTCGGCACGGGTTTTAGTCAAGGCGTGGGTCGCAAGGATGTTTCGGTAACGCGTGATAAACTCGGCAAACCGAAGGCGCTGCTTTCGGGTCGTGCTCTCGAGATCGCTCAAGAACTGGGTGTTGTTGAGGTCGCTCTTTCCATTACGCTTACGGGAGACTTGGCCGTTGCGAATGCCATCGCGATTACCGAAGATGCTCGGCCTAAGCCAAAAGATGAAAAGGTGAGCACCAAGAAACGCGTTGCGCAGACATTTAAAGAGGCTCGCTCTGTTTTAGATGAGCTTGAGCAGCTGCAGAATTCAGCATTGACGGAGCACCTGGGCGATGCTTCGCAAGATACGCTAGGAGCATAGATGAAACCGGTTTTGAGTACCGAAGAAGTCGTTCGTCTCGAGGATATCATCGAACGCGAAGGGACTTCGAAGGCCGAGCTTATGGAGCTAGCGGGTGAGTTTGCCGCCAACGAGGTCTTGAAGCTCAATCCCGATCGGGTTCTCGTTCTGGTCGGTTTTGGTAATAATGGCGGCGACGGTTGGGTTGCCGCCGATATCCTGAGCCATAAGGGTGTGGACGTGGATATCGTTTCTCCGGTTGAACCGGATGAGATTCCTGCTGCTCTGGCACGTCATGTTGCTCGTCGTACTGCCGGCCGCGATGTGCACGTTTGCGTCGGCCCTTCGCGTGACGAACTCGAGGTTTTGATCGATAAGGCCGATGTTGTTGTCGATGCCATTTTTGGTACCGGTTTTCACGGGAATCTGCGTGCGCCGTTCTCCATCTGGATTCCTACGGTCAATGAATGCGCCGATTGTGTCGTATCCATTGATGTCCCCTCGGGCCTGAATGCCGAGACGGGCGTTGTTGATGACGACTGCATTCGTGCCGAGCATACGGTGACGATGATTGCGCCCAAGATTGGTCTGTATAGCGCTGATGGTCCTGAGTATGCTGGCGATTTGATCTGCGGCAATCTTTACGACCGTCTTGACGAGGTCATCGATGATGTCGACCACGCCGCCGAGATTGTCGAGCCCGGTGACTTAGTTGATTACTTTGCCCCACTACCTACGAATATCGATAAGTATTCCCGTGGCTCTGTGCTTATTGTCGCCGGATCTGCGCAATATCCTGGTGCTGCCATTATGGCGGCCAAGTCTGCAGCTCGCGCGGGTGCTGGTTACGTGGCAGTCGCGGCTCCTGACGCCTGCGCCAATCTTATTCGCATGGCACTTCCTTCGATTCCCGTCTTTGCTATTCCGTCTGATTCCCGCGGCTCCTTTGGTGCCGCTGCGCGCATGACTGTGTGCGAGATTGCAAAGAAGTACAGCTGTGTACTGTGCGGTCCCGGTATGACGACATCTGCCGGCGCTATGCAGGTGGTTTCGGGCTTGCTCGAGCTTGATGTGCCGCTTATCTTGGACGCCGATGCACTCAACTGCCTTGCTAAGATTGCCATTGACGGTATTGATAGTAATCCCGAGATGTATCGTCGCGAGCAGCCGTTGGTTATGACGCCGCACTATCGTGAACTTTCGCGTCTGGTTGCCGGTGACGAAGTGAACGACCTTGGTACTGCGATTGCAGCCGCGCAGAAGGTTGTCTGGGCTGCAGGCTCTGACAATCTGGTGGTCATTGCCAAGGGGCCGACGACGGCTATCTGTGGCGTTGAGCGTGTGCTGCTGCCGCTCTCGGGTCCGGCTTCTCTGGCAACTGCCGGTTCGGGTGATGTTCTCGCGGGTATTTTGGCCGGCACGCTTGCCACCATGCGCGACGAGATGGATCGTTGGGAGTTGCTGTATTCGTACGCCGTCGCACTTCACAGCTACGCCGGTTTTGCCGCGGCGACGGAGTATGGTGAGAAGAGCGTCATCGCGACCGATCTTATCGACTTGATCGGTCCGGCCATGGAACTGGCGGCAAAGGATGCGCTCGAAGATCTGGGAATCATGGACGAAGGGTCGGATGACTAATCATGAATAAAGCCGATTTGACGCGCTGGTCCTGGGTCGAGATCGACCGCGGGGCGCTCCGTCGCAACACGAGGGCCTATAAGAACTTGCTGAATCCACGTCAGCGCCTGTGCTGCGTGGTCAAGGCCGATGCTTATGGTCATGGAGCTGTTGAGTGCGCCAAGATCATGTATTCGGCCGGTGCCGACATGTTTGCCGTGGCGACGGTTAACGAGGGCGTTGAGCTCCGACAGGGCGGGATTACGAAACCCATCCTCATCCTAAGCGAGCCGCCTATCGAGGCCATTCCGACGTTGCTCGAGTTTGATATCATGCCCTCGGTCTATACGTCTGACTTTGCTCTTGCGTATGGCGAATGTGCCGTCGCGGCGGGCAAAGTGGGCAAGTATCATCTCGCCATCGAGACGGGCATGAATCGTATCGGCGTTCACTACACGCAGGTGCTCGACTTTGTCCGCGGTATAAATTTCCATCGCGGTATTCAGTGCAACGGCGTATTTACGCACTTCGCCACGGCCGATGAACCTTCGGGCTGGGACTACAAGCTGCAGTGTCAGCGCTTTACCGAGGCCGTTCAGGCCATTAAGGATGCGGGTTTTGAGTGCGGTATCGTGCACTGCGCCAACACGCCGTCCTCGATGCTCGACCCCTCGATGCATTTTGATATGATCCGCGCCGGCGTTGGCTTGTATGGCATGCAGCCGTGCGAGCTGAGTGGCCGCGTGATGCAGCTTGATCCCGTTATGAGCGTCCATGCGCGCGTGACGCGCGTGGCACACCCTGCGATGGGTGAGGGCGTGGGCTACGGCTTTACCTACCGCGTACCGCGTACGCGCGTTCAGATCTGCACGCTGCCGATTGGTTATGCCGACGGCCTATCGCGTACGCTTTCCAATCATATGGATGTGCTGTATCGCGGCGAGCGCGTGCATCAGGTTGGCAATATCTGCATGGATCAGTTTATGGTCGCCATTCAGTCCAACCCGGCACACGAGATTCCCGAGGCCGAATATGGTGACGAGATGATCATTGTCGGCCGCGATGGCGATGCCGAGATCACTATGGACGAGATGGCCCGACTGCGCGGAACGATTAACTACGAGGTCGCCTGCGGCTTTGGCATGCGCCTCGACAAGGTCTACGTGTAGGAGTCGCCATGGGCGTCATGCACATCCCCGGCCATACCCATCAGGCACCACGTGAGGTCGCACTCGAGGAAATTGAGGCCGTTCTGGGTGATTGTCACCTCTGCCAGCTCTACCAGTCGCGTCACAATATCGTGTTTGGCGTGGGAAACCCCCGCGCTCGCGTGATGTTTATTGGTGAGGCGCCGGGCCGCAATGAGGATTTGCAGGGCGAGCCCTTTGTGGGGGCGGCAGGCGAGGACCTTAACGGCATTTTGTCGCTGGCGGGGCTCAAACGCGAAGACGTCTACATTGCCAACGTGCTTAAGTGCCGCCCGCCGGGAAACCGCAATCCGCGTCCCGAGGAAGTGCTGGCTTGCTCGCCGTTTTTGCGTGAGCAGATTCGAAGCATCTGGCCTGATATTATCGTGACGCTCGGCAACCCCGCGACGCACTTTGTGCTTAAGACCGAGATTGGCATTACTAAGCTGCGCGGCAGGTTCCACCAGATGGGGCATTTTGTAGTAATGCCCACTTTTCATCCGGCAGCGGCGCTGCGCAATCCGGCGTGGCAGGAGCTGCTGGAGGAAGACTTTAAGATGCTGGGCGACTATCTGGAGCGACATCCCGCACCAGAGGACGCCTCGGAATAATAAGGAGCATATATGTCCCTGGATCGCCTGGGGGTAGGTACTTACAAAACGACTTGCGCTGCCGATACGGAGTACTTTGGCGAGCTAATTGCACCGTGCCTTGAGGACGGCGATGTGCTCATCCTGACCGGTGGCCTGGGAGTGGGCAAAACTCACTTTACCAAGGGCGTCTCGCGCGGGCTGGGTGATGGGCATATGGTTACGAGTCCTACGTTTGCGCTCATGGCCGTTCACGATCAAGGTCGTATTCCGCTGTTTCACTTTGATCTATACCGCCTGGAGCATGCCTACGAGCTCGAGGATACGGGCATTTTCGATGTGCTGGGCTATGAGGGTGCTTGCCTGCTGGAATGGGGCGAACAATTCCAGGACGAGCTGACGGATGAGTATCTTTCGGTGACGCTCAAGCGTGATGAGGGCGACAGCGATGTGCGAACGATAACGCTTGAGGCGCACGGTGACCGCGCAATGGAGCTTTCCCATTTGATTGATAAGGCTGTACAAGATGAGCTTGCATAACGACAACGCGCTGGTGGTGGCGCTCGATACCTCGACCGACATGCTTGCCTGCGCGGCAAGCTGGATTGATGGGCAGACGGGCGAGACGAAGCTCGTGAGTGGCGACCACATGTGTCGCCGTCACGCCAACGTTGAGCTCGTGAATACCGTTGATGGCGTGCTGGCTCAAGCCGGTCTGGATCGCAGCGATGTTGGTTGCTATGTGGTCGGCCGCGGCCCGGGGTCCTTTACGGGTGTGCGCATCGGCATCTCCACTGCCAAGGGCCTCGCGCGTGGTGCCAATGTTCCGCTGCTGGGCGTGTCGACGCTCGACGCTTGCGCTTGGACGGCGTGGAAGGCTGGCGTGCGCGGCAAGCTTGGTATCTTGGCCGATGCTATGCGCGGTGAGGTATATCCGGCGCTGTATATGCTGGTTGATGAGGGTCCCGAGCGTCAATTTGAGCGCGAACACGTGGTCAAGGCCGCCGTGGCGCTCGATGAGTGGCGCCAAGCAGCGGACTGGGACCAGGTTCAGCTGACCGGTGACGGTCTCGTGCGCTATGGCAAGCTGCTGGGTGAGGACGAGACCGCCCGCTGCGTGGAGCGCGACCTGTGGTGGCCTTCGGGCGAGGGCTTGCTGCTCGCGCACGCTGCGGGTGACGGCGATCCGGCCCGCGTCTTGCCGATTTACACGCGCCTTTCGGATGCCGAGGAAAACGAGCGCAAGCGTCTTGGTCTTGCCGAGAGTGCGCAGAGCGAAATTACGGGTGTTGCCGATGAGCTCGCCGGTCGTCATCTGCAGTTCCGTCCCATGGGCGCGGCGGATGCCGAGGGCACGAGCGCGCTGGAGGCTGCCTGCTTTGAAGGTGCCGGACACGAGGCGTGGACGCCGGGCATGTTCCTGTCCGAACTGGGCGAGGACGTTGCTGCGCCGCGTAGTTGGTGGGTGGCACACGACGACGGCAAGCTGCTGGGCCTTGCCGGCGGTATGGTCGTGGACGGTGATGTGCAGATTCTGGATGTCGCCGTCGACCCGGCACATCGCCGTGAGGGTATTGCTCGTAAGCTGCTGTCGCACGTGAGCTATGATGCCCAGATGCTCGGCTGCACCACGGCTTCGCTCGAGGTCGAGGACGGCAACGAGGGAGCGATCGCGCTCTATGCCGCTCTGGGCTTTACCGAGGCGGGTCGTCGTCGTGGCTACTACGGTGCCGGCAAGGACGCCATCGTCATGACGGCCCCTCTTCCCCTCGTGCTTCCGGTCGACAATGCCTCGCCCGAGCCGACGGCAGCCGAGCAGCGCGTATGGCCGCTGCCTGCGCCCGAGCGAACCGTTGAGGAGCGCGCTGAAATTGAGCGCCGTCGCCTAGTGCTCGCTATCGAGAGTTCCTGCGACGAGACGGCCGTGGCGATTATCGATGCGGATGGCAATATGCTGGCCAACCAGGTGTCGACACAGATTGATTTTCACGCCCGCTTTGGCGGCGTGGTGCCCGAGATCGCCTCGCGCAAGCACGTTGAGGTGATTGTGAGTGTCGTAGATGCGGCGCTCGAGGATGCCGCGGCATCGCTTGGCCTTGAGGGTGGGGCGATTGCGCCAAGTGAGCTTGCCGCCGTGGGCGTGACGCAAGGTCCGGGCCTGGTGGGTGCCCTGGTGGTGGGTGTCGCCTTTGCCAAGGGCTTTGCGTATGCTGCCGGTAAGCCGCTCGTATGCGTTAACCATCTGGAGGGGCACCTGTTTGCCAACTTGCTGGCGCAGCCCGACCTCAAGCCGCCGTTCATCTTCACGCTTGTCTCGGGCGGGCACACCATGCTCGTGCACGTGAAGGCATGGGGCGACTACGAGGTACTTGGTGAGACACTCGACGATGCTGTGGGCGAGGCCTTCGACAAGGTAGCCAAGGCGTTGGGCCTGGGCTATCCCGGTGGCCCCATCATCTCCAAGCTGGCCGAGACGGGCAATTCCCGCGCGATCGATTTCCCCCGTGCGCTTAACAGCAGGGGAGATTATCGTTTCTCGCTTTCGGGTCTTAAAACGGCTGTGACGCTCTACATTGAACAGGAGACCAAGGCCGGGCGCACGATTCACCTGCCCGATCTGGCAGCTTCGTTTGAGGCAGCTGTCTTTGACGTGCAGTACAAGAAGGCCAAAAACGCACTGCACGCTACCGGATGCAAGGAATACTGCATCGGTGGCGGCGTCTCGGCCAACCCGCATCTGCGCGAGATGATGATCAAGAAGCTTGGGCGTCAGGGGATTCGCGTAACGGTGCCGCCCTTGTCTGCTTGTACCGATAACGCAGCCATGATCGCGGAGGTCGCCCGCCGTAAATTCGACCGAGGTGAAATCTCGCCGTTCGATGTCGACGCCGATCCGAACATGACGCTGTAGCTGGTACGGCGCGGTCCCCGGACGGAGGGGCCGGATATAAGGTTTCCTGCTCTACAGTCCTGCGCAAGACGAAGGCCACATTAAGTGGCCTTCTTTGCGTGCGGAACTCGCGATAAACCTTATATCCGGCCCCTCCGTCCGGGGACCTTTCTGTATCGATATAGCTTCTGGGCTGGTTTGGCGTCGACAACGTCCAGCAAGGTTAACAAGCCAGCGTCGAATTTCCGGCGTTCTTTAGCTGAAAGAAAAAGTTGGTGTGCGGAGCTTTGCTCCGCATTTGGGATGGGAGCTCCTCGGGAGCGGGCGGGCGTATACAAGGTTTATCGCGAGTTCCGCACGAGCCGGAGAGCACTTAATGTGCTCTCCGTGCGAGCAGGACTGTAGAGCAGGGTAGTGTCGAGAAAGTTGGTGTAGAGCCCCATCCGAAGCGAGTCGGCCCGGCGTCCTAGAATCTGGAATACGGTTGATATCCTATGCCGCCTCGACCCTGTCCGCAAGCTCGAGGCCGGACTCGAGCATCTTCCTGGCCTCCGCCTCAAGCCGCGCCCAATCGACGGGACCGTCGATTCCCCGAGTGCGACCGTCATCGTAGAGCTCGTTCATCCTCACCTCCGAGAAGTACCTGGACTCCTGCCATATCTCGTCCTGCTCGCGCATGACCGCGCCCGCGAGCCGCACCAGCGAGCCCGTGGAGGGGAACACCTGCACGACGCGCGACCTGCGCTTTATCTCCCGGTTGGTCCTCTCCTGCACGTTGTTGGTGCGCAGGCGCTTCCAGTGGGTCGGCGGGAAGTCGAGGTAGGCCAGCGCGTCGGGCTCGGCCTCCTCCAGCACCGCCGCCGCCCTGGGGCAGCACCCCTCCAGCATGTCGCACGCCGCGTGGTACATGGCCGTCACGGTGGCGGCGTCGCGCCCGCGGAACACCTGCGACACGATCCTGCCCACGCGGCGCCTGAGCTGCCAGGAGCCGGCCTCGCGCATGCAATCGCGCATGAGGTGGACCGCGCAGCGCTGCCACGCGGCGCCCTGGAAGACCTCGCCGAGCGCCCGGACGAGCCCCGGGTGGGCGTCCGAGACGACGAGCCGCACGCCCGCCGCCCCGCGCGAGCGGATAGCCCGCAGGAAGGCGAGCCACGAGTCGTAGGACTCGGTGTCGACCACGTCGACGCCCAGGACGCGCCTCCAGCCGCCCGCATCGCAGCCGATGGCGGTGACCACGGCGGTGGAGGCGACGCGCCCCTCGCGGCGGCACTTGACGTAGGTCGCGTCGAGCCAGACGTAGGGCACCGGCGAGCCGCCGAGCGGCCTTGCGCACAGGTCCTCGATGTCTGCGTCCAGGCTCGAGGCGATGGCGCTCACCTGGTCCTTCGAGAGTCTGGAGACGCCCATCTTCTCGGCCACCCTCTGCACCTTGCGGGTGCTGGTGCCCGTGGCGTACATCTCGGCCACGGCGGCCACGAGGGCGCGGTCGACGCGCTGGTAGCGCTCGAGCACGTCCTCGGGGAAGAAGCTGCCGGAGCGCAGCTTGGGGATGCGCAGCGTCAGCGTGCCGACGCAGGTGGCGAGCGACCTCTCGCGGTAGCCGTTTCGGCTGTTCCCCCCGCCACCGCAGAGCTGGTCGGCCTCGGCGTCCATCACGGCGTTCACGACCTGCTCGGCGAGACGCCTGAGCAGCTCCTGCATGTCGATGGCGCCGTCGTCGAAACGGGGCATGGCGAGCATGTCCGGCGTCGGGTCTGATAAGATTTCCATAGCGGTCTTCGTCCTTTCCTAGAACCTGTTGTTGTGGTGATTTCAGATTCTAGGACGAAGGCCGTTCTTCGTTAAACGGGCGCTAGGGCGTCACCCTTACACCAACATTTTCGACGCGATC
>DBEZMF010000005.1:0-2920 GCA_048250755.1 Collinsella sp.
CGTGACTATACCAAAGTCGCTAACGCACCTTTAGGTGGTTCGAACTCGGGAGTTTGACATGACCGTAGCACCCTTGATTGCCATGAAGTCGACCAAATGCGAGAGCCTTGAAGCCGTGGGCAAGGAGCTTGACAGGCGGGCGCACACCTACGCCAACGATGTTGACCAGAGCGGCCGGCATGTCGGGTACCTGTGCCGCGCGGGGGACGAGAGTCCCGTTCCGCTCGAACAGGCCATCGAGCGCCGTATGGGCGAGCTGAACACCAAGCGGAAAATCAGGGACAACCAAGTCCGCGCGATGGGGTTCATCGTCTCAAGCAACGATGCCTTGGACGAGAAGGACGCGAGGGAGTTTCTGGATAGGTCGGTTCAGTGGTTCGGGGCGCGGTACGGATACGAGAACCTGCTCGCCGCCCAGATTCATTTGGACGAGGGCACGCCGCACGCGCACATCTGGATTGCCCCAGTCATCCGCGGCGAGGACGGCCACGATCGCCTGTGCGCCAAGGAGCTGTTCGCGCCCGACAAGCGCCGCAAGAACGCGGATGGCAAGTGGGAGGTGACGGCCCAGGGAACCATGAGCAGGCTTCAGGAGGACTTCTGGGAGCAGGTCGCGAAGCCCTACGGGTACGAGCGCCCCCTGCGCCACGAGCTTCGCGCGAAGGGCTACAGGAGCCTTGATGCGTACAAGGTGCAGGTCGGCACCACGCGGGCGCTCAAGTCCGAGATAGAGACCCTTGAGGGTGCGAGGGACAAGGCGAAGCACGGGGCGATAACTGCCAAGCGCGAGCTGGACGGTCTCGAGCAGCTTAGGGTTGAGAGCCATGTCAAATTGGGTGCCGTGACCGCCAAGGTCGATGAAAAGCAGGCGCAAGCTGCGGAAATCGACCGCCGAATCGCGGAAAAAATGGCCGAACTCGACCGCTTGGACGGCGAAATCGGCGAAAAAATCGAGCTTCGCAACGAGGTGGGCGACAACCTGCAGCGCGAGCAGCGGCGATTGGAGTCGGTTCGGCAAGCGGCGGGACGGCTTGAGGAGGACGTTGAGGAGCTGGAAGCCATCGCTTCCCTCGCTGACCAGTTCGACCACGCGGGCCGCTTTGAGAAGCGCGGAATCCTCGATGAAATCGCTGCTCGATGCGATGGACTCCGAGGACGAGTTGAGCAGGTCGTTGAGGGAATCAGAGGAGCGGTTGGACGGCTTGAGGTGGCAATTGAAGACCTCGCCAGAAAGCTCGCGCCGAGAAGTGCGCGGATGACGACAAGGGCGCTCAAACGCGATTTGGCGGCCTTGGAGAAGGACATGAGTCCCGTGACGCTGGCGAGCGAAGCGCGGGATGCTGCAAGGGCGTCTAACGCCCGTCGCGGGAATGTCCCGCAGCGGGATCGCGGGCAGAGCCGCTAGCACACGGGGCCGCTCAAACGTAAACGATAGTTTACGTTTGCTGGTATTACAGAAAACCAGCATCTAACTGCGGTGATGGGCAAAATAAAAGCCCACCGCGCAAGCGCGATGGGCTAAAATGTTTGATTGTCGGCTGTGGTTGCCGCCTCAACCGACAGGAAAAGTAACGGATAACGGCTCCGCTACACACAGTTAGATTCTACCAGTTTTCCCAGCACAACAGCATCCTACCAAGGAAAACTAACAGCAAATTAGACCTCTAGGAGCCGCTTTCCACGATTAGAAAGGGCTCCATTTTTATGGCCAAGGAAGAGGAAAAGACTCCGAAAATCGCAAAGGCTCGGTACTGGTGGGCGGTTCTCTATCAGGAGAACATGCGCCCAGACTGGCGTGAAGCCATCGATGACTTGCTCCAGCTTCCCTATGCGTACTGCGAGCACACTGCCGACAAGGACAGCAGGAGCGAGCACCGTAAGGACCACGTGCACATCATCGTGGCCAAATCGAATACCACCAGCTACAAGCACATCATGGAGGTGTTCAATCTCCTTTCCGCGCCAGGCAAGAAGGCGCTGAACACCTGCGAAGCCTGCGTGAACATCCGACACTGCTACGACTACCTTATCCACGACACGGACTCGTGCCGTAAGCAGGGAAAAGAGCAGTACGACCCGAGCCGCCGAATCACGGGAAACAACTTCGACATCGGGGCTTATGAGCAAATCAGCTCTGCCCAGAAGCAGGAGATGTTGAAGGAGCTGGTCGGCTACATAATCGCCAACGGTTTCACGACAATCAACGATTTCACGGTCGCAGCCATGAACGATTTCGATGGGTGCTACTGGGAAATCATCGTCGGCTATAACGGAACCCTTGAGCGCTACTGTCGCGGCAACTACCTCAAGCGCAAGGCCAAGGCAGAAGCTCGGGATGCGGGCGAGTAGACGGGTCAATGGAGCTATCGGTGACTACGGGGCGGCGTGGTCTGCGAAGCAGATCTAAGCCGACTCGTTCACCGATAGCGGAATTGACGCGGCGGACAATTGGAAGACCAGACTGGGATAAGGGTCGATGGACGCTCTGCTCCATCGACCCTTTCCTTGACTGTGTCTGGAGTCCGAAAAACCCGCGTTTTTGGGGGTCAGTATTTTTAGGCTAACTACGACCTAAAAATACTGTGACGTGTGACGGACGACAAAACGGGGGTTTCAAAAGGGGCGAGTTAGCCCCTTTTGGGGGTGGTTCGGAGGGGCGAAGTCCCTCCGTTCGGCGCTTGCGCCGATGGCCCGAAGGACGTGAGCGACGCCGCGAACGGACGAGGGCGTGGGTCAAGGGGGAAACCCCCTTGCACGTGCCAAGCGTAGCTTGGTATAACGTGACTATACCAAAGTCGCTAACGCACCTTTAGGTGGTTCGAACTCGGGAGTTTGACATGACCGTAGCACCCTTGATTGCCATGAAGTCGACCAAATGCGAGAGCCTTGAAGCCGTGGGCAAGGAGCTTGACAGGCGGGC
>DBEZMF010000006.1:0-21278 GCA_048250755.1 Collinsella sp.
GACAACCGGGGCGCAAAGGCGCCCCTTTTTTCATCTCGACTTGAAGGGAGGCGCGGAATGGCGAGCGACTACGGGGACGAGGCGGGCGGCAAGCTGCTCGACTGGATGCTGAGGATCGGCCAGGAGGCCGGCGCCGAGGCAATGGCGCGCAGCGCGAGGGAGCTCTCCGAGCGCCTCGCGGGAATCCGCGGGACCATCGCCGGCGGGCGCGCCGAGGCCATCGCGGCCGACGGCGTGCCGACCTACGCGAAGCTCAGCCTCGAGGAGCTCTCGGGGCTTCCCGAGTACGCGACGATCAAGGAGGTCGTCTCCGACAAGCTGCGCGCCGCGTCGGTCGAGCACCACATCATCCCAGGCGAGGGCCGCGACTGGCTGCTTTTCAAGGTGGAGGACGCCCCCGAGGTCGACGAGGCCTTCCGCCAGCTGGAGCAAGAGACGGGCAAGGCCGCCGACCGCGCAAGGGAGCGGCTCTCCGAGATAGCCGAGAGGCGCCAGCCGCCCGAGCGGCTGGCCGAGCGCGCCGAGCGGGCGCGCGAGGCGTCGAGGGCCCACAGCCAGGGCCCCGGACGGGACCGCGGCCCGCGCCAGATCGAGGGGCCCGAGAGATGAGATGGCAGGCGGCGGCCGCGCTGGCCGCGGCTGCGTTCGCCGCGGGAGACTTCGCGGCCGCGGCAATCGCAGCGTCGGGCGCGAACCCGATCCTCGACCCGGAGGCCGCCATGGCGGCGATCCCGGCGGCGCTCCGCGTGGGACGCGCATTCTCAACGGAGGCGCTTCCCCTGTGCACGGGGACCGCCTGCGCGTGCGCAGCGCTCGTCGCCTGGGCACGCTCCATGGGATCCAAGGGCGCCCGGCGCGACGGCGAGGAGCACGGTAGCTCCAGGTGGGCCACGCGCAAGGACATCGCGCCCTTCGGCGACCCCAAGGACCCCGACAACAACATCATCCTCACCGACAACGCGCGCATCCGCCTCGTGAGCCGCAGGTTCGACCTCTCCACCGACACCAACGACAACGTGCTCGTGGTTGGAGGACCCGGCACCGGCAAGACGCGCTACTACGTCAAGCCGAACCTCCTGCAGGCCAACGCCAGCTTCTTCGTGACCGACCCGAAGGGCACGCTCATCCGCGAGATGGGCGGCGCGCTGGCGGAGCTCGGGTACGAGATCCGCGCGTTCGACACCATCGACTTCTCGCGCTCCATGCGCTTCAACCCCATAGCCTACATACGCGACGAGGCGGGCGTCATCCGCTTCGCCCGCGGCATCGTCGCCAACACCGAGGGCGAGGCCGACCACAAGGGCGACCCCTACTGGGAGAAGGCCGAGCGGCTGGTCTACACCGCGCTCACGGCCTACCTCGTCATGCATTGCGAGCCCGCCGACCGAAACCTCGACGGGCTGCTCACGCTGCTCTCGCTCGCCGACGCACGCGACGACCCGGGCTACATGAGCCCGCTCGACATGGTGTTCCGCGAGCTGGAGACCGGCGAGCGCTACGTGAGGCGCGACGGCGCCTCGGCGGAGGGCGGTTCGCTGCGCGGCTTTTCCGAGGAGGACGGCGCGTGGGAGTGGGCCAAGGTCCGCGAGCCCGCGCCCCCCGACGACTTCGCGCTCGCGAGCTACCGCGAGTTCCGCGTCGCCGCCGGCGACACCATGAAGTCGATGCTCTCGAGCTGCAACGTCCGCCTGAAGCCGCTTTCCATCCGCGCCGTGCGCGACCTCACCTCGAAAGACGAGCTCGACCTGGCCCACATGGGCGACGAGGGCGCCAAGGTCGCGCTCTTCGCGTCCATGAGCGACACCGACTCGACCTTCGACTTCCTGTTCGCCCTGCTCATGGACACCGCCGTGGGCGCGCTTTGCGCCGAGGCGCTCGAGGCGCACGGCGGATCGCTGCCCACCACGGTGCACTTCGTCTTCGACGAGTTCGCCAACATCGGGCGCATACCCGACTTCGAGCGGACCATCGCCGTCACCCGCAGCAGGAACATCGCCGTCTCGATGATCGCCCAGTCGCTCTCGCAGCTGAAGGAGACCTACGGCGACAACAACGCCGAGACCATCGTGAACGCCTGCGACACGCTGCTCTACCTGGGCGGCAAGGCGAACGAGACCAACGAGGAGATCAGCAAGATGGCCGGCAAGCAGACGGTGGCGAGTGAGACGCAGAGCGACTCGCGGGGCGCCGGCTGGACCCGCACCGTGAACCGCGGCATCTCCGAGCGCGACCTCATACAGCCCGCCGAGGTGGCGCGCATGCCGCGCGAGGACGCGCTCGTGCTCGTGAACGGCTGCATGCCGCTCATGGACCGGAAGTACCGGCTCGAGCGCCACCCGCGCTCGCGCCTGCTCGAGGAGGCCGCCCGCCAAGGCCCGTTCGACTTCGCCGAGTACCGCAGGCGGAAGGATGGCGCCTCGTGACGGGGCCGCGGAGGGCGCGGGCCTCCCCCGCCGCGGGGGAGGAACAGCAAGGAACATCGTCAACCGAAAGCAAAGGAGAGCAGCATGCTCGCAAACGTCATCAAGCTCGTGTCGGGCTGCGTGACCTTCCTCGGCGGCTTCCTGGTCGTGTGGGGAGCGGTCTCGCTCGGCCTGGCCATCAGGGAGCAGCAGGGCGGCCCGCAGATCGCGACCGCCATATCCACCATCGCCGGCGGCGCGATCATCATCGCCGCGTCGGTCTACTTCGGGCAGCTGGACACGTCCTGGCTGCCGGCATAGGGGGCGTCGCGGATGGCGCTCCGGATACCGGTCCAGAAGGACATCGGCGAGTACGAGGAGAAGATCGTCGGGAAGATGAGCCTGCGCACGCTCGCATGCGTGTCGCTCGGCTTCGGCAGCGCCGTCGGGGCGGCGGCCTTCGTCCACCTGGGCCTGCACGCCGACGTCGCGGACGCGGCCTTCCCGATCATGCTCTGCAGCATGCCGTTCTGGCTCGCCGGGTTCTGGCGGCCCTTCGGCATGCGCGCCGAGGAGCTGCTGCCTCTCCTGGCGGCACACGAGCTTTCCCCGCAGCTGCTCGCGTACGAGCCCTGCCTCGCCGCGAGCCTCCCCGAGGGCTCGCCGCGCCCGGGCCGCCCGGGGCGGCGCGCGAGGCGCAGGGCCAGGAAGAAAGGAGCCGAGCTCTATGAGCCGAGCAAGAACCAAGAACGAGAATAGGCCAAAGCGCCCGAGCACCCTCGGGCTGCTCCTCGGCGGCACGGGCGGGCGCAAGGACGCCTCGAAGGGCGCGGAGGCCGAGCGGCAGAGGCGCCGCCGGGAGCGCGACCGTTCGCGCGAGATGGCCGCCTACGTCGGCTACGACGCCATGTACAGGGACGGCATCGCCCAGGTGATGCCCGGGGTGTTCAGCCAGACGGTCGAGTTCTCCGACATCAGCTACCAGTCCGCGCGCAAGGAGGCGCGCGAGACGGCCTTCACCGTGATGAGCTCGCTGTTCAACTACTTCCCGGCGGACTCCCACGTGCAGCTCCAGGTAGTGAACGCGCCCATCCCCGCCGACGAGGTCGGCCGCAAGGTCTTCTTCGAGCCCGGGGAACGCGCCACCGCCGGGCTCGCCGAAGAGTACAACCGGATCCTCAACGACAAGATGCGCGAGGGCGTCTCGAACCTCGTGCGCCACCGCTACCTGACCTACGCCGTGGGCGCCGACGACGTCGACGCCGCGGTGCCCAAGCTTGCGCGCATCCGGGGCGACGTGGAGCAGACCCTCGCTCGCATACGCTGCTCGTCGCGCGCCCTCGACGGCGCCGAGAGGCTCGAGCTCCTTCAGGGGCAGCTGCGCCCGGGGTCGCGCTTCGAGTTCTCCTGGGACAAATTGTCCCCGACGTCGGGCGCGCGCACGAAGGACTTCGTCATGCCCTCGTCGCTCGACTTCAAGCCCGAGGGCAGGTCCGACTGCTTTTGCAGCGACGGGCGCTACGGCGCGGTGCTCGCCGTGCGCAGCTTCGGGTCGGTCATCGAGGAGACCTACCTCGCCTCCATCATCGACCTGCCGCTGCCGCTCAACGTGACGCTGCACGTGCAGCCCATCGCGCAGAGCGAGGCGCTCGCGCTCGTGAAGCGCCAGATCGACTGGATGGACAAGGAGATCATCGACGAGCAGATGAGCGCCGTGAAGAAGGGCTACGACTACCAGATCCTGCCGCCCGAGCTGCGCTTCTCGAAGGAGGAGGCCGAGGAGCTGCTCGACTTCCTGCGCAACAAGTCCGAGCGCCTGTTCGTCTACACGGGCCTCGTCTACACCTGGGCCGACAGCCTCGAGGAGCTCGACCGCCGCGTCCAGCAGGTGACGAGCGTCGCGCAGGGCTGCACGATCGGCCTCGAGCCGCTCCACTTCCGGCAGCGCCAGGCTCTCAACTCGGTGCTCCCGCTCGGGGACAACCACGTCACCGTGAGCCGCTACCTCACCACGGGGCAGGTGGCCATGCAGATGCCCTTCGCGAGCCAGAGCCTCGACGAGGCGGGCGGAGGCTACTACGGGCAGTCAAAGGAGAGCGGGAACCTGGTGCTGTGCGACCGCAAGCGCCTGGCGAGCCCCATGGGCTTCGTGTGCGGCAAGCCCGGCTCGGGCAAGAGCTTCTCGGTGAAGCGCGAGATAACCAACACCGTTCTCGCGCACCCCGAGGACGAGGTGGTGATCTTCGACCCGGCCGGCGAGTACGGCAACCTCGTCGGCGCGCTCGGCGGCGCGAACGTCGAGCTCGCCCCGGGATGCTCGGCGGTGCTCAACCCCCTCGACACCGCCGACGTCGCGGACCGCGCCGACGCCGCCAAGCTCGCGTACAAGACCGACGCGGTGCTCGCGCTCTCGAGCGCGCTCATGGCCGAGGGGCGCGAGGGCCTGCCGGAGCGCGACCGCTCGATCATCGCCCGCTGCGTCGGCGAGGCGTACCGGGAGTGCGCGAGGGACGGCCGCCTGCCCACGCTCGGCGACTTCCACGCGGCGCTGCTCGCTCAGCCCGAGCCCGAGGCTGCCGACATCGCGCTGCGCTACGAGCGCTACGTGAAGGGCGCGTTCTCCTTCTTCAACGGCCAGAGCAACGTGGCGCTCGACAACCGCATCACCAACATCGACATGCACGGGCTCGGCCAGAACATGCGCGTGTTCGGCATGATCACGGCGCTCGAGATGGTGCGCAACCGCGTGATGGTCACGCCGCCGCGCCCCAACTACACATGGCTCTACATCGACGAGGTGCAGAGCCTCTTCACGCACCCGACGGTGGTCGAGTACTTCGCCCGCCTGTGGCGCGAGGGGCGCAAGTTCGGCCTCATCTGCACCGGCATCAGCCAGAACACGAGCCACATGCTGGCCAACGCCGAGGCCCGCGACATGGTGCTCAACTCCGAGTTCTTCCTGCTGCACAAGCAGTCCACCGCCGACCTCGACGCGTGGGCGGAGATGCTCCAGCTCTCCACCACGGAGCGCGGCTACATCGGCGACGCCGTCAAGCCCGGCGAGGGCCTGCTCATCAGCGCCGGGATCCGCGTGCCCATCACCGACGACTTCCCGAAAGGCCCGCTCTACGACCTGTGGAACACCAAGCCCGCAGAGGTCGCCGAGCGCGAGATGCGCCGGGCGGCGCGAGAGGCGGAGGAATAGGAATGGCCGGCCCGAGCGAGGGCGGCGGGATGCTCGAGGTGGTCGGGGCGCAGCGCCGCGACGTGCTCACCTCGGGCGACGTCGCGGAGACCGAGCGCGACGCCCTGGGAAACGTCTCGGAGGGAGCCGGCCCGCTCGACGAGGCGGGAGGCCCCGCCGCAACGGTGACGGGGCGCCCTTCCAGGCCCGATGCTCCGGAAGGCGGGCTCGGGGACAAATTGTCCCAACCCGCCGGCGACCGGCGCGCGGCGGCCGCGATGCGCTCGCGCGTCGAGGCGGCGAAGCTGGCGATCGCCCGGGAGGCCGTCTCCCAATTCGACGACTCGGAGGAGCTCGAGGGCGCCTCGGGCATGTACGACGCGGGGCGCGCGTCCAAGAAGGCCGCGGGAGGGCTGCGGCAGAGGAAGGCGAAGAAAGCAGCCCAAGGCAGCCGCAAGGCGGCGACCGCCCTCGGCGCCCCAAAGGGAGGCGCGCGCGGCCCCGAGGCAGCCGGCGCGACCGCCCCGGCCAAGCATCAAGCGGCCCAGGCGGCCGCGCAGGCGTCGGGCGAGGCGGCCCGCGCTGCGGGGTCGAAGGGCGCCGCCTCCGCGATCGCGGGCGCGGTCTCGGGCGCAGCGCCCGCCCTGCTCGGGGCGGTGGCCGGCATCGTGGCCTTCGTCGCCTGCGCGCTCGCCGTCGCGCAGCTGCTGAGCGCGCTGTTCGGCTTCTGGGACGACGCGGCCTCCAAGCAGGGTCTCGAGGGGCTGCCGCCCTACATCACCTACGAGATGGTCGAGGCGGCGCTCGAGTGCCAGGAGGAGTACGGGCACCCGGCGGGCTGCACCATCGCGCAGATCATCCAGGAGTCCGGCCAGGGCGACCGCATGAGCCAGCTCGCAGAGCGCGACCACAACCTCTTCGGCATGAAGTGGTGGTCGGGCTACGCGGGCTGCCCGGAGGTCGCAGGCAAGGCGAACTGGGCCACCAGCGAGGAGTACGTGCCCGGCGAGCACACCCAGATCACGGCGAGCTTCATCCGCTTCACCGGCGACGCCGAGTGCATCCGCTTCCGCAGCAGGATCTTCCTGCAGGCGGAGCGCTACTCGGGCAACGCCCTCATCCGCGAGGCGATCGAGGGGCACGACTCGGACAGGATGGCCGAGGGGCTCAAGGACGCCGGCTGGGCGACCGACTCGTCCTACGTCGAGTCCCTGAAGTCGATCATGGCGCAATGGGGCCTCTACCGGCTCGACTCCATGACGGTCGAGGACCTGAAGGACCCGTCCGCGAGCGGGAACGCGATCGTCGAGGCGGCGTACAGCCAGCTCGGCGTGCCCTACGTGTGGGGAGGCTCGACCCCCGGCAAGGCGCTCGACTGCAGCGGGCTCACGCAGTACTGCTACGCGCAGGCGGGCATCCGCATAAGCCACTACACGGGTTCCCAGTACGAGGAGCTCAGGCGCATACCGCTCTCGGAGGCGAAGCCCGGCGACATCCTCTACCGCTCGGGCCACGTGGCCATCTACATCGGCGACGACAGGTACATACACGAGCCGCGAACGGGCGACGTGTGCCGCATAGCGAGCGGCATCGGCAGCTTCAGCTGCGCGCTCACCGCGAGATAGGAGAAACCAATGCAGGGAAAGTCAAGGGTCATGGCCGCCGTCGCGGCAGGCGCGCTCACCGTGGCGCTCGGCGCGGGCGCGGCGCGCTGCGCCATCGCCCCGCAGGAAGGCGCGCAGGATAGTCTCCAGGAGCAAGAGCAGCCCGCGGCTGCAGGCGCCGACGCGGCAACCGGGAAGGCGGTCTCGGGCGCCGAGGCGCTCTGGAACACCGTGTGGACGGGAGCCGACGACCCGACCGCCACGCTGCGGATCGTCGAGGGCGCCATGGTGGAGAGCGCCGGCGGCACCGAGCGAGCCTGGTTCTTCTCGGCAGAGGAGCCAACCGAGGCCGACGGCGTGCTCAGCGTGCCCATCGACGTCAAGGGAGCCGGCGACAAGGCGGGAGGCCTGTCCCTCATCCAGGTCTCGGGCGGCGGGGACGCCCGCACCCTGGCCTGCGACCTCCTGACGCAGGCCTACGCGCCCCAGAAGGCACGCGAGGGAACGTTCTCCGTGACCGGCACCGACGGCCGCCTCTCCGAGGCGCTGGGCGTAGACGTCGCCGCCATCGAGGAGGCCGTCGCCGGGAAGGCGGCGGAGGTGTCCCCGCAGGCGGCGGGTGCCTCCTGGGACAAGGAGGTGTGGCTCGACTACGCCGGGAACGTCGCGTCGACGACCTTCACGCTCGACGACCCCGCCTCGACGGTGGTCACCGTGGTCTCGCGCGGCGGCTCGCTGGAGGCGATGTAACCGTGCGGGCGCTTGAATCGCGACGCCGAAGGGTCTTCGCCGTCTCCGCCGCGACGGCGTTCGCCCTCTGCGCGCTCCTGCTCGTCCCCGTGCAGCCGGCATACGCCGACATAGCCGGGGACGTCAACGATTGGCTGTGCGGCCTTCTGCGCGACTGCTGCAACTGGATGTTCAAGGCGCAGACGGGCGTGCTCGGGTCGATCGGCGCGAACGGGATCCTCTCGGCCGACTTCGCGCACATGCTCACGAGCTCGAGCGACCTGACCATGCACGACGTCGCCCGGGGCGTATGGCAGGTTGCCATCCTGCCGATCGGGTGCGGGGTGCTCGGCCTGGTCTTCACCCTGAAGCTCATCGAGATCTCCCAGCGCATGGACGGCAGCCAGAGCCTTCCCGGCGTCAAGGAGGTCGTTTTCCTTCTCGTGTTCTTTGCCGTGTTCCTGTTCCTCATACAGAACAGCTTCGACCTGATGGCGTCGATCTACGAGGTCTGCGGGCTCGCCATCGACCGAGTCGAGGCGCTCTTCGGCGCCGGAGGCGCGCTCGACCTGCCCGAGGTGTCAGTCGTCACCACCGACGACGACATCCCGTCGCTCATCGCCATGCTCGTCGTGAGCCTCATCAGCTGGGTCGTGGTGCTAGCAGCCTACGTCGTCGCCCTCGTGGTCTGCTGGGCCCGCGCGCTCCAGCTCTACATCATGGCCGCGTTCGCCCCGATCCCGCTGGCGTTCCTCGGCATGGACGCCACGCGCCAGATAGGCCTTGGCTACCTGAAGAGCTTCGGGGCGGTCTGCATCGCCGGCGTCATCATCCTCGTGCTACTCATATCGTTCCCGCTCGTGCTCGGCGGGCTCACCGGGGCGAACCCCGGGACGGGTACCCCGGCCGACGCGGTCGCGAACGGGCTCACCTACGCGCTGCAGTACCTGGCCATGTGCGTGCTGCTCATCCTGGCCCTCGTGAAAAGCGGCTCCTGGGCGCGCGACATCGTGAGCGGCTTCTAGCGGAAAAGCGAGGAAGGGGGCGGTCGCCATGAGATAGGGGCACCGCGCCGGGGCACGCGTCCCGGCGGATGAAGACAAGGACCGATTGAAAACGAAAAGGAGGAAAGACATGGAAGAGAGGAAGAACGTGTACCTCTCGCTGCACAAGAGCTTCGTGCGCGAGGGCATCGAGTACACCGACCGCGCGACCGGCGAGGCCAGGACCTTCAACTCGGCGACCCTTCCCAAGGGCACCGTCGTCGACGGCATGGACGTGGGAGGCTACGAGTTCAGCCCCATGTTCGTTAACGAGAGCCGCTTCAAGGGGGCCGACTTCCGAGACATACCGCTGCTCGCGAACCGCGAGGTGTGGCTGAGGAAGACGGTGATGGGCCCGGACGGCCAGCCCGAGCTCGACGAGGACGGACGCACGGTCAAGGACACCGTGAAGGTCATGCCGGCGCAGCTCAAGGAGGCCGTTGACGCAGGGCGCTCGCGCTACCTCGCGGAGCGCGCCGAGCACGCCCGCCAGGCGAGCCGCGCCGCCGAGCACGAGGCGCCCCGCGCACAGCGAAGCGTCGAGAGATAGGGAGGCGGAAAGATGAACGCAGCGAAAGACTGCACCCTGCAGGAAAAGCTCCTCCGATGCGCCATGGCGCTCATCCTGGCGGCGGGGGCTCTGCTCGCCTCTGTGGCGGCCTCGCCCGCCTACGCCGCGCCGAGCACGGTAGACGTGTCCATCGGCGGCAAGATCCCCTACGGCGGCTTCGCCACCACGTGGATGAGCGCCGACGGCAACATCGCCTACTGCGCCGAGCCCTCGTCCCCGACGCCCGCGCCGGGCTCCTACTCGACGAGCCCCGTGCCGAGCGGCGACGTGACAGCGGCGATCTGGTACTCGTTCGGCTCTCCCGGCTTCGACGCGTCGATGTTCCCGGGCAGCTGGTACGACGGCGGCGGCTGGGACGACGCCAAGTACGCGGCGGCGAGCCATGTGCTCATCGCCTACGCCTACTCTGGGTCCGAGTCGGCTGCCACGCACGGCACGAGCGCCGAGTTCGCCTCCTGGGCGAAATCCGAGCTGATCGGCGGGACCTTCGCCAAGATGAAGGCGGGCGCCGGCAAGGTATCCGCCGGGTTCGAGGCGTTCTGCGTCAGGACCGGCGGCGGCTCCCAGACGCTCGTGAGCTTCAGCTGGTCCGCAGGCGGAGTCAAGGTCGCCAAAACGGACTCCGAGGCGGGCGCGGAGCCCCAGGGCGACGCCTCGCTCGACGGCGCGAGCTTCTTCGTCGTTAACGAGACCGGTCGCTACGTGCTGGTCGGCGGCAAGTACTACGCCGACGGTGAGGTATGCGCCACGATAAAGACCGCGCCCGAGGACGGGTCGCACGTCGCCGCGACCGGCGCCGACGCGCTTCCCGCGGGCAATTACCGCATCGTCGAGTCCGGCGCGCCCGAGGGCTACGACGCCAGCGACGTCCCCGTCGCGTTCACCGTGAAGGCCGGCGAGGTGTGCGACCTCACGGGCGACCCCGTGACCGACGAGGTCTTCCGCGGCGGCGTGCAGGTGACCAAGTCCGACAAGGAGCTGCAGGCGTCCGAGGCGCTCGCGGGCAGCGGCCACAAGGAGGCGCCTGGCGAGCACCCCGGCCTCGACGGGATCGAGTTCACCGTCACGAACCGCTCGGCGCACAAGGTCCTCGTTGACGGCGAGTGGCGCGAGCCGGGCGAGGCCGTGGCCACGCTGACCACCGCATGGAACGACGAGGCCGGCGCCTACACCGCGCAGACCGCGGCCAACGCACTGCCGTACGGAACCTACGACGTGCGGGAGACGGCGACGAACGGGAGCTACCTGCTGACCGACGGCGAGCCCCGCACCTTTGAGGTCCGCACCGGCGACGAGATCGTGAGCGCCTCCGCGGACGGCGCCGCGCTCGAGTTCCGCGACCAGGTGGTGCGCAACGACCTCGAGCTCTCCAAGAAGAGCGAGTCCGACAACGCCGGCCTCATGGTTCCGTTCGCCATCGAGAACGCGGCCACCGGCGAGATTCACGTGCTGGTCACGGACCGCAACGGCGACGCGTCGACCGCGAGCAGCTGGAACAAGCACTCGAGGGACACCAACGCCAACGACGCCCTGCTCGGCCATGAGGGCCCGATTGCTGCCGCCGACATGGACCCGAAGGCCGGCATCTGGTTCTCGCTCGGCGAGGACGGCTCCTCGGCGCCGGTCGACGACTCGCTGGCGGCCCTGCCGTACGGCGCCTACACCATGACCGAGCTGCGCTGCGATGCCAACGAGGGCCTCGAGCTCATCACGAGAAGCTTCTGGATCGATCGCGACTCGACGGTCGCGAAGGCCGTGTGGATGGGCCTTGACGACCAGGAGGGCCCGCGCATCTCCACCACGGCAAAGGACGGGGCGGACGGCGACAAGGACGTCTCGGCCGACGCCGAGGCCAAGGTCGTCGACGCCGTCGCCTACGAGGGCCTGAAGGCCGGCGAGGAGTACGAGCTCTCGGCCACCCTCGTCGACAAGGCGACCGGCGAGCCCGTGACCGACGTCTCGGGCATGCCCGTGGAGGCCAAGGCCGAGTTCGCCCCCGCGCTCTCGACGGGCAACCAGGACGTCGAGATCTCCTTCGACGCGAGCCTGCTCGGCGGCCGCGACCTGGTCGTGTTCGAGAGCCTACGCAAGGACGGAGCCGAGGTGGCGTCGCACGCGGACCTCTCCGACGAGGGCCAGACAGTCCACGTCGCCGTCGAGGTGGGCACGCAGGCGGCCGACGCGGCCGACGGCGACCAGGTCATCGAGGCCGGCAAGGCCAAGGTCGTCGACACGGTGGCCTACAAGGGCCTCGTCCCCGGCGAGACCTACATCGCCGTGGGCACGCTCATGGACAAGGGCACCGGAGAGCCGTTCCTCGACAAGGACGGCAACGAGGTGACCGCGCGCACGCCCTTCGAGCCCGAGGCGCCCTCCGGCACCGTCGAGGTGACCTTCGAGTTCGACACCGAGGGCCTGGCCGAGGGAGACGAGCTCGTCGTCTTCGAGAAGGTCCTGGACTCCGCCGGCAACGTCGTTGCAACCCACGAGGACATCGACTCCGCCGAGCAGAGCGTCGTCGTGGACAACCCCGACACGCCCGAGGTCCCCGAGGAGCCCTACGCCAAGACCGGGGCCGACGCCCCCGACGGCACCGGCTACGCCGTGGCCGCGGGCATCGCTCTGGCAGCTGCGGCGGGTGCGGGCGGAGCGCTCGCGTACCGCAAGCGCAAGACGGCCGGCGCAAGCAAGGACACGGCAGCCGAAGAGCCTGCCGAAGAGCCGGAAGAGTAGCGGCGCCGCATCGATACCGAACCGGAGGCCCTGGGCGCTCGCCCGGGGCCTCCCCTGCGAACGGGGGAGGACATGAACAAAGGGAAAGCTGCCACGGCGCTCGCCATTGCCGTGGCGTTGCTGGCGATGGGGGCGCTCGCCGTCCTGCCGCTGCCCGAGAGGAACCCGTACGAGGTGCACGAGGTGCCTACTGCGGAAGAGGACGCGACAATGGAGGCTCAAGAGACGGGAGGCGGCATCGACTGGGACGCCCTTCCCGCCTCCGTCGTCGCTTGGGTGCGCGTGCCGGGCACGACCGTCGACTACCCGATCGTCCAGGGCCGGACTGAATCGCCCGACTTCTACCTCACGCACGACGCCGGCGGCGAAAGATCCGCGTGGGGCGCTCCCTACATAGACGCCGGGTGCGCGCAGGGCGCCGAGAGCCCGCTCGTCATCGTCTACGGGCACCACATGTCCGACGGCACCATGTTCGCGCCGCTCGCGCAGTACTCGTCGCGCGACTTCGCCGAGGGGCACCGCACCATCCGGGTCTACACCCGCGAGAAGGCGATCGAGCTCGAGGTCTTCGCGGCCGACGTGGTCGACGCGAGCTCGGAGGGCAAGCGGACCGACTTCGCAGACGCGGCGGCGCTCGCCGCCTACCTCGGGGACAAATTGTCCCGGTGCGAGGTCGTCCTGGAAGAGCCTTCGGACGTCGCGCAGGCCTGGGCCTTCGTGACGTGCAGCTACCAGACGAGCAACTCGCGCACCGTCGTTTACGCGAAGGAGGTGGAAGGATGGGATTCGCGCCCTTCGGAATAGGGCTCCTCATGGGGCTCCTCACGCTCACGGCCTACGCCTGCTGCGCAGCCGGCGACGACGACGACCGAGACTAGGACTTGCAGATCGAAACTACAACCGAATATGGCCCTTCGACCCCTTGCCGCTATATCTCGGCAAGGGGTCTTGCATGTGGTGAGATAATTTACGCACTTGATAGAAACAAGACGCTGCCGGCTGCTTCTCGATAAGCTTCCGGTTGTCCATGAACAGAGGTACGCAATTGGGAAAGATTAAGCTGCAAGACGTCAAAAAGGCTATCGACATCGGAAAAGACGTTCTGCCCTTCGTTGAGCCCGCTGTGAACAAATACGGGCCCGCTCTGATCGACTGGGGGCAGCAAAGGGGGAAGCAGGCGGCAGATAGCCTGGGAGAAGCCAGGGACTCATTCCTTTCAAAGGGTCGGGCAATCAAAGACAAGAAGGAGCAGCAAAAGTCACTCGAGGCATCCCGCAAGAAGGCCGTGGCAAGCTCGCTTCCGCCGATCTCCGCAAAAGAGTTCTTCGAGAACTTTGAGAACAACGTCTCCAGCGAAGCCGACCTCAGCGATGGGTACATGGCGATCGCCGGCTGCTACGCCGTCGTCACGATGAAATCGGCACGAGAGAAAGACCCTTCCGCCTACGAGGACGTCTATGTCGGTTGCGGCAAATCCATGGGCTTCAGCATATACACACAGCTTTGCGGTTTCGGCAACGTCGACGTCTACGCCGACTTCAAGTTCAAAAGACCCATGATGATCCTGCTCTTCCCGTGTGAGGAAAAAGACCTCGAGAGCCGCTATGAGGCCCTCGTCAGGGATCTTCAGGCCGAGAGCTCGTACAACAAATGGGACGTCCTGGCACGCTCCGACGAGGCGAGATAGGCGCTAAGAGCATGAGCGACAAAGAACTTGCGCCGATTAGCGTCGAGGTTGTTGCGATCGACGACCTCAACAGCATCAAGGTCATCGCGAACACCAATACGAGCAAAGAGAACAACGCCGGCATCGGAGAGCGGGCGGACGCCTTTCTCGGCCTCGCCTCGGACGTCATAGACCTCGTCGAGGGAAAGCAGCTCTACAAAGTCGAGGTCCCCGAAGGCTACAGCCTTAAGGACCTCGTCGCCTCGAAGAAGGATCCGGAAGCGGTGAGGGCCCTCATCCGAGACCCAAAGGGTCGCCTGAGCGGCGACGTCTCGCTCAAAGCTACCGGGGTCAGCCCGGCGCAGATCGCCAGCATCGGCCTTGCCGCGGCGGCGATGGTTGTCGGCCAGGCGTACATGACAGAAATCAGCGACAGCCTCCAGCGCATCGACGCTAAGCTGGAATCGATCGCCTCCATGATCGCCGGAGATCAGAAGGCGAAGGTCAAAAACGCCCTGGACATCGCCAGAACCTACGCAGCCCTTCATGACGATTACCTCCAAAAGCCCGCCGAGGCGCGCCAGGCGGCAAGAAACGAGATCGAGGGCAGGTACAACGACGTCGGCCAGGTAATCGATTGGATTACCGAGCAGCTCGCCGGCGTCGAAGACGGGGTCAGGAGCGCCGCCGAGCGCGAGAAGGACCTCGAACCGCTGCTTAAAGAGATCCAATCCTACGAGGCCCAGTTCGGCATGTGCCTCCAGGCCTTGTCGGCGCTCGCCATGACGCGCATGTACTACGACGGCAGCATGGACGACCGCAGCGCCCTCATCGAAGAGCAGCGGATCCTCGACAAATCTCAGGGCTTCCTGAAAAAGAGGCAGGTCCTCGCCGCGCTCATGGAGATGAAGATCGGGGGCATGAAGGGGGCGCCCATCGCGCTTCCTCGCGGCACCCAGGGGAACGCCCTCAAGAGGCTGGTCTCCCAGACGCCTAGAGCCGCCGCAAAGGAGCAGCTCCTCGAGGCTAAGGTCGAGATGCGCACGAGCCTACGCTCGGGAGAGTCGAAACTGAGGTCCGAAGCCGAAGATCGAAAAGGCGAGATCGAACGCATCGCAGCGGCATCCCGGACAGCCAGGACGCTGCTCACGGACGGAACCGACTGCTGGCTCATCGACGATAAGAAAGATTAGAAGCCAAGAAGAAGAGGCGGGCAATTGCCCGCCTCTTCTCACATCACCCACTTGAACACGGCGCGGAACAGCCAGACGAAAAAGCCCAGCGTGACCTTAAGCGCCGCCACGAGGAACCTACCAAGCCTCTTCATCGACGTCACCCCAATCTTCCTTGACCTTACGCACGCCCTCCTCGGCGCCCTCTTCCTTCTCCTCCGCGAGCAGCCTCGCCAGCTCGTCGGGCACGCCCGGGACCTCTGCCCTCCCCAGCGCGTGCTGCAGCTCCCTTATCTGCGACTTCAGCGGTTTTGAGGGAGGGCCCACGTACTCGCGGTAGCAGGCGCCGATCGCTGCCGCGTCGCACAGGTACCCCCGCACCCGGGCGAACGCCTCGTCCCCGTCGAGCAGGACGCGGCGGGCGCGCCCCAGCTCGGCCTCCGAGGCCAGCATGAAGCGCCAGCCGCGGGACCTGCGCGCCGCCGGGATGCCGTCCGCGGGCGCGTCGGCGCGCCAGTCGTCGCGCACCTGGTGCCAGTTCGCCGTGAGCCAGAGCCCCTTCTCGGGCTCCTCCCGCATCTCGAGCTCGAACTCCGTGAGCATGTTCGCGCCGGAGAACGGCGACCCCTCCGTGAACGAGAGCGTGTCGAACAGCGTCGTCCTGCCGCCCTCGTACTCTATCCTCACCATCATCTCCGGCCCCTCTCCCTACGCTGGTCCTGCTGGGCCCGCTGCCGCTCGGCGGCGAGGATGCGCTTCTGCTCGTCCGCTCGGTGGCACTGGCGCGAATTGCCGCTGGCATCGTCGCGCCCTTCACCGTCCCCGTAGCGGGTCTTGAGCGGCATGAGCCCGTTCTCGGCCATGTAGGCGCGGGCGGCCTCGAGGCGGCGGTACCCCTCGCCGCCCGCCTGGCCGCGTCGCTCCAACGTCGCCATCCTGAGCCCGAACTCCTCGATGGACTCGACGTCGAACTTCGCGCAGGTCTCGAGCGCCGAGGAGAGCCTGCTCAGCTCCGAGAGGTCGTTGAGCTCGAGAGCCCGCTCGGCGGCCTCGCGGATGCGCGCGGTGCTCGCGTCCGTGGGACGGTAGGCGCCCTCGCGCTCGAAGCGCCGGCGGAGCATCTCCTTGCCGTAGACGAACCCCAGGCGCTCGCCGCTTACCTTCTTGGACGGCTCCTCCGCCAGGCTGAACACCCAGTCGTCCCGCCGCGCCTTGGCCGAGTTGTCGGCGACGTGCACGCCCAGGGCGTCGAGGATGCCGAGGAACTCCGCCTCGTCGCGCGCCGTGGTCTTGGCGAGCGCGACGCGGGCGCGGATGTCGCCGACCCACGAGTAGCCGCCCGAGCGCATGATCTCCTTCTCGGCCCGGCCCAGGTAGACGCTCCTGCGGCTCCTTGGCCCGCCCGCGCCGGCATGCCCGCGCGCCTTCGACGGCGATTCGGGAGCTCGGTCGTTGGAGAGCCCCGACAGCCCGCGCTCGCGCGCCATGTCCTGAAGGTCTCGGTTGAGGTCCTCGGGGTGCTGGGTCTGCATGCGGTAGCCGGTTCGGAGGTTGGCGTTGTTCACGACGATGTGCGCGTGCGGTATGCCGCGGGCGTTGTCGTCGTGGTAGACGATGGCGATCTCGTGGTCGCCGAAGTGCTTGAGCGCCCACGAGCACGCGAGCTCGCGCAGCGCCGCCAGGTCGATGCTGTCGCCGGGGTCCGGCGAGAGCACGAAGTGCTTGAACGTGCGCGCGGGCTTTCCCCGCCAGGGCGCGTCCGTGCCGAAGGCGGCGCGCGTGGCGTCCATCTCGGCGTCCCAGGCGCAGGCCTCCTTGGCGTCTTCCCCCAGCGCGCCGGCGTCGCGCTCGTCGTAGCTCAGGTTGAACAGGTCGCGCGCCAGGGCGCGGCCTCCCTTCTCGAGGTAGCGGCGGATGCCGCCCGTCGAGCCGTGGCCGCTTATCGGCTTCAGGATCGGCATGGCGAGCCCTCCACGAGCGAGTCGGCGCCGATGCGACCGAGCTCCGCCGCCATCTCTCGGGCCGCGGCGTTCACGTCGGCGAGCTCGCGCTCGATCGTCGGGACGCTATCCGCGACGAGGTCGCGGTCGACGCGCCCGTGGCGGGCGTGGAAGTTGATGAGGTTCATCGCGTGCACGGCCTGGTTGTAGTGGTAGCCCCACTTCGTGAGCTCGCGCGACATCGCCCACAGGGCCTTCCGGTCGACGAGTATGCGGTGCTCGTCTCCCGCGTTCGCCTCCGTCGACAGCGGTATGCGCACGAGGTAGCGCAGGTACTCCGACTTGCTGAGGCCGGCGCGCTCGCACCGCTCGCAGAGCGCGTCGTAGTCGCCTCCCTCCATGCGGAACGTGACGCGGCGCTCCTTGCCCCTGGCGCCGCCGACGCTCTCTTCCATTGCGGATTCCTTTCCTCGGGCCCGCCGTGCGGCGGGCGCGTCTCTCTAGGGGCGCGGGGGATTCCCCGCAGGCGGCGGCCCGGCTCGGGCGCCGCCTCTGGGACCGGGCCTCGCGTAAGCGGGCTCCCAAACGGCCCGCGGCATGACGGGTCCGAGGCCGCCCGGTCCCCAAGTGCTATGGACGCCCGACGCGATGTCGGACGCCATAGGCTACTTGCTGGATTTCGAATGCGAGGCCCTTCTTCGGACCTTCCGGGCTCCTGCGCCCGCCTCCGCGTAGGGCGCGGTCATGAGCGCCATCTCCCGCAGCAGCGAGAGGTCGGCAGCGCTCGGGCTCTCGGGCGGGCTCTCGAGGAAGTCGGCCACGAGCCTCGCGGCCTTCGCGATGCGCCCGTCGGGGCCGGCCTGCGTTTTGCTCTCGCTCCTCACGTAGTCGGAGAGCTCCCGCTTGGTGCGCCGCCAGGGCTCCATCGCGGCGTGCATCTCCGCCTGGCGCTCCTTCGGCATGCCCGCGAGCGAGCGCACCGCCTCGGCGCTGAGGTTGCCTCGGTCGGCCTCGGCGGCCCACTCGGGCGAGAGGTCCTCGGCGATCCTGCGGGCAAGCCTCTCCTCGCGCGCGATGGTCTTGCCGGAGACCTTGCGGCCCGTCTGCCGCTCGATGATGGCGGCCTTCACGTCGTCGACGCGCATGCCGGAAAGCGACGGGTCCTCGGAGCGCAGGCGCACGGCGTCGCCCCTGAGCGCCTCGGTCGCGGCGGCGCGCTCGGTCACGGTGAGCGCGCGGGTGAAGTAGTTCGCGGCGTGGAGCAGCGTCACCGCCCGCTCGTCGTCGATGCCCTCTATCACGCGGCAGGGCATCCTCTCGTAGGCGGGGTCGTCCTTGGCGAGCAGCGCGTAGGCGGCCTTGCGGCGGTGCCCGGAGACCATCTGCCACGAGCCGTCTCCGACCTTGCGCACCAGCGGCAGGTCGGTGAGGCCGTCCTGGCGTATCGACTCGGCGAGCTCGGCTATGCCGGCCGGGTCCATGGAGTACGCGGCGTTCGCCGGGTGGTCGGCGATGTCGGCCACCGCGATCTCGGACACCGGGTAGCGCCCGCGGGTGCGGGACGCGCCGTCGAGGAGCCCCGTGATGGTGAATCCCGCGGCCACCTGGCTAGGCGAGCTCACGGTACACCTCGTCGGCGAGGGCCTCGTAGTCGCGCGCGGGGCGGCTCCCCGGCTCGAAGGCGGCCACCGGCTTCCACTGCCAGCTGCCCTCGCAGACCTTGCTGCTCGCGTGTATGACCGTCTCGAACTGCTCGTCTGGGAAGAACCCGTCGAGCACGGCCGCGCCCGTGGTCTCGGCGTTGGTCATGCGGCCGGGCACGCAGGTGCGCAGTATCTTCCATCTGGGCGTGGGCATGCGCAGGGCGTCCGCGATTGAGCGCGTCGCCTCCACGGTGAGCGCCGTGCCGCGCATCACGGTGGAGTCGAGCTTCACGGGGATGACGACCATGCCGCCCTCCGCGGCGGCGAGGTAGGCGTTGAAGGCGAGCCTGCGCATCACGGGGCTGCAGTCGATGAGGCAGACGTCGTAGGAGCCCGAGGCGTCGTCGAGCGCGAACTTGAGGCGCTGCTCGCGCAGGAGCATCTCGTTCTGGTCGACGAGGTCGATGGTCGAGGCCACCACGTCGAGGTTCTCCCCGGCGGCGTAGGCGATCTCCTCCACGGGCGCGCCGCCGTAGAGCAGCTCGACCGATGTGCGCCGCTCGGAGGCGGCCCGGTCGTAGAGGCCGAAGAAGTCGGTGGCCGACGCCTGCGGGTCGAGGTCGACGAGCAGGGTCCGAAGGCCCCGGGCGGCGAAGATGGCCGCCAGGTTCACGGCGGTCGTCGTCTTGCCGACGCCGCCCTTGTAGTTGGAAATGGCTATCGTGCGCATGGGTCGCGTCCTCTCTAGCGTGGGGCGCGCCTCGCCGCATCCGGTCCGGCGCGCCCCGAGTCTCGGAGCGTCGGGACAAAATCGTACGGATTTGTCCGACAAGCGGAGTGTACCACGAAAACGTACGGATATGTACGCTTTCGTGGTACAGGGGCCGAGTTTCGGGGAAACCCGGCCCCGGGAGCCCGGGGCCGGGCGCGCCGCCTAGGAGAGCGGCTCCATCTCGCCGAAGCAGTTGACGTGGTGGCGCAGGAGCGCGCGGTTCTCCTTGACGACCATCATCGCCACCTCGTCGAAGCGGACCGGGGTGTCGGCGTAGTCGTCGCCGTTGCCGGCGAGCCACGTCGCCGCCAGCGCCTCGCGCAGCCCGCGCGCCCTGTGGGCCTCGGGGAAGCCGTCCGTCCCGATCCGGGCCGTGGCGTCGACGAACACCAGGGTCCCGTCCTCGTCCACCGCCACGAGGTCGATCCCGCCGATACCCTCGGGCCCCTGCCAGGCCTCGTCGACGATCTCGTAGCCCTTGCGCTCGAGGAAGGCCTTGACCGCGCCCATCGCCTTTTCCTTCATGTCGTTCATGTCTTGCTCCTTAGACTCTGAGGCCCGCCCCTGTGGCGTGCCTTGCGTCGCGTGAGTCGCATGCAGCGCGGGCGTGCCGGCAAGGGAGGAAGCGAAGTCGGACGTGGTTGTAGAAATCTCCCGACGTCAGTTTTTCGCGTTGTTCGCGCGCGCAGCGCATGGGGCGAAGAACCCGAAAAAGTGTCGCGGCCCTTGCGGGCCGCCTGCCGGCGTGCGACCCTGCGCGTCCAAGGAGCGCCGGGGCGGGTTTCGGGTCGGAGGGGCGGAGGCGTGCGGCATGGAACCGGCCATGGGCGCCGAGACCCTCCGGGCATGGGATGCGGCCCGTCGGCGGTTGCCGGGGCGCTCGCGAGGGTTACGTCGGGACGTCGCGTGGAGGACGGAGGCGCGTTTCCGAGTCGCGGCGCCGCTACCCTAATCGGGACGGCCTCTCCCGTGCCGCTTGCGGCCGATGTGCGCACGAGATCGCTGGCGGTGAGGCTTTTCGTTGCGCGGAACGGCTACGGTGCTGCGCGACACGTCCGTTTGCTTATGTGTGATAAAGAAGCAATAGAAGTGCAAAAAATTTTGCCGTTCCTATCCGACACTTGGCCATTGTGTCGGATAGGTCGGGCGGTTATTCGGGCAAGTCAATCTTGCCGACAAAGCTGTAATAAATCTCAATGTCCTGCCTGCGGGTGCCGTTCTCATCATAGCTGCACTCATGCACCACAATTTTCTCGATCATTTCCCGCAAGAGAGTGGGGGTCAGTTCTTCAAAGGCAAGGTGCTTGCGGACAATGCCCATAAATTTCTCGGCGTTGACGGTAGGTATCTTTACATTACCTTCTGAAACATATGGCGCACCTTGTCCAGGCGGCTGTTTGGACGGCGGGGCTGGATGACTGGCTTGCCGACAGCGGCCTGATACCCTTTCAGTTCTGTAAGGCATACGCTCTGCCCGTTGGTGTAAAAGGCCAGATCAGTACGGTATGCCTGTATACAGCGGGCGGGAATCTCGCCAGTAAAGACAACTTCATCCTTTTTTACCTGGACCGTTTCGATGGTGGCACAGTATTTCGGTGCATCATGATAAGCCCTGGAAAGATATTCCCGGGGCGCATAGAGGGTGAAGGAGAGATAAGGTTCCAGCAGTTGCGTCCCTGATTCCTTCAATGCCTGTTCCAATACAATCGGGGCCAATGAGCGGAAGTCCGCCGGCGTGCTGACCGGACTGTAATAAAGCCCGTATTCAAAGCAAATCTTACAGTCCGTTACGTTCCAGCCGAACAAGCCCTGCTCCAGC
>DBEZMF010000007.1:0-41120 GCA_048250755.1 Collinsella sp.
ACGTGCACTGGTACAACAACTTCAGGATCCACTCGACGCTGGGCTACATGTCGCCGGTCGAGTTCAGGGAAGCGGGGCTGTCCCTCCCGGAATCGTCCAAATAGGTGTTGCCAATCCAGAGGCGTACCGGGCGCTGATGCACCCGCACGAGATCAGGAGGCCCGAGGACGCCTCGGAGCTCGTGGCGGCCAGGCGCGCGGCGAAGGTCAGCCAGGTGAGGGCGGCGTCCATACTGGGCACCAGCGAGAAGTACATCTCGATGCTGGAGAGGGGCCAAAGGGAGCTCAAGCCCATAAGGAGGGCCTACGAGGCATGGGTCGAGGCCGGACTTCCGCTCGATTGGGACAGGCAAGCCTTCGAGGCCGAGCGCAAAATGGATTCTAAAAAACACCTTGCCAAATAGGAGCGTCAGACCAGAAGTGCCCCCGTTCGTAGCTCCGAAGGAGCAGAACGGGGGCACTTCATTGGTCGAGGACGTTTTCAAAACCAAGCCCGGCCCCGGCCGGAAGGACCACAGACGCTACAGGTTCTTGACACCCATCGCGCGCATGGCGTTCAGGATGGCGATGATCGCCACGCCCACGTCGCCAAAGACGGCGAGCCACATGTTGGCAATGCCCAGCGCTGCCAGCACAAGGATCAGCAACTTGATGCCCAGTGCAAAGATGATGTTCTGCCAAACAATCGTCATGGTCTTGCGCGCCACGCGGATAGCGCGGGAGATGTTGGAAGGTTTGTCGTCCATGAGCACAACGTCCGCCGCCTCGATTGCGGCGTCCGATCCCATGGCGCCCATGGCGATTCCGACGTCGGCGCGCGTGAGCACGGGTGCGTCGTTGATGCCGTCACCGACAAAGGCGAGCTTGCCCTTGCCCGATTCGACTGCCAGCAATGCCTCGACACGCTCGACCTTGTCGCCCGGCATCAGTTGCGCATGGAACTCGTCGAGCCCCAACTGTTCGGCAACGGACGCAGCCACTTCCTCGCGGTCGCCCGTGAGCATGACGGTGCGCTTGATGCCGGCGGCGTGCAGGTCGCGAATCGTTTGCTCGGCATCGGCCTTGACGGTGTCGGCAATTACAATGTGGCCGGCATAGATGCCATCGACGAGCACGTGGAGGATGGTGCCGACGACCTCGCAATCGGGCGCTTCAACGCCGGCCGCGGCGAGCATCTTGGCGTTGCCGACGACGACATGCATGCCGTCGATGGTCGCCGTCACGCCGTGCCCCACGTCATTAGCGGAATCCGTCACGCGCTTGGGGTCGGGCTCGCCCTGGTAGGCGGCGCGCACCGACTGCGCGATAGGGTGATCGGAGAACGACTCGGCAAGGGCGGCGACTCCGAGCAACGACTGCTCGGTATAGCCGGCCTCGGGGTGCACCGCGACGACCGAGAACGTGCCGTTGGTAAGGGTGCCCGTTTTGTCGAAGACGACGGTGTCCACATCGGCGAGCGTCTCGAGGTAGTTGGAGCCCTTGATGAGGACGCCCAGCTTGGATGCGCCGCCGATGCCGCCAAAGAAGCTGAGCGGGACGCTGATCACGAGCGCGCACGGGCAGCTGACGACCAGGAAGGTCAGGCCGCGCAGGATCCAGTCGGACCAGGCACCGGTGACCAAGCCGCCGCCGAGTGCGAGCACGGCTGCCGCGCCGGTGACGGCGGGCGTGTAGACGCGGGCGAAGCGCGTGATGAAGTTCTCGGTACGCGCCTTCTTTTCGCTAGCGTTTTCCACGAGCTCCAGGACGCGCGCGACGGTGGACTCGCCAAAGGGCTTGGTGGTGCGCACGTGGATGAGACCCGTCATGTTGATGCAGCCGCTGATGATATCGTCTCCGGTTTTGGCCGGGCGGGGGACCGACTCGCCGGTAAGGGCGGCGGTATCGAGCTGCGTCTCGCCTTCGACGATGACGCCGTCGATGGGCACGCGCTCGCCGGGCTTGACCACGATGACGGTGCCGACAGCGATGTCATCGGGGAAGACCTGCTCGAGTGTGCCGTCGGCTTGCTCGATGTTTGCGTAATCGGGCGCGATGTCCATCATGGCGCTGATCGACTTGCGGCTCTTGCCCACGGCATATGCCTGGAACAGCTCGCCAACCTGATAGAACAGCATGACGGCGGCGCCTTCGGCCATGTGCGGGTCGGTGTCGGGGAAGAGCACCATGGCAAATGCGCCGATGGTCGCGACGGCCATGAGGAAGCTCTCGTCGAACGCCTTGCCGCGGCGGATGTTGTTGTATGCCTTTTGGAGCACGTCGTAGCCGGCAATTAGGAACGGCACCAGGAACAGCACGAAGCTGGCGTAGATGTTGCCGGGCTCCCCAAATGCGACAGTGAGAGCGCCGAGCTCGTCGAGGGCATAAATTACGGCAAAAATGACCAGTGCTACCAGGATGCGGTTGCGCTTATGCTCAAGGGACTCTTTCTTCTTGCGCTTCTTCTTTTTCTTCTTGGGATCGGCGGTTGCCATGATTCAATCCTCCCATTTGAATGTATGAACACTCGATCATATAATTTCGCGAGCAAAGGCCGCGGCAAGCGCGGCCTTGCAGGTTAGCGTAAACCTGGACTAGAGAATGATCTCGCAGTCCGGCTCGGCGTCGGCGGTGAACTCCACGACGCGGTCGAGGACCTCGTCGAACTCGGCGTCGTCGGCCTCGAGCGTCAACTTCTGGGTCATAAAATTGACCGAAACGGACTTGACGCCCTCAAGCTTGGCAAGTTCGTCCTGAAGCTTGCGCGCGCAGTTGGCGCAGTCGATCTCGTCGAGCTTAAACTGCTTTTTCATGGTGGGTTCCTTTCCCTGTTTTTGCGGCTTGGGTGCAGGCCGCGTTGGTACCGTGGTTGGTCGCTATTCGCAGATGTGGCTCATGCCTTGGTTGAGCATGGTGTAGACATGGTCGTCGGCAAGCGAGTAGAGGATATTGCGCCCGTCGCGCCGGAATTTAACCAGGTGCGACTGCTTGAGCGTTCGCAACTGGTGCGACACCGCGGACTGCGAGGTTTCGGTCGCTTCGGCGATGTCTGCCACGCAGAGCTCGCGGCCCATGAGGGCATAGAGGATCTTGATGCGCGTGGTGTCGCTGAAGACCTTGAACAGGTCGGCGAGGTCGTAGAGAAGCTCCTCGTCGGGAAGGTCCTCGGGCGAGCAGGTGGTCGGGATCGCGGGTTCGGTGGCCTCGATGTCGAGTTTCGTTTCATCAACGCGGATGCTCATTGCAATATCCTTTCATATGAACATGCGCTCATATAATTTACTTTCGATTATATGAGTGCATGTTCATATGTCAATGACGTTCAGGTAATTCGTTGTACAAAATGATGGGGAATAGTGGACGAGATCCCGGACTGAGCGTTTTTTGATAGTCGATGCCAAGGTGGGTACCCTCGTGCCGTGCAAAAAATGGAGTATTCTGCAACTATAGGGGGTCCGCTAATTTATTGCAGGTCATATAATGCAGTTCAAGAGTTATCTTAGGGTGTTAATCCGATGAGTTCTTCCTCAAATGTTGCCTAACGCTCTCACGCAAGAGTGATTTCGCTTCACATTTGGATCCACTCGAGGGTGATAGACACCCGACCCTGCTGAATACTCGCAATTTTGCACGTCGTTAGGGTACCCACCTTGTTAGCCGGCCTAGTCTCCGGCCCCGAAGACCCTGCCCTCGGGCGCGAGGCTGCTTGTTTGGGCAAATGATGGGCTGTCGGATTCGACAGTCTGCATGTCATCGATTGCCGGAACTTCATTAATTGTCGGGTCATCCAGCGTGATGCCTTCGAGCGTTGCTTTTTCGAGGTCGATTCGTTGACGCTCTTCGGAATCCTGGCGAAGCTGCTTCTGAATTCGCTTTTTCTCTTCTATAAACCTTCTGAGCACAAACTGTCTCAGGTCCTCTTGCATGATTTGAAAGTCTTTTGGCAGACGCGAGGGGCGTACGCCCTCTTTCCGCTGGATTGCTTCCATGACCCTAACAAAAGAGCTGGCATGCATAAAGGAATAACGGCTGACGGTGATGATTCCGTACCCCATGGACGCAAGTGCATTCTTGCGCTCCTCATCGATGGCGCGGTCTTCTTCCGCGTCATGATAAAAACCGTTGTATTCAATGTCTGTGCGAGATTTCTTTAGATACGCATCCATAAAGAACTTTTTGCGTCTCGTGAGATTCTTTGCGGCAGTGGTGACCTGCACCTCGTAATCGGTCTCAATTCCCTTAATACCAAGCCCTCCTTCGCTTTTGGGCAGCGTTAGCATCATGACAAATGCCGTTTCCATGGGAGACCGGCATCCGTCGCGCACACATTGGATCGCCTTTCGGGCAAGGGCCAGACCGTCGCATCTGGTAATGGAATTAAAGAACTGCTTTAACCTCTCGGTCGAGGTGAGCGCGAAACGCTCGGTATAGGAGGTGGAAGAGTCGGTTCCAAGGGAGTAAGCGCTGCACAATTCAAAGTAGTACTCCACCAGTTCGCGAAAAGGGAGATAGGTGGCGGCCTGAAGTGCGCAAAGCTCAACGCTAACAATGAAGATGCCATCTTTGAGCTCTATAAAGCGTGAGTTCGAGAATCGTTTTGACGAAACGTGGCATTGACAGTTCATTGCATAGCGCGCATTCCTGCGATCAAACACCATCACCTCGAGGGAATCATTTGCGTCGAGGGAAACATCATGTTTGGTGAGCCATTCTGCGGCTGCGTCAAGGAGCGTTCCGGTGGGACATGATCCGTAAATCGCGGCAGGGCTACAGGACTCGATGCCTTTCGCAGACACCGAATGCGCGACCTGGTAGACCGCTTTTGCAGTGGTATGTGACAATACGATACTCATGATATATATCGTGTCAGCTAATGCCGTGTTGACGGCGCTGAGTGGAAAAGCCGTTTTAGAGGTCTAACCAAATGCTGTCCAAAAGCTTGACGCAATTATGAGTTGGTATGCCCTAAATAAAAGTTTTCGCAGCTTAGCTATAGCATATAAATACTCAATTGCCGCACATTTGATAGTGATGCATCACCATCCGACAACGAATTACGTGTCGGGAATTGGCCGAAATCGTTCAAAATGAGGGTTCAGAATTTGTGATGGCAGATCTATCTGTGGAACGTAGGGCGGCCCCGCTGCGGGGTTTCCCGCTGCGAGGCCGCTCGTGATCTACGCCGGAGTTTGTCGTAGACGTTTCTACTTGGCAAATAGGTTCTTGAGGTTGAACTCGGCCTGAACCGTGCGGAGCATGAGGTCGGTGTCGTCGAGGCCCAGATGCTGCTCGTTGGCGTCGGCGGCGAGGGTTCCACGGCGGCGCGCCCAGTTCTCGAGCGCGGCGGGCGCGGATTCGCGGGGGAGCGAGCGGACGTCGGCATCCAGGCTGCGGCAGATCTGGCGCGAGTCGATGACGATGATCTTGCCGGCGCGGCGTGCCTCGGCGTAACCGTCCAGGTGGATCTTGAACCAACTGTCCTCAAAGGCGGCGTTGTGCGCCATGTACGGGTACTTCTTCATAAGCTTGAGCAGCTGCTTCTGCAGTTCCTTGTTCTCGCGGAACGGCTTTTTGCCGTCGATGTCGTCCCAGGTGATGTGGTGGATATTCGACAACGGCACATCCTCGCCGCGGTAGATATCGGGCAGGCCGCAGTAGTGTGCCTCGGCGTCGTGCGGGACGGCGTCGCTGGTGAGCTCCATGATTTCCCAACCCACATTGATGATATAACCGCGCTCGGGTGCACGGCCGGTGGTCTCGATGTCGATACCGAGCACGGTGCCCTGGATGGGCTTGCGGGCGTAGGCCACGCCGAGCGCGTCGCGGTCGCCGCGGATCTCGCGCATGACCGACGCGGCGGTGCGCTTTTGCATCTTACCGATGGCGGCGCAGGTGTCGGCATCGGACAGGCCGCGCGAAAGCGTCGCGGGCGTCACGTTGCGCAGGCGCGCCTCGCCAATCTGGTCGCACAGGTCGCGGTTGCGGTCAGCCAGGTCGCGCACGGTGGCAAAGTCGAAGCTGGGGTCGCCCTCGGCGGTAAAGTACTCGGTTTCGAGCACCTTAAGGGCCTCCTCGCCCTTCTGGCGCTCGGACTCCATGGCGCCGTGATCGCCATAGATAAACATGGGGATAAACGGCTGACGCTCGTATTCGAGTGCTTGTGAAACGTTCATATAACTGCTCCTTGGACGGGCCGCACCGCGCGGCTCGGGTTCATTGAGATGTGGCGAGATGATAGTTTACCATGGGCAACTATTGGCATCGCGCCTAGGACAACTACAATACCCTAGTTGACCGCTAGGACTTTTACAATGCTGCCGAAAGACATGAAAGGTTCCATCCGTCATGGATTTGCTGATTGATATTCTGCTCGACGCCGGCAAGGACACGCTCTCGCTGGCGCCGTTTTTGTTGGTGACGTATCTTGCTCTCGAGACACTTGAGCACGTTGCGGGCGACCGCGTCAACGGCGCTATCAAGCGCGCCGGCGCTGCGGGTCCTGTGGCTGGCTCGCTGCTGGGCATTGTGCCGCAGTGCGGGTTTTCGGCCATGGCAGCAACGCTGTACGCCGGCCGTGTCGTGACGCTGGGCACGCTGGTCGCCGTGTTCCTCTCGACCTCCGATGAGATGCTGCCGCTGTTGCTCGCCGAGCAGGTGCCCGTGCAGACCATGGCGATGCTTTTGGCTTCGAAGGCACTGATCGCGCTGGTCACGGGCTTTATCGTGGACGCGGCTATCCGCGGCCTTCGTCGTAATGCCCGCGCGCATGCGGCGATTCGCCGTACCGTGCTGGGGACCGCTGCCAATCCGGCTCATGTGAACTGCGCACACGACGACCATACCGGGGGCGACATCATTGATGAAGTGGCCGAGGCGGGCGTGAGCGCCGACCACATCCACGAGTTGTGCGAGCGCGACCATTGCGGTTGCGATGATGATGAAGATGAACACGAGCGCGACCACGGACACAGCCATGACCACGGTCACGCAGGCGAGCATGAGCACCACCACGGCCATGGGCACGACCACGGTCACTCCCACGAAGGTGCGCCCGTCCTGTCGATTATCCGCAGCGCGATCTCGCACACCGTGCAGGTTTCGGTTTTTATTTTCCTGGTGACGCTGATTCTAGTTGCCGTGCTCGAGACCTTCGGAGAGTCCGCGATCGAGCAGTTCCTGCGTGGCAACGAGACGCTCGCCGTCTTGGGCTCGGCACTCGTCGGCCTGATCCCCAACTGCTCGGCCAGCGTGGTCATTACGCAGCTGTACCTGGAGGGCGCGCTACAGCTGGCGCCGATGCTCGCCGGCACGCTCATTTCCGCCGGCGTGGGCTATCTTGTCCTGTTCCGCACCAATCGCAGCGCTCGTGAAAACGCCGTGTTCCTGGTCATGATGTACGTCATCGGCGCCGGCTGGGGCCTTATCCTATCCGCCTTCGGCCTCTAAGTAGGCCTAAAAAATGGGCTTCAAATAGCCATGCTCGGCGCCTGCGCAATGCGGCGACGCATGGCATTTTGAAGCCCGTTTTTTGTTGAGCCATGGATTCCGAGCGCTCACACCGCTCAAAACAAAAAGGTAGATTTCCGGGCATGTCCCGAAAATCTACCTTGGTTAGCGCAGCAGCTCGGTGAGGTTGCGCTTAAAGCGGGCCCGGTCTTCGCTGGTAAATGCCGCCGGACCGCGAGTGCGACCGCCGGCGCGGCGCACCTTCTTTTCCTCGTGGCGAATAAACAGTTGCATGTCGATGGTCGCCTTATCGTAGACGCGCCCGCGCACGCCGATGGCGGCGGCATCGCGCCCGAGCACCATGCTCGCCAAGCCAATGTCCTGCGTCACGACTACGTCGCCCGCCTGCAGGCGTTCGACAATGGCAAAGTCGGCGCTGTCGGCGCCCACGCTCACATCGAGCGTCGTGACCCAAAATCCGCGTCGCGCATGCTCGACGTCGCGCGGATCGTCGCGGCGAATGTGGCGTTCCAGGTTCTGTGTGCTGTTGCCGGCGATAACGACGGCGACGCCCGCCCGCCGCGCGCAGTCAATCGACTCGCGCGTGACCGGGCAGGCGTCTGCATCAATAAAGAGCGTTCGCGGCATCTAGTGCACCAGTTTGCCAAATTGAATAGCGCGAACAATCAGCGTTACGCCAAACACCAGCAGTGCGGCGCCGCTAAAGATGACGAGCATCTTGGCCGACCACAGCGGATAGATAAACACGAACATGCCGGCGATGATGGAGAGCGCGCCGCTCAGGATGGCGAGGGCACGGTTGGACGAAAGCTCGGACTCCAGAATGGACATGACACCTTCGACGATCCAGCCAAAGCCGGCCACGATAACCACCATCGTGGTGAGCGTCGCGGTCGAGAAGGCCTGGTTGCGCAGGATTATGACGCCGCCCAAGATAATGAGTAGGTTGGAGATGATGCTCGTCACGCGCCAGCCGGTGGGCAGCAGTGGCTCGAAAACAGCGGTAAACAGCCTGATCGCGGCCGTGATCACAAAGTAGAAGCCCAAGACGGTCGTTAAGAAGACGAGGGACTTGGCGGGCGCAAACAGCAGTGCGATGCCGGCGACGAGCGCCAAGACGCCCGTGATGGCGTAAATCCAGCGCACGGCCTTGACGGCCTTGCCTGCCATGCTTTTCTCGTCAAATCCAAACTGGCTCGATTTTTGGTCATCATTCTTAAAGATGCCCATAATGTCTCCTTTCCGTGCGGCGTAAGCCTTGATCGTTACGACCAGTATCGCCTAAAGGCGCTGACGTATGGGTCGGGGAGGGTGAATGGATTGGCAACACCTATTTGGACGATTCCGGGAGGGACAGCCCCGCTTCCCTGAACTCGACCGGCGACATGTAGCCCAGCGTCGAGTGGATCCTGAAGTTGTTGTACCAGTGCACGTAGTCCGAGAGCTTGGCCCGGAGCTCGCGCGTCGTGCCGAACGTCTCGCGGTGGACGAGCTCGGCCTTCAGTATCCTGTTGGTCGACTCGTCGACGGCGTTGTCGTAGGGGCAGCCCTTGGCCGACAGCGACCTCTCAATGCCGAAGGCCTCGAGCATCAGGTCGATCTCGGCGTTGTCGAACTCGCTGCCGCGGTCCGTGTGGAAGACCTCGATGTCCGAGATGGGGAAGGAGAGCGTCGCGAACGCCGACTTGACCAGCCGGGCGTCCTTCCTGGGCCCGGCGGAGTGGCCGACGATCTCCCTGTTGTAGAGGTCGACGAGCAGGCAGACGTAGTTCCACGAGGCCCCGACGCGCACGTAGGTCAGGTCGCTGCATATATGGGTGCGCGGCGCCCTGCCGCCGAAGCCGCGCGCGACGACGTTGGGCACGTCGGCCTCGTTGACCGCCCCGGGGTGCACCTTGAACCTCTTCCTGCCGTATGCGCTGACCAGGCCGTTCTCCCTCATGATGCGGCAGACCCGACGCCGGCTGACGGTGACGCCCGACCTCTCGAGCGACGCCTTTATCTTGCGCGAGCCGTACCGGCCCTTGCTGGCGGCGTGGGCCGCGACCACGGCCGGCGCGGCGGGGTCCGGCGCGGCGGGCCGGTCGGCCCGCGAGCGCATGGAGTAGTACGTCGACCTCGCGACGCCGAGGAGCCTGCACTGCGCTGATATGGGGTAGCGGCCCTCGTTGGCCGCTATGGCCCTCACTTTCGAGCGTATATCAGCGCCGCTTGTTTTAAGACGTCGACCTCCATCCGGAGCCTGCGGTTCTCGCGCTCGAGCTCCAGGATCCGGTTCTGCTCGGGCGTGCGGTTATCCGCGGCGCGCGGCGAGCCGGTCGCGTTTATCGACTTGATCCACCTCTCCACGGTGCTCTTGCCGAGGTCGTACTCGTCCATGATCTCGCGTTTGGGCTTGCCGGCGTTGTAGAGGTCGACTATCTGCCTCTTGAAATCGTCGGTGAAATGCCTCGGGTGCCTGGGGTCCCTCATATACGGCCCTCCCGTCTCCTGCGCCCCTCCCGGAGCTGTCCACATCAGTGTAGCCAATCCAAAGGGAGCTCAAGCCCATAAGGAGGGCCTACGAGGCATGGGTCGAGGCCGGACTTCCGCTCGATTGGGACAGGCAGGCCTTCGAGGCCGAGCGCAAAATGGATTCTAAAAAACACCTTGCCAAATAGGAGCGTCAGGACGCAAAGAGGCTCGCCGCACGAAGTGCGCAGCGAGCCTCTTTGCATGTCCGAGGACACCAATTTAATTTAGCGTGGTTCCCTAAAGGACGACAACGCAGGAGACCCGGCAAGGCCGGGAGCACTTTGTCTCGCAAACATTCCGCAGCCGCGAAGCGGCGAGGACGTTTGAGAGCCAAAGTGCGTAGGCCTTACCGGGTCTCCGGTGGGAGTTGAGTCCCTTTAGAACTTGTCGTGGAAGGTACGCGCAATGACCTCGTCCTGCTGCTCCTTGGTGAGCGTGTGGAAGTTCACGGCATAGCCGGAAACGCGGATGGTCAGCTGCGGGTACTTCTCGGGGTGAGCCTGAGCGTCGAGCAACGTCTCACGGTTGAAGACGTTGATGTTCAGGTGGTGGCCACCCTTCTCGGCGTAAGCGTCGAGCATGTGGACCAGGTTATCGGCCTGAGTCTCGGAAACTTCAGAAACCTTCATAATGTGTCTCCTTCGATCGATAGGCGCCGGCCGAAACCGGCGCACTAATCAGTAATCGTTATTGTTAGTATAGCACTAACAATAGTTACTCGCCCAGCTGATCAAGGTCGATATCGCCAAAGAACACCTGGTCCTCCTTGCCGAGCGCACTCGGGATGATGGAGAAGGTGTTGGAGATGCCGTCCTGAGCATCGCGGAACGGGAGCTTGGAAACCGAAGACAGCGAAGCGATGGCGCCGTGGCTATCGCGCTTGTGCATGGGGTTAGCACCCGGGGCGAACGGCTGGCCAGCCTTGCGGCCGTCGGGCGTGGAGCCGGTCTTCTTACCGTACACGACGTTGGAGGTAATGGTCAGAACCGAGGTCGTGGGCACGGAGTTGCGGTAAGTGTCGTTCATGCGGATGTACTCCATGAACTGGTGCACAACGTCGTGAGCGATCTGGTCGACGCGGTCGTCGTCGTTACCGTACTTGGGGAACTCGCCCTCGGTCTCGAAGTCGACGATGATGCCGTTCTCGTCACGGACGGGGTGGACCTTGGCGTACTTGATGGCGGACAGGGAGTCAGCCACGACGGAAAGGCCAGCGATGCCCGTAGCGAACCAGCGGTGCACGTGCTTGTCGTGCAGAGCCATCTGAATGCGCTCGTAGCAATACTTATCGTGCATGTAGTGAATGATGTTCAGCGAGTTGACGTACACGCCAGCGAGCCACTTCATCATGTCGTTGTACTTGGCCACAACGTCGTCGTAATCGAGCGTATCGCCCTCGACGGCGCGATACTTGGGGCCGACCTGCTTCTTGGAGACCTCGTCAACACCGCCGTTGAGTGCGTAGAGCAGGCACTTGGCCAGGTTGGCGCGGGCGCCGAAGAACTGCATCTCCTTGCCGATGCGCATGGAGGACACGCAGCAGGCAATGCCATAGTCGTCGCCGTGATAGACGCGCATGAGGTCGTCGTTCTCGTACTGGATCGAGGAGCTGGCGACAGAAGTCTTGGCGCAGAACTTCTTGAAGTTCTCGGGCAGACGGGTCGACCACAGAACGGTCATGTTGGGCTCGGGGCTGGTGCCCATGTTCTCGAGCGTGTGCAGGTAGCGGTAGCTCATCTTGGTAACGAGCGTACGGCCGTCAACACCCATGCCGCCGATGGACTCGGTGACCCACTGCGGATCGCCGGTGAACAGGGCCTGGTACTCGGGGGTACGGGCAAACTTGACCATGCGGAGCTTCATGATGAAGTGATCCACGAACTCCTGGATCTGCTCCTCGGTGAAGGTACCGTTGGCAAGGTCGCGCTCAGCATAGATGTCGATGAACGTAGAGGTACGGCCGATGGACATAGCGGCGCCGTTCTGCTCCTTGACGGCAGCAAGGTAGGCGAAGTACATCCACTGGATGGCCTCCTGCGTGTTGGTAGCAGGGTTGGAAATATCGAAACCATAGGTCTCGGCCATCATCTTGAGCTCGCCGAGGGCGCGGATCTGCTCCTGCAGCTCCTCGCGATCGCGGATGTTGTCGGCGGTCATGACCGTCGGAGTGGAAGCCTTCTGGGCCTCCTTGTCCTTGATCAGGTAGTCGACGCCGTACAGGGCAACACGACGGTAGTCGCCGATGATGCGGCCGCGGCCATAGCCATCGGGCAGACCGGTGATGATGTGAGCCGAGCGGCAAGCACGCATCTCGGGGGTGTAAACATCGAAGACGCCAGCGTTGTGGGTCTTGCGCTCGAAGGTGTAGCGCTCGACAACGTTCTCGTCGACCTTGTAGCCGTGCTGGCTGGCAGCCTGGCAAGCGATGCGGATACCACCGTTGACGTGCAGCGCGCGCTTGAGCGGCTTGTCGGTCTGGAGGCCAACAATGGTCTCCTTGTCGCGATGGGCATTATCGATGTAGCCAGCGGGGTGGCTCACGATACCCGTGACGGTCTTGGTGTCCATATCGAGGACACCACCCTGCTCGCGCTCCTTAAGCAGCAGGTCGAGAACCTCGCCCCACAGCTCCTTGGTACGCTCGGTCGGACCTACGAGGAACGACTCATCGCCCTCGTAGGGGGTGTAGTTCTTCTGGATGAAGTCTCGGACGTCAACCTCTCCCGTCCAGATACCTTCCTTGAAGCCTTCCCATGCCTCCTGCATTGTGTAACCACGCTCCTAGTTACGTGTAATGCGGCGCTCTCTCACACCGCTGCTTATTGAATTCTTGAATGTTCGGCTTGCACTACCGGCTTCTTCCGTTCTTCACCACACGTTGGTGCAGGAAAAACGTTTGTCCACCTTGGAACTACAACCCAAAACCCAAGATTTCACCCGCTGAGAAGGATAACATAGCCACCCTCTCTATCTGGGCTGTTATATGTTTCTTTTTTTATATCATAAGAGCGTTTTTTACAAACCCGCAGGAAATGCGAGCGCAAACAACTACCGTTCACCGATTTGTTTGGTATTTTTCCTTGCCTTTGTACGACGTTCACCCTAGCTGTTATGCCAGCTTTAGCAGGGTAAAGTGTCCTAGAGACCCTACAGAAACTGCAGGGCGGCCACGGGATCCCCCGTGGCCGCCCTGTGGCGTAGCTAGTTTTTAGCTTTGATTGCCGCTTGGCATTAGGCGGCTGCGGCGGCCTTGTCGGTCGTTGTCTTGCTATCGCCGTTGCCCTGGCCCTCAAAATGCTTGTAGCACCAACTGGTGACCAGCGGGGTCAAAATAGCCGTCACGATTGCGCAGGCAGCAACCTGTGCCGTAGCCGTCGCGAGCACCGCACCGCCGTACAAGGCCTCGTTGACGCTTGCCATGGCAGCAGGCGTGGCCACATTGGCTCCGGCGCAGCTCGAAATGGCCGCACCTGCGACACCCGTACCGCCCGTGAGCTTATCGACCGCGATAACGGGAATTGCAAAGACCACCGAGCAGATCACGCCGAGCAGAATACCGGGGAGACCGCCATTAATGAGCTGGCCAAAGGTCATGGTCGAGCCCATGGCAAAGAAGACGAGCACGATGACGGCGGAAAGTGCCGGTGCCATCATCTTCTTAAAGCTCGGGAAGAGGTTGCCCAGAATAATGCCGACGACGATCGGCAGGATGGCGCCCACGAGCGACCAGCCGATCGGAGCCTGACCGGCAGCGCCGAGCACGATCATCGTGACCGGAGGGCCGACAACCAGCGTGGTGATGGCGACGGCGCCACGCTCGGCCTCATTGCCCATGGTGCCCATCAGACCAGCGTACATAGCGTTGTTGGCGCCGGTGCAAGCCGCCAGCATCACCATGGCAGAGATGCCAAACAGGTTGTCGTTGAACACATAAAGGATGAGCAGCGACACGGCAACGACCACGATCTGCTTGACGGCGATGATGATGGCGCCGCGTGCAGCGGCGGCAGGAGCACTCTTAAACGAAATCGTCGTACCGACGATGAGCAAAAAAGCGCCCACGAGCGGGCCTGCGCCCTGCTGGGTCATACCAAGCGTAAAGCTGCCGAGCGTTTTGAACAGGTCGGGGAATAGCGTGTTGAGCAGGCAGCCCAGCAAAAGCGGCACCAAAATATTGGCACCCGGGATGGAGGACATCTTAAAGAACGGCTCCTTTGCCGCCGGCGCCTCCACCGCAGTCGATTCACTCATATATATCTCCTTTGGATGCATGCGAATCGTAGCCGCACGCGCCTATGTCAGAAAGAAGGCGACGGTCCCGAGTCGCAGGAGCCGTCGCCGAATAATCATCGCGGGGTATTACCCGTCCAGGACGATGCCGCCGTCGCAGTCACCGATCTCGCCGTTCACGAAGCTGGCGAGGTCGGAAGCGAAGAACAGCACCATCTGCGCAGGCTCGCTGGCCTGGGCAGCGCGGCCCAGAGGAATACCGTTGATGATGCGCTGAGAGTTCTCGTCAGAGAGAATCGAGGTCATATCGGTCAACGTGAGCGACGGGCACACGGCGTTGCAGCGAACGCCAAACTTGCCGCCCTCCTTGGCGACCGCCTTGGTAAGGCCGTTGACACCGGCCTTGGAGCTCGCGTAGGCAGCGGTGCCAAGCAGGCCGCCGCCGATCTTGCCAGCAACGGAACTCACGTTGACGATAGTGCCGGCATGCGCCGCCTTAAAGTGCGGGTACACGGCGTTCATCATAGTGAAGGTACCGTTGAGGTTGATATCGATAGTGCGGCGCCACTCGGTGTCATCGATCTCGTCGAACTTCTTGGTGCTGATGACGCCAGCGCAGTTAATCAAGATGTTGGTTTGCGGCAGGTCCGTAAAAATCTGCTCGACGGTCTCGCGCGCCTTGGGCGCATCGGCGACATCGAGCTGATAGAACTTGTTGCCCTCGCCAAGCTCGGCCACTGCGGCCTCGCCCTTAGCAGCGTTCCTTGCGATGAGCGCGACGTGTCCGCCGCCCGCGACGATGCCCTTGGCGATCTCGAGGCCAATGCCCTGAGTGCCGCCCGTGACAATCGCGGTCTTGCCCGTGAAGTCAAATGCCATGACTCCATCCCCCTTTAATTTAGGTGTCTCCTTGCGGGAAGTTGGAGCATCGCACGTGGCGATAAATGAGTCCCAGTCGTCATGGTGGTGACAACCCCTCGCCTAACCGCGTGCATACTAGTTCTTTGAAACGCTTTAGCAATTGAATGATTTTAAGTCTTAATGAGCTCTTAATATTGCCCATTGTATGAGGCCCGCGTATGGGGGTATCATCTTCCACCGAAAATAGTTTCTAGTGTTAGGGGTTTTCGGTGGAAGATACCGATTTCCATGAGCTTGGGCGTCAGCTCTTTACCGAGTTTGGCAGCATGCACCAGCGCGTTTCGCGCTTTGCCGACCAGGCTCTGGGTGGCGAGATGGCCGTCATGCGCGCCCTCATGCGCGCCGGCGGCTCGCTCACGCCGAGCGAACTCGCTGATCGCGCCTGGGTCTCGAGCGCCCGCATCGCCAATATCCTGCGCGCCCTCGAGGCCAAGGGCTGGGTCGAGCGCGAGCACTCAAAGACCGACCGTCGTCGCGTACACGTCACGGTGACCGACAAAGGATTCCAGGTTATCGAAATCAAACGTCGGGAATTCGAGGACCGCACCGCGGCCTTCCTCGAGCAGCTTGGCGAAACAGATACCCAAGAGATGGTGCGCCTTCTTAGACGTGCCAACGAAATTATCGACCGCAATCAAGAAAGGAGAGATGCCGAGTGAGGATTCTCAAGCTCTTTAAAAAACATATCCTGGCACTGTTCGCAGCTATCGTACTTATCGTAATCAGCTGCAACGCCGATCTGGCGCTGCCTACCTATATGAGCGACATCGTCGACGTGGGTGTGCAGCAAGGCGGCATCGCGTCGCCCGTACCCGACACCATCCGCGCCGAATCGCTCGACGACCTCGAACTCTTTATGAGCGCCAAGGACGCCAAGGCTGTGGAGGCCGTGTTTAGCAAGGCTGACAAAAACGACATTCGAACGTACGAGGGCACCGAGGAAGAGCGTGCCGATGGAGGCAAGATTGCCGACATTATGAGCCTGCCCGAGACTGTTGTCCTTTCGCTCAACCAGGGCATCGACGCCAACTCCATGGGCGACATGATGGGCTCGTCCAGCGAGAAAGACGACAACGCTGCCCAGGCCATGCCCACCCCCGAGCAAATGGCAGCGATGACGCCCGAGCAGCTCGCCGAGATGCAGCAGAAGGCCGCGGCGGCGCAGAACATGCAAAAGCAGATTGATGCCGACGGCGGTAAGATCACTATGAAGAGCCTGCGCCTGGGTGTCGAGGGCGGTCTGGTAGACCAAAGCAAGCTCGTCGAGGGCGCCAACCAAATGGCGGACAAAATGGGCTCCATGTCGGGCTCCATCGTCACCCAGCGCGCCGTGAGCTATGTACAGGACGAGTACAAGGCGCAGGGCATCGACCCCGCCGACGTGCAGAACGCGTACCTGAGCCGCATGGCGACCACGATGTTTGGGCTGTGCCTGGTGTCGCTCGTCGCCACCATCCTGACCGGTGCCGTGGCTTCGCGCACCGCCTGCTCCATCGCCCGCGACCTGCGCCGCGAGACCTTCAACAAGGTTATGCACTTCTCGCCGGCCGAGGTGGGCAAGTTTAGCCAGGCCTCGCTCATCACTCGTTGCACCAACGACATTCAGCAGATCCAGATGGCCGAAACCCTGTTTATCCGCATGTGCCTGATGGCCCCCGTCATGGGCATCGTCGCCGTCATGCGCGTCCTGGCCAACCATACCGGCCTGGAGTGGACCATCGCCGTTGCCATCATCGCGGTCTCGGCCGTCGTCGGCGTGCTTATGGGCCTCACCATGCCCAAGTTCAAAAAGATGCAAAGCTTTGTTGACCGCGTGAACCTTACCGCCCGCGAGCTGCTCGACGGCCTTATGCCCATCCGCTCGTTCAACCGCGAGGAACATGAGCTCGAGCGTTTTGACAAGGCTTCGCTCGACCTAATGACCACGCAGCTCTACACCAACCGCGCCATGAGCTTTATGATGCCGCTCATGATGCTCGTCATGAACTGCATCACCGTGCTTATCGTCTGGTTTGGCGCGCAGGGCGTGTCCGACGGCGTGATGCAGGTCGGCAACATGATGGCGTTTATCTCCTACACCATGCAGATCGTCATGGCGTTTATGATCCTCACCATGGTTTCGGTCATCCTGCCCCGTGCCGAGGTCGCAGCCGAGCGCGTGGAAGAGGTCATCACTTGCCCCACGAGCATCAACGACCCTGTCTCACCCAAACTGCCCGTGGTCAGCGCGCCGCGCGGTGAGCTCACCTTCCGCGACGTGAGCTTCCAGTATCCCGATGCCCGCGCCGATGTCATCAGCGGCGTGAACTTCACCACGCATGCCGGTCAGATGCTCGGCATCATTGGCTCCACGGGCTCGGGCAAGTCCACGCTCGTGCAGTTGATTCCGCGCCTGTACGACGTCACGGGCGGCAGCATTTCGCTTGACGGCGTCGACGTGCGTGACATGACCCTCTCTGAGCTGCGCCGCCGTATCGGTTATATTCCGCAGCAGGGTCGCCTGTTCTCGGGCACCGTCGAGAGCAACCTTAAGTTTGCCGGCGACATGGTAAGCGATGATGACATGCGCCAAGCCGCGCGCATCTCACAGGCCAAGGACTTTATCGCCGAGCGCGAGGGCGGCTACGACTCCCCCATCAGCCAGGGTGGCTCCAATGTCTCGGGTGGTCAGCGCCAGCGCTTGGCCATCGCCCGCGCATTGGCCAAAAAGCCCGAGGTCGTGGTGTTCGATGACTCGTTTAGTGCCCTCGACTACAAGACCGACGCGCGCCTGCGCGAAGAGCTTGCCAAAAACGTTACCGACGCCGCGCTCGTGGTCGTGGCCCAGCGCATCGCAACCATCATGCACGCCGACCAGATTATCGTGCTCGACGACGGCCACGTGGTGGGCACCGGTACGCACGAGGAGCTGCTGCGCAGCTGCCCGGCGTACCTGGAGATCGCACAGTCGCAGCTTTCCGCCGAGGAGCTGGGGCTTACCCAAGAAGAAATTGCAGCCGTCACGGAAGGAGGCGAGCGCTAATGGCAGACGAGACCAAGACTCAGATTCCCAAGCCCACCCGCCAGCGTGGTCCCATGGGCCGCATGGGCGGCATGCGTCGCGGCGAAAAGGCCAAGGACTTTAAGGGCACCATGAGGCAGCTGCTCGGCTATATCGGCCAGCACAAGATTGCCGTGTTTACCGCCGTCGCCTTTGCCGTGTGCTCGGTCATCTTTAACATTGTGGGGCCCAAGGTGCTCGGCCAGGTTACCACCAAACTGTTCGAGGGCTTGGTCGCCAAGGTCAACGGCACCGGCGATGTCGACTTTGCCTGGATCGCCAAGACGCTCGGCTTTTTGCTCTGTCTGTATCTAGCGAGCTCTGCCTGCAGCCTGATCCAAGGCTGGCTCATGACCGGCGTCACGCAAAAGATTTGTTATCGCATGCGCAAGGAGATCGCCGCCAAGATTGCTGTCGTTCCGATGAGCTACTTCAACGGCCACAGCAAGGGCGACGTGCTCAGCCGCATCACCAACGACGTCGATACGCTGGGTCAGTCGCTCAACCAGAGCGTGACGCAGCTTATCACGTCGGTAACGCAGATTATCGGCGTGCTCGTCATGATGCTGTCGATCAGTCTGCCGCTTACCGGCGTCACCGTGCTCACGCTGCCGGCCGCCGCGATTATCTTGATGGTGATGATTCACTTCTCGCAGCCGTACTTCCGCGAGCAGCAGCAGGTTCTGGGCGCCGTCAACGGCATCATCGAGGAGGACTTTGCCGGCCAGAACGTCATCCAGGTGTTCGACCGCGCCGAGGCCTCGATCGAGGAATTCGACCGCCAAAACGACCGCCTCTTTATTAGTGGCTGGCGCTCGCAGTTCCTGTCGGGCCTGATGATGCCGCTTATGAGCTTGGTGGGCAACATGGGCTACGTGGGCGTCGTCGTGGTGGGCGCACAGCTCGCACTGACCGGCAACGCCACGCCCGGCGACATCCAGAGCTTTATCCAGTACGTTCGCAACTTTACGCAACCCGTGCAGCAGCTGGGCAACGTGAGCAACACGATGCAGTCGATGGCCGCCGCAACCGAGCGCGTCTTTGAGTTCCTGGCCGCGCCCGAGGAGGAGCAGAAGGCCGACGCGCAGATTCCCGAGAAGCGCCCTGGCCACGTGGAATTTGACCATGTGAAGTTTGGCTACACGCCCGACAAGACCATCATCCACGACTTTAGCTGCGAGGCTAAGCCCGGCCAGACCATCGCCATCGTCGGCCCCACCGGCGCCGGCAAGACCACGCTCATCAAGTTGCTGCAGCGCTTTTACGACGTGGACGGCGGTTCGCTGCGCGTCGAGGGTGTCGACGTGCGCGACTGGGACCGCGCGGCGCTGCGCGGCGAGTTTGCCATGGTGCTGCAGGACACCTGGCTGTTTAACGGCACCATCCGCGAGAACATCCGCTACGGACGCCCCGATGCGACCGACGCCGAGGTCGAGGCCGCTGCACGCGCCGCACGCTGCGATCACTTTATCCATACGCTCGCCGGCGGCTACGACTTTATGATCAACGAGGAGGGCACCAACCTGTCGCAGGGTCAGCGCCAGCTCGTGACCATCGCCCGTGCCATTTTGGCCGACCGCCCGGCGCTGATTCTGGACGAGGCGACCTCCAACGTGGATACCCGCACCGAGGAGCTCATCCAGCGTGCCATGGATGCGCTGATGCAGGGCCGTACCAGCTTTGTCATCGCACACCGTCTGTCCACGATCCGCAACGCCGACGTGATCTTGGTAATCCGCGACGGCGACATCGTCGAGAAGGGCACGCACGACGAGCTGCTCGCCCAGGGCGGCTTCTACGCCGACCTGTACAACTCGCAGTTCGACGAGGCGGCGTAACAACCGGCGGCAAACAACCGCAATGCCCAGAAAACGGGGGCGCAGGACAACCTGCGCCCCCGTTTTTGCTCTGCGACCCTCAAACCGCCTCCCCTGGGACCTGATTGACAGCCCCTTCGAGGCCCCGTGGGCAAAAAAGGGCAAATATGAGTACTGTTACCCTTTTAGTAACAGCCAAAACAGCCCCAAATACCGTTTTCACGGCTTACACGCGTCCCTAAAATGATCAAACAGCCCTATAGCGAACTTATATGTGTTTGCGTTAATGAACATATTTTGCTGTTATGTCTATTATTTTGCGAAGGCAATATGATACTAAGCTAGCAACCGTACTCATATTTGGCATTTTTTGCCCGCGGGGTGTTTCCTGGGGAACCGACAACAGCCTTAGGGTCGCGCGCGGCGCCACTCCCTCCCGACATCCGCCGACGTTCCCCCATATAAAACCTGCCAAAATAAACTTGTCCCTTTTTGGCAGGTTTCGGGGCGGCGAGGGGTTGCACTTTAGTGTGCGACAGCGGATAATGCCGAGCATTCGACAATGTTCTCGTTGCCATCAATTGATTGAGGAGGCCCCTATGGCCATGGAATTCAAACGCAGGCTGCCGATCCCCATGGAGATCCGCGAGGAAATGCCGCTTTCCGCCGAGCTTACCGCTAAGAAGCAGGCATTTGACGCCGAGGTCGCCAAAGTCTTTACCGGCGAGGACGCACGCAAGGTGCTCATCATCGGCCCGTGCTCTGCCGACCGCGAGGATTCAGTGCTCGAGTATATGAACCGACTGGCCAAGACCGCCGAAGAGGTCAAGGACAAGCTCATCATCATTCCGCGCGTCTACACCAATAAGCCGCGCACCAAGGGTACCGGCTACAAGGGTCTTCTGCACAACCCCGACCCCGAGGCGCCCGATGACCTACTCGAGGGCGTCAAGGCAATCCGCCATATGCACCTGCGCGTTATTGAGGAAACGGGCTTCTTTACCGCCGACGAGATGCTCTACCCGTCCAACTACCAATACCTCGTCGACCTGCTGAGCTATGTTGCCGTGGGCGCACGCTCGGTCGAGAACCAGGAGCATCGCCTGGTGTCGAGCGGCATTTCGGTACCCGTCGGCATGAAGAATCCCACTGCCGGCTCTACCACCGTTATGCTCAACTCCATTTACGCCGCGCAGGCGCACCAGAGCTTCATCTTCCGCAACTGGGAGGTCGAGTGCGACGGCAACCCGCTCGCACACGCCGTTATGCGTGGCTACATCGGTCTCGATGGGCGCACCTACCCCAACTACCACTACGAACACCTGGAACGCCTGGCCGAACGCTATACCGAGCATGCCGGCTATGCCAATCCGGCAGCGGTCATCGACTGCAACCACGACAACTCGGGCAAGCGTCCGCTGGAGCAGTATCGCATTTGCAAGGAGGTGCTCGACAGCTGCCGCCGCAACGAGTCCATCTCCAAGCTGGTCAAGGGCTTTATGATCGAGTCCTACCTGGAGGACGGCAACCAGCCGGTCGACGGCGGTGTCTTTGGCAAGTCGATCACCGACCCGTGCCTGGGCTGGGAAAAGACCGACTACCTCATCCACGAGATCGCGGAGCGGGTGTAGGTTACGGCGTTTTACCAAACGCCGTAACGGCTCGACGCTGCGCGGGCCGCATCTGGACAATCTGACGTTCAACTTCAAGGGCGCGACCAGAAGGTCGGCGCCCTTTCGTTTGATGTGGCAGTTAGGGACGCTCCTTTTCTGCCGGCAGTCAGGGACATTCCTTGGGGTAGTCATTGGGGACGTTCTTGTTTGACTAGTCGTTTAAGAACGTCCCCAACGACTACCCGGGGGAGTTGCCTTCCCTCGTGGCGGTCTTCTAGCAGAAAAACCAAGTGAGTAGGCTTTTTGCAGAAGGCCGAGCACGCCCTAAAACGCCACAGCTCTGACCTGCAGTTTTATAGATCATTTGTCGCGATGTGCTCGGCAGGTTCAAAAAAGTCTACTCACTTGTATCTGAGACGCACCAGGTTGGCAAAAACCGCCGCGAAAGGGCCCCTGGTCCCTTCGCGGCGGTCATACGCCTCTGATTTTGCGACGATTTTGCCCGCTTGTTACTCGCTGTAGCGGGTGGCTATGGCGGCTCGCACCATGCCGGTGCTCATGAGGTAGGTCACCAGGAAGTAGCCACCGTATGCTGCCAGGAAGATTGCACAGGTGAGGCCCACGGTGCCGCCGATGCTCATATTTCCGAATATGCTCACCAGCTCGATGATCACCTTAAGTGCCACAAAGGAGTGCGCCAGGCCCACTGCCAGCGGGAACAGGAAGAACACCGCTTGCTGCGCCATCACCGAATGGCGAATCTGGCGGTCGTCGCAGCCGATCTGTGCCAGCACACGATAGCTGCGGCTGCCATCGGCCACGTTGGAGAGTTGCTGGATCGACAGAATCGCAGCGCATGCAACGACCAATACAAAGCCGATGTAGATGGCTAGGTAGCTAATAAGACCGTTCATTTGCGCTGCTTGCGTGTACATCTCGAAGCGTGTGATGAAGGTTCCCCACGACCCCGGCTCCTTGCCGTCAACGAGCAGATTGTCGAGCACAGTGTATTTAATGCTCTCGTCTGCCTCGGTCGTATCCATCCCCTGTTTGTAGTTAACGAGCAGGCTACTGGAATACGGCTGCAGATTAAGCTGGGACAACAGCTCGTCGGCAACGACGACGGTGCCCGGATTACTACCCATCGCCGAGTTGGCGATGGCCGCCGTATCTTCGTCCGACTTATCGGTTGCGGGCTTGAGCGTATGCCCGCCCAAGGTAAGGGCATGGCCGCCAGCCATATACTTGGTGTACAGGTCGACCAACTCGCCGCCCATATCACACGTGAGCAGATACTGGTCGTGACCGATATGCACCGGCTCCTCGCCCATCATCTGGCGCAGTTTGTTGTACTGGCTCGCCGGCGTCACAAACAGACCCATCGCATCGGCATTGCTACCCCCGAACGCCTTGGGAAGCTTTTCGCCCATGGTCTTGCACATCTCACTTGGAGTCACCGAAGGATTCGAGCCGCCAAGCGGGTAACTCAGATACGAATCGATCTGCACATGCTCACCGGCAACATCGGCGATATTGACCTTCTTGCCGGTCTCGTCGTTGTTGTCCGCCGACTTGCCTTTAATACCGTCTGCAACGTTATCGGGGTCGACACGATCGCCGTGCCATGCGGAGTACAAATCGACCGTACTATCGGCCAGCACCATGCGATCGGCCTCAGACGGATTGACATACTCTTTGTAGTAGTCGAGCGTATCGGGCGCGTAATAGATATACGTCTGCGACATGTCGGCCGGATTATAGCGCTCCAGGTTTTCGTTCATCACGTTGGCGATCGACATACCGCACGTCACCGAGGTGATGCCCAAAAACAGGAGCATCGCGATGACGCCCATCGAAAAGCACACCGTGTTGACCTTGGCCGCAAGCTGGCGCACGGTAAACATGTTGAGGCCACGCCAATACACGCTGCGCAGGCTCTGCAGCAGCTTGATGAGCATGCCCGAGAGCCCCCAGAACAGGGCAAAGGTGCCCACGGTAACCATAGCGGTCGTAATACCAAACTGGTTCATGGCCTCTTGCAGCTTGCTGTCCGTCGCGGTTAGCGGGAACCCATCACGTAACAGACGGTAATAGGCCACGCCCACAAGCGCCACGCCCACGACAAAGATGGCAATCGCAATCCAGGGGTTGCGTGTCTTGATGCTCTCGTTGCGACGCTCGGCACCCATAAGCTCGATGAGTTTGGTACGACGCACGGCGCGAAGGTTCAGCAGTAGCGTGAGCACAAACACTACGAGCATGCAAGCAAGGGTCAGGTTGAACGCATGCACCGAGAAAAAGAAGTGGAAATTGGCGATCTGTGTCTTAAAGAGCGAGGCCGTAAAGAACGTCATGAGCTGGGAGAGTCCCACACCCAGCACAATGCCGGCGACAAAGGCCACGACCGAAACGATCACCGTCTCGAGCGCCATAATCGTGGCGACGCGCCCGCGCCCCATGCCGAGCACCTGGTACAGGCCAAACTCCTTCTTGCGGCGTTTCATGATGAAGTTATTGGCATACACCATCAAAAAGGCCATGACACCGGCCAAATAGTACGTCAGGTTGCCGAGCATGCTGCCCACAACCTGCGCCAAGCCCTTTTCATCGATGCCGGCGATGTCGACCTGCATCGAGATGGTGTTAAAGGCATAGAAGACCGTGACGCCCAGGGTGAGCGTCAAAAGGTAGACGAGGTAGTCGCGGCCGGCGCGGCGGACGTTGCCCCAAGCGAGTTTACAGAGCATCGGAGCCCTCACCGCCCATCATGGCAACGACCTCCATAATGCGGTCGAAGAACTCTCGGCGGTCGGTGTCGCCGCGGCGCAGCTCGGTGAAGATCTTGCCGTCGCGGATAAACAGCACGCGGCTCGTGTAGCTGGCAGCAAAGCTGTCATGCGTGACCATGAGCACGGTGGCGCGCAGGCGGCGATTGAGGGACTCCAGGCTCTCGAGCAGCAGGCGGGCGCTCTTGGAATCGAGGGCGCCGGTGGGCTCGTCGGCCATGATCATGGTGGGGTCGGTGACGAGCGCGCGAGCCGCGGCAACGCGCTGCTGCTGACCGCCGGACATCTGGTAGGGATACTTGTCGAGCACCTGGCTGATGGACAGGCGCGCTGCCACATCCTGCACGCGGGTCGAGATCTCTGCCGAGTTTGTGCGGGCGATGGTGAGCGGCAGGGCGATGTTCTCGCGTGCCGTGAGCGTATCGAGCAGGTTGGAGTCCTGGAAGATAAAGCCGAGCTCCTCGCGGCGGAACTGCGAAAGCTTGGCCTGCTTCATGCGCGTCACGTCCTGACCGTTAATGCGGATCGTGCCGCTCGTGGCGCTATCGATGGTCGAGACGCAGTTGAGCAACGTCGACTTGCCCGAGCCCGAAGCGCCCATGATGCCCACGAATTCCCCGCGGTTGACGGTAAAGCTGACGTCGTTGAGCGCGCGGGTCACGTTGCCCAGCGCCCCATATACCTTTTCGAGATGCGCGACCTCCAGTACCGGGGTCGCCATGTGCGTGGTTTGCATACCGAGTCCTTTCTTGCGATTAGTCTACGGCATCTATAGTCGCAAGAAGACGAGTCGGCTACCATCGATATGGCTTACGCTTGCCTTACCGTTGTGTAAGGTACGGGTAGCCGCCCTGCCACGTGTTGATATTGAGAGAGGACTCCTGTTGAAGACTGTTCATGTTGCCGCTGGGATCATTCGCAAGGAAGGATCTGACGAGCTGCTTGCCGTGCAGCGCGGCTATGGCGACATGCAGGGACTTTGGGAGTTCCCCGGCGGCAAGCTCATGCGCGGCGAGACGCCCGAGGACGCCGTACGCCGCGAACTCATGGAAGAGCTGCAGGTAAAAGTCACCAACCTGCGCGATTTCTACACCGTTGAGTATGACTACCCCGATTTTCATCTCTCCATGGAGTGCTACTACTGCTCGCTCGCCGATGAATCCGATGAGCCTCAGAAGCACGACCGCCAGCTCGATATCCGCTGGATTCCGCGTACCTCGCTTGCCACGGTGGAATGGATGCCCGCCGACAAGGGGCTCATTGATGCCCTGATTGAGCTGAAGGAAGACCGGCTCGAGGCTAACGGCGCCGAGGCCACCGCGGCAGACGAATCTGCTACCAAGCCCAAACGTAAACCTAAGCGCCGCAGAAAAAAGCGTCCCAAGCCCGGCTTGCTCGACGGCATCGATACTTCGGACCTTTCCGCCGACGAGCGCGAACTGGTGCGCCGTCGCGCCGCCATCAAAAAGTCCATGAAGGGCAACAAACGCGCCAACACCAAGCCCGAGCTGCTCGTACGACAGCGCCTGCGCGCAGCGGGCCTTACGGGTTATCGCTTGGAATGGAAGGTTCCCGGCAAGCCCGACATCGCCTTCCCCGGGCGCAAGATCGCCATCTTCGTCAACGGCTGCTTTTGGCACCGCTGCCCTAAGTGCAATCCGAGCCAGCCCAAGCGCAATGTTGAGTTTTGGGAGGCAAAGTTCCGTCGCAACGTCGAGCGCGACCGCGCTGCCGTGGCAGCACTCACTCAAATGGGCTGGACACCCATAACCATCTGGGAATGCGAACTCAAAAAGGACCGCATCGACGCCACCATGGAAAAGGTCATCGAGCAGGTGCGCGCAGCAGAGCCGCAGCGCTAGGAACGAGCCGTCCACACGCCCCACACAGGCGAGCCACATCCGCGCCACAAACCTTAGAAAGCCCTTAAGCTCAAACCTTTCAAGAGTGTTACTTGATAGCTTTGACCTGCGATTTCATCGCAACGTCAAACCTAATTAAGCTTTTCTTTAGCGCTTCTTTGCAGCAGCCGCGGCATAATACTGCCAACGCACGGGACCTAGCAGCAGACCCCGTGCGCAACCTTTTGGTGGACATCGAGGAGGCCGCATAAGCATGCATTCTTCCAATGACGCAGCACAGCAGCCATCCCTAAAACATGCAGACCTTTTCTCCTTCCCCCCGACACAGAGAAACGGCCTCCTCGACTCCCCCACCACAAAAGCCAAACGCTCAACCGACCAGAGCCACAACTTGCGAGCATCGTTCGAAAAGCTCCAAGCATCCCTAAACAAGTCATTCCCCAACCAAGCCCGGGCATACTAACCCCTCATCAACAAAGTAGCCCTAACGCGCCACCCATTTCCGCCCCAACGCCACAAGGGCGATCGAGCAGGACGGCTTGGGCGGGTCCCCGTACTTAGTTTCCAAAATCATTCCGCAGCGCGAAGGCTTCTTATTATTTTCAGACCTAACGCCACAAGGGCGACGACCTCGAGTAGGTCAACTTGGGAGGGATGAGGGCTTAGTTCCCCAATCTTTCCGCAGGGGGCAAAAAGCCTCGCCGCACGAAGTGCGCAGCGAGGCTTTTTGCATGCCCGAGGACGATTGGGGAACTAAGCCCTCGTCCCTCCCCGGGATATGTAGCGAGTCGGAGTACCCTTGCTGTTACTCTGCTTTGCCCGCAGAGTTGAGGTTGGTCATGCGGATCTTAACCAGCTCGGTGATCTCACGCATGCCCTCCTTGGCCGGCTTCTTGGGATCGAAGCAGGCGGGGTTCTCGGCCATGTAGGCCATGAAGCCCTTGGTGTAGGCCTGACGCAGCTCGGTGGCGTAGTTAACCTTGCAGATGCCGTTCTTCACAGCCTCGGCAACCTGCTCATCGGGCACACCGGAGGTGCCGTGCAGAACCAGCGGCACGTCGACGGCGTCGCGGATGGCCTTGACCACGGACTGCTCGATGTGCGGATCGCTCGTGTACACGCCGTGGCTGGTGCCAACGCCAATTGCGAGGGAGGTGCAGCCGGTACGCTCGACGAACTCCTTGGCCTCGGCAGGATCGGTGTAGGGGCTCTCGCCCTCAACCGCGGGACCGTCGTCCTCCTTGCCGCCAACCTTACCGAGCTCGGCCTCGACGGGCACGCCCATGGCGCGGCCAGCGTCGGCGACGGACTTGGTCAGGGCGATGTTGTCCTCGAAGGACTCGTGCGAACCGTCGATCATGACAGAGGTGTAGCCCGTGCGGAAAGCCTGCATGCAGCGGTCATAGCCATCGCCGTGATCGAGGTGCAGAGCGACGGGCACGGAAGCGCGCTCGGCGGCAGCCTTGACCATGCCGTAGAAGTAGTCCAGACCAGCGGTCTTGATGGTGCCCGGGGTGGTCTGCATGATGACGGGAGACTTGGTCTCCTCGGCAGCGGCCAGAACGGCCATAACAAACTCGAGGTTCTCGACGTTGAACGCGCCGACGGCGTAGTGGCCGGCCTGAGCGTCCTTGAGCATCTTTTCGGTGGTAACAAGTGCCATGAGCGTTTGCTCCTCTCCCTCGCCCGCATCTGGACATCGGGCGTAGTTGTTCACAAGGCGTTTTACCTTGCGTTTTACTGCGCTCATTGTATGAAATTCAGCGGCTTTGCACGTGCGAGATATTGAGCCCATGCAGGTCAATACAGTCGTTTTTGAAAAGTAAACGGAAGGAATTTGAGCCGAGTGGACATGTTCGATATTGAATTTTGAGCGTTCAGCGTCTTTCTTTTATAGAAAAGATAAGTAATCGAAAGGTGTTTTCTTACTCAAAAAGAAAATGAACGAAAATAGAGTCAACACAATTCCTGCAAATTTAGCCGAGAATGGAGCAAGCATGGCCCAAGCCACCAACCGTGCTTTTGCCGACGAACGCCGTACCGCGATTATGGAAATGCTCGATCATAACGCCTCGGTGCAGGTAGCAGAAATCGCCCAGACCTTTGGCGTGTCCTCCGTCACCGCCCGCGCCGACCTGGACGCGCTCGCCGAAGCGGGCAAGCTGCGCCGCACACACGGCGGTGCCGTCTCGCTCCACAAACGCCTGACCGTCTCCACGCAGGATCGCCGCATCAATGTCAACGTCGCTGCCAAGCAGGCCATCGCGCAAAGCGCCATCGAGCTCGTCAATGACGGTGACACGCTGCTCGTTGACTCGGGCACCACGGCGCTCGAGTTCGTCCGGCTCCTCGATCAGCGCGACGGCATCACCGTTATCACGGCCGACATTACCATCGCCGATTATATCGACGAGAGCATGCCCTCGGTCGATGTCGTCATGCTGGGCGGGGCACTGCGCAAAGGCCATCGTTATCTGTACGGTCCACTTACCATGCAGGCGCTCCAAATGGTCCATGCCGATCTGGCCGTCATGTGCCCTGGCGCTTTTGTTCCCGGCTGCGGCTTTACGACCGACTTTCCCCAGATGGCCGAGACCAAAACGGCTATGATCACCGCGGCCCATCAAAGCGTCGCCCTCATGGACGCCAGCAAGGTTAACGGACGCGGCATGTACCGCTTTGCCGAGCTGACCGATGTCGACGCCATCGTGATGGACCGTGACCCCGATCATTCCGTCGCCACCTCAATCGCCGAGGCCACCGATAGCGCACGTCCAGTCCTCATCATCGCCGGCGCTTAAACAAAAACCACCACAAAGGTGCCTGTCCCCTTTGTGGTGGTTGTGATGGTTGAGCGTCAAAAGTGAATGTGTCGCTACTTGGAAAGCTCGTCGGCGAGGGCCTCGATCTGAGCGCGCGAGGCGTCGTTGAGCGAACCCAGGACAGTCACCTTGTTCTGCGTCAGGGTGATGTCCTTCATACCCTCGAGCTCCTTGGTCATAATCTTGGCCGCAGCAGGCGCCCAGGAACCGGACTCGACAAGCGCCACGGTGCGGTTCTGGTAGGCATGCTCGGCGAGCGTGTGGATAAAGGTGCTCATGAACGGGAAGATCTCGCCCTGATAGGTGATGGAGGCGAGCACCAGACGGTCATAGCGGAACGCATCCTCAACGGCCTCGGCCATGTCGTCGCGGGCCAAGTCAAAGACGGAAACTTTCTGGCCGCGGGCCTCGAGCGCAGATGCAAGCTCCTCAACGGCGGACTTCAGATGGCCGTACACGCTCGCATAGGCAATCGTGATGCCCTCGTCCTCGGGTTGATAGCTCGACCAGGTGTTGTAGGTGTCGAGGTAATAGCCCAGATTCTCGGTAAGAACAGGACCATGGAGCGGACAGATGATCTGGATATCCAGATCGGCGGCCTTCTTGAGCACGGCCTGCACAAACTTGCCGAACTTTCCCACGATGCCAAAGTAGTAGCGGCGAGCCTCGCAAGCCCACCCCTCGGGATCCTCGATGTCGTTGGCGCCAAACTTGCCAAAGCTGTCGGCGCTAAAGAGCACCTTGTCGGTGGACTCGTAGGAGAAGATCACCTCGGGCCAGTGAACGTTGGGGGCGCCGATAAAGGTCAGGCTGTGGCCGCCCAGGTCGAGCACATCGCCCTCTTTGACGACCATCTTGCGCTCGGGGTAGTCGGTGCCAAAGTAGTTGACCATCATGCGGAAGGCGCCCATGCTAGCCACAATCTGGGCCTGGGGATAGCGCTCCATAAAGGCAGCGATACCGGCGGAGTGATCGGGCTCCATGTGATGGACGACCAGGTAGTCGGGCGTACGGCCATCGAGCGCAACCTCGAGGTTGTCGAGCCACTCGTCGACAAAACCGCCGTCGACCGAATCGGCGACGGCGATTTTGTCGCCCAAGATAACGTAGCTGTTGTATGCCATACCGTTCTCGGACACATCGTACTGGCCCTCGAACAGGTCAATGTCGTGATCGTCGACACCGATGTAGCGGATATCCTTGGTGATCTCCATCAGGCAAAGCCTCCTAGATAGACAAAAGAACCCGTCTATCATAACACTCGGCAGTATCCCAACTGTTATCTGCCGGCATCCATACCGATTGTTATTGAAATACGATAAATCGCCGTTTACCTGCGCAAACTATGCGCGCGGTATCGCCGTGCTATGTCGAATAATGAGCTGGCCGGGAATACGAATGGCAACGGTTTTGCCCGCCGTACCCGCCTCGGGAACCGCATGCTCAAACACCTCGCGTCCGCGCTGATGTAGATCGAATCGCACGGTCGTGAGCTCGTTGTGTGCCACAAAATCATCGAGAGAATCGTCGACGCCCACCACGCTTACGTCCTCGGGCACGCGCAGACCACTATCACGCAGCGCGGCAATCGCGCCATTTGCCATCTGATCGTTTGCCGCGTAAATCGCCGTCATGGTGCGGTCGTGCTCGGCTAGGTACCTGCCGGCCTCGTAGCCGCTGTTGGCAGACCAGTCGCCCTCGAGCGGCTCTGCCGGCTCGATGTGTTTACGCTCGAGTGCATCCTGCCAACCGGCGCGACGAAATTGCTCGTCGACCGAGAACGACGGGCCACCAATATAGCGAATTTGCTCGTGCCCCAACTCAAACAGGTGATCCATAAGCAAGAGCGAGCAGCCGTAATGATCGGAATCGACCGTGGTCACGCGCGGATGCGCATACATGGTAACGATGACCGTGCCAATGCCCGGCAGTGGATCAAACGTCTCAAAATCGGGCGCCATGCGACTCATACCGATGATAATGCCATCCACCGGCAGCGCGGCCATACGACGCGTGGCCTCAGCAAGCGAAAACTCCTCGGTCTTGGACATCTCGACCAGCGTGATAGCGCAATTACGCTCGCGAGCAGCGCTGGCGATGCCGTCGATCATTGAGAGGTTGCCAAACTTGGTGACATCATTGATGCACAGGCCGACCGAATGGTAACGGCCGTCGCGCAGCGAGCGACCGGCATAACTCGGACGAAAGCCGAGCTCTTGCATAGCGGCCTGCACGCGTTGGCGCGTCTGCTCGTTAACGTTGGGCATGCCGTTGGCGACGCGCGAAACCGTCTGCTGCGAAACGCCAGCAGCGCGAGCGACGTCGGCCATGGAGACCGGACGCGTACCTGTATCGTTGGACGGGCGCCTTGCCACAGGATCACCTTCACCCTTGCGAGATCTGAATAGCGCGAATGCCGGCCCGGGCAGAAATACACCCCGCGCCGAGGCCCGCTATCGTCGGACGCATGTTAACGTACTCTACTTTTTCTGTCTGCATCTCTTCTGCTTTATAAGTCCATACGGCGCTACCGTTCACGGCCGAATATCGACCGATTACCAGATTCTCAAAAAGTGACAAGCGTTGTGTTATGCGTACGTTAACATAGCCCGTAACGTGCGGTATCGTGAATGCATGGTTCATGCCGCTTCAAGTTGTTAACGTACTCATAACGACGCAAAACTCACCCGTGCGCACCAAGGAAAGGACTCCCATGACCACCCCCGACGAAAAGACATTCGCCACGCTCACCAAGCTGTTTGAGGAGGAGTTTGGCCCCATCGGCGACCGCCAGGTGCTCTACGTGCACGCGCCCGGCCGTTCCGAGATCAGCGGCAACCACACCGACCACGAGGGTGGCCACGTTATCGCCGGCTCGCTCGATGTCGCCGTCGACGGCATCGCCGTGGCAACCGATTCCAACAAGGTTCGCGTAGCCGACGAGGGCTATCCCACGTTTGAAATCGCGCTCGACACGCTAGACGTTCAAGAGTCCGAGAAGGGCACGTCCGCGAGCCTCGTCCGCGGCATGGCCCACGAAATCGCTGCTCTGGGCGTTGAGCCCCAGGGCTTCGACTTTGCCTTTACCTGCTCCGTCCCCTCGGGCGGCGGCCTTTCGAGCTCCGCTGCTGTCGAGGCGGCTTACGGCCGCGCTATGGAGACGCTCTGGGGCGCGCCCGCGATTGAGCCCGTCGCACTCGCCCAGATGAGCCAGCGCACCGAGAACAACTATTACGGCAAGCCCTGCGGTCTGATGGACCAGGCCGCTGTGTGCCTGGGCGGCCTTGCCTACATGGACTTTGAGGACCAGGCCCAGCCTAAAACCCAGAAGCTCGAGCTCGACTTTGAGGATCACGGCTATGCGCTGGTGCTCGTTAAGGTCGGTGCCGACCACGTGGCAGCCACCGACGACTACGCCGCCGTTCCGCGCGAGATGCAGGACGTCGCTGCCGAGTTTGGCAAGGAACGCCTGTGCGAGGTCGATGTTGCCGAATTTGACGCCAAGCTCCCCGAGCTGCGCGCCAAGCTGGGCGACCGCGCCTGCCTGCGCGCCGTTCACTACTGGTACGAGAACGGCCTGGTCGATAAGCGCTGGGCAGCCCTGAACACCGGCGACATCGACCAGTTCCTGGTCCTGACGCGCAAGTCCGGCGCCAGCTCTGCCATGTATCTGCAGAATGTCGTTGCCAAGCTGGGCTCCGAGCAGCCTTCCATGTATGCCCTGGCGCTGGCCGAGCACGTGCTCGACGGCCGCGGCGCCGTCCGCATCCACGGTGGCGGCTTTGGTGGCACCATCCAGGCCTTCGTGCCCCTCGACCTGGTCGACACCTTTATCACCAAGATGAACGGCTGGCTGGGCGAGGGTTCTGCCCGCCACTACGCTATCTCTGACAAGGGGGCTTACGCAGCATGGCTGTAACGACTGACGTGCGCGAGGCCGCGCAGGGCCTGATTGAGTACGCCATCCACCGATCGATGATCGGACAGGACGACCGCATCTGGGCCTACAACACCATTTTGGAGTGCATCGGCGCCACGGGCCCCGCGCTCGACATGGCCTGGGCGCTCAAGACCGAGAAGATTTCGCTCTTGCACCCCGATACCTTGCCCGACTTTGACCTGGAGGGCACGCTTGCCGTGCTTTCCGAGGCCGCCGTTGCCAACGGTACTGCCGAGGACACAACATCGGGCCGCGACCGCATCGCCATGCGCATCATGGGCGCGCTCATGCCGAGACCTTCGGTTGTAAACGAGGAGTTCAACGGACGTATGGGCGTCAACGAGCCCCGCGCCGCGACCGACTGGTTCTACGGCCTGTGCTGTGACGCCGGCTACGTGCGCCGCGCCGCCATCGCGCGCAACATCAAATGGAGCACTTCCACCAACTGGGGCGACCTGGAGATCACTATCAACCTGTCAAAGCCCGAAAAGGACCCGCGCGATATTGCCGCGGCCGGTGCCGCCAAAAACACGGGCGAGAAGTATCCCGCCTGCCAGCTCTGCATCGAAAACGAAGGCTATCCCGGACGCTCCGCTGCAGCCGACGGCGGCGCCCATCCCGCCCGCCAGAATCTGCGCGTTATCCCCATTAAGCTCGACGGCGAGCGCTGGGGCTTCCAATACAGCCCGTACGCGTACTTTAACGAGCACTGCATTGCCATGAGCTCCGAGCATCGTCCGATGCACGTCGACCGCAAGGGGCTGACCTGCCTGCTCGACTTTGTCGACCTGTTCCCGCACTACTTTATTGGCTCCAACGCCGACCTGCCCATCGTGGGCGGCTCGATTCTTTCGCACGACCACTTCCAGGGCGGCGCGCATGAGTTCCCCATGATGCATTCCACCGAAGTCTCGCAGTTTAGCGTGCCCGGATTTGACCAGGTCACCGGCACTGTGCTGCAGTGGCCGCTCTCGGTGCTGCGTCTACGCTCGCATGACCGCGCTCAGCTGCTCGACGCTGCCGAGAAGATTATCCTCGCCTGGCGCGAGTGGACCGACGAGTCCGTGGGCGTCATCGCGCACACAGCCGATGGCGTGGCGCACAACACCGTGACGCCCGTCATCCGCCGCGTCGACTCCCGCGGAAATGCCGGCGGCGAAATCTACGAGGCCTACCTGGCGCTTCGCTGCAATATCACGACCGACGAGCATCCGCTGGGTGTGTTCCACCCGCATGCCGAGTACCACCATATTAAAAAGGAGAACATCGGCCTGATCGAGGTCATGGGCCTGGCCATTCTGCCGCCGCGCCTGGTTCCCGAGCTCGGCGCCGTCCGCGAGCACCTGCTGGCCGCCAAGGTCGACGCAAGCTACGACCTTGGCGCCGCACTCGAGGGCGACGACCTTTGCCGCAGCCACGCCGCATGGGCCGAGGATGTCTTTGCACGCCGCGCCGATGAACTTACGACCGACAACGCCATCGATATCCTGCACGAGGAGGTGGGCGTGGTGTTTGGCCACGTGCTCGACAACGCCGGCGTCTTTAAATGGGACGAGGCAGGACGCGCCGCCCAGCAGCGCTTTATCGACTCGCTGTAGCACGCGAGCTCGAACGCACGCACTTAACAAATAGCGCCTACACGACCGCGGCGCCCGCCGGCAACATCGCCGGCGGGCGCCGTTTTCTGATGCAAGGGTAGCTAATTTGCACCAAAACAAGGAGTGTCCCAAACTGCCGGCAGAAAAAGAACGTCCCCAGATGCCGACCTAATCCCACACATTATTCGATGGAAAAACGTGATTGCCTCCCACATTATTCGATGGAAAAACGTGGTTTACTCCCACATTTTTCGATGGAAAGACCGAAACGGTCTTATACTAACCATGATCGTTAGGGGGCAGTATGCAGCGACAGCTAATGGACGAACTCATCGCTTGGAAATCTAGGGCAAACCGCAAGCCCCTCCTGCTTAAGGGGGCCCGCCAGACGGGAAAAACCTGGCTTCTCAACGAATTCGCAGGCCAGCAGTATCAAAACGTCATCCGTTTTGACTTTATGCTCGAACCGGGCGCACGTTCGCTGTTCGACGGAAGCCTTGACCCCAAACGCATCATCTCCCAGATAGAGCTCCTGCGCGGCCAGACCATAACGCCGACAGACACGCTCATCATCTTCGACGAAATCCAAGAGGCACCGCGTGGCATCACCTCGCTCAAATACTTCAACGAGCTGGCGCCGGAATACCATATCGTGGCAGCCGGCTCCTATATGGGGCTCGCGCTCCGACGCGAAAACGAGTCGTTCCCCGTCGGCAAGATCGACCAGCTCACCATGCGCCCCATGGGGTTTGTCGAGTTCGTTCGTGCCGTCGATGGCGATCCGCTCGCAGATGCCATCCTTGCCGCAGACATGGACCTGCTGGCAAACGTTTCCGAAAAGCTCGAGCGCCTGCTCAAGGAATACCTCGTTGTCGGTGGCATGCCAGAAGTTGTCTCCGCTTTCGCCGCCTCCCACGATTTCATCGAGGCCCGCAGGCTTCAGCAGCAAATCATCGAAGCTTACGAATCCGATTTTGGCAAGCATGCGCCAGCCCGCATCGTCGAGCGCATGAGGCTGGTTTGGAAATCCCTTCCCGGCCAGCTCGCAAAGGAAAACAAGAAGTTCGTCTACGGTGCGCTCCGTCCCGGGGCGCGCGCACGCGATTTTGAGGAAAGCCTCCAGTGGCTCATGGACTATGGAACCGTTCATAAGGTACCACGTGTTTCCGCCCTAAGAGCACCGCTCACAAGCTACGAGGATCTCTCGGGCTTCAAGCTGTTCTGCATCGACACCGGCATCCTCGGAGCACTCTCTGGCCTCTCGCCAGCCATTGTTCTGAACGGGCCCGCTGTTTTTACGGAGTTCAAAGGCTCGCTGACCGAGCAATACGTCGCACAGGAGCTTTTGCTCCAAGGCAATACTCCCGCGTATTGGTCATCCTCCTCCGGCAATGCAGAGACTGACTTTGCCGTCGACCATGCGGGGACCGTGCTTCCGCTCGAGGTCAAGGCGGCAGAGAATCTCAAAGCAAAGAGCCTGAGGATTGCCTGCGAGAAGTTCAAGCTCGAGCGCTGCGTGAGAACATCGTTAGCGGCATATAGAGACGAAGGCACGCTCGTCAACATTCCGCTCTGGGAGATTGGGCAAATCGACAAGCTGGCATAGGCGCTGTGGAGGGGGTGTCCCGTAAGGAGTGTCCCAAACTGCCGGCAAAAAAGGAACGTCTCTATCTGCCGCAGTCATTTAAGAACGTCCCCAATGACCACGCCGATGTTTTGGCCACGACAGCGAAAGCCCGCCAAAGCGAGCAAGGTGCCTTGAAGCGAGGCGGCATTGACCTTCTGGTCATGCCGCCGAAGCTGAAAGGCAGATTGCCGCTCTGGCGGGCTTGCAGCGTCGGCTGGTTACGCGGTTTGGTAAAACCGCGTAACTCTAAAGCTCCGTTACTTCAACGCTGTTGTAGATCTCATCCCAGCGGTCCATGACCAGGTGACCGGTCTTGGGATCCATAGCGTTGAGCTTGCCGCAGGTATTGGCGGTCTTGAGCACCGTGACATCGTCGGCACCAGCCGCAATGGCATGCGCAAAGCCAGCGATGGTCGAGTCGCCGGAACCCGTTGCGTTCACAGCCGCAATCGCGGGCGTCTTGGCGCGGAACGCGCGGCCCTCATGGAAGCCCACCGAACCGGCAGCGCCCATCGAAACGACAACCCAGGGAATACCGGCAAAACGGTCATCGGCGGCAAGCGCCTCGCGCAGGGCATCGACATCATCGGTCGTAAAGGACGTACCCAGCAGGCCGTTAATCTCGGTCAGGTTGGGCTTTACGAGCTCAGGCTTGGCATCGGACTCCAGCGCGGCCTCCAGCGATGCACCCGAGGTGTCGAGCAGCACCTTGGCGCCCGCCTCCTCGGCGATCTTGACGAGCTCGGCATAGTAGCCGGCATCGACCCCACGCGGCAGCGAGCCCGAAAGCGTCACAACGTCCGCCTTCGCTGCAAGCTCGGCAAACTTGGCCGTAAAGGCCTCGAGCTCGGCCGGGGCGATCTGCGGGCCGCTCTCCAGCAGCTCGGTCTGATTACCCTCGTGCAGAATATTCAGGCAAATGCGCGTCTCACCGGCGATGGGCACAAAGTCGTTCTTGACGCCGTCGGCATCCATAAGCTCGGCCATATAGGCACCCATGTGGCCGCCGAGCAGACCGGTCGCGAGCACATCGTCGCCCAGCTGCAGCAGCACGCGACTCACGTTGAGGCCCTTGCCGCCAGCGGTCTTTTCGGGTGTCACGCGGTTAACATCGTCGATGATCAGCTTGTCGAGCTGATAGCGCGTATCAATCGACGGGTTCATGGTAACGGTCAGAATCATGTTGAACTCCTGTTCCGGGGCGGCATAACCCGCCCCAAACATACGATAGCTCGTTAAAGGATCTCGATCTCAAAGCCGCGGGTGACGGTCTCTCCCGGCTTGGCCACCAGGCAGCCGCGCTTGTGCTCCAGAATATCGTCCTCGTCGGAGCAGGTGGACAGGCCGCCCCACGGTTCCACGGCCACAAAGTCGCCCTCGGGCTTGCTCCACACAATCAGGTATGGCATATCGGGGAACGTCAGGCGCACGCCCTTGTCCTCGGTTTTCTTGGTAAGCGTAACCACGTGGCTCTCGAGCACGTCAAAGATGGTCTCCGCGAAGTCAAAGAGTTCGTGGGTCAGCGGCAGGTCATGGCCAACCATCGGGTTCTTGCTGCGATGCTCAACATCAATCAGGCCCGTCGAGGGAACGGCAGTACAGAGCTCGGCGGCCTCGCGCTGCTCAAAACGGAGCTCGTAGTCGTCATAGGACTCGCCCTCGTCAAGCGGGCACTTAAAGCCAGGGTGACCGCCCACAAAGAACGGCATGTCCTCGGTGCCCTCATTGGTCACCTCGTACGACACGGCCACCTTTTCCGCATCGATCGTGTAACGAGCAACGATCTTAAACGGATACGGGTACTGCTCGAGCAACTCGGCATGGTCGGCAGAGCTTAGGCTCAGCGCGACCATGTTGTCGCCCTGCTCCTCGAGCTTCCACTCCTGTTTGCGAGCAAAGCCGTGACGGGCAAGCTTGACCTCGCGGCCGCCCATGGTCATTGCGCGACCGTCACGAAGGCCGCCGCAGATCGGGAAACAAATGGGCGCCTGCCCCGACCAGACCGCCGGATCACCCTGCCACAAGTACTCACGGCCGTTGGCCGCAATAGAAGTGAACGACCCGCCCGCCGTGCTCAGTGCTACGCGGATAGAACCGCTATCAAGAACAAACTCCATAGGAGCCTTCCCTTTCTTACGACAGCCCGCCAAGTCAATAGGGCTGATAGAAAACCGGCCCGCGCCCCCTCACAGAAACGCGAGCCGTCAACGGACTAGTTAATTACGCCGGATACCCGCTAATCGTGGTATTCGCCGCGGTCCCACTTCTCGAGGAACTCCTCAAAGAAGTGCGGGTCAGCCTGAGCCTCGGCGTCGGCCTTGTTGCAGGCGTCGATCTTGGCGATCAGGGCGTCGTGCTCGGGAGTCTTCTCGTAGGGCTCCTCAAGGAAGGCAAGCATGATGTCGGCCATCAGGAACTCGCCGGTGATCTTGCCGCCAAAGCCCACGATATTCGCGTTGAGCTCGCGGCGGGCATACAGGGCAGAGGTCATGTCGCGGACCAGGGCGCAGCGAGCGCCGGGAACCTTGTTGACGGCGTTGGTGATGCCAATGCCGGTGCCGCACAGGGCCACGCCAAAGTCGGCCTTGCCGCTGGCAACAGCCTCGCCCACGGCCTTACCGTAGATGGGATAGTGCGTACGGGTGTGGCTGTAGGTGCCGCAGTCGAGCACCTTGTAGCCAGCCTGCTCCAGGCGGTCGGCCAGATAGATCTTCTCGTCCGTAACGATATGGTCGCAACCGATTGCGATGGTCTTCTTCATCAGAACGTCCTTTCGTCTGAATTCACAAGTTGAGGTAGAAGTTCGAGTTCTCGGTGGCTCTCGTTAGGCCATCTTGTTGAGCATGTCGACACGGATCTGGTGACGGCCGCCGGCGTACTGGGCACGCAGGAACTCGCGGGCGATCTTCTTGGCGACCTCGGTGCCCACAACGCCCGGGCCCATGGTGACCATGCGCGAGCCGTTGTGCTCGCGGGTCATGTAGGCGGAACGCTCGTCGGAAATGTTGGCGACGACCATGCCCTTGATCTTGACGGCGGCCATATAGGAGCCGACGCCGTACTTATCGAATGCGAAGCCCTGGGAATCCTTGTGCTCCAGCAGGTCCTTGGCAACGGCGGTCGCGGAATCGACAAAGTCCGCGGCAGGGGTCTCAGAATAGTCGACGACCTCGTGACCGTCGGCGATGAGCATCTCCTTGATGGACTCCTTCATCGACATACCGTCGGCATCGGAAGCGATTACAACCCTCATGACATCCTCCTTGAGAGATACGCAGGTGCGTAGTTTCTGTTTGGAAGTGTTGAATCGCGTTCAGGTCCGGGCATCTGAATGTGCGGTTCTTCACTGTTCATGTTTATTTGAACACATTCGAACATCAACTGCAAGAATTATTTGTTGATCTTTGTTCTTTTTTGACAAATACCGTTTACGGATGATTGCTGGCCGTTTGGGCCCGGCGCGGACGTAGCGACCATGTGTTCAACAAACAAAAGGGCGGCCGAGAACGTGTCTCGGCCGCCCTTCGGCAGTATTCCCCGGTATATACAGCTGTTTTAGCTACTCGGACTGCCCGCCCTTTTTGGCGTGCTTGGAAGGAGCACTCAAGAAACGACCCGTCAAATAGTTCGCCGGGCCGGAAATATCGATCCCCAGCAGCACGTGGCCCAGCCACAGGAACGCCACGAGCACCAGCAGCGGGATAACGCACGAGGTCACGATCATCACGATGACGCCTTCAATCAGATCGGTCACCTGCCGCACGATCTCATCGGTCATCTGCTTGGCGCCGCTGGTCACCGACGTGACCAGGTTCGAGGCCCCATCAGTCAACTGCTCGAGCACGTTTTTGGACTCCGTGGCCTCGGATTTTTTCTTGTTCGATTTTGAGCTGATCTCGGCTGACTTGTCCGTGGCGTCGGCCGCGTCCGCAGCCTTTTGCTCAGCTTGCTCAATACTTACGCGATACGTTTCGTCGACCTTCTGCGACACCCATACGCTCGCGGGCACGAGCGCCATGCCGATCACGGCAACCACCAGCACGCGCGTCGCCACACGGCGCAGGACAGTGCTCGTGCTCCAGCGCCCGTGAATGCCGAGCGACACCGCAAAGAGCACCAACGCAAACGGGATTAAGATGCCCAGGCCAACCGACCACAAAATCGTGAGCAAATATTTCTCTAGGTAGAGCACGGCAAGCACGATACCAAGGTTGCCTGAAAGCTGTGCGAGCTGCTCGGCAACTGGCGTTCCCGTATCGCCCGGCAGCGCAGTGATACCCGCAGATAGGGCGACGCACGAGGTCGTGAGCGCCAGTACGTTACCTTTCTTTTGATCAATGACCTCGATGGTGGAGTCCCAAGTTTTGGTATCGGCAAAATGCGGACGAGCTACAAAGCCCGACAGCAGCGCCAGTACCACGAGCGCAACGATAAAGCCAATCTGCAGCTTTTTGTTTGCGCACACGACATCGGACAGGCTGGGCTGCAACTCTGTTACCGTCGTGTGCTCGGTTATCTGGACAGGACGCCCATGAGCCATCTCGTGCGCATCTCTTTTTTGTATTGACCCGTTATCCGGCATTTGGATACCTCCTCAGTCCGGCGTTTAATGCGAAAGGAAGTATACCCACCGAGCAAAAATCGAACGGGAGGACGAACGGAGCGCACCAAGACTGTCCCCAATGACTAGTCGTTTAAGAACGTCCCCAATGACTATCTCGGGATGAGTTGCGAGGAGGAGAACAGAAAAAGCCCTGCTGCGGGTATGAACTGCGCCCCAAATCTTGGACGCCCTAAATAGCGACTAGGCCGCAAGGGCCTGATTCCGGTACTCCTCCGGGGTCAGGCCCTTCAATCTTACCTGCCTCCGGCTCGTGTTCCAGTGGACTATGTATTCCTCCAGGT
>DBEZMF010000008.1:0-1312 GCA_048250755.1 Collinsella sp.
TTCTGATAGTGAAAATAATAAAGATAAAAGAGGAGATAATACCTCTGCAACTAATTACGCTTTTCTTATTAAATTTTGTCTTACAATTTCATTTACTTTTTCTACATCATTTCTTACATCATTTTCTCTTAAACTTTCTAATTTAATTACTCGTGTTTCAGATGTTCCTACTACTTCTTTAATTTCTCTTAATTCTCGTATTAAAATTCCAAATTCTTTTTCTCTTTCTTTTTGTAGATTTACAAAATGCGCAATAATAAATCCCGTAATTGTGATAATTAATAGCACAACATAACACGAAATTAATATCGCTTGTGGAACAGTAAATCCTATTTGTTCTAATGATAAACCGAATATAGCTAATGATTCAATTAGAACTAATGTTATAAATCCTAACCATTTCATAGTTTTAATAGTGTTGGTCGTAATGAAACTTAAAGTGTTGGTCGTAATGAAACTTGTAATTTACGAAAAGAATGACGAACATCATTATAACGTTCGCCATTCTCAACGCTATTTGTTTAGTGTGCTACCGGAAGCGAAAGCAACGTATTTCGGTCTTCCTCGTTAGCCATATTCGGAACACGTCCGAACATAAGACGGAAAGTTTCGACACGATATGCCATATCACCGGCAGCGTTTGCGGCTCCGTTGATACGATTAATCGCGGCACTCTTGAAATCCGTATCTTTGTACTCTTTGCCGATAGCCTCAACAATCATTGTGCCAGTAGTACGATAGGGAACAAGTTCTCCCGCCTTGTACTCTTTGCCGTCCACCGTCACGGCCTTCTTGGTCTTGTAACCCCATTCGCCCGGCTCGCCTTTCGGTACTACTCGAAGTGTCATTTCGTAGTACTTGGGCGGATTTGCCAGCGTATTCAGTTCCTCGACCATGTTTCCGGCGTTATCGCGTTCGGCTGTTTCCTCGCTAATACACAAGCACGAAAAACCGAACATTTTTGCCCTACTTTCTGTAATACTTAGCGGTGTATCAAGTTTCGCACCGCTTTCGGCATCAAATGCGCGGAGAAATACGACGTTATCGGTATTCTCTTTACCATTAATTGCCAGCGGTTTAGTTTTACCACTAATGCGAACAACTTTAACAATTGTTTCAGTTGCTTCTTTGATTTGCTTTGCCATAGTTGAATAATATTTAATTAGACTATTCAGGAAACGTTTATTTTTTTCTTTCCTGCAATCTCAAGCGGGGGGCTTCGCAAACCCTTGAATGGACGGGGCAGTTTCATTAGGTACTTCCACAATATAAACATTTATATTATTTCCGATACCCATAATAAAACTCACAC
>DBEZMF010000009.1:0-1292 GCA_048250755.1 Collinsella sp.
CTTAGAGGTCCTCGCGCCAGAAGGGCATGCTCATGCAGCGCGGGCCGCCGCGGCCGCGGGAGAGCTCGGCGGAGGGCACGACGAGAAGGTCCAGGCCCTCCTTGTACAGCACGTCGTTGGTGACGGTGTTGCGGGCGTAGACGCAGATCTTGCCGGGCTCGACGCACAGGGTGTTGGAGCCGTCGTTCCACTGCTCGCGGGAGGCCGCGATCGGGTCGCCGCCGCCGCAGGGGATCAGCTTGACCTGGTCGACGCCGGTGGCGTCCTCCAGGACGTGCTCGAGGGTGTCCTCGATCAGGCGGATGTTCACGTCGCCCGGGTTCTTGCCGGCGGTCAGCTCGTAGACGCGCAGGGTGCCCATGATGGCGGGATGGATCGTGAACTTATCGACGTCGATCTGGGTGAAGACCGTGTCGAGGTGCATGAAGGCGCGCGAGACCGGGATGTCGAAGGCCAGGATGCGCTCGACCTTGGAGTCGGAGTTCCAGAAGATGTTCTGGGCCATGACGTCGATAGCGGCGGCCTGGGTGCGCTGGGAGATGCCGACGGCGAGGGTCTTCTCGTTGATGTTCAGCACGTCGCCGCCCTCGGTGTGGAACTGGCAGTCGCGGCGGAAGTACAGGGAGACGTCCTTGTAGTCGGGGTGGTACTTGAAGACGTACTTGCCGTACAGGGTCTCGCGGTTGCGGGTGACCGAGTACATGCGGTTGAGGTTGACGCCCTCGCCGACGACCGCGAACGGGTCGCGGGTGAAGTAGAGGTTGGGCATCGGGTCGATGATCAGGTCGGACTCGGACTCGGAGTTGACCAGGGAGTCGAGGGTCGTGGACGCCGTGAGGGGCATGTCGATCTCGGCCTTGGTCATGCCGGCCATGGTCTTCTTGACGAACTCGAGGTTGTCCTCGATGGAGTCCAGCTTCTCGCGGACGATCTGCGGCATGTGCTGGCCGCGGATGCCGGCCTCGGCGATGTACTGGTCGGTGAACTCGGCGCGGGCGCCGGGGACCTGGTCGAACACCTCGGCGACGAGGTTCTCGAGGTAGAGGACCTCGACGCCCTGGTCCCTCAGGATCTGGGCGAAGGTGTCGTGCTCCTGCTGTGCGACCTCCAGGAACGGGACGTCGTCGAACAGGAGTCGCTCGAGCTCGTCGGGCGGCAGGTTGAGGAGCTCGTCGCCGGGACGGTGCAGGCAGACCTTCCTGAGCTTGCCGATCTCGGAAGGCACGTGCAGACCTTTCGTCATGGCCTCCTACCTTTCTTTCGGGCCCCTGTCAGGGCCGATTCGTTAGCGC
>DBEZMF010000010.1:0-37578 GCA_048250755.1 Collinsella sp.
CATGAGCGCGGGGCTCGACCCCTCCAAGGTGGCCGCGAGCATGCGCGTGTACGTGGCGGCGGGGGCGGACGGCGGCTTCGACGCCGTCCCGACCGGCAGGGACGGCCGCGCCGGCACCGAGCCCGCGAAGGGCTGGACCGATATCACGGCCCAGTGCAGGGTCTCGGTCGACGGTAAGACCTTCACCGTGCGCACCGGCGACCTGATCGCCGCGCTCGGCGGGGCCGACGCCTTTACCGCGGGCGCCCGCGTGGTCGCCGTGTACAACGCGCCGCTCAACAGCGCATGCAACCACGGTATCGCGAAGGGCAACCCCAACGAGGTCTACCTGCGCTACCCGCGCTCTCCCTTTGCCGACCAGTCCGGCGACGCCGGCTTCACCCACACGCCGAGCGACGACGCGTGCGCCTACACCTGGGATCTCGCGCTCACCAAGCGCGGCAGCGACGGCGACAAGCCGCTTGCCGGGGCGGTCCTGTGCATCGCCGACGACCGCGGTCGCACGCTAGCGGCCGACGGCACGTGGGACGCGGAGGGCAAGGCCACCGTCACCACGGGCGAGGACGGCCGCGTGACCGTCTCGGGCGTGGACTCGGGCAAGCTGGAGGTCAGCGAGCTTAAGGCGCCCAAGGGCTACACCGCCTTCGAGAGCTCGCGCTCCGTGACGGTCAAGGCCGAGGGCCTGGACGTCGACCAGGTGGCCGCCGCCAAGCCCAAGCTCACCATCGCGGCTGAGTCGCCCCTGCGCGCCGACAGCGCGGACGGGTCGACGGGCAGCCTGAAGGCGTCGCTCATCAACACGCCCACCGGCACACCCCCTAGCATTACCACCGGAGGCTTTATGCCCTCGACTGGCGATATGGCAATGTACGCCGCGGCCGCCGCAGCGGTCGCCGGAGCCGCGCTCATCGTGGTCGCGCTCCTGGTCAAGCGGGGAGGTGGCAGCCATAAAGAGTAGCTGGCAGCCCCACAGAGAGCGGGGCGAGACGTAGCGAAGCAGATGCTAAGACACAGACAGACAGATTTAGATCAAATGGAATTCGAGCAGAAAGCAGAGGAAAAGAAGATGAGCATGAGCAAGAACATCGCACGCCTGGCAGTGACAGCAGGCCTCACGGCAGCCCTGAGCTTCGGCGGAGTCATGGCCCCGGTCACGATGGCGTTTGCTGAAGGTGCGGCGGGCAGCATCACGATCAATAAGGTCGACGAGGCCAACGAGGACAATACGTTCAAGGCCTACCAGATCTTCAAGGCAAAAGTCGCTGATGATGGGAGCAAAGGAAAAGTTGCTTCCGATATTGAATGGTCAAGCACGACTATCGGGCGCAAGGTAATCGCTGCTATTAAAGGATCTGCCAAGTACAAGGAAATCGTGGACGCAGACGGCGCTGCGGCGCTTGCGGACAGTGCCACTGCCCCGGTTGTTGCCGAGTGGCTTGCTAAAAATGTGACGGGAACTTCTGCCAGCTCGGCAACCAGCAGCGAGGGTACGCGCGCTGCTCCCGGTGACGTGCTGTATGCAATTGCGGCTGCGATTACAGACGAGACTCCTGCGGGAAATTCTTTTAAGGTGGATGATTCTTGGACGCGCCCGGATGCTTATGGCGATGGCTACTACCTCTTCGTGCCTGATGGTCTTACGAATCCGGCAAAGCCGAACACTGGCACCTCCCCGATTTTCGCTATCGTGGGTGGTAAGTCCGTAACGGTCACCGAGAAGACCAGCATTCCTACCGTCAAAAAGGAAGTTCATGAGGGCAAGGCATGGGGAAAGCGGAGTGACTCGTATATTGGCGAGGAGGTTGAATATAAACTGACCGGTTCCGTCGCGAGCAACATCGACACCTTCACCAAGTACGAATATTCGTTCCATGATCATCTTTCAGCTGGACTGGAGGCTAGCGAGAACTCCGTTAAGGTGAAAATTGACGACACCGTTATCCAACCTACAAATGGCTACACGGTAAATCTTGCGGACACTACGGACGCCTCTGGGCAACCCACTGGCGGTCACGACCTGACGATTTCCTTCTCTGATCTTAAGGCTGCTGCAACAAACGCAGGCGTGACGCTTAAGGGCGACTCTAAGGTCGTTGTGACCTATAACGCAAAACTGACCGGTGAGGCTGAATACACTGCCACCGGCAACACCAACGATGTCAAGCTTGTCTATTCCAACAATCCCATGACTGATGATAAGGGCACTTCTGAGTCGGATGAGGTCACTGACTACGTCTTCGGTCTCGATGTCACTAAGACCGCCTCGGATAATCCGAATAAGAAACTTGTTGCCGGCTTTAAGGTCAAAATGACCAAGGAGGGTAACGCTCCTGTTAATGGCGAAAAATGGCTGACGGAGACTGGTGGACTCACTGACGATTCAGGCAAAGCTGGAGTGTTTAAGACTAAAGAGACTGACAGCAAGGTCTTTATCCCTGGTCTTGTTGCAGGTGAGTACGAGATTACGGAGTGCGAGACGCCCGCGGGTTATAACTCCATTAGCTTTACCATTGTGGTGACGCCTACATACAATGAGACGACCGGCAAACTGACAGGACTCAGCGTAAAACCCAGCTCTAATATGGTCACTTCTCAGCTCGGTGAAAAAGTTACCTCGACCAGGATTCCCATCACCATCGAGAACAAGAAGGGCTCCAACCTCCCGCTGACCGGCCTTAACGGCGTGACCTTCACTTGGATCGCTGGTGGCGCGGTGCTGTGCATCGGTGTGGCGCACCTCATTCGCAGCCGTAAGCAGGCTGAGGAGTCCGAGCAGGAGTAACGCTCGCTCACCCATCCCTTTGGCAGGTGGGATGTGATGGCCATGAGACTTGCGGACACTTTTCTCGTCCATCGACGTTCTTGCTTTGCCATTCTCTTTTCGGGGCAGACTCCGCACTGGAGTCTGCCCCGTTATTTTGGGATAACGCAGCCAGCCTCCATCGTCCGGTGCGGGCACGTTCGTCATCGCGTTTCTTGACTCGTATGAGGTTCGGTTTAAGGTCCGTAGGCGCACGCGCGGTGCGGACGGTAGAAGGCATTTGCGCCGCAACAAGCGCAAATAAGAATGCCCGGGGGTCGGATCCCGGGCATTTAACAACACCGGAAACTGGTCGCCCGCGCTCCAAAGTACTTACGCGGGGTGCGTCGTTTCCTGTAGTTATTGTATCCCGAATCGCCCCGCCGATCCGGGATATTTTGAAAACGCAAACACGCCGGGCAAACCCGGACAATGCGGCCAGGCTCCGCTGGATGAGGAATCGTGTTTGTAACTATCGAACAGATGTTTGCAATTATTGCGTTTACCAGCTGCGGGTGCATGCACTCGCAGTAAAATACCCTTGCGACGCATCCCGTGCGCGGGCGGCCGACGACTCGATCGGAGGTCCCCAAATGCTGAAATTCCTTAACGCGCTCGCCGCCCTCGCGGCGGTGGGCACGTTCGTCATCGCGTTTCTTGACTCGTATGAGGTTCGGTTTAAGGTCCGTAGGCGCACGCGCGGTGCGGACGGTAGAAGGCATTTGCGCCGCAACAAGCGCAAATAAGAATGCCCGGGGTTAGAGGCCCGGGCATTTAACAACACCGGAAACTGGTCGCCCGCGCTCCAAAGTACTTACGCGGGGTGCGTCGTTTCCTGTAGCTATTGTATCCCGAATCGCCCCGCCGATTCGGGACATTTTGAAAACGCAAATGCTGGCTTATCCTCGACTGGACGGTGCAGTCTAGCGGCGTTGTCCGGCGCGGAAGCTTGCTAATCGGCTATTATTTGTTTAGACAACTTGAGTTGTAGAGGAGTGACCGGCGATGGTGCAGGGCGCCAAACATATGAAGAGCAATAATGCCGCGGACAACGGCGGCTCAAGCCCTCAGCCCAAACCTCAACCAAAGCCCAAGCGCCACCGCAAGCGGCTGCCTCGCTGGGCCGACCGGCTCATCACCATCGTCATCATCCTTATTGGCGTGGGCCTTATGACCTGGCCGTGGATCTTGGACCGGCTCGAGGCCTCGGGCGTGTTCAATCAGATCAGCACCGTGTCCAGCACCGTGGACGCGCTGTCTGCCGAGGAGCGCGAGCGCATCCTGCTACAGGCGCGCTCCTTTAACGAGCAGCTGGCGGGCGAGGCTACCGAGCTCCCCGCCGACCAGATCGAGCCCTACGACCAGCAGCTCATCTTTGACCGCGACCCCATGATGAGCTGGGTCGAGATCCCCTCCATCGACGTGAGCATGCCCATCTACCATGGCACGAGCGAGGAGGTCCTTATGGCGGGCGTCGGCCACCTGGAGGGCTCGAGCCTGCCGGTGGGCGGCACCTCGACGCATTGCGTGCTCACCGCGCACTCGGGCATGCGCAACCTGAGCATGTTCGACGACATCCACTCGCTGGAGCCCGGCGACCTGGTGCTGCTACATACCATGAACAAGACGCTCGCCTACAAGATGGTGGACTCCGAGGTGGTGCTGCCCGAGGAGATGGAGTCGCTGACCATCGAGCCCGGCGCCGACAAGGTGACGCTCGTCACCTGTACGCCCTACGGCGTGAACGACCATCGTCTGCTGGTGCATTGCGTGCGCACCAAGTACAGCAAGAAGGACGTCGACAAGCAAAAGTCGCTGGCCAGCCGCCACTGGGGCAAGCGCGAGTTTGCCGTGCTCATCGTGGCCGTAGCCATTGTGCTGTTGCTGCTGGACATCGTGATCCACGCGGTCCGCAAACGCCGCAAGGCCAAGGCCTCGGCATAAGACATTCTCCAGAACCACCACAAAGGGGACAGGCACCTTTGTAGTGGTCGGGACTTCCAAACCATCACAACATTCGATGAAAAACTCGATTTTGACGAAAAGCGTCGAATGTTGTGATGCTTTTCGCTGCGGGCGGGACGGTTTTCGCTGCGGGCGGGACGGTCTTCGTTGCGGGCGAGACGGTTTTCGCTACGGACGGTGCGGTTTCGCTGCAGAACCGCCAGCCCGCTGCCTGCCAGCCCGCCGCTCTCGTTACGTTTTCGCTGCATTTAGGTAAAGCGCCTGCTCCAAGCGGCGTTGCCTTGTATACTAGAGCGGTTTATCTGTTATGCGGAAGGGAGCGCCTATGGCACTCAGCGAGAAAGACGTGCGCGGCATCGCCGAGTACGCAAAGATCGCACTGACCGATGACGAGCTCACCCAGATGACGTCCTACATGAACGACGCCGTCCAGATGCTCGAGCCCGTCCTGCAATATGACTTGCCCGACGTGGAGCCCACGTTCCATCCCATCGGAAGCCTGTCCAACGTGATGGGCGATGACCTGCGCGAGTCCGAGCGCGACCTGCCGCTCGACGTTGCGCTCGAAAACGCCGGCAGCGCGCGCGACCGCTACTTCCGCGTGCCGTCCATTTTGGGAGAGGGGGAGAGCGAGTAATGGCGCTAAGCTTCGATTCCCTTACCGCCGCCCAGATCGCCGCGGGCGTTGCCGCCGGCGACTTTACCGCTACCGAGGTGGCCCAGGCCTCCCTTGCCGCCATCGAAGCGCGCGAGGGCGGGGTCCAGGCATTCCTGCAGGTGTCGCCCGAGCTTGCGCTCGAGACCGCCGCGCGCGTGGATGCCGACCGTGCCGCAGGCAAGCCGCTGCCCCCGCTTGCGGGCGTGCCGCTGGCCATCAAGGACAACATGAACCTCGTGGGCACGCGCACTACCTGCGCTTCCCGCATGCTCGAGAACTACCAGAGCGTCTACACCGCCACCTGCGTCCAGCGCATGCTCGATGCCGGCTGCCTGCCCATGGGCAAGGCCAACATGGACGAGTTTGCCTTTGGCAGCTCCACCGAGAGTTCGGCGTTCCACCGCACCAACAACCCCTGGGATACCGAGCGCGTGCCCGGTGGCTCCTCGGGCGGCTCCGCTGCCGCCGTCGCCGCGGGCGAAGTCGCACTCTCGCTGGGCTCGGACACCGGCGGCTCCATTCGCCAGCCGGCGTCGCTGTGCGGCGTGGTGGGCTTTAAGCCCACGTATGGCGCCGTGAGCCGCTACGGCGTGGTTGCCTTTGGCTCGTCGCTCGACCAGGTGGGTCCTTTTGGCCGCACGGTCGAGGATGTCGCGCTGGCCATGAACGCGCTCACCGGTGCGGGCCACGATCCGTACGACTGCACCAGCCAGGACTGTGCCGTCGACTTTACCGAGCACCTCAACGACAGCATCGAGGGCAAGCGCGTGGGCATTATCCCTGCGTTTATGGAAGCCGAGGGCCTGACGCCCGAGGTCAAGGCCGCTGTTCAGCGCGCCGCCCAGGAGCTGCAGAACCAGGGCGCCGAGCTGGTCGAGGTCGACCTGCCGCACCTGGACGCCGCCATCGCCGCCTACTACGTTATCGGCCCGGCCGAGGCGTTCTCCAACCTGGCCCGTTTTGACGGCATTCGCTACGGCTATCAGGAGGAGGGCTGCGCCAACCTGTCCGACCAGAGCTCGCTGTCGCGCGCCCACGGCTTTGGCGCCGAGGCCAAGCGCCGTCAGATGCTCGGTGCCTACCTGCTGAGCTCGGGCGTGTACGACAAGTACTACTACGCTGCGCAAAAGGCCCGCACGCTCATCACGCAGGATTACGACGCCGCGTATGCCAAGGTGGACACCATCCTCATGCCCGCCTCGCCGCGCACGGCCTTTAAGTTTGGCGAGATCAGCGACCCCACGCAGATGTACCTTTCGGACCTGTACACCATCTCGCTCAACATTTGCGGCAACGGTGGTATCTCGGTGCCGCTGGGCCTGGGCGAGGATACTCAGTTGCCCGTTTCTGCTCAGCTGGTGGGTCCGGCCTTTAAGGACCGTCAGCTGCTCACGTTTGCCCGCGCCCTGGAGCGCGGCTTTGCCGATGCCGCTACGGGTGTGCCCGCGCTTTCCGTCGCGCCCGATTTTGCCGGGAAGGGAGGCGAGCTGTAATGAAGGAGCTTTCCGAGGTCCTGCAGGATTGGGAGGCCGTGATCGGCCTGGAGATCCATACCGAGCTCACCGCACTCGATACCAAGATGTTCTGCAACTGCAAGCTCAGCCACGATGACGAGCCCAACGCCAACGTGTGCCCGGTGTGCCTGGGCCTGCCCGGTGCCCTGCCGGTGCCCAACAAGCGCGCCATCGAGAGCATCGTCAAGGCCGGCCTCGCCACCAACTGCGAGATTCAGCGCCACTCGATGTTCTATCGCAAGCACTACTTCTATCCCGACATGGCCAAGAACTTCCAGACCACGCAGGGTCCGGTCGCCTTTGCCATGTACGGTCATCTGGATCTGGATGTGACCGGTCGCGGTGCCGCCGAGCGCCCCGACTGTGCATTTGGCGAGGCCGAGGCTCAGAGCCTGGCGAGCGCCTCGGCCAACGCCGAGGGCCTGTCCACGTCCATGACGTCGACCATGCGCGAGGGCAATCAGCGTGCCGGTCATCTGGCCAGCTATGACGCGTCCAACCTGCAGATGCCCGAGCGTCGCGAGGACGGTTCCTACACGGTGCCCATCCGCATCCTGCGCATCCACATGGAGGAGGACGCCGCCAAGATGGTCCACGTGGGCGGTGCTGAAGGCCGCATTACGGCTGCGGCCGAGTCGCTCGTCGACTACAACCGCTGCGGCACGCCGCTCATCGAGCTCGTCACCGAGCCCGATTTGCGTACGCCCGAGGAGGCTCGCCTGTTTATGGAGAAGCTCCGTCGCATCTTTGTGACGCTGGGCATTTCGGACTGCTCCATGGAGAAGGGCTCCATGCGCTGCGACGGCAACGTGTCGCTGCGCCGCCGCGGCGAGACCAAGCTGGGCACCAAGACCGAGCTCAAGAACCTCAACTCGTTTAAGAGCCTGCACGACGGCCTTGCCTACGAGATCTGCCGTCAGGCCGAGGTGCTTGAGGAGGGCGGCATCATCTACCAGGAGACCCGCCACTGGGAGCCCAGCCGCAAGCGCACCGTGGTCATGCGCGTCAAGGAGACGGCCGACGACTATCGCCTGTTCCCCGATCCCGACCTGGCGCCGTTCGATCTGGACGACGAGTTCATCGACCGCTGCCGTGGCGAGATCCCCGAGCTGCCCGATGCCAAGCGCGCCCGTTTTGAGGCCGACTTTGGCATTAAGACGGCCGACGCCGAGCAGATTGCCGGCGACCCGGAGTTTGCCGAGTTCTTTGAGGCCGCCGCTGCCGGTATGGCTGGCAAGGAGGCTCAGACGGTCGCAAACCTGCTGGTCAACGAGATGATCGCCTACCTTAAAGGCGCAGGCGTGTCGCTCGCCGAGTCCGGCATCGCGCCGGCTCAGGTGGCGGCGCTTGCCAAGCTGCTGGCGACCGATGCCATCAGCTCCAACCAGGCGCACGAGGTCTTTGAGGCCATGGCCCAGACCGGTGACGATCCCAACAAGATCGTCGACGAGCGCGGCATGCGTCAGGTGAGCGATGCCGGCGCGCTGCAGCCGATCGTGGACGAGGTGCTGGCAAACTGTGCCGATCAGGCGCAGCAGTATCGTGACGGCAACCAGAAGGTCATCGGCTTTTTGGTGGGCCAGTGCATGAAGGCGAGCCGCGGCAAGGGCAACCCGAAGCTCTTCAACGAGTTGCTGAGAACGTCGCTCTCGTAGCTGCGAGGCCGGGGAAGCCCCGAGTCGCCGGGGTATTTCCTCCAAATTTCAAACAGTCCTATGCAAGACGAAGGCCACATTTAGTGGCCTTCTTTGCATGCGGAACTCATTTGGAGCAAACACCCCGGCGACTCGGGGCTTCCCCGGCCAGACGACTCGGCCGTTCGGGTCAGGTGGGCTGGATTGAATTTGGTGAATGAGGGCGCCGATGGCGCCCTCATTCTTTATATATGTTGGGAACGCCAAGCGGTGGGGGTGGTGCCGGTGTATTGTTTGAAGGCTTGGGCGAAGGCGGCCTGCTGAGGGTAGCCTAGACGCTCTGCCACCTGCGCTATCGTGAGCGCGCTATCGGCCAAAAGGTCCTGTGCTCGCTCCATGCGGCGTCTGCGAATGTAGGCGCCCAGGGGCTCGCCAGTTTGGGCCTTAAAGGTGGCGCATAGTTTGGAGCGGCTTGTGTAGAGCCTCTCGGCCACCTCGTTAATACCCACACGTCTGCCTTTGTCGAGCGCGCGCTCAATCATTGCCGTTGCTTCTTCGGCAATGGTTATGCTGACGCGTGTGTCTGCCGCCTGCCGCGCCTGCTTGTGGGCCGCGCGCGAACAGGCGAGCTCCGCGACCATGGTCTCCACGATGCCCTGCATATAGACGTGTCCGCCTACGGTGCGGGCGCGGTCCTCGTTAATCCGGCGCAGCGTGTGGCAGATGGCAGACGTCGATTCCTCGTGCCATGGCTCGGCAAACGCCTCAAAGATTCCTGCGAACTCGGTGGGATAGCGGTGCTCCAGTTCGTCAAAATATCCAGGCAAAAAGAGCACCGAGCGCGAGTGATAAAGCTCCCCCACAAACAGCGGGCTTAATTCCTCGCCACAGCTATCTTGGATAAAGCTGCAAACGGCATTGTTTGGCCACGGTCCATGCAATGGTTTAAGGTTCGCGGGCGTTATGCCAGCCTCGGGCATGCATGTAAGTGTGGGTGCGCTGACCTCGCTCACGCAGGCGTATGGCTCGGGTGTGTATTCGGCCAGGTACATATCGTGCGTCGGGGTGATGAAATGCTCCATGACGATGCAGGCAGGGGAGAGAGGCATGATCCATGCGCGGCCGTGCGCCCGATCGTTTGCCACCTCGCCGGTAAAGACAGCGCCCTTGCCGGAAAGCTCCAGGCCAAACTGCTCAAACTGTGGTGCGTAGAGATCGGTTATGTTGGTCGCGGCCCGATGCATTTTCAAAAGCGTCCTCTTCCTTTGCGGAAACGTCCACGCCTGGCTCGATTGTGTGCCTTGGCTAACATATCAATGATAAGTTGAATACGGTTAACTCTCAAGCCGTTAGAAAGGAATCTCATGGCAAAGGGATCAAAAAGGGAAGGTGGAGGCATCGGCAAGTTGCTCGCGTATGCCGGTGACCGCAAATTCCTAACGTATTTGGGCATGGCGCTCTCGGCGCTCTCACAGCTGCTGAGCTTTGGCCCGTACGTGTGCATTTGGCTTGTCGCGCGCGATCTGATCGCCGTGGCACCTAACTGGAGCGAAGCCTGCGACATCGCGATGTATGGCTGGTGGGCCGTGGGTTTTGCCCTGGCAAGCATCGTAGCTTATTTCGTGGGGCTCATGTGCACGCATCTGTCCGCGTTTCGCTGCGCGTCCAATATCCGCAAGACTACGAGCGAGCACCTGCTTAAGCTGCCGCTTGGCTATTTTGACACGCACGCCACCGGTGAGCTGCGCCGTATTGTAGACGGATGCGCTGCCTCCACCGAGACCCTGCTCGCGCACATGCTGCCCGATATCGCCGGTGCCACCGCCATGGTCGTGGGCTTGCTCGTGCTGCTTTTCGCCCTCGATTGGCGTTTGGGGGTGGCATGCTTTATCTCGGTCGTCGTTTCGCTTTGCACCATGGCCACCATGATGGGCGGCAAAGGCGCCGAGTTCATGAAGGCCTACATGGGAGCGCTGGTCAAGATGAACAAGACCGGCACCGAATACGTACGCGGCATCCCCGTGGTCAAGGTGTTTCAGCAGACGGTCTACTCCTTCAAGGCCTTCCACGATGCGATTGCCGAATACGCCGACATGGCACAAAGCTATGCGGGCACGTTCTGCCGAGGTCCGCAGGTACTCAACCTTACCGCGCTCAATGGTCTTGTGGCATTCCTGCTGCCCGTGGCGTTGCTGTTAGCGCCGGGCGAGACGGACTTCGCGCATTTTATGGCCAACTTCACGTTTTACGCGATATTTTCGGCCGTGGTACCGACGGCCATGACCAAGCTCATGTTTGTGGGCGAGGCCTCTCAGATGAGTGCCGATTCGCTGGCTCGCATCCGAAGCATCATGGATTCCAAGCAGCTCTCCGTGCCCGCCCAACCCAAGCACCCTGCCGGCAGCGACGTGCGATTTGAGGATGTGAGCTTTACCTACGAGGGCGCCGAAGCGCCTGCCGTCAACCATGCGAGTTTTAGCGTTTCCGCGGGTAGTACCATCGCCCTGGTGGGTCCCTCGGGTGGCGGTAAGTCAACCTGCGCAAGCCTGATCCCGCGTTTTTGGGATGTTTCCTCGGGTCGAGTGCTCGTAGGCGGTGTGGACGTTCGCGATATGGATCCACACGAGCTTATGGACCAGGTCGCCTTCGTGTTTCAGACCAACCAGCTGTTCCGGCAAACACTTGCCGATAACGTGCGCGCCTCCAAGCCTACGGCCACTGACGACGAAGTGCGTGCGGCCCTCTCCGCAGCTCAGTGCGACGACATTGTGGCCAAGCTCCCACAGGGCATCAATACCATGCTCGGCGCCGGCGGGGCATATCTTTCGGGCGGCGAGGTCCAGCGCGTGGCACTCGCCCGCGCGATCCTTAAAGATGCACCTATCGTGGTGCTCGACGAGGCCACGGCGTTTGCCGACCCCGAGAACGAGGCGCTCATCCAGCGCGCCTTTAGCAAGCTGGCGGCGGGTCACACGGTCATTATGATTGCGCACCGACTCTCGACTGTAGTGGGCGCAGACCAAATTGTGGTGCTCAACCAGGGCAGCGTGCAGGAGTCGGGTACCCATGCCGAGTTGCAGTCCCAAGAGGGTCTGTATGCCAAGATGTGGGCCGAATACGAACGGGCCGCGAGCTGGAAGATCACTGCTGCGGCCGCGGATGACGCCGTCACGAAGGGAGGCGAGGCCTAAATGTTCGCCTCATTCCAAAAGAAGTATTTCCTATCCGATAAAGGCGTCGCCGGCGTAAAACGCGGCGTCTTCTGGACCACGCTCACCAATCTTATTACCATGGCCGGCATGGGCTTTTTATTCCTGGTCATGGCCGGTTTTGTCGAACATCTCGCCACCGGCGCCGACCTGCCGGATGCCCTGCCGATCGTGGGCGGCCTCCTGGTCTTTTTCGTGCTGCTCTTTGCCTCTAACTGGCAGCAGTATTACTACACCTACTGCATCTTTTACGAGGAGTGCGGCAAGCAGCGTATGGAGATCGCCGAGCGCTTGCGCAAACTGCCGCTGTCGTTTTTTGGTCGTCGTGATCTGGCCGATTTAACCGAGACCATCATGGGTGACGTCCAGGCCATGGAGCACGCCTACAGCCACGTGCTGGGAGAGCTTTGGGGCGCCATCATCGCAAGCGCCATTGTGTTCGTGGCGTCGCTGTTCTTTTGCTGGCAGCTGGCGATTGCGGCGTTTTGGAGCGTTCCCGTGGCCTTTGCCGTGCTGTATCTAACACGCGGCCCTATGACTCCGGTGTTCGATCGCGTGCGTGCCGAGAAGGTCAAGGTTACCGAGGCTATTCAAGAGACGCTCGACTGCGTTCGCGAGATCCGCGCCACCAACCAGGAGGCCCATTATCTTGAGGGACTCAACGTCGTGATCGATGCCGAGGAGCGCGAGACCACCAAGGGCGAGCTCGTTAACGGGCTTTTGGTCAACTCCGCCTTTGTCATCCTGCGTCTGGGCATTGCCACCACGCTGGTCACGAGCGCCGCGATGGTCGCCTCCGGGCAGGTCGACTTTTTGGTGTTGTTTGCCTTCCTGCTTATGGTGAGCCGTATCTATGCGCCCTTTGACCAGGCGTTAATGTTAATGTCCGAGCTGTTTGCCGCCGAGTCGTCTGCCAAGCGCATGCGTTCCATCATGGAAGAGCCCGTGGCGCGGGGCAGCGAGAAATTTGAGCCCGTGGGCCACGATGTGGTGTTCGATCACGTGGCATTTGGCTATGGCGCGGGCGAGGACGGACGCGCCGGCGAGAAAGTTCTTACCGATGTGAGCTTTACCGCCAAGGAAGGCGAGGTCACGGCGCTGGTCGGTCCTTCAGGTTCCGGTAAGTCTACGGTGAGCCGCCTGGCCGCGCGCTTTTGGGATGCCACTGCGGGCAAGGTTACCGTGGGTGGCGTGGATGTCGCGAGCGTGGATCCCGAGGTGCTGCTGCGTGATTACGCCATCGTGTTCCAAGACGTGCTGCTCTTTGACGACACCGTGATGGGGAACATCCGTCTCGGGCGTCGTGATGCCACCGATGAGGAAGTGCTTGCGGCCGCGCGTGCCGCCAACTGCGACGAGTTTGTGAGCCGCATGCCGCAGGGCTACGACACCATGATCGGCGAGAACGGCTCTAAGCTGTCCGGCGGCGAGCGCCAGCGCATCTCTATCGCCCGCGCGCTGCTCAAAGACGCGCCCATCGTGCTGTTGGACGAGGCGACGGCAAGCTTGGATGTGGAGAACGAGACTGTGGTACAGCAGGCGCTTTCCCGTCTGCTTACAGGTAAGACGGTTATCGTGATTGCTCATCGCATGCGTACGGTGGAAAATGCCGACAAAATCGTTGTGCTCAAGGATGGCGTGGTTGCCGAGCAGGGCACTCCGGCGCAGCTCAAGGCGGCAGGCGGAGAATTCGCCCGCATGGTTGCGCTGCAAAAGGAGGCGGCGGACTGGCAGCTGTAAGAAGGGGCAAAGGGACAGTCCCTTTGTCACATTGACAATCGGTCACTCCGCATCGTTAATTTTCAAAAGGTTAGCCATGGCTGACCTAGATAGTTAGATAAAATTGAGATATTTCAAAAGCGTGCTCGAGCAAACTTATTTACTCGGGTGCTGAGGCACCGTGCCGTGTCCAATGCGGCAAAAGGGAGAAGCAATATGAAGAAGTCGACGTTTAACACCCTGCTTGTCGGTGGCGGTTTTCTGCTCGGCACGGCCGGCATCAAGCTGCTCACCAGCGCTCCGGTAAAGAATGCCTGCGTGCAGGGCATCGCGTGCGGTATGCGCATCAAGAACTGCTACCAGGACATGGTCGAGCAGGCCAAGGCTAATGTCGACGACATGGTTGCCGAGGCGGCCTACATCACCCAGAGCGAGGCCGCTGCTGACGAGGCAGCCGAGTAACGCTCCCAGGCACAAACTATGAGATTCTCGATTATTAGCGAGATCCCCGGCAGGACCCGTCTTCAATTGGCGGGTCCTGTGCCAGAGAGCGATCTCGACGCACTTCTTAAGCTTGGCGGCGATATCGACGGCGTGCACAAGGTGCGCGTGTATGGCCGTATTGGCCAGATGGCGCTGGAGTACGACGAGCCGCGCCGCGCGAGCGTGCTCGACGCCTTGGGCGCACTCGATGCTCAAGCTATCGCCGATGCCAAGTCGGGCTACGTGATGCAACTCGAGCCACGCAAGCACAAGCTCGTCATGGATCTTGCCACACTTATCGGCGCCCACTACGCGCGCCGCTGGTTCTTGCCGACGCCTTTGCGTGCGGTGTTTGTCGTGGCCGGTTACATGGCATTTTTGCGTGCCGCCCTTCATGAGCTGGCTCAGCCGCGCCTGACCGTTCCCGTGCTCGACGCTTCGGCCATCGGCATCTCGTTCGTCAAGCGTGATGTTGACACCGCGGGCCAGACGATGTTCCTGCTCAACGTGGGCGAGCTGCTCGAGGACTACACGCGCGCCATGAGCGAAAACGAGCTCATCAACTCGCTGCTCGACGTGCCCGACAAGGCACAAAAGGTCGTCGGCGACACCGAGGTAAGCGTTGCCGCCACCGAGCTTGAGCCCGGCGATTTGGTCGCCGTGCGCACTGGCATGTCCATTTGCATCGATGGCGTGGTCGAGCAGGGGAGCGCCATGGTCAACCAGGCGACCCTGACCGGCGAGCCGCTGGCCGTCGAGCGCAGCGTGGGCGACGACGTGTTCGCCGGCACCGTCGTGGAAGACGGCAGCATCCTGGTGCGCGTGCGCGCCAATACGGCGCAGACCAAGCTGCGCTCGATCGTCTCGCTCGTGCAGACGGCCGACTCGCTCAAGTCCGAGGGCCAGTCGCACATGGAAGACCTCGCCAACAAGATTGTGCCGTGGAACTTCCTGCTTGCGGGTCTGGTCGCACTCACCACGCGCAGCCTTATCAAGACCTCGGCGGCGCTGATGGTCGACTACTCGTGTGCACTCAAGCTCACGGGTTCCGTTGCCGTCATGACCGCCATGAGCGATGCTGCCAAGATGGGCGTCATGGTTAAGGGCGCGAAGTACTTTGAGTCGTTTGCCAAGGCCGATACCATTGTGTTTGATAAGACCGGCACGCTGACCGAGGCGCAGCCACGCTTGGCTTGCGTGCTGACGACCGATGGCTGGAGCGAGGACGAGGTTCTGCGCCTTTCCGCTTGCTTGGAGGAGCATTTCCCGCATCCGGTGGCGCGTGCCGTGGTCAACGCTGCTCACGAGCGTGGGCTCGAGCACCGCGAGCGTCACGCTGCTGTCGAGTATATTGTGGCGCACGGCATCGCTTCGTCCATTGAAGGGCGTCGCGCCATCATCGGTTCCGCGCACTTTGTATTTGAGGATGAGAGCGCGCAGCTCGAGTCCGACATTAAGGAGCAAATCGAGTCCCAGATGCAGGGCCTGTCGCCGCTGTATCTGGCGGTCGATGGCACCGTTGTGGGCGTGCTCGGTATCGAGGACCCGCTCAAGGCCGGGGTCCGCGAGGCCATCGCCGACTTGCACGCGTTGGGCGTTAAGCACGTGGTCATGCTCACGGGCGACTCGGAGCGCACGGCCGAGCGTATTGCTCGCGAGGCAGGTGTCGACGAGTTTAAGGCCGAGCTGCTGCCCGAGGACAAGTACGCGTATGTTGAGCGCATTAAGGGCGAGGGGCGCCACGTTGCCATGGTGGGCGACGGCGTCAACGATTCGCCGGCGCTCGGTTTGGCCGACGTGGGGCTGGCAATGGGCGGTGGAAGCGACATCGCCAAGGAGGTCGCCGATATCATCCTGACCGATACGGATCTTGCCGCGATCGTGCGCCTGCGCCGCATGAGTCAGGGGCTTATCGACCGTCTGACGAGTTCGTATTCCAAGGTGATGCTCACCAACTCGGCGCTGTTGGCATTGGGTATTACCGGCATGATTACTCCGCAGGCGTCGTCGCTGCTGCACAACGGCTCAACGATCGCCTACAGCCTGGGCAACGCAAAGGCTTACCTGCGCTAGCGGACGTGTTCGCCCACGTTATCTGGCCTGCGCCCAGACGGCATCGGTGTCGTCCGGGCGCAGGCCTTTTGCGTTTGAATATTTGCTAGCTTCTCTATATAGTATTGCTAGCAGGGCTAGCAATTGAAGGGAGCGGGATCGACATGGGTGCTGTTAGCGGCATGGCGCAGGTGAACGTTCGCGTGGATCGCCAGGTCAAGAACCGTGCCGAGGAGGCGCTGCGGCTTTCGGGCGGGTCGCTGCCCGAGCTCATCAAAAAGGTGGTGGCCAAGGTCGCGCAGGGTGGCGGGCAGTGCGAGGAAGTGCTTGCGGCCGTCGACGACCGGCAGCAGGCCGTCGCGCGCGATACTCCGTTCGCCGCGTCGTGGGCAGCGGCAGACCGGCTTTATGCAGATATGGGCATCGCTGCGTCGCCTGTATCCGACGATCGCGATTGGGACACAATCTATTCCGAAGCCATGGACGAGCGCTATCGCCAAAAGGGGATGATCCTGTGAGCGGGGCTCCCCTCAAAATAATGGTGGATGCCAACGTATGGGTCGATTCGTTTTGCGCCGACCATGCCGAGTCGCTTGCCGCACGCGCGTTTATTGGGCAGGCGACGGAGGCGGGGGCATTGCTGTTCTTTCCGGTGCATATCGCCAAGGACGTGCTGTACGTTGTCCAACACGAACTGAAGCGCAGCGTTCTTGCCAGCGGGGGAGCGCTCGACGAGGCATCTGCCCGTGCAATTGGCGATGCGGCGTTGGCGTTTGTTCGGAACATGACCGAAAACGCCACGGCCGTGGGCGCAGATGCGTCGGACCTTTGGCTGGCCGACAAATACTTAGCGCTCCATCGCGATTACGAGGACAACTTGGTGCTCGCCGCGTGCAAGCGCGCGCAGGTCGATTACTTGGTGACCAACGATCGTAAGCTGCTCGAACATGCCGATCTTGCAGCAAAGACCCCGCGCCAAATGATGCCAATTCTGGCTTTGACCGCACGCGGCGTCGCGGCTATCGGTTGACGCGAACCGTTTGCGGGCCTCTTGGACGACGATGCGCCAAGGGGCCCGCGTCTGCTATTTACAAAAGCTCGGCCTTAATGGCGGGACTTTCTGCGAGCTGCTCGGCTGCCTTTTCGTCGGAGCTGTCGAGTGCTGCCAGGCTGCGGTAGACCCACTCGTTGACCTGGGTGTTTTTGACGCCTGCGGTCTGCATAAGGGCGCCTACCTCGCGGATTGCTGCGAGCAGATCGGCTTTGGGACCCGCGAGCTCGACCTCGACGCCGTGGTAGGCGGTCACGCCGCGGTTTTCGCTCACGTGGTCGATAAAGCCCTCGACGGTCTCAAGCTGCTGGGCGAGAGCTGCATCATCGTCAGCGTCCAGCGCGACGAGTGCGTTCGATACCGTGAGGGCGGGATGTCCGCAGGGGACAAAGCCTTCGATGACATCCATAGCTTCGGTAATGGTTGAGCCCAGGCCCGCGAGGGCATTGACGAGTTGCTGTTTGGTATCCATAACGGTCCTTTCGACGGGTCAATTTTGCTTGGCGAAAATATACGTGACGCGATCGGTAGCAAAAGTGCGAAGTGCGGCGCACATTGGGGTCTTCACAGCTCGTGCATAGAACAGCTGTCCGCTTTCAGAACGTGGTAAGATAACACTTCACAAGCGGGGCTCGCCCCGTATGTTCCTTGAAAAGTCGACGGGTGTTGGGTGCTCGTGCCCAATGCCATCCAGACTTTCCCGACATTCGGGGGCGACTGGTTTCGACACGATAGCTCTGAGAGAGGAAGCAAGCCGAGGTCTCCTCGCCTCGTTAAACAGGGGTACCGTCAAATTGAATTGACAACAACTCTTCTTTTGAGCCTATGGCTCTCGCTGCTTAGTTTATAGCGGCGCGTCAACCCGGTGATTTCCCCGACACCGGCGCGACGTCATTTTAGGGGAATGCTCCTGCGCACGTAATCGGTATGGCGCAGGCTAAGACCGAACCGGTTAGGACGCCGCGAGCGTGTCGCTGCGCGCAAAGCGTCCGAGACTAAACCAGCGACTGAGCTTGGAGATGCCAATCAGGGGGCTTTCGTGGACCGGAGTTCGATTCTCCGCGCCTCCACCATAAGTAACAGGTAGGTAGATATTCTTATCTACCTACCTTTTTATTTCTAGCCCGTACCGCGGAGAATCGAACTCTGTGCAGGGCGCGGGCGTTAAGAAAACGCGTAAGCGTTTTTAGCCCGCGGGCGAGAACGCCGGCAGGCGGCCGAAGCCGGTGCGGGTTCGCGAAGCGAACACGCGGATTCTCCGCGCAAAGCCTCGACCCGATATGGATGCGATGTTATCGAATCCCAGCCTGCCATGCGCCACATCAACGGAATCCCAAACCCGCGGAGAATCGAACTCTGTGCAGGGCGCGGGCGTAAAGAAAACGCCTTGGCAACGCAGACCGGGACACGCTTTCCCAATGGCGGCCCAGGCGGAAAGTCCATCCCGGAATCCGCGCTCAGACTGGGACGTAGTTTCCGGATGACACATCAAGCGGAAACTGCGACCCGGAATCCCGCCGTAGAGTGGGACATGCTTTCCCAATGGCAGCTCAAGCGGAAAGCGCGTCCCGGAATCTAAGCTCGGAATGGGATTCATTTTCCAGATGGCGGGCTCAGCGGAAAATGCGACCCGGAATTTGCTCTGAGAACGGGACACGCTTTCCCGCCGACCGCTCCGCCCTCCTCAACTCCAAAAACTGCGCGCCCTCCATCCCAAAACTGGGTAGAAGAAAGCCAAAACGCAATCGCAGGAGGTCAATATGACTGCAGAAGATAAGGCAAAGAACGCCGGCAAGGTCGCGCTCGTCCTGGAGGGCGGTAGCTTTCGCGGGCAATTTACCGCAGGCGTGCTCGACGTTCTCATGGAGGCTGGTGTCGAAATCCCGGCGGTGTACGGCGTCTCGGCCGGCGCCCTCAACGGCGTGAACTATAAGTCGCACCAGATCGGCCGTGCCAACCGCATCAACCTGGCTTTCTGCAACGACAGCCGCTTCATGGGCGCCGCATCGTTTGCGTCCACGGGCTCTATTGTGGGTTACGACTTTATTTTCAACGATGTCCAGGACCGCCTGGATCCCTTTGACAACGAGACGTTCGACGCGAGCCCCATCGAGATGTACGCCGTCGCGACGGACATGCTCTTTGGAACCGCCACGTACCTCCCGGTCAAAAGCGCCGTGCTCGACCTCGACGCTGTGCGCGCATCGACGTCGCTGCCGCTGGTGACGCCGCCGGTCGAGATTGACGGGCACAAATACGTCGACGGTGGCGTAGCCGATTCGGTCCCCATCGAGCATGTGCTCGAGGAGGCGGGCTTCGACCGTGCGGTCGTCATCGTCACGCAGGACCGCTCCTACGAGAAAAAGCCCTACGAGTTTATGCCTGCCGCGCGCGCCCGCTATGCCGACTACCCCTATCTGCTCGAGGGAATCGAGACGCGCCACGACCGCTACAACATACAACGCATGCACCTGTGGAAGTATGAGCGCGAGGGCCGCGCGTTGGTCGTTGCTCCGCAAAAGCCGGTCGAGGTCGGCCATGTCGAGCACGATTCGGCAAAGCTTTTGGACCTGTATATCCAGGGCCGTCAGGAGGCAAAGCGCCTGCTCGCGGAAATCCAAGAGTTCGTTGAGCGCTAGCGACGGCGAACCCTCAAAAAATGACAACAGCTAAAGAGCTGGAAAATCACGGCTCGTGGATGACATGTGCAGAAACTCTGGTCGGAGCCAAAATACCTGTTGACTCGTACGGCGAGCGGGGTAATATGGACGGGTTACTTGCAGAGCCCCGTGAATCTCTGTAACAACACGTACTGTACATGGAGGAGTCTAAGTGATTTCGAAATCGACTCACTACGCCAAGCAGGGCGAGGTCCAGCGCAACTGGGTTCTCGTCGACGCCGATGGTGCTGTCCTGGGCCGTCTTGCCACCCAGATCGCAATGATCCTGCGCGGTAAGAACAAGCCCCAGTTCACGCCCAACAGCGACTGCGGCGACTTCGTTGTCGTCATCAACGCCGATAAGGTCCAGCTTACCGGTAACAAGGCTGACACGAAGACCTATTATCGCCACAGCGGCTACAACGGCGGCCTCAAGGCTGAGAGCTTCCGCCAGGCTATGGAGAAGCACCCGGAGAAGGTCATCGAGCGCGCCGTTCGCGGTATGCTGCCCAAGACCACCCTCGGCCGTGCCCAGATGACCAAGCTTAAGGTCTACGCTGGCGCCGAGCATCCGCATGCTGCCCAGAACCCCACGAAGATTGAGCTGGAGGCTTAAAGATGGCTGAGAACACCGTTGTCTACCAGGGTACCGGCCGTCGTAAGAACGCCGTCGCCCGCGTCCGTCTCGTCCCCGGCACCGGCAAGGTGACCATCAACAAGCGTGACGCCGAGCAGTATTTCGGCCGTCATCAGCTCGTTGAGAACGCCCTTGCTCCCTTCAAGGTGACCGACACCGCCGGTCAGTTCGACGTTATCGCTCTGTGCGATGGCGGCGGCATCTCCGGTCAGTCCGGCGCTCTGCGCCTGGGCATCGCTCGCGCTCTTCTGAACGCTGGCGACTACCGTGCTGACCTCAAGAAGGCCGGTTTCCTTACGCGCGATGCTCGCGTGGTCGAGCGCAAGAAGTACGGCCTCAAGAAGGCCCGCCGCGCTCCCCAGTTCTCCAAGCGCTAAGGTTTTATCTCCTTTCGAGATACAATGTACAAGCGGGGCCTGCCGATTCCTCGGCGGGTCCCGCTTTTCTTTTTCGACTAGGGTGGGCGGTTGCATATCGCCTGCTAGGGAAGGAGCGATCCTATGCCCCAGAACATCTTCGGTACCGACGGCGTCCGTGGCGTCGCCAATGCCGATCTTTCGTGCGACCTCGCGTTTCGCCTGGGCCGCGCGGCGACCAAGTTCCTTGGTCCGGATATCTGCATCGGCCGTGACACGCGTCTTTCGGGCACCATGCTCGAGAGCGCTCTGACCGCCGGCATTATGGCCGAGGGCGGCCGCCCGCACTGCTGCGGCGTTATCCCCACGCCTGCCGTGGCGCTGCTCACCGTTCAAAACGAGCTCGATGGCGGCATCGTCATCTCCGCTTCGCACAATCCGCCGGAGTTCAACGGCATCAAGTTCTTTAGCCGCAAGGGCATGAAGCTTCCCGATGCTGTCGAGGAAGAGATCAGCGCCTGGGTCATGTCCGAGGAAGCCATGGCTGCCGACACGCTGCCGACCGGTGCTGGCGTGGGCCACATTATCAAGATGAAGGACGCTCGCAAGGCATATGTCGATCATGCCATCGATACGCTTGACGGCCTGAGACTCGACGGCCTGGTCGTTGCCGTCGACTGCGGTCACGGTGCTTCCTGCCAGACTACGCCCGCCGCGCTGCAGCGCCTGGGTGCCACGGTCCATGCCATCAACACCGATTACTGCGGCACCGACATCAACGTTGAGTGCGGCTCCACCCATCTTGAGCCCCTGCGCGAGCTCGTGCTGCGCACCCATGCCGACATCGGCCTGGCCCACGACGGCGACGCCGACCGCGTACTGTTCGTGGACAGCGAGGGCAATGAGATCGACGGTGACTACATCCTGGCTATCTGCGGTTCTGACCTCGCCGCTCGCGGCAAGCTCGCCAACTCCGAGATCGTCTCGACCGTCATGTGCAACCTTGGCTTCTCCATCGCTATGAAGGAGCAGGGTTTCGAAATGGTTCAGACCGCTGTGGGCGACCGTTATGTTCTTGAGCGCATGCTCGCGGACGGCGCCGTCATCGGCGGCGAACAGTCCGGCCACATCATCTTCCTGGAGCACAATACCACCGGTGACGGCCTGGTGACGGCTCTGCAGCTGCTGGCCGTGCTCAAGCGCACCGGTCGTACCCTCACTGATCTTGCCGGCATCATGAAGAAGTACCCGCAGGTACTCGTCAACGTGCATTCCGACAACAAGGCCGGTCTGGACGATTGCCAGCCCATCTGGGATGCCGTCGCTGCTGCCGAGAAGGAGCTTGACGGCCGCGGCCGCATTCTGGTGCGCCCGAGCGGTACCGAGCCGCTGGTCCGCGTGATGGCCGAGGCCGAGACGCACGAGCTGACCCAGCGCGTTGTCGACGACATCGTCGAGGTTGTCAAGCGCGAACTTCCCTAATGGTCAAAAACGGGTGCCAAGTGGTAAACTGTTAAGGTTATTTTGATTGATTGGTATGTCCGAGGGGGAGCATGTTCACTAAAGTCCTAAGGTCTTTTGGTATGCGTGGTCGAGTCCTTACGCTGGATGCTCCCATCTCGGGCGATGTCATTCCGCTTTCCGAGGTAAACGATCAGACGTTTGCCACCGGCCTTTTGGGCCAGGGCGTTGCCATTCAGCCTACGGGTACGCGCGTGATCGCGCCGGCTGATGCCAAGGTCGAGGCTATTTTTCCCACGGGACACGCCGTTGCGCTTAACACGGTCGATGGCTTGGACGTGCTCATCCACGTTGGTTTGGACACTGTTCAGCTCGAGGGCAAGCACTTTACCGTACATGCGCAAGTGGGTGACATCGTCCATAAGGGCGATGTGCTCATTGAGTTCGATCGCGAGGCAATTGCTGCCGAGGGCTACGATGTGACGGTTCCCATCTTGGTGTGCAACTCCGTTGAGTTCTCGAGTATCAAGGGCTCCGTTGGCGTGCATGTCGAAGAGATGGACCAGCTCATCGTTGCTCGCGAGCGCTAGCAAGTGCACGTGGCCATTAGTCTACAATTCAAACACGTTTACGGAGGGCGCCCTTGAAAGAGGACGCCCTCAGTGGCAAGATGAGATTTGTCCGAAGCTAAAAGGCTTTGGGTCACCGTGGACGGGCAGGGGCCTCGACGCGGCTAGACACGAGACACATACATTACGCGACCTCGCCCTGGTGGCCGCACACGTTGGTTGCGGCCGACGCGGGCCGCGGGCAAGTGCTTGTAAGGGAGCCTTGCCTCTCTTGTACGAGAAAGGACGCGTAATGAAGATCATTAAAGCTAAAGACTACGAGGATATGAGCCGCAAGGCCGCTAATATCATCTCGGCCCAGGTTATCCTCAAGCCCGACTGTGTGCTGGGTCTTGCCACCGGCTCCACCCCGATCGGTGCCTACAAGCAGCTCGCTGCTTGGTACGAGAAGGGCGATGTCGACTTTGCCGAGGTCAGCACCTACAACCTGGACGAGTATCGCGGCCTTTCGCACGACGATCCCCAGAGCTATCACTACTTCATGCGTGAGAACTTCTTCGATCACATCAACATCGACCTTAACAACACGCATGTGCCCGACGGTTCCAACCCCGACGCCGCCGCTGCCTGCTCTGAGTACGACAAGATCGTCGCCGACGCCGGTTACCCGGATCTGCAGCTGCTCGGCATTGGCAACAACGGCCACATCGGCTTTAACGAGCCCGATGACCACTTCTCCAAGGGCACGCACTGCGTCGACCTCACCGAGAGCACCATTCAGGCCAACAGCCGCCTGTTCGACAGCATCGACGATGTTCCCCGTCAGGCCTACACCATGGGTACCCAGACCATCATGTATGCCCGCATGATCCTGGTCGTCGCCAACGGCGAGGCCAAGGCTCAGGCCGTGCATGACATGTGCTATGGTCCGGTTACGCCCGAGTGCCCGGCTTCGATCCTGCAGCTGCACACCAACTGCGTTGTCGTTGCCGACGAGGCCGCCCTTTCGCTCTGCGAGTAGCGCGAATCCTGCAGCTCGACATAGCCTTGCCTAAGGCCTCCGCTTTGCGGGGGCCTTTTTGCTATCCCTTTTCGCCCACTTGACCAAAATCTTGCCGCAAGCTTGACGAATGCCGGATGCCCAACAGCTTGATTCATTCTATATCAGATTCTATGCAAAAATGCCACTAGAAGGTCGTAGACGGTAGCGGGTGCTAGGCGAGTTGAATGACATAGCTGAACCTTGTTCATCTGCGTTACACTGCCGCTTAGATGGGACAAGCTGACAAGCTCATTTACCTGCTTAAAGACCGATTAGTCGGGGGATTAATAACAATCGGCCATCGCTGTACAAAAACTTGCCGCTTGCGTACCAAAAGACAACCTAAAACACAAGGTCGCTCTATTCATAGCGCGGCTTGTATGGTCTTGCGGCTACAGTGTCCATACGGTCGAGTTGAGGAGCGGGCATGGTAAACGATTTGAGCGGTATAGACGACCTCGAGCTGATGCCGCTGGGCGGAGGCTATATGGTGCGACGCGAACGCTTGATGAATGAGCTTATCGCCAAGGGCCGAAAGGCCGGCATCGTGGTTCTTTATGCGCCCGACGGGTTTGGGAAGACCTCGGTGCTGCTGCAGTACACCCATGAGGTTAAATGCGACCCGACGCGAGGCCCCGTGCGGATTATCGAGGCCGATCGCGCCACTGGGCGCGAGGTGTTTATGCAGCTCGAGGTGGTTACTGAAGAACTCAAAGACAAACCGCATTCCCTTATCGCGATTGATAATGTGCCAAACCTCGATCAGCACGATACCGAGGACCTCATCGACAGGATTCGCGGCCTGCGCGCTATGGGGGTAGGGGTCTTTATTTCCTGCCGTCCTTCAAATCGTCAGCTGATTCACGGGCTGGGCGATTCGGTTAAGATCAATGCGCAGATGCTCAAGGTGCATGCCTATGAGTATTCGGCGTGGGCATCGGCGTTTTCGATCAGCACATCGCTCGACTTTTATCAGCTCACGCAGGGCGTGCCCGAGCTCGTTTCGGCATTGCAGACGGGTCTGTATGGCCAAGGCGACGTAGCCGGTCTGCTCGAAAACGAGATTGTCAACGTATATGGCGCGGCACTTGTCGATCTGGCTTCGCTCGACAATAATGCGCTGTTTTGCGTGGCATGTCTCATGGTTTTGATGGGCGAGGGCAATATCTCGGAACTCGAGGCTTGCGGGGTGAGACTGTCGATGGTCGACCAGTCCTACTTTGTACGCGACTACCCGATCTTTGGCTTGGATCCCGCCGAGCGGAGTTTTACGTGTCTGGGCACGGAGGATAACGGACGCTTGCGTTTGCGTAAGTTGGTGGCCGAGGTTCGCCCCGAACTTGTTCCGAGGGCGGCCCGGATTTTGCTTAAGGCGGGCCGATGCGATGCGGCGATGGGCCTGGCGGACGCCTTTTTGGACCGTGAGGCGGTCCTTGAACTTGCTGGGCAGTATGGGGTCGATCTTGCTCTGACGGGGCACGGGGCCGATATCTGCCGAGCAGCGCTGGGTACGATCGATGCCGACGATCCGGCTCTAGAGCCAACGCCTGCCGAGGCGCTTGGCGTATATCTGGCAGCGGTCAGCGTGTCCAACACAAAGCTCGCCCGCTATATGGCATCGGTCATCGAGCGCGAGGGCGAACGGGCGGCCTGTGAAATAGACCCTGTTTCATGGAGGGTAGCCCAGACACTGACGGCGGTTTGCTATGGGGACAACGGGCTTGGGCTTCCTACGAACCTGGCCGTGCCAGAAATAGAGACGTCCCACACCGCACTCGACATGTTGTCTGCGCATATCGAGGTCAAGCGATGCCTGACCGAACGGGGAGATGACGGCGACGTTCTACAGCAGCTCAAAACGAGCAAGGCCTACGACTGCGAGCTCGACATCGCGGGGATTGTTATACGGGCCGACAGCATGCTGGTGGAGCTCTTTGACGGGTCGTTTGCAGGAACCGACGAGCGCGACGACGAGATGACGGTGGTGCGGGAGGCGCTCGACGTACGTGGACTTAAGGCGATGGCTATCTGGGTGCGCATGGTGTTGGCGGCACGGCGGCTCCTTTCCGGCTTGCCGGTAACCGACGACGCGGCGTTCAACGAGCTCGATCGTTTTGCCGTGCGCATGCGCGACAACCAGATTCAGCTGTTTGGCCTGTTGTTAGAAGGCTGGCAGTCGCTGGCAGAGGGACGGCCGGTTAATGCAAAGTTCCGTGCGGTCCAAGTGCTCAAACTTGCCGAGGAGTCGATTGCGTACATGCGCGATAACGCATTGCTGCTGGAGCGCGCGGCATATCTGCGAAATACATCGATGGTTTCGGTGCGCGAGGAAGCGGAGTTGCTCGATATAAGCCAGACGCAGGTTGGTGGCGCAGAAGCCTGGATGGTGGCGCTGCATTTGGCCTGTGCGGGCCGAGACAGCGACCTTGCGGCCTGGATGTCCATGAATCGTGCGGGGATTCTAGAGCCATCGTATCGGCTCTTTGCGCGCCTTGCCATGCATTGTCTGGGCGAGCCGGCGGCCAGGATACGCAAGAAGCTTCCCGTGCGCGAACTGTCGCGGTACTCGCTGCGCGACGATTTGGAAGGGGAGGGCGAGCGCCTGTTCCAGGCTGGCGAGGTTGAAGCCGTTGATACCATCGACCATATCGAGATTCGCATGTTTGGTGCGTTTCGCGCCGAGCGCGACGGGTTTCCCATCACGGACAAAATGTGGCGTCGCAAGAAGGCGGCGACACTTGCCGAGCGGCTTGCGCTGGGCATGGATGCGCTCGTCGATCGTGAGACGCTGGCCATGGAGCTGTGGCCCCATGCCGAGTTCAATAGCGCCCGCAATAACCTGTACTCGACGATATCGCGCTTGCGGTCGGCTTTGGGGCCGACGCCGGATGGCAAGTCGTGTGTGCTCATCCAAAATGAATGCATCGGACTCAACGGCGACTACGTCAAGACCGATGTACGGCTGTTTGACCAGATAAGCCGCGAGGTTTTGGGAAATCGCACGGGTGCGCGCGGGCCCCATTTAGTTGAGCTGTGCCTTAAAATTGAGCAGCTTTATGCCGGACCGCTGTATGTTCCCAATGGCTGTAATCCCACCTACTTTTTGCGTATGCGACGCATTATGCAGTCAAAGTACATCGATTGCATGATTAAGGGAGCAAATGCCGCTCTAGAAGAAAACGATCTGCAGTCGGCGATTTGGCTGGCGGAGTCGGGGCTTCGGCAGGAAACGGCGCGTGAGGATATGGTGCGCTGCGCCATGCGTGTCTACAGTGCGGCGGGGCGGCGGCGCGATATCGTCGAGCTATACAGTGGGCATATGCACCATCTGAGGGAGCAGGTCAATGGCGTGCCCGAGCCCGAGACGCGGCGTCTATACGAGCGCTTGGTGGAGGGGCGGCTCAATCGCGTGCTGGTCGAGCGATAAAAAACGGGCGCCCGAAGTACTTGGGCACCCGTAAGCTTGCTATGTGTTGGTTCGCCGGATCATTGGCTCTTAGACGAGCTTGATCTTCTCGATGTCCTTGCGCGAGGACTCGCGATACAGTGAGAACTTGCGGCCGATAACCTGGACGACCTCGGCGTGGCAGCGCTCGGCGAGCTCTTCGGCTGCCTCGCGGGCGGAAAGACTGGAGCCATCGAGCACGGAGCACTTAACGAGCTCGTGCTTCTCCAGGTAGGCGACCGTCTGCTCGACGGTGCCCTCGTTGACATCGGACTTGCCGATGATGATGGCGGGGTTGAGGTGATGGGCCATGCTGCGAAGCTGCTTGACCTGTGCTCCTGTCAGTGCCATGGGTTCTCGCTTTCTATGTATGGGGCGCCCCGCGACGGGGCCTTAATCTACGTGAGCTGTCCCACGATAGCGCAGGAACGGCGCGGTGTGGAGCGCGTTTGCCCAGTTCAAAAAGAATGCGGATGCCGAGTGAGTGGGCGGCGCGGGCTGCGAACGGGCTATGAGCTGGGCGCAGAGACCGGCTCCCATGCAATAAACGCCCAACGGACTTTGCGGACGTGGTCGAGCATATAGCGCCCCTGCGGCACGCCCTTGGAGCCCGGCTCACCGGCATGGGGGTTCTCAATCATGTGTTGAGCGATGTAGTCGCGCAGGCGATCGATCTTATCCTCGTTGCCATGCTCGAGCATACGGGAGAAGTCCGTCACGCCTGCCTCGAGGCTATCGAAGGTATCGCGACGAGGCGATTCAAAGTACGTAACCTGCGGCAGGGCACCCATCTGAATGAGGATATTGAAGGCGTACACAAAGCCATTGCTGCAGGTAACCGAGGCGCCGATGGCGTTCATCAGGTGCAGGTCATAGCGCGGGCTGGAGTTGGCGACCATCGTGACAGCACAACGACGACGAGCCGTACGATCAAGCTTGGCAAGCGCGCCTTTTAGATTGGTCGTCGTAACCGACCGACTGGCAAAGGCAACATCCACCGCTTTCGCGACCGGTCCAACCAAATCCCAATCATCATCCCAAGCAAGCTCAAGCGGCGTTATGCGCCTTTCGAGTCCGTAGTACTCAATGCCGGCATCAAGCGTGCCCAGCATGGCGGGGGAGAAATCAGCCGCAATTACAGGATGCCCAGCCTGAGCAAGCGGAATAGCAATCGACCCAGCCCCACACCCCATATCAAGCACCGACTCGCCGGGCTCAAGCGCCAACAGCTTTATAAAATCCCGAGCATAAGGGGCAGTCTCCAACGGCCGAAAATGCCGAGCCCGCTTATCCCATTCAAAAGAATCATCAGCCCGATGCCGAGCGGCCTGCATCTGCATCCACTCCTGGTTCCAATCTGTGGAAAGCAGCTCAGAACGATTCTCCCCATCAACCACGGGCCAACCTCCTAGCAACAAAAAAGCGGCCCCTCCCAAAAGAAGAGCCGCAACAAGCATATATCAGAAAAAGAACCGTTCCAACGCCAAACCGCCGCACCAGCCAAGTGGTGCAGGAGCGAAGCGACTGCAACCGGGATAGAACCCAACTGAGGTCCCGTTGTGCGGGAGCCCCGGGGAGGGCAAATATATAAGGTCGATCGCGAGTTCCGCACGAGCCGGAGAGCACTTAATGTGCTCTCCGTGCGAGTCAGGACTGTCCGAGCAGGCGACCTTATATATTTGCCCTCCCCGGGGCTCCTCGCCAGTCCCCCTCAGCTAGTTCTTCAGCGAGTTCAGCGGCGCCGGGAAGCGTCCACCGCGGTGGGCAAGCACGGTGCCGGCGTTGGGGTTCACCGGCATGATGGGCGCACGGCCGAACAGGCCGCCGTACTCGACGCAGTCGCCCACGCCCTTGCCGATGGCGGGGATCACGCGGACGGCCGTGGTCTTGTTGTTGATGACGCCGATGGCCATCTCGTCGGCGATGATGCCGGCGATGGTCTCGACCGGGGTGTCGCCGGGGATAGCGATCATGTCCAGGCCAACGGAGCACACGCAGGTCATGGCCTCGAGCTTCTCGAGCGAAAGCGCACCGGCTTCGACGGCGGCGATCATGCCGGCGTCCTCGGACACGGGGATGAAAGCGCCGGAGAGACCGCCCACGCTGGAGCTGGCCATGACGCCGCCCTTCTTGACGGCATCGTTGAGCATGGCGAGCGCGCAGGTCGTGCCGGGGCCACCGCAGGTGCCCACGCCGATGATCTCGAGGATGCGCGCGACGGAGTCGCCGATGGCAGGCGTGGGAGCCAGCGACAGGTCGACAATGCCCTTCTCGACACCCAGGCGATGGGCGGCCTCGCGGCTCATGAGCTCGCCGGCACGGGTGATCTTAAAGGCGGTCTGCTTGATCTTCTCGGCAACCTCCATCATCGAGGCGGAGTCGGGGAGCGTCTCCAAGGCAGCAGCCATAACGCCGGGGCCCGAGACGCCTACGTTGATGACGGCGTCGGCCTCGCCACCGCCGTGGACGGCGCCCGCCATAAACGGGGAGTCCTCGACCATATTGGCAAAGCAGACAAACTTGGAAGCGCCGACGGAATCCTGGTCGGCCGTGAGCTTGGCGGCATCGATGATGGTCTGCGCGGCCATGAGCACGGCGTCCATGTTGATGCCGGCACGCAGGCTGGCGACGTTGACGCTGGAGCAGACGCGGCTCGTGGTGGCGAGCGCCTGGGGGATGGACTGGATGACGCGGCGGTCGGCGTCGCCGATGCCCTTCTGGACGAGTGCGGAGAAGCCGCCCAGGTAATCGATGCCGAGCGTCTCTGCCGCGCGGTCGAGGGCGTGCGCGATGGGGGTGAGGTCCTCATCCTTGCAACACGCGGCAATCTGTGCCACCGGGGTGACGGAAACACGCTTGTTGACGATGGGGATACCGTACTCGCGCTCGAGGTTCTCGGCGGTCTCGACCAGGTGCTCAGCCGTGTGCGTCACGTGGTCGTAGATCTTCGTGCACATGCGGTCGAGGTTCTCGTCGCCGCAACCCATGAGCGAAACACCCATGGTGATGGTCCTGATGTCGAGGTTCTGCTCCTCAACCATGCCGCGGGTTTCCGCGATTTCTGCGGGCGTGATCGCCATCCTTGCGCTCCTATCTGCCAAAACGAGCATAGTCTTATCTATTCTAACGTGCCGCACGTGCCAAGTGGCACATGCGGCACGTTTTGGTGCTCGGTTGTTTCCGTTGTGTTACTGCCCAAAGACCTCTTCGGCGATACGAGCGCTTTCGGCGGCGTCCTTGGCGTAGTAGTCCGCACCGATCTGCTTGGCGTATTCGGGGGTGAGCACGGCGCCGCCCACGATGATCTTGACGCCCGGAACCTCGGCATGGAGCAACTTGATGGTCTCTTCCATGGCGACGACGGTGGTGGTCATAAGCGCCGAGAGGCCGACGAGTTTGATATCGCGCTCCTTGACGGTCTTGAGTACCTCCTGCGGATCGACGTCGCGGCCCAGGTCAAAGACGGTGTAGCCGTAGTTGTCGAGCAGCATTTTGACGATGTTCTTGCCAATATCGTGGATGTCGCCCTTGACGGTGGCCACGCAGATCTTGCCCTTGTCGGCAATCTCGCCGGCGGGCATCAGGCGCTTGATGGTGTCGAAGCCCACGCGTGCGGCTTCGGCCGAGGCCATGAGCTGCGGCAAGAAGAACTTGCCCTGGTCAAAGAGGACGCCAACCTCGTCGAGGGCGGGGATAAAGTGATTGTTGATGAGGTCCATGGCGTCGTGGTCTGCCAGCAGACGTTCGGTTTCGGCAGCGATCTCGCCTTTGCGGCCCGAGACGACCATGTGGCGGATGGGGTCGTCGTTGCCGTCGGCGCCGGCGGTGCCCGCGGCAGGCGCGGCATCACTCGATGCGGCCTGAGCTGCTGCCGGGTTTGCGGCGATCTTGTACGGATCGGTCCAGCCGGCGTAGCGCTCGATGTATCCGGTCGAGCCCTCGTCCTCAACGCTCAGGACGCGATAGCTGTAGACGGTATCCATAAAGCGCTTGGAGCCCGGGTTCATGATGGGGGCGTCCAGGCCCGCGCCAAAGGCGGCGGCCAAAAAGACCGAACCCAGCAGCGGGCGAGCGGGCAGGCCAAAGCTGATGTTCGACACGCCGAGTGCGCATTTGACGCCCAGACGCTCCTTGCACAGGGACATGGCGCGCAGGATCTGCTCGGCCTGGCGTTGATTGGTCGAGGCGGTCATGACCAGGCAGTCGATGAGGATGCGGTCCGGTCCGATGCCGTAGCGGGCAGCCCCGGCCACGATGCGCTCGGCGATGGCGAAGCGAGCCTCGGCGGTATCGGGGATGCCGCCTTCGTCGAGCGTAAGGCCGACGACGTTGGTGCCGTAGTGGGCGACCAGCGGAAAGATCTCATCCATGATCTGCTGCTTGCCATTGACCGAGTTGATGATGGGCTTGCCGGCATAGCGGCGCACGGCGGCCTCGACGGCGGCGGGATCGGTGGAGTCGATCTGCAGCGGCAGCAGCGTGGAGCCTTGGAGCTGCTCGGTGGCCTGTTGGATAATCTTGACCTCGTCGATCTCGGGCAGGCCGACGTTGACGTCCAGGATGTCGGCGCCCTGCTCCTGCTGGCTGATACCCTGGCTCACGACGTAGTCCAGGTCGCCGTCGCGCAGGGCCTGCTGCAGGCGCTTTTTGCCGGTGGGGTTGATGCGCTCGCCGATGACAGCGATCTTGTGGCCGTCGCAGGGAAGGTCCACGACCGTTTGGGCGCTCGTGACCGACATGCTGGGCTTGCGGCGGCGCGGGCTGGGCGTGTGGTTGTCGATAAGCGTGCGCAAGGCCGCCATGTGCGCCGGCGTGGTGCCGCAGCAACCGCCCACGACGCTCACGCCGTCCTCGATCATGCCGGCGACGGCCTCGGCGTATTCGTGGGCTTGGATATCAAAGACGGTGTTGCCATCGTCGTCCACGTGGGGGAGTCCCGCATTGGCCTGCACCATAACGGGCTTGTTGGTAACGGTGAGCATACGTGCGGCGAGTCCTCGGAGCTCGGCCGGTCCCTGACTGCAGTTGATGCCCAAAACGTCGGCGCCGATGGCGTCGAGCGTGATGGCGGCGACCTCGGGGCTCGTGCCCAGGAAGGTGCGTCCGTCTTCCTCAAAGGTCATGGTGGCAAAGACGGGCAGGTCGGAGTTCTCGCGGCAGGCGAGGACCGCCGCCTTGATCTCGGCCAGGTCGGTCATAGTCTCGATAATAAAGAGGTCCACACCCGCGGCGACGCCGGCGCGCACTTCCTCGGCAAAGAGGTCATAGGCCTCGTCGAAGCTGAGGGTACCCAGGGGACGAAGCAGCGCGCCGATGGGGCCGATATCGCCGGCGACGTAGCGGGCGCCGGCCTCGCGGGCACAGGCGACAGCGGCGGCAAAGATGTCTGCCACGGTGGCGGCACCGTCGAGCTTGTGGGCGTTGGCGCCAAAGGTGTTGGCGGTAATCACGTCGCAGCCGGCCTCGACGTACTGGCGCTGAATGTCGGTAATGACCTGGGGCTCCTCAAAGTTGAGCAGCTCGGGCAGGGCGCCCGCCTTCATGCCAGCGGCCTGCAGCATGGTGCCCATGCCGCCGTCGAACAGCAGGTGTCCCGTGCCCTCGATGGCCGCACGCAGGCGATCGTCCTTAATGCGCAGGTCGTCGATCGTGCGCGTCTTGTACGTGGCACCGTTGCGACGTGCGGCATCAACGGGTGCCGCCAATGCAGTGCCGTCAGAATCATGAGTGATAAGCGGAGTAAACATCGGGGGCTCCTAATGGCTGGAATAGCAGGTGGTGTGGGCGGCGCGGAAGCGGCAGTGTTCGTGCATGCGGCAGATATTGCAGGTGGGGCGGCTCTGGGCGTCGTGGACCTCGCCGTCAAACAGACCGATCACCGCGGTCACGCTTTTGGTGGGCATGAGTAGGCTGGTGGGCGTGACGGTCAGGCCGATGAGCCGCGTGGCGTTGAGCGCATTGACGATCGAGCGCTGGGCCGAGAGCGGGCAGTCGCCATAGCCGGGACTAAAGCGCCAGTTGCCGGCGAGCCCATGAACGGCGGCGTCCGTCTTGACCTGCTGGTCCATTTGCTCAACGGCGGCTTCCACGTAAGCGGAGCACGCGGCGTCGAGCACGGCGCCCTCCAGGGGATGTTGGGCTCCCGTGGTGCGCAAACGGCGCTCAGCATCCATGCCGAGGGTGCATGCCATGAGCGCAGCCATACGGGCGTCCTTAAGATGTCGATAGATATCGCGACCGCGCAGCTCAACATTGGTGCCGACCAGACGGATGCAAGGCTTGCCCTGCTCGTCCACGCTCGTGGCATCGACGGCAAATACGCGGCGCACGCCACGGGGCTCAATGTCAAGCTCAAGGCGCTCGACCACAAGCTCAATACGTCGTGACAGTTCGGGCTCAATCTGCTGGCCGCCGTAACCCAGATACCGCAGCATCTCGGCACGGTCGACACGGGGATGGTGCGCGGCATCGATACGGTAGAGCGCCGGCGACGCAAGGTCGGCCGGCACTTCGATAGCGGTTGTATCGATGTGCGGTTTTTCCATTACCCCAGGCGCTCCATAATGGTCGCGGCGATCGCAGGACGGTTCATAGTGTACAGGTGCAGGCCGTCGGCGCCGTGCTCCTTGAGGTCGCAAAGCTGGCGGGCTGCATAATCTACACCAGCTGCCTGCAGGCTCTCGGGGTCATTCTCGTACTTGGCGAGAATCTTGATGACGGGGGAGGGCAGCGACGCGCCGCACATAAAGACCATGCGGCTGATCTGCGACTTGCCCATAAACGGCATGATGCCCGCGGTAATGGGCACGGTGATGCCGGCCTTGTCGGCAAGCTCGCGAAAACGGTAGAAGCACTCGTTATCAAAGAAGAGCTGCGTCACAAAGAAGCTCGCGCCGGCGTCCTGTTTTTGCTTGAGGTGTTCGACCGAGAGGTTGAGATCCTCACAGGCAATGTGGCCCTCGGGGTAGGCTGCGGCGCCCACGCAAAAGCCGGCGTCGACGAGCTCGGGGATGAGGTCGCGGGCGTAGGCGTAGTCGGAGGCGGGCTTGTCGTCCTCGGTTGCGCCGGCAGGGAGATCGCCACGCAGGGCCAGGATGTTTTCTACGCCGGCGGTGCGATACTCGTCGATCTTGGCGGCGATATCGGCATGCGAGCGGCCCACGCAGGTAAGGTGTGCCACCGAGGGCGTGTCGAATTCGCTCGTAATCATATGCGCGATGGGGGCGGTGGCGGCACCGTTGCCCGAGCCGCCGGCCGAGCAGGTGACCGAGACAAAGCTCGGCGAAAGCTTGCACAGATTGCCTGCCACTTCGCGAGCCGTGTCGAGGGTCAGCTCGCCCTTGGGCGGGAACATCTCAAACGAAACGGGTGCGGTGCCCTGGGATGCTGCCTGCTTAAAAACCTCGTCGACGCGCATATCGTGCTCCTCTAGATACGTAATAGTGTGATGTGTTGTAAGGATTCTACAGCACCACTGTGCCACGGTGGAGTTTCACTCGCTATTTGAGGATACCAATCAAAGATGCCTTGCTATCGGCTTTCTCTATAACAGAGCGGCTAATCTAGGCACGGACTATAAAGACTGGTATCTGATGCAAAATACCAGTTAATAGAGCTCCATCCCAAATTGACTACCCTTAAACCATGGAGAGAGGTCTGCAATTTATGCAGTTGATTGGCTGTTGAGGGTGGCAACGCCGCCTCGATAGGGTAACCTCATTGATTGGTTTCGCGACAGCAACATAACGGTAATGTCGCGGAAACACGGCGAGTCTAAGCTATGACTCGTTCGTTAGTAATCAACACCGCTTCTCACGCGGTGCCGATACGAAGGGAGTTCCGTATGGCCGAACTTACTGACCGCTTCGGGACCATGGTGTTCTCTGAGGAAGTCATGAAGGACTACCTCCCCAAGGACATTTGGAAGCGCCTTGCTGCAACCCTCGAGGGCGGTGAGCCGCTCGACCTGGATGTGGCCAACGCCGTTGCCCATGCCATGAAGGTCTGGGCCATCTCCAAGGGTGCGACGCACTACGCGCACTGGTTCCAGCCGCTTTCGGGCATTACTTCCGAGAAGCACGACAGCTTCCTGGAGCCCAACCACGACGGCACCGCCATTACCAAGTTTACGGGCAAGAACCTCATCCAGGGCGAGCCCGATGCCTCGAGCTTCCCCAACGGCGGCCTGCGTGCTACCTTCGAGGCCCGTGGCTACACCGCTTGGGACCCCACTAGCCCCGCCTTTATCAAGGACGATGTCCTGTGCATCCCCACGGCTTTCTGCTCCTACACGGGCGAGGCCCTGGACAAGAAGACCCCGCTGCTGCGTTCCATGACCGCGCTCTCGCGTGAGTCTAAGCGCGTTTTGGCGCTGTTCGGTAAGACCCCCAAGAAGGTCGTTCCTTCCGTGGGTGACGAGCAGGAGTACTTCCTGATCAAGAAGGACGCTTACCGCAAGCGCAAGGACCTGGTCATCACCGGCCGCACCCTCTTTGGTGCTGCTCCATGCAAGGGCCAGGAGCTTGAGGAGCACTACTTTGGCGCTATCCGCCCCACCGTCTCGGCCTATATGAAGGATCTGGACGATGAGCTGTGGGCGCTCGGTATTCCCGCCAAGACCAAGCACAACGAGGTCGCTCCCTGCCAGCATGAGCTCGCCCCCGTCTACGGTGAGGTCAACGAGGCCATCGACCAGAACTTGGTCATGATGGAGAAGATGAAGCTCATCGCCTCCCGCCACGACTTGGTCTGCCTGCTGCACGAGAAGCCCTTCGAGGGCATCAACGGTTCGGGCAAGCACAACAACTGGTCGCTTGGCACCGAGTCCGAGAATCTGCTCGATCCGGGCGACACCCCGCTCGACAACCTGCAGTTCATCGTCTTCCTCACCGCGGTGATCGAGGCCGTCGATAACTATCAGGAGCTCCTGCGTGCCTCCGTTGCCTCGGCCGGCAACGATCATCGTCTGGGCGCCAACGAGGCTCCTCCGGCGATTATGTCCATCTTCCTGGGCGACCAGCTTACCGAGGTCGTCGAGAAGATCATCGATGGCAAGGCTTCCGTCCATGCCACGCGCGGCGTGCTCGACCTGGGCGCCGATACCCTGCCCAAGCTGATGCAGGACAACACCGACCGCAACCGCACCTCCCCGTTTGCCTTCACCGGCAACAAGTTCGAGTTCCGTGCCTGCGGCTCCGAACAGAACGTCTCCGACTCCAACCTGGTGCTCGATGCCGCCGTGGCCAAGTCGCTCAAGTCCTTCGCCGACGCGCTTGAGGGTACGCCCGAGGATGAGTTCCAGGACGCCGCGCTCGAGTACTGCAAGAAGGTCCTGACCGACCACCAGCGCATCCTCTTCTCCGGCGATGGCTACTCCGACGAGTGGCCCGTCGAGGCCGAGAAGCGCGGCCTTGCCAACAACAAGACCACGGCCGACGCCCTGCCCGCCTTTGTTTCCGATAAGGCCATTGCGCTCTTTGAGGAGACGGGTGTTCTGACCAAGGCCGAGGCCCAGTGCCGCTACGATTGCAAGCTCGAGAAGTACAACAAGCTCATGAACATCGAGGCCACCACGATGGTTCGCGAGGCGCGTCGTACCTATCGCCCGGTCATTACCGCCTATGCCACCAAGGTCGCTAAGGGCCTTGAGACCATTCGTGCCGCCGGTGCTGAGGCCGCCATGCAGTGCGAGCAGAACACGCTCAACAAGCTCTGCAACGGCATCACCACCATCAACGACTCCATCAAGGCGCTTGACGCCGTGCATCAGAAGGCTGAGGCCCTCGATGGCCAGGAGCAGGCCAACGTGTATGCACACGAGGTCGTCCCCGCTATGGATACGCTGCGCGCCGCCGTGGATGCCATGGAGGAGATCGTGGCCGCCGACTACTGGCCGGTCCCGACTTACGACGACATCCTGTTCTACGTGTAGAGCGTAACTGACATATCGTCACGGTATTGAGCCGGGGTCCGCATCATGCGGGCCCCGGTTTTTGTTTGCGAAGGACGCTTTGAAGCCCGTTTTGCACCTGATTCGCCCACGCAATAAGGGGGCGTGGACAAAAAACGTCAAATATGAGTACTGTCACAAGTCCTGTAGCATTATTTTTTTGCAAAATATGCAGTGTTACACAACATATGTTCAAGTACTTAGCTGATAAACGCCTGCAATTCTTTCGCCGTAGGGTGGCGCGCGCAGACGTGGTGTAAGAGCGTCCTGAGGTCCGTCGCTGCAAGCCCCGATGTTACTCCTTCTTGAGGCCGCGCCTCTCGACTATCTCGTCCACTATCTCCCTGGCGCGCCGCCCGAGCGCGCGGCGCCTC
>DBEZMF010000011.1:0-65734 GCA_048250755.1 Collinsella sp.
TCTTCTTGGGGCATCGCCTTTCCTTCCATTCGTCACCTTCATTACTCCAACGACGAATTCTAGGCGGTGTCCCCGTCCTTTCTTGAAAGGGCGGAGGCGGGGCATGCCCCGCCTCTTACACCACATCTCTGTGCGCTACCCCGGGGCACCCGTCTCAGGGTGCCGTGGCCAAAAAATAGCAAATATGAGTACTGTTACCAATTTAGTAGCAGGAGTTTTTGGCTCTGCAAGCTGTTTTCACGCTCTATAACGTCAGATTGATGCCAGGATATTCCACATTTGTTTAATAACTTTCTAATTTACCCCATCTTCCAGTCCCAAAATCCCTGATTTTACTGTTACTGAATTTGTAGCAGTACTCATATTTGCTATATTTTGGCCAGAGCATATATCCAACCCCCTGTTTCAGAGCATTGTTAGGCGGGTTTAAGCCCAAAACACGCCCGCAGCGTGTTAAGCAGCGCCTCTTGCTTTTTCCTGCGGGCATCGACACGATTCCGGTACCGCTTTCGCATACGCTGGTGCATGCGCCATGCGAGCGCCTCCATTGCCTCCATGTCGCAGAGCATCTCGTTATTGACCGTCGCGACCTCGATTCCCATAGTAATCAAGCCCGTGTTGCGTTTTTCATCATGGATACGTCCCCTCCGGGAGGAATGGCCCAGCTCACCGTTGTATTCCAGGTCAAACTGGGCTGCTTCCTGATACGCATCGCAAACTGCATGCGGCATCCCCGAGATCGCCTGTGCACGGTCGTTGAACTCGATCTTGTAGTCGGTCTTAAAGGGACCGCAGGCAAATCCGCCATAGGAAAACGGAAGCGAAAACAGAGCGAGCATGATGCACTCCATGGGCGAGCGCAGGTTTTCTGACAGGTAGGGACACAGGCGCAGCAGCTGTTTGGCCACATTCCCCTTGCATGCCGCGAGGTAATCTACCAGGCAATCGGGTGTCAGCACGGACTCGACCTCAAAGTAACCGACATCTGGCGGCTGGTCTTTGTCCTTTGCCAATTTGTTCACGACAGGCGATGTGTAGGGAGGTAGATACTTCCCGCGGTCACTCAGTGAAATCTTAGAGCACAGCTCCTGGGCCAGGGCAAATGCCTGGATGCAGCCGACCTCGCGCGCGACGGCTACGCAAAGGGCCTCGGGAGATAGACTGTACACCCCTGGTTCCACCTCCAGAATCGAGCCGGCGGGCAACTCAGAGCATACGGACCAGCTCACGCCAAGAATACGGCGGCGCTGCGCTGCAGACCCCACCAGCAAGCACAAATCCTCTTGCACCTCGCCGCTTGCGGCCCCAATCCGCACCAAATCGGGAAGATAGATGTCCTCGGTCGAGGGCGACGACGTGCGCAGCGCGCGGCGCTCTTCATCGGGATCGAGGTCCTTCCAGCCGATGTAGCCCATCTGCCGGCGCTCGGCTCGAATCATGCGCAACGCCGAGGCGCCCGTCAGGATCACGGAAGCCGCTAGCTGCTCTTTTGTCGGTTTGTTGCACTGCCTGATTGTTACCGCCACATGAATCACCCCTACCAAACGCGTGCGATAGCGAGGCCATCAACGGCCGTGGCACCGGCGCGCTTGAGTTCCGCCGAAGCCGCTGCCATCGTCGCACCCGTGGTGATAACGTCATCGATAAGCAGCAGGCGGCGGCCGTGCACATCCTCAACCGTCTCGTACATACCTCGGGCACGCTCGCGGCGCTCCTCACGACCGAGTTCGCGCTGGTCGCCATGCCCGTACTTGACGAGGGCATCGAGCAGGGGAACACCCGACAGCTCGCAAAATGGGCGCGCAATAGCCTCCATATGATCAAAACAACGCCGCCGAAACGCTGCCGCCGTCGCAGGCACAAACACCACCGCATCCGCGCCGGACAGCACACCTCCATAGCGATCGGGCGCTACGACCTGGGCATGCAGGGCGGTGTCGTAGAGCAGCTCCGCCAGATACGGAGCCAGACGTCGCTCGCCCGCATCCTTGTACGCTTTAATGATGCGCGGCAGCGGATGCGCATAGACGGCGCACGCCAGGCAGCGGTCGAGCGCCTCCGTCATTGCCGAGGACGTGCCCTCGACCGAACACTCAGTGCACAGCAAATCCCCAAACGGGGCGCTGCATCGGGTGCAGCTATGACGTGGGTCGATGAGCGTGAACGCGGCAAGGCAGTCTTGGCAAATAAGCGCACCGGCGCGCTCGCAGCCGGCACATCGTGTTGGCGACAATGCCTCGAGCGCCTCGCGTGCCACCCGCTCGGCAAACGGTAGCAATTCGTCCGCAAACGGTAGGGCACCGGCACCCTGCAGACAGCTCAATATGTTCAGATGGCTCTTCAAGACACAACCCTCCCTACGCTCGGTCGCAGGGAGGGTTGTTGATTCAGCGCTATGATACCCCAATGCGCTCGGGGCAAGGCGAGCTAAATCCGCTCGCGGGCGTTATTCGCCGGCGGGCGGTTGTGGTGCGGACGAAGACGGGGTCGAGCCCTCGCCACCATCCTGGCGCGGCTTGCGGGAACGGCGACGGCGACGGCGCTTTTGACCCTGGTCGGCCGAGCCCTCGCCACCGCGCGGCTCGCGCTCGTCGCGAGCGGCGCCACGCGAAGCCTTGGCAGCCGCTCCCCCGCCATCCCCGGGACGACGGCGCGTGACCTTGACCTCGCCATCCGAGACCTGATCGGCCACGGAGGGCACTGAGGGCTTCTGTTGCGCGCCCGAGGAATGGCGACGGCGCGGACGCGGCGCGCGCTCCTCCTCGCCACGTGACTTGCCGCTCTTGTCGACAGGCGCATCGGAGGCCGAGGCGCCCTTGGAAGCGGCACCGGCCTCGCGAGCAGCTGCGGCGCGGAAGGCGTCCTCGCGCTCCTCGCTCGACAGATGACGGCGGCGGCGACGTGTGGGGTTCATGCCGCCGCCGCGATTCTGCTGCTGGGGCTGCTGAACCTCGCGCTCGCGAGAGGCGTTCTTGCCCGCGGCTGCAACCTCGGTAGCATCGCCCGAGCCCGCGCGCTTGCGACGGCGACGGCCATCGGCCGCCCCCTCGGCCTCGGGTGTCTCGGCCTTACCGCGGCCTTTTCCGCGGCCACGGCCCTCGCCCTGACCCTGACCGGCGCGAGCATCGGATTCAGCATCGCGACGACGGCGCTTGGGCATCGACGTGCCGGCCAGACGGTCGGCACTCGACAGGCCATCGCCCACATCGACGCCGTTTTCGCGATCGAGCTCCATGAGCGCCAGGCGCATCTCGGGCGACTCGATGCGCTCGAGCACGTCGCGCGTCACGCAGTCGGGGCGGCAGTTGCAGCCCTGCTCGGCGGCCTTCTTTTTGCAGCCCTCCGAGCACGTCATATCGGCTAGGTTGACCTTAAAGACTTTGCCGTTCTCCAGGCGCAGCACCAGCTGCTCACGCGGCGTGTCATACTCCTGGATACGCGCCTTGCCAAGCGGCGTATCGATGAGCGTCTTCTTTTTGGGCGCACGGCTCTTAAAGTCCTTGTAGGCCTCGAACTCGTAGCGCAGGCAGCACATCAGGCGACCGCACACGCCGCTGATCTTGGAGGAATTGAGCGGCAGGTCTTGCTCTTTTGCCATGCGAATCGAGACGGGCTCAAACTGTCCGCCAAAGCGCGTGCAGCAGAGTTCCTGTCCGCACTGGGCATAGCCGCCCACCAGGCGGGTCTCGTCGCGCACGCCGATCTGGCGCATGTCGACGCGAATGTGCAGCGTCGAGGACAGATCCTTGACGAGCTGGCGAAAATCGACGCGCTCCTCGGCCGCAAAGTAGAACACGGCCTTCTCGCCGCCAAACAGGTACTCGACGCCCACCGGCTTCATCTCGAGGTCGAGCTCCTTGACCAGGCGGCGGAAGTCGACCATGGCCTCGTCGCCCTGGATGGCCAGGTCGTCGGCAAGCTGCAGGTCGATGTCGCTCGCCACGCGCAGCACGGGCTTGAGCGGCTGACCGATCTCGTCTTGCGGCACCTCAAAGGGATCGGCCGTGACCAGGCCGATCTCGGTTCCGCGCTCGGTGGAGCAAATGGCATAATCGGCCTCGAGGATATCCAAATCCTGCGGATCGAACCACAGGTCGCGCGAGGCGTAGGTAAACTTAACGGGTACGACTAACGGCATTTCAGTGCCTTCCTGATATCGAACAGCATGACCTCGATGGCCAGCTGGGGAGTAACGTTTCTGGCGATGTTGCGTTCGGCGGTTGCGACTGCCTCGAGCGCCCGCGTGGCGCCCGCAACATTCGTCGCGGCGGCAAGCCGACCGATCGTGTCGCGCACGTCTTCGTTCACCACGTCGGCCGCCTCGTCCTGAAGCGTCAGCAGCACGTCGCGCATGAGCGTCCGCGCGCTCGCCAGCGCTTCCATGATACCCGAACGCTCGCGCGCGTTGAGTTCGCGCTTGTTGCGGTCCTCAAGCTGCTTCAATGCTCCACGCGACAGGTAGTCGGCGTTTTGCTCGAGCACCTTTTCCTGCGTGGACTTGACCTCGGCTAACGGCGCCTTAACGGCGACGATGAGTGACTTGGCACGGCTGAGCACGTCGGCCTCGTCGGCGGCAATGAGCGAATCGATGGCACGAACCATCTGACGGCGGGCGTCCTGGCGCTCGGCGCTCTTGAGGAACTCGATGCCACGCGTGGGGCTTCCCGCTACGGCGACGGCCATGCGGCAACGCGCAGGGTCCTGAGCGGTGGCGCGGCTCACGGCCTGAGCGGCGACGGCGGGCGACACCAGCCGAAACGGCACGCACTGGCAGCGGCTCACGATGGTGGGCAACATCACGTCTGCCGAGGTGCCCAGCAGGATGAACATAACGCCCTCGGGCGGCTCCTCGAGTGTTTTGAGCAGTGCGTTGGCGGTATTGGCGCGCAGTTGCTCGGCACGGTCGATGATGTAGACCTTGGCCTTGGCACGGATGGGCGCCAGAGGCACGTCATCGAGCAGCTCGCGGGTCTGGGCGATGAGGTAGCCCGTGGCGCTCTCGGGCGTGTAATAGTGCACGTCGGGGTGCGTATGGCGGGCGACGCGCACGCAGCTATCGCATGAGCCGCAGCCATCTTGCTCGCACAGGAAGGCTTGGGCGAGCGCCCACGCGGCGTCGAGCTTGCCCGCGCCGGGCGCGCCCAAAAACAGGTAGGCGTGCGACGCGCGACCGCTGGCGACGGCATTGGTCAAAAAGTCGCGCACGCGCTCTTGGGTGTCGAGCTTGGCCAGCAGACTTGCCTGAGCGGGGGCCATGTTACTCGGCCTCCTGGGCAAGCGCAGCGGTGACGGCGTCCTGGGAAATGTCGAGGCCGTAGGCGCGAACCCACTCGACCGTCTGCGCGAAGACTTCCTCGATGGACGCGGTCGCGTCGATGAGCTTTACGCGGTTTGGTTCCTCGGCGGCAATGGCGCAAAATCCCTGGTAGACGCGCTCTTGGAAGGCCATGCCCTTAGCCTCCATGCGGTCGGCCGCACCACGGGCTGCCATGCGCAGCGCCGCCTGCTCGGGCGTGATGTGGTAGACGAGTGTGAGCGCCGGGTGCGTACCCGCGACGGCCAGGTTGTTGGCGTCGCGCACTATCTGGCGATCGAGGCCATCGGCAAACGCCTGGTAGCAGGTCGTGGAATCGTAGAAGCGGTCGCACAGGACAACCTTGCCGGCAGCAAGGGCGGGCGCGATGACCTCGTGCACCAACTGAGCGCGTGCCGCCTCGTAGAGCAACAACTCGCAGGTGTCGCCCATCGCCGTATTGGCGGGGTCGAGCAGCAGAGCACGGATCTTTTCGCTGATGGCGGTACCGCCCGGCTCACGCAGGGTCACAACCTGGTAGCCGGCAAGGTCGAGCGCACGGGCAAGCAGGCGCGCCTGCGTAGATTTACCGGCGCCATCGACACCCTCGAGCGTAATGAAGCTATGTTGAGCGGGCTCAAAAGCCATGGGCGCAGCCCCTTCCTACAAGGCGCGTAAATGCGAGTTATAGCAACCAAGCCATGATACCCCAGGGGCAGGCGCGTCCCAAATCCAACCTAGCCATCGAGGCATCCCCGAAGTTGCGGTGAAATAGGGACTGATTGAAGCTCTGAGACCGCCAAACAGTCCCTATTTCACCGCAACTTATGAAGGGGAATTTGGGGTGCTGGGTATAATCGTCGTATTGCATTGAAATGTGGCGAAAGGAGTGGCAATGTCTCGGTATTGCGCCTCGTGCGGCAAGCTTCTTGCAGATAATGCCAAGTTCTGCACCTCGTGCGGTGCACCCGTTGAGCAAACAACCGCGAGCGATAGCCAGCCCGCTTTTGAGCAGACCGGCTCCCTTGATACGCCGCAAGCCAAGGCGGACGACCCCCTCGCCTATCGCCCCGACCCCGCCGCAGGCCCCGCGGCCGTCGAGACCACGCAGCGCATACCCGTCGCGAGCGGCTCGTCCCAACAGCAGCCGGCTCCCGCATACGCGCCCGCTTCGCCACAGACCCCCGCTCCCAAAAAGAGCGGCACCGGGCCGCTTATCGCCGTTATCGTTGTGCTGGTGGCGATTATCATCGCCCTGGTTGTTTTCTTTGTGATCAAGCCTTTCGACAACGCCGCCACGCAGACGACTGCCGAGGTAGCTAAGCTGCACCATGACGTCGACGACGATGACCTAAAGCCTCTCGGCAATCCCAACAGCCTGTACGACGATGATGACGATGACGACGAGGATGGCGGCGAAGCAACGCTCTCCGAGCAGAACCTCTACCGCCGACTGAGCGAATACTACGACTTGCTCGAAGACCTCGACAGCTACGTCCGTGGCTGCGCGCAGAACTTCAACGGCAGCTATCTGGAAGAAGATCGCACCACCCGTCAAAATCTCGCCGACGTCGCCGAGCGCACAGAGGACACCATCGAGCAGTATTACGACATCGTCGAGGACCTGGACGTCCCGACGAGCTCTAAGAACTACAGCTCCTGGAAGGACATCGTTGCCCTGTATGACGACCTGGATCACCGCATTGACGCAATCTGTGATGCCTGGGAGATCAGCCTGAAATACGCCAAGCCCGAGGACCACAAGAATGAGATCGTGACGCCGCTGTCGCGCGACAACGTGGCGGGCACCAATGACAATAAGTATCGCTTAGACTTTGAGGAGCGCTATCCCGGCGCCAAACCCGTCGAAGTGAACTAGCGCTTTGTCGTTCCCGAGCCGGCAGTTAGGGACGTTCCTAAACTGCCGGCAGAAAAGGAACGTCCCTAACTGCCGGTCAAAAAACGAGCGAGGATCGTGGGGTCCTCGCTCGTTTTTTTGGGCAATGTTTCGACTGCGCCGTTACTTGTCGGCGGTCGTCTTCTTGGCAGTCGACTTCTTCGCGGTCGTCTTCTTGGCGGCAGTGGCTTTCTTAGCCGTCGTCTTCTTGGCAGCCGTGGTCTTCTTTGCCGTGCTCGCCTTGGTCGTGGTCTTGCGGCCGCGGGCGGGCTTCTTCTCCTTGGTCGGGCAGTCCATGTTCACGCAGATACACCATGGGCCGCGCGCCGTGTTGACCACCACGATGGGGGCGCCGCACTCGGGGCAGGTCTCACCCGTCGCCTCGAGCTTACCGCGCGCCGGCAGAGGATAGCTCACGCCGCAGTCATCGTAGTTGGTGCAGCGGATAAAGCGCTTGCCGCTCTTCTCGCTCTTGTGCGCGATCAGGTCGCCATGGCGTCCGGCCTCGGCACACACCTTGCACTCGCCCACCTTAAGGTCGGGCTCGTAGTTGGTGGGGCATGTGGGGTTCACGCAAATCTCGAAGGCCTTCTGACGGAACGGCTGGCATTTAATGCGCGGCGCGCCGCACTCGGGGCACACGGCCGCCTCGCCCTCGAGCGGACTCACCTTGACGCCGCTCGGCACCGGATAGGTCACATCGCAGTCGGGCCAGCCCATGCAGCCAATGAAGCTGCCGCGGGTCTTGGCGCTCGTCTTCATAACCAGGTCCTTGCCGCACTTGGGGCAAGCGCCCACGCGCGCATCGGCCGTGACGGCGTCGCTGATGGCGTCGCCCAGCTCCTGCGTGTGCTTGAGCAGCTCGTCGAGCACGCCAGCCAGCAGCGCGCGCGAGTGCGCCACGACATGCTCTTCGGTATCCTCGCCGCGCTCCACACGGGTCATGTCGCCATCGAGCTCGCTGGTCATATCGGGGCTCGTGATGCGCGGGGCAAACTGCGTCAGTGCATCGATGATGGCGATGCCCAGCTGACTCGGCTCCACGGGATCGTTTTTGAGGTAGCGCACGGCGTACAGGCGCTCGATGATGCTCGCGCGTGTGGACTTGGTGCCCAGGCCGCGCTTTTCCATCTCCTGCACGAGCTTGCCCTGGCTGTAGCGCGCGGGCGGCTCGGTCTGCTTTGCCTCGAGCTTAATGTCGAACACGTCGACCGTATCGCCCTGCTCCAGCGGTGGCATCTGCTCATCGCGCTTAAGTCCATACGGATACGCCTCGCGGAAGCCCGGAGTCACGAGCACATCGCCCGAAGCCACGAACGGCTCGCCATTGACGTCGAGCTCGAGCTTGGTGTTCTCGATGGTCGCAGGACCCATAAGCGTCGCCAGGAAGCGACGGGCGATCAGGTCATAGAGCTTGCGCTGGCCGCCGTCGAGCGTGGACGGATCGCCCTCGCCCGTGGGGTAGATAGGCGGGTGGTCGGTGGTCTCGACTTTACCGCGCGTGGGCTTCATGGAACCAGCGAGTACCTTTTTGCACACGGGCGCCAGCGCCGGGTTGATCTTTGCCAGGTCACTCACCACGGCACCCAAATCGAGCGTCGCGGGATACACGGTGTTGTCGACACGCGGGTAGCTGATAAGGCCCGCCATGTAGAGGGACTCGGCGATGCGCATGGTACGCGCAGGCGAGATGCCCTCGGCAGCGGCGGCGGCCTGCAGCGAGGTGGTCGCAAACGGTGTGGGCGGCTGCTGCTTGCGGGAGCGCTTGGTCACCGCGGCGACGGTTGCCGTCGCGACGCCGTCAACATGGCCGTACGCCGTCTCAGCAGCATCCTTGTCGGTAAAGCGCGCCGTCTTGTGCGCGATCTTAAAGCGGTCATCCTCGGCAGCACCCTGCGCGGCACCCATGCCGCGGATCTGCCAATAGTCCTCGGGCACAAACGCCATGCGCTCGCGCTCGCGCTCGACCACCAGGGCAAGCGTCGGCGTCTGCACGCGGCCGGCGGAACGCACGTTGCCAAAGCCGCCAAACTTGGCGAGCGTCAGGTAGCGCGTGAGCACCGCACCCCAAATGAGGTCGATGTGCTGACGGCTCTCGCCGGCGTCGGCCAGGTTCTGGTCGAGCGAGACAAGGTTATCGAAGGCCTGCGTAATCTCGGCCTTGGTAAACGAAGAATACTGGGCGCGGGCGACCGGCAAATCGGGCGCAACCTCGCGCACCTTGTTGAGGGCGTCCGAACCGATCAGCTCGCCCTCGCGATCGAAGTCCGTGGCGATAATGACGCTGTCGGACTTCTTGGCAAGGTTCTTGAGCGAGCGAATGAGTTCCTTCTCGGCCGGCAGTTTAATGACCGGTGCCCACGTGAGGTAGGGCAGGCTCTCGAGCTTCCAGCCCTTAATGGAGATACCGTCGGCAAGAAACGGCTTACGCTTGGTGTCGTAAGGCGGACGAGCCAGGCCATCGGGCATGTCGGCCGGCAGTATCTCGCCGTCCTCGGTGACCGAATACCAGCCCAGCTTTTTATCGAACAGCACGCTGTCGCAAAAATCGGGCGCAAGGATGTGACCGGCAAGGCCGATCGTCACGCACTCCTCGCCCTTCCACTCAAAACGGTAGATGGCGGTGTTGTACACCTTGTCCTTTTTGGGCTTGCCCGTGGACAGACGCTCGGCAATCTGACGCGCGGCGTCGTTTTTCTCTGCGATGATGAGCTTCAAAAGAGGCTCCTATCTCGTGTCTCTGCGGCTGCGCCCGCGCTTGTGGCGGCCGACTTACGCCCTTGCTTGCTCGATCTGCCCGATGAGCCAATCGCACCAGGCATCCATGCCCTCGCCCTTGCGCGCGCTCACAGCAAACCGCGGCGCCTGCGGATTGAGGTCATCGAGTGTCTTAGTATACCTATCCATGTCAAAATCGAAAGCCGGGGCCACGTCGACCTTGTTGAGCAGCTGCGCGCCGGCGTGTTGGAAGATACCCGGGTATTTGATGGGCTTGTCGTCGCCCTCGGGCACCGAGAGAATCATGATGGACAGGTTCTCGCCCAGGTCAAAGTCGACCGGACAGACCAAGTTGCCCACGTTTTCGATAAAAATGACGTCGATGTTATCGAGCCCAACGGCCTGGTCGAACGCGTCAACGGCTTCCATGATCATGTTGCCCTCGAGGTGGCACAGGCCGCCCGTGTTGATCTGAATGGCGGGCATGCCGGCTTCCTTCATGGTGATGGCGTCGACATCCGAGGCGATATCGCCCTCGATAACGGCACAGCGCAAGCCGGCCTTGTCACGCAGGCGCTCGTTGGTGCCCAGAATCGTGGTTGTCTTACCCGAGCCGGGGCTCGACAGCACATTGATCACATAGGTGTTTGTCTCATTAAATCGCTGACGTAGCTGATCTGCCAGGCGCTCATTGCGCGACAGAATCGGCGATGCGATATCAATCGTTTTCTCGGCCATACTCGGCACTCCTTACTTTGGCCCCTTTATACCCCGTCACCAGATGGCTAGCGGGCTAATCGTCGGGGGTTTCGATTTCGATACTTGCGATGTCGAGCTCGCGACCGTGCAGCAGGCGCACGTTGGCGCCGCCACATTGGGGGCAGCGGCAATGGAAGCGGTCGTGCTCAAAGACCTCGCCGCAGTCCAGGCACTCGCTTTGTGGATGGACTTCCTCCACGGCAAGCTCGCAGCCGCGCGTGAGCGGATCCTCGTCGCGAAACGTCTCCCACGCAAAGTCGAGCGCCTCGCGCACGACCTCGGTCATATCCCCGATACGCAGCGTTACCAAAACGGCGCGCGAGGCCCCCGCCCCACGCGCCGCGCGAATCACTGTATCGAGTATGCCGTTGACAATGCCAACCTCGTGCATACCGATTTACTCCTCGTCGTCCTCTTCGTCGTCCGAAAACAGGTCCAGACGGCTCACAAACAAGCCCTCCTTGCCCTCGCGCGCGGTAATGACCACGCGAGCGATGGCGAGCGAAATCTCGTAGAGCGAGAGCAGGGCGCCGTACATGAGGCCCAGCGTAACGGGCGAGCCGTCGGGCGTGATCACAGCCGAGCCCACGAGCAGGCCCACGTACACGTAGCGCCAGGCGCCGCGGAAGGCCGCGTAGGACACGATGTGGAAGACGGACAGGTAGAAGATGATGAGCGGCAGCTCAAACGCCACGCCAAAGCCGATCATAAAGAGCAGCTCCATGTTGACGTAGTTCTCCAGGTCGGGCAGCGCCGTGGCGACGGCCGAGGTCTCGCCGATAAGCCACTCAAAGCCCGCCGGGATGATGATGAAATAGCAGAAGATGGCGCCCAGGAAGAACAGCACCGTCGAGGCGAGCACCGTGGGCACGACCCATTTGCGCTCGTTGGGACGCAGTGCCGGCAGGAAAAATGCCAGAATCTGCCAGATGATCATGGGCGTGCACATGACCACGGCCATCTTGATGGCCAGCGAGAAGCGCAAACCAAAGCCACCGAGCGTGGTGGTGATGTAGAACTTACCGTCCGGCACAAAAGAGCGGATGGGGTCTTCCAGGATGTCGAGCACCACGGGCGTGGCGAAATACAGCACGATGGCGGCGGCAAAGACCGACACGACCACGATGGTCAGACGGCGACGGAGCTCTCCCAGGTGATCGAAGAGCGGCATACGCGCAGGTCCGATAGGCATTACTCATCGCCTCCCTTCGGGGCATCGGCGGCAGCGGCGTCGTCCTCGGCCTCGAGCTCGCGAGCGAGCTGGTCGACGACGGCCTTGCGCTTGCGGGGACGACGGGCGTAGAGGTCAGCCGTCGTGGGCTCTGCCGGCTCGGGCTCGGGCTCCGGCTCTACAGCAGGCTCGGGCTCGACGGCAGCAGCGGCAGGCTCGGCCTTGGCGGGCTCGGCGCTCTCGGCCTCATCAGCAGCGCCTTCGCCCTCGGTGGCACCCTCGCTCGCGGCCTTCTCGGCAGCAAGACGGGCGCGACGCTCGGCAAAGGTCTCCTTCTTGGCGGGCGCTGCCGTCTCGGCGGCATCCTCGTCCGCATCGGAATCGTCGTCGGTCGCAGCAGCCTTCTTGGGCTTGACCGGGGCCGATGCGGCTTCGCTCACCGGATCGATAATCTCGGACTGAACAACGGCCGTCATCTTTTCCTGCGTCTCGCGGAACTGACGGATGGCACGGCCGATTGTACGGCCCATCTGTGGGAGCTTATCCGGGCCAAACAGCAAAAAGCCGAAGACCACGATGATCGCGAGCTCACCCTCTCCAATACCAAACACACATACCTCCAAGGCTCGATGTGAGTCGAGCCCGCACCGCGCCATTCGGCCGGAACTCGTCTATTCATTCGGTCAAGTATAGCGCCCGGACGCCAAAACGTCCGAGCGCATCACAAACATATGCCAAACGGCACGCCCTTTTGGGGGCAAAGATTATGCAGCGGTGATCGAAATCTCCTGGTCGACACCCAACAGCTGAACCACGCGCATCACCGGGGGCTGCACATTGGTGCAGCTAAAGCGCTTGCCGTGGTCGACCGCGTGGTGCGCGGCGCCCACGAGCACGCCAATGCCCGTCGAATCGATGTAGCTCACCTGGGCAAAATCGAGCTCAACGGCCTCAGTGGGCTGCTCGAGCGCCAGGTCGATGGCATTACGCAGGCTATCGGCGTTAGAGATATCGATCTCGCCGGTTACCTTAATGGTGTAGAGCTCTGGCGTGGGGTTGGTGGAAATACCCAAATCCATGTATACGCTCCTTTACGTATCGAAAGTGCGGATAGTACTGGAAGCCGCGCGTTAGGCGCGCTCGGCACGCGCAAGCTCGGCAGCGACGAGCTTGACGGCCAGCACCAGCACATCGAGCGCGGCCTCCAGGTCCTCGACCGTGGGATAGCTCGGCGCGATGCGGATGTTGGTATCGCGCGGATCCTTGCCATAGGGCCAGGTAGCACCGGCCGGCGTGAGCTTAACGCCCAGGTCGGCGCACAGCGCGGCGACCTTTTGGGCCGAGCCCTCGGGACCATCGAAGCTTACAAAGTAGCCGCCGCGGGGATGCGTCCAGGTGGCGCAGCCCGTGCCGCCCAGGCCCTCGGTGAGCTTGCGCTCAACGGCCTCAAAGCGCGGACGCAAAAACTCGGCATGCTTTTTCATGTGCTCCTTGACCGCCTCGATGGTGGGAAGGAAGCGCACGTGGCGCAGTTGGTTGAGCTTATCAGCACTGATGAGGCCGGCCTTCAGGCGCTTGGAGAACTCGGCGATGACCGCGGGGCTCGCACCGATAAAGCCGATACCGGCGCCCGGGAAGGTGATCTTGGACGTCGAGGCAAATGCCACCACGCGGTCCTCGGTGCCCGCCGCGCGAGCGAGGTCAAAGATGTTTGCGAGCTCGTCGGTCTCGTCGTACAGGTCGTGCACGCAGTAGGCGTTGTCCCAGAAGATGCGGAAATCGGGTGCGGCCGTGGGCATCTCAACCAGGCGGCGCACAGTGTCCTCGCTAAAGGTGATGCCCGTGGGGTTGGAATACTTGGGCACGCACCAGATGCCCTTGATGGAATCGTCGGCGGCGACGAGGCGCTCGACCTCGTCCATGTCGGGGCCGTTGTCGGTCATCGCGACGGGGACGTTCTCGATACCCAGATCGGCGGTGATGCCAAAGTGGCGGTCGTAGCCGGGAACAGGGCACAGAAACTTGACCTTCTTGCCGTCGTGCGCTGCCTCGTAAGCCTCCCAGGGCTCGTTGCCGCACGAGCCGCAACGCCAGAACATACCGGCGATATCGTGCTCGATCAGCAGGCTCGACGAACCCAGCACGAGCGTCTGCTCGGCGGGGCAACCCAGGAACTCCCCCGCTAGCTTGCGTGCCGAGGGAATGCCCTCAAAGCAGCCGTAGTTGGAACAGTCGACGTTGCCGTCGTGCAGATCGGCATCGGCATTGAGGATATCGAGCATGGGTCGAGAGATGTCCACCTGGGAGGGCGACGGCTTGCCGCGGGCCATGTCGAGCGCCAGGCCCTTGGCCTTGACCTCGGCGACCTCGGCCTTGAGCGCCTCGATGGCGGCATCGAGTTCGGTGGTTTCCATCTTCTGGTAGATCGTCTGCATGGGTGCGACCTTTCACGAAGCGGTACGTTGCAATTCTTCTAAGTATAGACCGCTACCGTCGCAACGTTATGAAGCCGTGATAGATTAAGTCCATCGCAATGAATTACGAATCGCCGCGCATGCCGGCATGAAGCGCCCAAGGAGGCACTATGGAGTACGGATCGTTCCAGGCCGAGGAATTCGGCGACCTTCAGCGCCTGGTCGACGGACTGTTTTACGACCGCCACGCCATCGACCGCCTGGATCTGATCGTACAGGCCGAAATCTTGGACCTGGCACCCGATCTCATGGAAATCGTGAACCTTTTGCCGCCCGGCTATTACGACCGCCAGTCACTTTGCGACCAGCTCAACTCCGCCTTGGCCGCCCACGGCTGGGGCGCCATCTACGGCACCGTGGAATAAACCTAGTCATTGGGGCCTGTGGTCAAAAAATAGCAAATATGAGTACTGTTACTTTTTTAGTAACAGCGATTTTGAATTAAAAAGGCCAGTCTTGGCCTTTTGTGCCCGGTTTTGGAAGGATGCATCGGCATTTTTCGTCCAGCCACGCAATCGTTAATGCACAGACAGAATAGATTTGTACATTATTTTTCGCGCCTAAAATGAAACGCCGTTTGTGACAGTACTCACAAACGGCGTTTTTTGGCCACTGGGGTGTCCGGCAGGTGGCAAGTACCACTCAAAACCGCGTTTTACACGCGCTCGAGCAGGCTCTGGCGTCTGTTTCTACGCGCCTACTCGTTCTTGGGCGCGGGGTGCTTGCAGATCACACTCATGTAGATCATGCCAAGTACGGCCGCGGTGACAGAGCCGGCGAGAATAGCGGCCTTGGCGGCCAGAACCTCAAACTGGGCCGTCGGGAAGGCGAGGCCGCTGATGAGAATCGACATGGTAAAGCCGATACCGCCCAGAATGCCCACGCCGGCAATCATATGCCAGTTGACATTGTGCGGCAGCTCGCAGGCCTTGAGCTTGACCAGGGCGAACGTCATGCCAAAGATGCCGATCGGCTTGCCCAGCAGCATGCCAAAGTACACGCCGAGCGTCACCGGGTCGGTGAGTAGCGTGCTCATGTCCACGCCCACCAGGCGAACCTGTGCGTTGACGAACGCGAAGATCGGCAGGATCACAAAGTTGACCGGCGTGGAGATCAGGCGCTCCATGCGGATGAGCGGCGGGGTCACGCGGTGCATGACGCGCTCGACTTTGGTGGTCGAGACGGTAAAGTCATGCTGGCCCAGGATGTGCGCCTCGTCGTCGTAGCGGTCATCGAGCAGCGGCAAGCACTCGCCCAGCCAATCGGTGAGACTATCAAGCTTAACACCGCACTTGGCCGGGATGGTGAAGGCCAGGATGACGCCAGCAAGCGTAGCGTGCACGCCGCTCTTGAACATGCAGAACCACAACAGCAGGCCCAGTACCGAATACGGGGCAAGGCGATAATGCTGCGTCTTGTTGAGCCACACGAGCGCACAGGTCACAAGCGCGGCGGCGCCCAACCAAAACGGATTGGGGCTCTGACCGTAGAAGATGGCGATGGCGGCGATGGAGATGAGGTCGTCGGCGATGGCGAGCGTCGAGAAGAACACGCGCACGCCGTTGGGCACGCGGTTGCCCAAAAGCGACAGCACGCCCAGCGCAAAGGCAATATCGGTTGCCATGGGAATGGCCCAGCCGTTGTGCGCGCCGGCATGGTTAAAGATCAGATAGATGCAGGCGGGAACGACGACGCCGCCCACGGCCGCCAGCATGGGAAGCATAGCCTGGCGCGGGTTCTTGAGCTCGCCGACCGTCATCTCGTACTTAAGCTCAATGCCCACCAACAAAAAGAAGATCGCCATGAGGAAGTCGTTGACGAAAAGCTCAACGGTAAGACCGGCCGTAAGGTTGCCCAGACCCACATACAGCGGGGTCTCCAAAAAGTGATGGATGGCCTCGTAGGCATCGGTGTTGGCGCAAATGACGGCGGCGATGGCGGCGAAGACCATGACGGCGGCGGAAATCGTGCCGTTCTCGGTGATGCGCTCCCAAATGTCGTGGCGCTCAAAACGCTTGCGCTCACGAACGTTAAACAGCTGCTCGGGTGCTGCCATGGGCGGCTCCTTTCACGGGAAAGCTCCCGTCTTAAAAAAGCACGGCCCGCCCAAGTGGCGGCGCCGCGCTCTAACGTATTACGCTTGCATCTAGCCTACCCTGCACGACAAGCGCGCAAGCGTGGCCGAAAAGCGGAACCACAGGTTGAACATTATTTGCTCAACGGCACGGGCACGCCTATCCAAGAGACGACGCGGCGCCGTGCACAAAAAACGACCGGAGCACGGGGCTTCCGCGATCCGGTCGTGGCGTTTGGTCGACTAAACCTAGCAAGCGGCCATGATGGGGGCAGCGACCTGCTTCTTACGGGAGAGGACGCCCGGCATCCAGACGCCGTCGTGCTCGTCGGCAATGCCCAGGCCCTTCTGAGCAGCCTCGGTCTCGCCCTCGAGCAGGACCTGCGAGCCCTCCTCCATGATGTCGGTGATGCACAGGACGATGCCGTCGGCACCCTTCTCTGCGGCGTAGGCGCGCATGGCCTCGCGGATCTCGTCGATCATGCCGAGCGCGCGGCTCTTGTCGACAGTCTCGTACTGGCCGATGAGCAGCTTCTTACCGGCGGGCTCGAACATCTTGATGTCGTTGCCGACCATCTCGGCTGCGGTGAAGGAGCCGGACGGACGGGTGAGGAAGACCTCCATGCCAAACTTGACCGGGTCGACGCCCACCTGCTCGCCGAGCTTGGCGGCGACGGCGCGGTCGACAGCGGTGGTGGTGGGGCTCTTGAGCATGAGCGTGTCGGTCATCATGGCCGAGAGCAGCAGCTTGGCCTGGACGTCGGAAAGCTCAACGCCGAGCACGTCGGCGAGCTTGGTGACGATGGTGCAGCTGGAGCCCCAGGGCAGGCAGATGTAGTGCAGCGGGCCGGCGGTCTCGAAGTCGCCGATGCGGTGATGGTCGACGACACCAAAGACCGTGGCGTCCTTAAGGCCGGCGACGGACTGGGCGGACTCGTTGTGGTCGGTGAGGACGACGAGCTGACCGGCCTCGACGGAATCGATCACGCGGGGCTCGGCGATGCCGGCGTCGGCGAGCAGCTTGGCGGACTCTGCCGGAAGCTGACCAAGGGCGCAGGCCTCGTAGGTGTTGCCGGCATACTCAACCTGGTTGAGCAGCTGGGACAGGACGACGGCGCTCATGATGGCGTCGTTATCGGGGTTCTGGTGACCAAAGACAAGAACGTTTGCCATGGATATCCTCCACTTGATATGTGTACTTGGACGTAGCTATGGTAGCACGCTAGCGTCGAGCCTTCGCAGACGGAAGGGGCGCGGCACAATTTGGGGCAGGCATGGGGCCAAGCCTGTCCCCTTTGCACCATGTTGGTGCAAAGTAACCTGACCCCCTTGCACCGGCTATTTGCCGGCGGCGCGCAGGGCTACGTAGGCGGCACCGATGATACCGGCGTCGTTGCCGAGCGAGGCGACCTCGATGGGCGTCTCGCGCGAGACGGAAAACGCGTACTGCTTAAAGTGCTCGCGAACCTTATCGAGGTAGACATCGGCCGAGGCGGAGGCGCCGCCGCCGATGAGGAACATCTCAGGGTCGACCACGTTGGCGATAAGCGCCAGGGCACGGCCGAGGTAATCGGCCATGGTATCGGCCGCGGCAAGCGCGAGCTTATCGCCCTCGCGGCAGGCTTGGAATATGTCCTTGGAATCGGAAGGACCGGTGAGCTCGATGGGCTCGACGCCCGCAGCCTTGCACTCGGCCAGGTAATTGCTCACCACGCCGGTCGCGCTGGAATACTGCTCCAGGTGGCCGTGGCCGCCGCAGCCGCAGGTGCGTTCCTCGTCGGGATTCAGGCACATATGGCCAATCTCGCCGCCAGCGCCCACAACGCCCGACACCACGTCACCGTTAACGATAACGCCGCCGCCCACGCCAGTACCGATGGTGACCATCACCACGTTCTGCACGCCCTTGGCAGAACCGAGCCAGGCCTCGCCCATGGCAGCGGCGTTGGCATCGTTCTCGTACTTAACGACCGCATCGGGGCAGTGCTCCTGAATGGCGACCCTCAGCTCGGGCAGGTTAATGGCAATGTTGGCCTTGACCTTGGCATCGCCCGCAGCAGGGATGGGGCACGGAACGGCCAGGCCGATGCCTGCCACAAAGGCGCGCGGAATCTGAGCCTTGGCGACCACCTGGTCGATGGCCTCGGTCACCGCGGCAAAGCCCGCAGCGTCAACGATAGGAGGCGTGGGCACGCTGGCCTTGGCAAGCAGGTTGCCGTCCTCGTCGAACAAACCCTCCTTAACCGAAGTGCCGCCGACGTCGATGCCGATGTAGTACTGCTTAGGTTCCATGGGAGCCCACCTTTCTCGTTTAAACATTGCCTGTATGGTACCGCTCCCAAGGCAAAAACCTACCAAAAAGGGACAGGTTTGTTTTGGCAGGTTTTATCTGGGGAAACGTCCGCCCGCTCAACGAGCAATGACGCTCAGCAACTCGCCAAACAAAAAGCGCCGGGAGAGGGAGACTCCCGGCGCCTGCAAAAGGGACTGGATTGTATGCGAACCGCACGATCCGTCGCGGCGAAAACGCCAGCTAGGCCTTGAGTGCCTGTAGCTGTTTGTGGACCTCAATGAGCTCCGTGGCCATGACGCGCATGGTCTCGGTGCCGGCCATCTGGTCCTCGGCGTGCAGCAGAATCAGCGGGGCCTCGCCGTTGCGCTCGCCATTGGCCTCCTTCTTAAGAAGTCCCATGTGAACATCGTGGCCGCCGTTATAGGCCTCGTCGCCCTGCTTAATGAGCTCCTCGGCGGCGTCGAAATCGCCCTCCTTGGCCTTCTGCACGGCGTTGATGTACATGCTCTTGGCGGTACCGACGTAGCTGATGATCTCGAAGCAGGTCATCTGCAGTTCGTTCATATCCTCCATGCGCTGCACCTAGCCCATCACGCTGACGCAGTGGTCGATGATGCCGGCGGCGTTCATGCGGCCATAGTCGACCATGTTGATGACCTCGACCGGGAAACGGCCGGCGGCCTCCTTCTCAAAGTCGCCCTTGGTGTAGCCGATCTGCGGGCCGAGCAGCAGGATGTCGCACTCGTCCAGGTGATCGTGGGCCTCATTCATAGGACGGGCTTCGACCTCGATGTCCAGACCACGGCTCGCGACCTCGGACTGCATCTTCTGGACCAGCAGACTCGTGGACATGCCGGCATTGCAGCAAAGCATGATCTTCTTCATGGTTTCCTCCTTATAACTGCGCGGCGCGCAGACGACAAACTGGATAAATCCTTGTGGTTATCTTTCCCCTGTTTTGCACGTTTAGGCAAAAAAGGAGATACGGGTACCGGTACCAAGCATCGGTACCCGCAAGGGTGGAATGGACAAACGCTAGGCGTTCTGCTCGGCGAGGGCCTCCTGCTTGGCGATGGCCTTCTCGGAGATCCTCATAAAGGGCAGGTAGACAGCCATGCCGATGACCAGCTCCAGAGCCTGCCACACGCCGGCGCGCCAGTCAAAGCCCGTAGCAAGCAGGGCGTTGATGACGGGCGGCATGGTCCAAGGCACCTGAGCGATGCAGGGGCTGATGATGCCAGCGCAGGTCAGGCCATAGGTGACACCGATGAACAGGTCGGGAAGAAGCACGAACGGAATCATGAGCGGCAGGTTGTACACGATGGGGTAACCGTAGATGACCGGCTCGTTGATGTTGAACAGGCCAGGCAGAATGGCCATCTTGGCAACGGTCTTGGAGGCCTTGTTCTTGGAGAACAGGAAGGTGTCGAGCAGCAGCATGAGGGTGCAGCCCGAGCCGCCGATGAGGGCGAAGCTGTTGACGATCTGCATGTTCATGTAGTGATCGGGCTGGATGGTACCGCCGGCGGCAAAGGTAGCCATGTTGTCGACGATGAGCATGGTCAGGATCGGCTCGACGGTAGCGCCCGAGATGGTGGACTGGTGAATACCAACGCAGAACAGCAGGTTGGCGAGGGTGTAGATGAGGATGACAGCCCACGGACCGGCGTTCATGATGCTCTTGAGCGGGTTGGAGATGCAGGTGGAGATGATGGTGCACAGGTCGGTGCCGGCGCAGACGGCGAGCAGGGCCGAGGCGATAGCGAAGATCGAGAGGTTGAGCAGCATTGGGATCATGACGTTGAAGGAGTTGGAGACCGCAGGAGGTACGCCCTCGCCCAGCTTGACCTTGAGCTTCTCGACGCCCGAGATCTTGATGAAGAGCGTCGTGGAGAGCAGGGCGATGATGATGGCCGAGAACAGGCCGTTGGTACCGGTGTTGGCGGTCGAAAGGGCACCGGTGACCTCGGCGGAGGTGATCTTGTCGGTGAGAAGCGGGCTCGTGGCGGCAAGGGTGGCGGTGATCTGCTGCGGCATCATGATGACGAAGGCAGAGATAGCGACAACCACGCAGGCAAGCGGGTTATCGAAACGCTCGTTCTTGGCGAGGCTGTAGCCAATCAGACCGGCCAGGATAATGGCGGACACGTTAAGGGTGCCCAGGGTGATTGCCGAGCCCCAGGTCTGGAGGTTGGCGAGGCCCGCCGCATCGAGCGGGAACAGAGGGAACACGACGTTGTTGATAAGAACCGCGATACCCGCAAGGATATAGAGCGGCGTGATGGTCGCGAAGGCATCGCGCAGGGAACGCAGATGAACCTGGTTTCCCACCTTCGCAGAGACCTCGGCAAATTTGTCGAGGAAGCTCTTTCCGTTGTCACTGGCCATGATTGCTCCTAACTTTCAAATCCGGCCTTTTCCTATGCGCACGGTGGTCTGTCGCCCTCTGCCACCAGATGTGCCATGTGTTGCGCGCGGCGGCGCGCGGTCTGGGCGTTCGCCCGGTCGCTAATCAACCACGTGGGTCGTGGCGACCTGTTTGAGCCAGGCCGCCGACTTCTTAAGGCGGCGCTTGTAGCCGTCCATGAGATCGACCTCGACAAAGCCGTAACGATTCTTAAAGGCATTGGCCCAAGACCAGTTATCGATGACGGCCCAGTAGTGATAGCCCCGGCACTTGGCGCCCTCGTCGATGGCCTTGGCCACCCACTCCAGGTGCTGACGTACAAAGTCGACGCGGTAGTCATCCTGGATGGTTCCTTCGGCGTCACGGTTCTTGTATTCGTCCATGATGCCGATGCCGTTCTCGGAAACGAACCACTCAAGATCGGGGTAGTTCTTAGCGCAGTCCATGCCAAAGTCGTAGAGGCCCTGCGGGTAGATCTCCCAGCCGCGGCTCTCGTTCATAACGGCGTCGGGCCATACGTACTCGTCGGCAAAGTGCGGCAGGCCGTACTGGTCGACCTTGCTCGCCGGCGCCTGAACACGCGTGGGGTGGTAGTAGTTGCAGCCGAGCCAGTCGACAACACCCTGCTTGAGGATCTCTTGGTCGCCGGCGCGGAACGGGAGCTTAACGCCGCCCTCGGCCAGGCTGTCGAGCACGTCGGCAGGAAGCTCGCCCTTGGTGATGAGGTCGAGCCACCAGCGGTTGTTGATGCCGCTGGTCATGCGCACGGCCTCGAGGTCCGCCTCGCTGGGGTTCTCCTTGGTGTAGACCGGGGTAAAGCAGTTGATCATGCCGATCTTGGCATCGGCGCGAATAGCGCCCTCGTCATAGGCGCGACGATAGTTGGCCACGGCCAGCGCGTGCGCCAGCGAGATGTGATACTGCACGGTGCGGGCGCGGTTGAAGTCGTGGAGCTGCGGGAACCACACGCCCTCCTGATAGCGCTGCTCGGGCTCGACGATGGGCTCGTTAAAGGTGAACCAGTACTTAATCTCCTGGCCAAACTCGTGGAAGGCGACGTCGGCGTAATGTGCGTAAGCCTCGACAACCTCACGGCTCTCCCAGCCGCCACGGTTAAAGAGGTAGGTGGGCATGTCAAAGTGGTACAAGTTGACAAACGGCTCCAAGCCGGCTTCGCGAGAGGCGCGGAACAACTCGTGATACCACGCGGCACCTTCCTCGTTGAGGTTGCCGTCGGCATCGAGCAGACGGCTCCACTGGATGGAAGTGCGATAGGTATCCAGACCCAAGTCCTTCAAAATGCGAAGGTCTTCCTGGTACTTGGCCATAAAGTCATTGCCGGCGTAAGAGCCAACGCGGTTGTAGAACGAACCCAGATCCTGGATGGACCAGGTGTCCCACAGGTTCTCGAGCTTGCCGCCCTGGTTCCACTGACCCTCAGTCTGCGGGCCGGACATAGCAGCGCCAAAGAAGAAGTCGTTGGGCAGCTGATACTGTGCCATCAAAGTCCTCGCTTTCGTGTTCTAGAGCTTCCGGTTGGAGACGGGTTTGCTTTGGCAGGTTATCCGGCGCGGGCGCGCACCGGCCATACCGATATCCAACCCGCCAAAACAAAACCGTCCCCAAACGGTCGATCCTGTTGTGCGGAAGGATTCCGTTCGTTGCTTAAACTATAGCGCTCTAATTTTAAAAGTAAAGCGTCTTTTTCTTTTTTCTTTCTCGAACTTCTTAGATAAAAGTAATATGGATGCCCTGTTGAGGGTTATACTTACTTTTTGTATTCATATATGTCGGAAAGGAGGTTCCATGATTCCCAAATACGAGGCGATAGCTGCAGATATTCGTCGAAGTATCGAGGATGGCGCTCTTAAACCGGGCGACAAGCTTCCCACCGTCGTTGAGTTCTGTGAGCTCTATAGCGTTTCCAAAATCACTGTCAAACGAGCTATCGAGCAAATCACCGAGGAAGGTCTAATTACCAGCCGTCGTGGATCGGGTACCTACGTTAAGGACACGGCGGGGCTTCCCGGCCAGGCGTTTTTCCAGGGCAAAAACGACCGTGCCCAGGGTTTTTCGTATGAGCACCGCGGGGAGAAGGTGACCTCGGTGGTCTACGATTTCTCGATTGTTAATCCACCAGCGGACATCGCAGCCCAGCTGGGAATTGCCGAGGATGACTTTGCCTATCACATCGTGCGCGTGCGTCAGGCCGATGAGAAGCCCATCGTTATCGAGTACACCTACATGCCGCTCGAGCTGATTCCGGGCCTTAAAAAGAAGGACCTGTACGGATCGGTCTACCATTTCATCCGCGAGCAATGCGGGCTGAAAATTTCGAGCTTCCACCGTACCATTCGCGCCGTGGCAGCAACCAAGGAAGAAGCTGAGCGCCTGGACACCAAACCTGGCTCTCCCCTGCTCGAGCTCAAGCAGATTGGCTTTTTGGACAGCGGCGCCGCCTTTGAGTATTCGGTCTCGCGCAACGTTGGCGACCGCTTTGAGTTGCACAACATAACATTGGCATAGGTTTTTGTAGTCATACAGGCGCTCGTTTTGAACAGTTTTACGCGGCGCCCACGCAGCACAATGGGGGTATGAACATGTCCGATTTGATTAAACTGACGCCGATCTTCCACGAGAAGATCTGGGGCGGCCGCCAGCTCGAAACCGTATTTGGTTACGACATTCCCGAGGGTCCCATCGGTGAGTGCTGGGCCATCTCGGCCCACCCCAACGGCGACTGCCAGATTGCGGAGGGCCCGTATGCCGGCCACACGCTGTCGTGGCTGTGGGCCGAGCATCGCGAGCTCTTTGGCAACTGCGAGGGCAAGGAGTTCCCGCTGCTCATTAAGATTCTGGACGCCAAGGACGACCTTTCGATCCAGATTCATCCCAACGACGAGTACGCCGCCAAGCACGAGAACGGCAGCCTGGGCAAAACCGAGTGCTGGTATGTGCTGGACTGCGAGCCCGGCGCCACGATCATCGTCGGCCAGCGTGCCAAGGACCGCGCGGAGGCCGCACAGATGATCGAGGAAGGCCGTTGGGACGACATGCTCAACGTGCTGCCGATCCACAAGGGCGACTTTTTCCAGATTGATTCCGGTACCGTGCATGCCATCAAGACCGGCACGCTCATTTTGGAGACGCAGCAGTCGAGCGACGTGACGTATCGTCTGTACGACTACGACCGCCCCGGCACCGACGGCAAGCTGCGCCCCCTGCACATTGAGCAGAGCCTCGATTGCATCGATTTTGATGCTCAGGCTCCGATCGACGGCACGGTGACCGCGCCCGAGGTGGACGGCGTGACCGAGCTCGAGTCTAACTCCTGCTACACCGTCGATCGCGTGCGCGTCGACGGCAGCAAGACCCTCGACCAGCGTTGGCCCTTCATGTGCCTATCGGTCATCGACGGCGAAGGCACCGTCTGCGGCGACCCCGTCCACAAGGGAAGCCACCTGCTGGCCCCGAACACCGTCAGCTCCATCGACCTCGAAGGCAAGATGGAACTGATCATCAGCCACCTCTAGGTCGCAGCAACAACCAAAACGCAACAAGGGGCTCCCCCGTCCACCAACGGAGGAGCCCCTTATCCATATATATCAGCCCACCCGGCTCTCCAGATCAAAAAAGCGGACGAGCAGAGCGACGTTCGCAAGCAACGTTATCTAAGGACCTGGACGGGCGTATGGGGCAACATCGATCGCGAGTTCCGCACGAGCCGGAGAGCACTTAATGTGCTCTCCGTGCGAGCAGGACTGCCCGAGCAGGCGATGTTGCCCCATACGCCCGCCCAGGTCCGCCGGGATCACGACAGTTTGACAATCGGTGCAAAACCCTTCATCAGCTTTTTGGTCTGGCCGGTCTTTTCGAATTGAACCTCGATCATGTCTCCGGCGACCGAGATCACGGTACCCGTGCCAAAGGTCTTGTGACTCACGGTATCGCCCGCGGCAAAGTCCTGCGATGCGCTGGCGCGATCGACCTTGCGCTCCACCGTCGGGGACACCTTAGACGACGGCTTTTTGGCTCGCGGCGCGCCCGAGCCAAAGGTCGAGGCAACGCGGCCGGCGTCGGGCGAAACCCCACGATGGCGCTCGGTCCCGTAACTGCTGCCGCCAAAGAAGTCGTCAAAGCTCGATCCGCCGCGCGAACCGGAACCGCCGGTCGAACGCGTATGCGAACCGAACACCTTGCCGCCATACATATCCGAGCCCATGCCCGAGCCAAAGGTGCCGTGACGGTCGCCGCGCTTCTCCCAGCCCGTGCCCTCAAAACCGGCAGAGCCGATACCGCTAAACTCGATATCCTCAAACGGAATCTCGTTGAGGAAGCGCGAGCGCGGGTTGGCAGAGGTCGAACCGTAGGTGCGACGCGTGGCCGCATAGGTCAAGAACAGGCGCTTGCGAGCACGCGTGATGGCGACATAGGCCAAGCGACGCTCCTCCTCGAGCTTGCCCGGATCGTCACTACCGCCAAAGTCGTGCACGTGCGGGAAGATGCCCTCCTCCATACCGGCCACGAACACCGCCGGGAACTCCAGGCCCTTGGCGGAGTGAATGGTCATCATGGTGATGGCATGCGTCTCGCCTGCCAGGGAATCCAAGTCGGAGCGCAGGGCCAACCACTCCATAAGAGCAGGAAGCGCCTTGCAGGTGAGCGGACCGTAGGTGCGCTCGATCTCGTCGGCATGCACGGCGCCCGCCGGCATCTCCGTCGGCGCGGCATACGCGTTGCCCGCGATGGCGGCAGCCAAGGCATCCTGTGGTGAGAGCGCCGGAGCGGCTAGGCTATCGAGCGGATTGGAGCCCGCGGCGTCACGAGCGCCGATGAGCGCCTCAAACGAGGATGCCGGGGCAGACGGCCCCGGTTCGGGCGCAGGCGCGCTCACCACGACGGGCTCGGGCTCGGCGCCGGCGGGCACGTCGGCAACACCGGCCGCGCGCAGCTCTTCTAGGCTCTCGAGTGTGCCCTCGATATCCTCGTGCGTCTCCTCAAATTCGGCGGCGACACCCAGGAATTCCTGGATGTTCTCGGCACGGCTCTCGGATTCCATGGTGCCCTCGGCACGGAAAGCCTGCAGCAGGCCCGTCTTGTCGACAATCATCTCGACAACGTCCTTGAGCTCGCCGTCCATGCGACGACCCTCGCGCACCAGCGCCACAAAACTCGACAGGCCGTTGCGCACCTTAGCGCTAAACATGCCGGTTTCGGCGCACGCGATCTCACAAGCCTGGAAGAACGAACAACGGTTGTCGCGCGCCAGCTGCTCAATCTTTTGGATCGAGGTGGAGCCGATGCCGCGGCGCGGCGTGTTGATGACGCGTTTAACGCTCATCTCGTCGGCCGGGTTCACGATCATCTTGAGGTAGGCCATGACGTCGCGGATCTCGGCACGGTCGAAGAATCGCGTGCCGCCCACGATCTTGTAGGGCACGCCCGCGCGCAGGAACATATCTTCGAGAATGCGCGACTGGGCGTTGGTGCGGTAGAACACGGCGATGTCGTCGTAACTCGTGCCCTTGGCATGCAGCTTCTCGATCTCGCCGGCAATCCAGCGGCCCTCGTCGCGCTCGTCGCTCGCCTGGAAGGTCTGGATCTTCTCGCCGTCGCCCTCGGCCGTAAACAGGCGCTTGTCCTTGCGCTGCGAGTTGTGGCGCACCACGGCGTTGGCGGCGCTCAGGATATGGCCCGTGGAGCGATAGTTCTGCTCCAGTTTGACGGTCTTGCAGTCTTTAAAGTCCTTCTCAAAGTCCAGGATATTGGTGATGTCGGCGCCACGCCAGCTATAAATGGACTGGTCGTCATCGCCCACGACCATGAGGTTTTGGTACTTGGCGGCCAGCAGATTGGCGATCTCGTACTGGACGTGGTTGGTGTCCTGGTACTCGTCGACGCTAATGTAGCGGAAGCGCTCCTGGTACTTGTCGAGCACCTCGGGGCGGGTGCGCAGCAGCTCGAGTGCGCGAACGAGCAGGTCGTCGAAGTCCATGGCGTTGGCGGCACGCAGACGGCGCTCCAGCTCCAGGTAGACCTGCGCGGCCTTTTTGTCGTTGGGGCTGTCGGCGGATTTGAGCATGTCCTCGGGGCCGATCATGGCGTTTTTGGCCGAGCTGATCTTGCTGCGGATCATGTTGATGGGGAACTGCTTTTGCTCGATACCGAGCGCCTGCATAATGTCACGCACCATGCGCTTTGAGTCATCGTCATCGTAGATGGTGAACTGACCGGTGTAGCCCAGCAGGTCGGCGTCCTCGCGCAGCATGCGCACGCACATGGCGTGGAAGGTGCACACCCACATGCCGCGGGTGCCACTGGGGATGAGCGCTGCCAGACGCTCGCGCATCTCGGCCGCGGCCTTGTTGGTAAACGTGATGGCCAGGACCTGCCAGGGCTTAACGCCCAGGTCGCCAAGCATATGCGCGATGCGGAAGGTCAGGACGCGGGTCTTGCCCGAGCCGGCGCCGGCAAGGACCAGCAGCGGGCCCTCGGTGGTCAGGACCGCCTCGCGCTGAGCGGGATTAAGGCTGTCGATGTCGACGAGCGGCTTGGCGGGCTTGGGCGCCGGCGCGGGAGCGTCGTAGATGTCGAGCGGAACGAGCTCGGGCTCCGGCGCAGCAGGGGCGGTGTATGCATCGAGCGGCACGGGTTCCGGCGCGGGCGGCACAGGTACCGCGACATTCTTTTCCCAGGGCAAGGGCTGGGTCATGGGCGACTCCTCATCTGACGGACGGCGCGCCTGCGGGCAGCGCCATAGTTTGAGCCGTACCAGTATACCGAGCCGCGCGGACACCGACGCAAATCACACCACGACTCCGTGCGCCACCGTCAGGCCCGCCCAGCGGATTTGGCGCAATGGGGTCAGGTTACTTTGCACCAATCTATTGGCAATCACGAAACCGCCGATGTCATGGCAGCAGCAGCGAGCGGCGGCCGGGGCGAACAAATTGGCATGAAAAGGGGGCGGCATAGACCTTTTGGTCATGCCGCCCCCTTTGAATGACAAGTTGTCGTTCTGGCCGCCGCGCAGCGTCAACCAAGTTACAGGCCGAGCATAGGCTCCAGAACGAAGAAGTATGCGAGCACTACGACGCCCAGGATGATGCGGTAAACACCGAAGCACTTGAAGTCGTGACGGCGGACGAAGCCCATGAGCCACTTGATGGCGATGAGCGAAACCACAAAGGCCACAACGCAGCCCACGCCCAAGATAGCGACCTCGTTGGCGCCGAACGTGCCGCCCTTGATGAAGTATTTGACCAGCTTGAGTGCACTCGCGCCAAACATGACAGGGATGGCCAGGAAGAACGTAAACTTGGACGCCACCGAACGCGTACAGCCCAAAAGCAGGCCGCCGATGATGGTAGAACCGGAGCGAGACGTACCAGGCACCAGCGAAAGCACCTGGAAGCAGCCGATACCCAGCGCAGTCTTCCAGCTCAGGTCCTCGAGCGTGGCGATGGAGCCAAAGTCCAGATTCTCGTCATCGTCCTCATCCTCAGCGGTAGCCGCGGCGGGCGCCGCAAAGTGCGCACCGGCGGGACGTCCACCCGACACCACAGCACGCGAGCCAAACGAACCGGCAACGGCCATTTCCTCGCGCTTGCTCGCGCGCCAGTTCTCGATCACGATAAACAGCACGCCGTACACAATGAGCGCCAGCGCCACGACGGGAGCATTGTAGAAATGCTCCTCCATCCAGTCGTTAAGCGGCAGACCGATCGCCGCGGCGGGAATGCAGCCGAGCACAATCTTGCCCCACAGCACCCAGGTGTCGCGACGGCCCTCCTTGCCCTTGCTGGGCGAGAACGGATTGAGCTCATGGAAGAACAGCACACAGACGGCCAGAATGGCGCCGAGCTGAATCACGACCAGGAACATATTCCAGAACGTCTCGCTCACGTTCATCTTGACGAACTCGTCCACCAAGATCATGTGACCGGTCGACGAAACAGGCAGCCATTCGGTGATGCCCTCGACCAGGCCCATGAAGGCAGATTTTAGAAGCTCGATAATATCCAAAGGGACCCCCTCGTTAGACACCCGCCGATATTGTTCTGCGGACGGTGCGGGCGATGTCCCATTATCAACCGTTCGGGCGCGTCTACGCCTACCCTTACCAAAAAACTCGCCCGTTCACAGAATTGCGAGCGGTCAAACCCAAATCCTTGGGTATAACTGCAACAAGATAAAGTGTCCGGCGGCCAACGCGCCCGCGCCCGCCCGATGCACGAGCCCCGCGCCCGTGCGATAGACCAAGGAGGAAACCATGAACGAGGGCTACACCAAGGTATTTGTTTCACTCGACGGTACTGAGCAGCAGGATTTTGTGCTCGCACGCGCCATCAAGGTCGCCGCGAACAACGGCGCCAAGCTAATCATCGGCCACGTTATCGATTCCACGGCGCTCGAGAGCGCCGGTTCCTATCCGGTCGATCTGGTCAACGGCCTAGAGGAGGCATTTAAGAACTCCATCGCCAAGCAGCTCGAAGAGGCCAAGGCCAATCCCGATATTCCCGAGGTCGAGGTCATGATTCGCGCCGGCCGTATTCGCGAGACGCTCAAGGACGAGATGCTCGACGTGGTTAAGCCCGACCTGGTGCTCTGCGGCGCCCGCGGCCTGTCCTCGATCAAGTATGCGCTGCTGGGTTCGATTTCGACGTTCCTGCTGCGCAATACGGACTGCGACATCTTGGTCGTGAAGTAGGTTCCTTCCCGCCGGCGCAAGGCCTGCGGGGTTATCACGCCGACGTCCTCGCCGCTTCGCGGCTGCGGGATGTCGGCTTAGATAACCCCTCCCGGCCTTGCGCCTTCGTCACCGTACTTCAGCGAGTTGGCTGATAAAAAATGGCGTGCCGCCCTGGTTGGGGCGGCACGTTTTTTATGGGGCGATTCATTTAAATCCTTGCGGCTATATTCACGTTCGGGAACATAGCCGTCCGCACCGCAAGACGGCCCGCCTACTCAAAGCATTGGAACTTGTTGGTTGAGAAGGCAAACGTGACGACAAAGCCTTCACCGGGCTCGGATGCCGCGGTGACGTCGATGCCCATCTTGGAGCACAGGCGCGCCACCAGGTAGAGGCCGATGCCCGTTGCGCGCTTGGTGGTGCGGCCGTTGTCGCCGGTAAAACCCTTCTCGAACACGCGCGGCAGGTCTGCCGCACACACGCCGCAGCCGTTGTCCGCGACGGTAAGCTCGATGCGCTCGCTTGCCAGACCCTCGTCCAGCAACGCACCCGAAAACACGATCTTTGCGCCGTCCTCACGCGCATATTTAATGCTGTTCTGAATGAGCTGGCCCAGAATAAACTCGAGCCACTTCTCGTCGGTAAAGACCTCAAAGTCGAGGTTCTCGCACACCGGCGCCACGTGTGCCGCGATGAGCTCGCGCGCATTGGCCTTGATTGCGCCCGTCACCAGAGCCTTGAGGTTCCAACGTCGAATCAGATAATCGCGCTCCACAACCTCCGAGCGCGCATAGTAGAGCGCCTGGTCGATATAGCGCTCCACGCGGGCAAGCTCGCGACCGAGGTCATCTACGCGCGACAGATCATCTTCGCTGCCGTCCAGGTTTTCCAAAATCAGATGGGCTGCCGCCAGGGGCAGCTTGGCCTCGTGGACCCAGCTCTCGATATAGTCGCGATAGTCATCGGTCTGGCGCCGGCCTTCGGCAACCTCGTCACAAGCGGCTTTGCCCACCCGGCGCAAGACCTCGTACTCGAGCTCGCCCTCGGCATGGGTCGGACATTGCACCATCTCCTGCACCCATGCGGGACTCTCGAGCTCCTCTGCCGCACGCTCCAGCTGGCGCAGAAAACGACGACGGCGCGCGTACTCGATCACGATGCCCAACATGCCAAAGATAAAGGACACGCCGACCGCCACGACCACGATGGAAACGGGTGCGCAGGCGACCGTCAGCACAAAGCAGCTCAGCAGCACGCCGCACGTCCACACGGCGACGGGAAGTAGCGCATCTTTGAAGAATTTGGCGAACGACATAGCCGGCCCCTAGACCGAATAGCCCTGGCCGCGGTGCGTCGTCAAATACCCCTTGATGCCGATTTTTTCGAGCGTGGTGCGCAGGCGGTTGATGTTAACGGTAAGCGTGTTGTCGTCTACGAAGGCGTCGGAGTCCCACAGGTCCTGCATGATGGCCGAGCGCGAAACGATCTTGCCCGCGCGGCTCAGAAGCAGCGAGAGGATACGCAGTTCATTTTTGGTGAGCTCGGTGCTAGTGCCGGTTTGCGTATTGGTAACCATGGAGCGGGCGAGGTCAAGCTCCAGTCCCTTGTGGACGAGCGTACTGCGCTCGCCTGACGCCGCGGTGCGACGCAGCAAGGCATTGATGCGCGCCACGAGCACACGGGCGCTGTAGGGCTTGGGAACAAAGTCGTCCGCGCCGAGCGTCATGGCCATGACCTCGTCGATCTCGGTCGTGCGCGACGTGAGGACGATGATGGGAACCTCGGATTCGCGGCGAACCTCGTGGCAGATATGCTGGCCGTCCTTGACGGGAAGCGTGAGGTCGAGCAGCACCAGGTCGGGCGCGGCGGCGAGAATATCGCGCGAGACATGCTCGAACGATTCGCAGGTCTCGATTTCAAACCCGGCGCGGGCAAGGATGTCAACAAGCTCGCGACGAATGGGTTCATCGTCCTCAACGATATAGATTAGCGCCATGGATTCCGCTCCCCTCTTGGTTGTCTTGCCCCATTATGACCGCGGAGCCGCAGGTACGCGCCTCGCGTGTCACCAAGGTGACAGAACTGTTCGCGAACGAAAACGCTTGGCTCGTCCCTCGCTCGCAACGGGCGCGGGAATCAAATGATTATTAAATCCCCGTCCCAGAAAAATCATTTAGCGGCGGGCGCGGAGCTTTTCGTAGCCGTCGGCGAAGAAGGCGACCGTCGCGGCGTCGGCCTCGGCAGCGTCCGTCTCGGTTGCGGGAACCACGCCGTGCTCGTCGCTCACCAGGAACAGCGCGCCCTTGAGTTGCGCGGGAATGTCTACGCGCGTGACCGGGATGCCCTTGGTCTGGGCGAGCTGCTCGATGAGCGTCGCCGTGCCGCACAGGCACTCGTCCGCCGGCGCCACAAAGGCAAGCTCGCCGTTGTTGACGGCGGCGAGCAACTCGGGCGCCACGCCGGTCTCGTCGGCCTCGGAGCGGGCCTCGGCGGAACGGGCACGCAGCGCCTTGGCCGACGTATCGGCGAGCGGCTCGTACTCCCCCACCGTCATGGCGGCGTTGCCGTTGATGTCGATCACCAGCATGAGTACGCCGTCGTGCGCAGTGTAATCGCCCTCGGCAAGCGACCACTCAACGTGCTGTTTGGCCCAGCTGAGCATGTTATGGGTAAGCGGCTCGCCCTGCACCAGGCGCTCGGACAGTGCGCGAATGTGGCGGTTGAGCATGGGCACCTTTTTATTGGACATGCGCCAACGGCAGATAAGCGCGGGCTTGTCGAGCGTAAACTTCTCGACCGCCTCCTGACTGGCGCAAAAGTCCTCGTACGCACGCTGATCCTCGGCATTGCCAAACAGCTCGGCATCATCAATCTGGGGCATGGTCATACCTTTCGTGTTAGTCATTCCGTCCTCTTATACCAAAAAGACGGCCCTCCAAACGGAGCAGCCGTCTTTTGCGGAGATTATTTTGTCCCAAGGCGGAACTTAGTGGCGGAAGTGGCGGGCGCCGGTAAAGACCATAGCAATATTGTGCTCGTTGCAGGCCTGGATGCTCTCGTCATCGCGCTTGGAGCCGCCGGGCTGGATGATGCAGGTCACGCCGTGTGCAGCAAGCACGTCGACGTTGTCGCGGAACGGGAAGAACGCGTCGCTTGCACAGGCAAAGCCGCCCTTCTCCACGCCCTCGCGCTCGCAGAAGTCCTCGGCGCGCTCGCAGGCAAGTAGCGCAGAGTCAACGCGGTTAGGCTGACCCGGGCCCATGCCAATGCCGGCCTTACCCTTGGAGACCAGGATGGCGTTGGACTTAACGCCCTTGCAGACCTTCCAGGCAAACTCGAGCTCGGCCATCTCGGCGTCGGTGGGCTTGCGGTCGGTGGGGAACGTAAAGGTCGCGGGATCCTCGGTCACGTGGTCGACCTCCTGCACCAGCATGCCGCCGTCGACGGAGCGCAGCTCCACCTGAGCGCCGTGGTCCACGCCGCCGGTCGCCAACACGCGCAGGTTGGGGCGCTTGGCCATGCGCTCGAGCGCCTCGGCGGTGTAGCTCGGGGCGATGATGACCTCGACGAACTGCTTGTTCTGATCGGCAAAGTGCTCAACCAGATCAAAGGGAACCTCGCGGTTGCAGGCGATGATGCCGCCGAAGGCGCTCTTGGGATCGCAGGCAAAAGCGCGGTCGTAGGCAGCCGTGATGTCCTCGGCAACGGCGGAACCGCAGGGGTTCTGGTGCTTGAGGATTACGCAGGCCGGCTCGTCGAACTCGCGGACCAGGTTCCAGGCGGCGTCGGCATCCAGATAGTTGTTGTAGCTGAGCGGCTTGCCCTGGATCTGCTTGGAGCCCACGAGCGGGAACTGCGAGCTCGCGGTGTTCTCGCAACCCTCGGCAAAGCGATAGACCGTGGCCTTTTGCTGCGGGTTCTCGCCATAGCGCAGGTCGTCGACCTTCTCCAGCGAGATCTCGAGCTTGGCAGAGGTGTCCGCCACGTCGCTTGCCTGGGCGGCAAGCCAACGGGAGATAGCCGTGTCGTAGGCGGCGGTGGTCTGGTAGACCTTCACCTGCAGGCGACGACGGGTGGAAAGCGTGGTGCAGCCACCGGTCTCGCGCATCTCGGCCAGGACGGCATCATAGTCGGCCGGGTCGGAGATGACGGTAACGCTCGCGGCGTTCTTGGCGGCAGAGCGCAGCATGGAGGGACCGCCGATGTCGATGTGCTCGATGGCATCCGCGAAGGTGACCTCGGGGTTGGCGACGGTCTTCTCGAACTCGTACAGGTTGACGACGACCAGGTCGATCAGCTTAATGCCGTGCTGTGCCGCCTCCTGCATGTGCTGCTCGGAATCGCGGCGGGCCAGCAGCGCGCCGTGAACCTTGGGGTGCAGGGTCTTAACGCGGCCGTCCATCATCTCGGGATAGCCCGTGAACTCCTCGATGGGGGTTACGGGAACGCCCGCGTCCTCGATGGCACGAGCCGTGCCGCCCGTAGAGATGATCTCGACGCCAAAGTCATCGACCAGCGTCCGTGCGAAATCGACGACGCCCGTCTTATCGGTAACCGAGATCAACGCGCGTGCGATCTTCACATCAGATCCCATGCAGTCCTCCTGTCTGGTACGCCGCCGTGCTCTGTGAGCCGGTGATACGTCGATCTGCAGCGCTCGCGCAGCGGCATTGAAAATACTGATTCAATGTAGCGCATCGAGCGCATCGATGCACCCCGCAACGGGCGCATATGCAGAAAAAGTTTGCGAGCGGAGGGGATGGGCACGGCACCGGGCACGGTGAGTTCATGGAACACAGGGGCACCATAATTAGATGCCAATAGCGTGGTAGAACTGTGCTCGATATGCATCCGCAAAAGAAAGAGGCACCATGGTCTCGCGGGTTCTCTACCGACCGTTTGATACCGAAGACTTCGACGCCATCGCGCTGATTCTACAGCAGCTTTGGCATGACAATTCGGATAACGATGAGTACAACCGCCTCGAGGCCGCGTGCGACCTTGCCTACTGCCTTTCGTCTTCGACGTTTTCGCAAGTTGCCGTAATCGACGGTCAGGCGCGCGGCATTGCGCTCGCGCGTGCGGGACAGAGCTCCGGCGCCACCGTTAAGGAACATTGGCTGGATACCGAACGCGCACTGCTATCGCAAATGCGCGAGCTGGAGCCCGATGCCTGCGCCGAGTATCTCTCGTTTGTGCGCGCAACCATCCGAACCAACAACCGCCTGCTCGAAAGCAGCCCGTTGCCACACGACAACGAGGTCACGCTGCTTGCCGTAGATCGCGACGTCCATGGCCTGGGCGTTGGCTCGGTGTTGCTCGACGCCGCAGTCTCGTACCTATCCTCGCGCGGGGCGACGAGGGCGCACCTGTACACCGACTCCAACTGCTCGTGGAAGTTCTACGAGCTGCATGGCTTTAAGCGCACGGCCACGCACCGCGCCAACCGCGAAGAGCGCCGTCACGACATGCCGCGCGAAAGCTTCCTCTACGAACTCGACCTAACAGCCTAGGCCCAGCAGCCATACCTAGTCATTTAGGAACGTCCCCAGTGACTAGTCGTTGGGGACAGTCTTCGTAGGTAGCGCATAAAAAGGGATGGGCTTCCCCCGACGGCTGTCGAGAAAAGCCCATCCCATAATTTACGACCGTTAGAACGTTCCGCCGCCGCCTCCGCCGACGCCGCCACCGCCGCCACCGGAAAAGCCGCCGCCGCTGCCGCCGCTCGAGCTATCGGAACTCGAAGCCAGCTCGCGGATGGTCTCGTGATACACATCGTTGAACGAATCGAGCGGAGACTCGTTGCCGTAGTGATGGTAATACCACCAGTAGCAGGGGTAGTTGTCGTAGAAATCGTCGCTGTTGCGCAGATCCGCAGGCACGGCCTCGGCCAGCTGTCGCAGCACTTCTTTCGAAACGCCCAGGGCAACGCCCATCACCAGCAGTTTGTTCCACAAGATCAGGTCGCTGGGGATAGCCTCCTTCAGGCGCGTAAAGTCCTCGAGCCAATGCTTGAGCGCCTTGCAGCGAGCCGCCACCTCGGCGCCCTCCGGCGTGTAACGGCGGAAGGTGCAGCTCAGGACAAAGCCCACGATCGTGACGGGAATCGAGATCATAGCGGCGCCGACGTTGGCGTCCGCAAAGTCGGTATAGATCAGAGAGCCCAGAATGCCAAAGACAATGATGATGCCGAGAACCAGGCCGGCCACCATCGCGATAGTGCCATCCGATGCGATAAACTCACGCGCCTCCAGCTTGCCCTTAACCGTGCTCTGATAGTCCTCGAGCTTGTCGCCAACAGATGTGGTGCGCTCGCTAGCGTACTCCTCCAGCTCGCTAAACGTGCGCGAACGGACTCCGTCCTTATCGGGCTTAACGCCGGCGAAGAAGACCTTGAGCACATCGCGATCGATGCCGTCCTTCTTGGCAGCCTTCCAGGCCTCGTCGGTCACCGTGATGCGATACGTCTGCTCCTCTTTTTCGCGACGGAGCAGGCCCTTCTTCTTGGCCTCGGTCGCTTCTTCCAGCTTGATCACGCGGTCGTCGGTCAGCTTCATCAGCGTGGCGATATATGCCTGATCGGGCACGTTGTTCCAGCTCATAAGAGCTGCAAGCACCGCGGGATGGTCGGCGGAGGGCACATCGCGGAAGTACTCGTCTTGGAAGAGCGGCTTGGGCTTGGGCCTGCGTAGCTTGAGCACAACGATTGTGCCGGTAAAGGCGACCGCCGCGACAACACTTAGCGCGGCAAGCGCATTGGCAATCATGCGAGCGTGAGCGCGGCGGGCGTTAGCTTCGTCGACCCATTCCTTCTCTTCGCTCAGGATCGTTGACATGCGCTCCTCGCTCGAAGCGGAAAGCCGAGGCACCCAATCGCTGGGGAAGGCGATGCGCGCCTCGGCGAATTCGCCCTGATGCACGCAGGGAATGGTATAGGTGACCATGGGTTCGTCCGCATCGAGCGACACGTCGCCCGTCAGCGGGCCGTGGCCCCATGCGCGGAAGTTGTCGCCCTTGACGGCCGCCGTCCCGGCAGCGGCATTTGCGAAGTGAACTTCCATCTCGACGTCATCGGAATCCGCCGACCAGCCGTCGCCGACGAATTTCCAGTAAAGCTCGGCGGTATCGGCCCAGTTCATGACCGCACCGGTCATGGTGTAGCTCACGTAATAGACCGCGCTTTCGCCGCTCTCGTGGGGGCTGAAAACCTTGATCTTTACGCCGTCACCGGTCTGCTCGACCGTGTAGACGCCAGAGTCGCCCTTGTTCGCGCTATCGACTTTGTTAAACGCGGTGTCCTCTTCCTCGACGCTCAGCACGTCGACGCCCGCCGCGCCGCCCTGCTGGTTGGTGCCCGCATTGATCTCCCAAAACACGCCGTTGATATCGTCATCGAAATCGAACTGGCGTCCCTCGACAACGGTCAGCGAGCCATCGGCCTCGACCGTGGCGCCGATGTAGGTTTGGGTCATGGAGTAGCCGTCGGCGTGCGCGGCGGCAGGCAGCAGCAACAACGCAAGCGCAACGAGCGCGCAGACGGAAGCAAATCGCGCAAACAGGCGTCGCTGCCGACAGGTCTTGGCAACGGGAGCGTTCATAGGCACATCCTTTGTCTGTGATACCAGTAGCGTCATTGTCCCACGTTTGCGGGTTCATGTGACGAACATCTAGGTCAGCGGAGTATCAAACGGGACGAAAGTCACGCCCGCGGCTGGCACCTGGGGACGTTCCTTATTTGCCGGCAATCTGGGACACTCCTTGGCATAGCCCGCTCCGGCAATAGATACCACTTCATAGCTCCGTCACAGCTGTAGCGGCTTTGTGTGGGCACGGCGTGAGCCGATTAAGCCGGCGAGCGAGGGGCATAAAGCAGTTGAGCGAAAACGGTTTGCCCCTTTGCCGTTCGCTTGAGGATCATGTCCCCCTTTTCCGCGGAAACCCCGGCAGTTGCGAAGAGCTGCCGGGGTTTCTGTCGTTTGAGGGCTAGATTGATTGACGATGATTAAGGTGCCGAGCCGGTGGTCCGGCACGCACAACACGCAGCCTCGGCAACTCGCGAGCATCGACGACGCCCCCCACCTCACCCCGCGCTATACTCGTCCGCATGGATATCAACGCATGTAACATAGCAACGCCCGCCGTGGCCACGTCGACGGCGCCCAACAGCAAGCTCGACCCCGCCCTCGCGCCTGCCGTGGGCCGTTTTGCCCCGTCGCCCTCGGGCCGCATGCACCTGGGCAACGTGTTCAGCTGCCTGTGCGCGTGGCTTTCGGCCCGCAGCCAGGGCGGCAGCATCGTGCTGCGCATCGAGGACCTGGACGATCGCTGCAAGCGCCCGGAACTTGCCGCCCAATTGATTGACGACCTAGCTTGGCTGGGGCTTGAGTGGGACGAAGGCCCCTACTACCAGCACGATCGCCTGGACCTGTACGAGGACGCCCTGCGCCAGCTGCAAGACGCCGGCCTCACCTATCCCTGCTTTTGCACGCGCGCCGAACTCCACGCCGCGAGCGCACCGCACGCGAGCGACGGCACACCCATCTACCGCGGCGCCTGCCGAGGCCTTTCTGTCGAAGAGGTTGCCCGCCGCAGCATCCTGCGCGCTCCGGCCACGCGCCTGCGCGTGCCCGTCGTCGACGACCTCGCGGGCGACGTGATCGAATTCGTGGACCGCACGTACGGGGCCCAATGCGAGGCACTCGCCACCGAGTGCGGCGACTTTTTGGTGCGCCGCAGCGACGGCGTGTTTGCCTATCAGCTGGCCGTGGTGGTCGATGACGCCGCCATGGGTATTACCGAGATCGTACGCGGATGCGACCTGCTGGGCTCCACGCCCCGCCAAATCTACCTACAGCATCTGCTGGGGCTGCCCACACCGCGCTACGCGCACATTCCGCTGCTCATGTCGCCGGACGGCCGCCGCCTTTCCAAGCGCGACCGCGATCTGGACCTGGGCGAGCTCCGCGCCCGCTTTGGTACGCCCGAAGCACTGCTGGGCTGGCTCGCCGGGCAAACAGGCATCGCGCCGGACGCCACGCCGCGCTCTGCCGAGCAACTGGTCGAGCACTTTAGCTGGGATGTTATCCGCGCGCACCGGGAAAACATCACTGTAACGGTCGAGTAGCCAGCCACCCCGCCTCTACGCAACATCCCAGGGCTGGAGTTCGTCGCCCAAGCGAACGATGCGGTCGTAGAGCACGGTGTGACGCTCGGCCGGGTTGGTATCCCGATGAAAATGCCCGTAGTACCAGCGCTTGTAGTCCAAGCGGTCTTCCAGCTCATCGAAAAATGCCGTAAGCCGATCAACGGAGGGGCAATTCCAGCCGGGCGCTGGATAAAGCGTGGACGAAAGCATGCGCGTAGAGCAGGTGTGGGTGATCACGTAGTCGACCGTCCAGCCCACGCTGTCGAGCTTTGCCCGCGCCTCCTCAAAGTTGCGCTCGTCCGGCAGCTCCTGCGGCCACCAGCTGGAATACGGAATGCGGTATTCCTTGTCCACGCTCGTGGCGCCGCCCATGGTAAAGATCGTTGAGCCGTCGAGCTCAAAAACCTCGCCGCGCGTCAGGCGTCGGATGGGCGAGGTGTCCGACAGGCGCTGCGTCAGGCCGCCGTGCCACAGTTCCATGGGACGCTCCGCCCAGTGATCGAAACGTTCGTGGTTGCCGTCGACGAACAGCAACGTATAGGGGCGCGACTCCAGCCAAGCGATATCGGCGCATTCCTCGGCAGAGAAATCCCACGGAAAGCCAAAGTCGCCCGCGACGATGAGATAGTCGTCGCTCGTCAGACTATCCCCAAGCTCCCAGTCGCGAAGCTTTTGCATGTCGGCACCGCCGTGAATATCGCCTGTTACATAGACCGTCATCGGATTACCACTTCCCTGTAAGTCGCTAGCCCGCATTCTGCACGATCACTAAGCTAACCGTTCCAGTCCTTCCATCCCTTAGGGCTCACCCCTCGTTCTTCCATCCAAACGGGTCAAGCACCCAAAAAATCAGATCGAGCACGCCGCCGGTCATCATGGCGCCGGCAAGGGCCATGCAAACGTGCAGGGAACTGGCACTTCGGAGCACGTCGAATGGCCCAAGAACAGCCAGCAGCGCGACCGCTGCGCCGGCAAGGCACAACGCGAGGCACGGCCCCGCGTCCTTAACGCACTTCTTTGCGAGATGCTTTGCGTTGTCACTCATCGATATCGAACTCCTTAGAAGGTCGTTGCTTGAATTCGCGCCGCCGCGGCAGAGCAGAGCGGCAGGGTAAGTGTCACATGCCGTGCGGACATCAATGGAGAAACCGCCTGCTCGACCAACCTTTGACGCCGTATTGCACCGGCACCACATCCCCCGCTATCGAGGTCTAATACTTTTCCCGAGAAGTGAACGGCTGTTTTTGAACCCCTGAAACATCCGCATTTTTCGGCGGCAAAATCGCAGGATTTCAGCGCCGAAACCGCAGGAAGCGGCACCTTTAAAGTGTCGATGCTTCGGGGGTCCGTTTTAGCTCGTTCACTTCTCGGGAAAAGTATTAGACCTCGCTGCTAGCTATCCAGAAAGACACCTCTCCCTTCCCCACCGCCGCGCAAAAACTCATCCAACGTTAATCTTGGCTCAAGAATCGCTTAATCTATAACCTGCACTATAGAGTTCGACCAAGGGCGGGGCGGCGCCGCGCAACGCAGGCCGGCGAACGCAACGCTCGCGCCCGGGCAGATCGCCCGGCGTCGCGCCCATCGAACGAAAGGACAGGTCATGGACGACCTCGAAAAAGTTGAAACCATCCGCACCAAGTGCAACGTGAGCTACACCGATGCCAAAGCCGCGCTCGACGCCGCCGACGGCAACGTTTTGGACGCCATCATTTGGCTCGAGTCGCAAGGCAAGACCCAGACCACGTCGGCGCACGCCGCCACCGAGTCCGCGCCGGTCGACGAACCCTCGGCCGAGATGGTCGCCGCGCAGGCCGCCTACGAGAAGTCGAGCGAAAAGACCGACTTCTCCAAGAAGATGGACAGCGTGTGGGAGTACCTCAAAAAGCTCTTCCGCCTGAGCCTGGACACCAAGTTTATCGCCACGCGCCGCGATGCAATCATCCTCAACATCCCCATCCTGATCCCCATCATCGCCCTGTTTGCCTGGGGCGCCACGATATGGCTGATGCTGATCGGCCTGTTCTTTGGCATGCGTTACCGCATCGATAGCGACGGCGACGTGCCCGGCAGCATCAACAACCTTATGGATCACGCCGCCGACGCCGCGGACGACATCAAGCAAAATCTGAACGACGACAAGTAATCGCAAACGGGGGCACGCATGGCACGGATCCTGATCGTAGAGGACGAGGAGAAAATCGTCCGCTTTGTGACGCTCGAGCTGGAGCACGAGGGCTACCAGGTGGAACACGCCGCCGATGGCCGCACCGCCGTGGACCTGGCGCTGGAGCGCAACTACGATCTTATTCTGCTCGATGTGCTGTTGCCGCAGCTCAACGGCATGGAGGTCCTGCGGCGCGTCCGCAAGCACAAGGATGTGCCGGTGATAATGGTCACCGCGCGCGATGCCGTGATGGACAAGGTGGCCGGGCTCGATGCCGGCGCCGACGATTACCTGACCAAGCCGTTTGCGATTGAGGAGCTGTTCGCACGGATCCGCGTGGCGTTGAAGCGCTCGGAGGCCGTGCGGGCGGCTTCGGGCGTTGGCGGCATCGGGACGGGCGCGGTAGGCGGCACGGGTGTCGGCGCCACTGCGATGCCCCCGGTCAGTGACTCGACCCAGGTTTCCGCCTCGCTCTCCCCCGCCACGCTCGCCGTGGGCTCGGTTGCGCTCGACCCCGACCGCCGCGAAGTCACGGTCGGCGGCTCGCCCATTGCGCTCACGGCCCGCGAGTTCGATGTCCTCGCCCTGCTTATGGCGCATGCCGAGACCGTGCTCACGCGCGAACGCATCGCGCACGAGGCGCTGGGCTACGAATACATGGGCGACACCAACAACGTCGACGTGCACATCGCGCATCTACGCGCCAAGATCGAGGACGCCGGCGGCGCCCGCATCATCCAGACCGTGCGCGGGGTGGGCTATGTCTGCCGCGCGTAACGCCGAGGCCAAGCGCGTCACCTCCATCGCCCGCGCCATCAACTGGAGCTATATGTGGCGCCGCCTGATGAGCTACGTCTGGCTCGATCTGTTGCTGGTGGTGATTGCGGCGGCGATCCTCGTCTATGGATACAACCAGACACTGCCCGACAGCGCGTTTACCGCAGGATGGATCCCCGGCGCCACCGTTCGCGGCATGTCGCTGAAGCCCGCGCGCGGCTGGGACCTGACAACGCTCACCTATACCGTCGAGCTTGCGCGTACCACCAAGACCTTCCCCCTCGCGCAGGACCTCATCGCACTTTGGCCCCTCTATATCGTTGTTGTAGGTTGGCAGGTCATCAGCATGCTCGATATGCTCGGCGGCGCTCGCCGTGTGCGCCGCACCATGGCGCCGCTCAACGACCTGGCCCTGCGCGTGGACGAGCTCGGCCGCATGCAGCTCTCCGGCGGCAAGATGGAAACGCTGGAGCAAGCCATCGAGCGCGCGAGCGTCGACTCGCCGAGCGTCACCACCGGCGACGCCGACCTGGCAAGCATCGAGGTCGCACTCAACCGCCTGCTGCGCCAGATGCAAGAGGCCAAGCTGCAGCAGATGCGCTTTGTCAACGATGCAAGCCACGAGCTGCGCACGCCCATCGCGGTGATTCAGGGCTACGTGAACATGCTCGACCGCTGGGGCAAAGACGACCCGGACGTGCTGGCGGAATCCATCGCGTCCCTCAAGGCCGAAAGCGAGCACATGCAGGAGCTCGTGGAGCAGCTGCTGTTTTTGGCGCGCGGCGATGCCGGGCGCACGGTCCTGCGGCGTGCGCATACCAACCTGGCTGCACTGGTCGGCGAGGTTTGCGAAGAATCGCAGATGATCGATGCCGGGCACACGTATCGGCTGGCCTTTGACGCTGCGCTTATCAGCGACCCGCGCTGCGACGCGTCCGTCGATGTCGCGCTCGTGAAGCAGGCTCTGCGCGTGATCGTGCAAAACGCCGCCAAGTATTCGGACGCGGGCACGCCCATCTCGTTTGGCGTAGCGCCGGATGCGGGCGCGGGCACGATCGACATAAGCGTTGAGGACGAGGGCATCGGCATGAACCAGGAATCCGCAGCTCACGCGTTCGAGCGGTTCTACCGCGCCGACAACGCGCGCGATGCCGGAGCGCAGGGCTCGGGCCTGGGGCTCGCCATCGCCAAGTGGATCGTCGATAGCCACGGCGGCGTCATCGGCGTGACCTCGGTCGAGGGCGTCGGCAGCCGCTTTACGATTCGCCTGCCGCGGTAGGAAGCCCCTCGGCATAAATAAAGGGATAGGGCCACGCAGCCCTATCCCTTTTTGCTAGCTATGACAGCTTGTGCGCTACTCGCGGCACAGGTGCACGGCGAAGCCGGCGAACTCGCGCTTAAAGTACACGAGCTTGGTACCACCGTCGGGTAGCAGCGCGCGCGACTCCTCGTTGACCTCGAGCCCGCGCTCGGCAAACCACTTCTCAGCTGCATCGATGTCGTTAACGGCAAAGCCGATGTGGCCTTTGGTGCCACGACCGTTCTGCTTCATGACCTCGACCAGCGAATCGTTGAAGTACGAAACCGGGGTCTCGATAACAGGCAGGCCCATCATCGTCGAGAACAGCTCCGCGATCTCCAGGGCGTCTGCCGGGTCGGCGGCGTTAATGCCCACATGGGCAACGCGCATGCCAAAGAGCTCGACCGGGTTGACGTTCTGCTCACTCATACAGGCAGTGCCTACTGAGCCATGACGTCGAGAACGGCCTTCTCGGCAGCGACGCGGTTCATGCCGGTCATGAAGGGCACGCCGCTCACGTACGGGCAGGTGAGGCCTTCGGGGGCAACGGTGGTGGCGATCAGCAGGTCGGCGCCCTCGTCGCAGTAGTCCTTGGCCTCGGAGATGGCGCACTGCACGATCTCGTACTTGTCGGCGTAACCGTTGGCGTCGAGCAGGGTAGCGACCTTCTGGGCAACGAGCGTGGAAGTAGCAGCGCCAGCACCGCAAGCCAAAACGATCTTCTTCATAGGTAATGTCTCCCTTCGTGGTTTACTTTAGGTAAGTGTACCGCAGCGAGCGATGGCACTCAGCCTCGATGAGCTTTTATGCCAGTTTGCTTGCGCGCTGCGTATAATACATCTAGTACGTGTTGTCATACCGCTCGCTTTAAGAGCGACTAAGGACTCTGAAATGCCCGATTCCCGCACCCTCTGGACCGCCGTCGTTATCATCTGCATCGCCGTGTCGGTGTTCTTTAGCGTCAAAAAACGCACCACGTTCAAGCGTCTGCAGCAGTTGATGGCCGCCAAGCAGTGGGACGAGTTCGATCGTTTGCTCGACGGCAAACTCACCAGCATGCTGTACCCACGCTACAACCGCGACTACCTGCGCCTGAACTCCTATCTGCTGCGCGAGGACCACGAGCGTGCCAGCGAGATGTTCGACCTGCTGCTGGGGCTCAACCTCCCCAAGATGCAGCGCGTCGACCTGGTGATCAAAGCCTTTAACTACTATGTTGGCCAGGAGGACCGCAAAAAGTCCAAGGAGTTGCTGCACGAGATCAAGGGCTTTGAGGGCGGTCAGGCCGAGGCAGTTGCGCACGAGTGCCAGCTGATGTACGACACGATGATCCTCAAGCGCCACAACGACATTCCCGAGCTGGAGCGCATGCTCGAGGATGTCGGCGACGACCCGGTCAAGCGCTGCCGACTGGAGTACCTGCTAGCCCTGCAGTATCAAAACAAGGGCGACGAGGCAAAGTTCCAAGAGTTCCTGGAGAAGTCGGGCCAACACTCGATGGCCGTCAACGCGTAACGGACGGCTTGTGCTAGACTTCTAGTCTCACGGGGGCGTGGCGGAATTGGCATACGCAGGAGACTTAAAATCTCTCGCCGCAAGGATTGTGGGTTCGAGTCCCACCGCCCCTACCATGTGATTGCTTGCGAGCCCGTGTTCCCCAGGGATGCGGGCTCGCTTCTTTTAGATGCCGGTGGAACTCGAACCCGCGAGGGGGCGAGCGTTAAGCGGACGCGCAGCGTCCGAAGCGAGCCGGCGAGGGCGCCGACAGGCGGCCGAAGCCGGTGCGTATTTGCGCAGCAAATGCGCGGACGTCCCACCGCCCCTACCATATGGAGCTTTCGAGCCCGTGTCCCCAAGGGATGCGGGCTCGTTTCTTTTAGATGCCGGCGGGGCTCTAAGTTGCGGTGGAATAGTTCCTGTTTTGGCAGTTTACCAGCCCATTTAGGAACTATTCCACCGCGACTTAGGTTGGTGTTCCCACATTTTCCGATGGAAAAACGTGGTTGTCTCCCACATTTTCCGATGGAAACTCCCAAATGGCCTTATACTAGCCGAGAGGGTTGGGAGGCAATATGCAGCGACAGCTTATGAGTGAACTTATCGCTTGGAAATCAAGGGCGAATCGCAAACCTCTCTTGCTTAAGGGAGCCCGCCAGACAGGAAAGACTTGGCTTCTTAACGAATTCGCAAGCCAGCAGTATCGAAACGTCATTCGTTTTGACTTTATGCTCGAGCCGAGCACACGCTCGCTGTTCGATGGGAACCTCGACCCCAAGCGCATCATCTCCCAGATAGAACTCCTACGTGGCCAAACCGTAACGCCGGAAGACACGCTCATCATCTTCGACGAGATCCAAGAGGCGCCACGCGGGATCACCTCGCTCAAGTACTTCAACGAGCTTGCACCCGAATACCACATCGTAGCAGCCGGTTCCTATATGGGCCTCGCGCTCCGACGCGAAAACGAGTCATTTCCCGTCGGCAAAATCGACCAGCTCACCATGCGTCCCATGGGGTTTGCTGAGTTCGTTCGTGCCGTCGACGGCAACCCGCTCGCCGACGCCATCCTTGCCGCAGACATGAACCTTCTAGCAAACGTTACCGAAAAGCTCGAGCACTTGCTCAAGGAATACCTTATTGTCGGCGGCATGCCCGAAGTTGTCTCCGCTTTCGCCGAGACACGCGACTTCATCGAAGCCCGAAGGCTTCAGCAGCAAATCATCGAGGCTTACGAATCCGATTTTGGCAAACATGCACCCGCCCGCATCGTCGAGCGCATGAGGTTGGTTTGGAAATCCCTTCCCGGCCAGCTTGCAAAGGAGAACAAGAAGTTTGTCTATGGCGCCCTTCGTCCCGGAGCGCGCGCACGCGATTTCGAGGAAAGCCTCCAGTGGCTCACGGACTACGGAATCGTTCATAAGGTGCCACGTGTTTCCGCTCTAAAGGCGCCGCTCTCGAGCTACGAAGACCTCTCGGGCTTCAAACTGTTCTGCATCGACACCGGCATCCTCGGAGCGCTCTCCGGTCTCTCTCCGGCCATCGTTCTTAACGGATCCGCTGTTTTTACCGAGTTCAAAGGTTCGCTGACCGAACAATACGTCGCGCAGGAGCTTTTGCTCCAGGACAAAACTCCCGCGTATTGGTCCTCTACCTCCGGCAATGCCGAAACCGACTTTGCCATCGACCATGCGGGAACCGTGCTTCCGCTTGAGGTCAAGGCGGCAGAGAACCTTAAAGCGAAGAGTCTGAAAATAGCCTGCGAAAAATTCAAACTCGAGCGTTGCGTGAGGAGCTCTCTGGCGGCATATAGAGACGAGGGCATGCTCATCAATATTCCGCTTTGGGAGATTGGGCAGATCGACAAGCTGGCATAGGCGCTGTGGGGACGCCCCGCAAGGACTGTCCCCAGGTGCCGGCAGAAAAGGAACGTCCCCAGGTGCCGGCTGTTGAGTTGCGGTGGAATAGGGACTGTTTGGTGCCCGAAAGGGCGATTTTAGTCCGTATTTCACCGCAACTTATTTAGAGGGTGCTGAGAGTGGGGGTCCAGGCGATGGTGGGGGTTGCGCCGTCGAGAGTCTCGTTGATGGTGGCGGCCATGCCGGCGAGTAGGCTGTTCTCGCTTACGGTGAGCGTGTCGTAGTTGCCAGCGCGCATGAGCTCGCGAATTACCACAGCACCGGCCAAGATAACGCCCGCGCGCTTGGACTGCACGCCCGGCAGCGCGGCGATGCCCTCCACGTCCAGCGTGGACATGCGCTCGATAGCGGCCGAGACCTGCTCCAGTGAAAGCTCGCGCAGGTGCACGAAGCTCGAATCATACGGCTCCAGCTCGTGAACCAGCGCCACGAGCGTGGTGACGGTGCCACCCACCGCGACCAGGCGCTCTGCACGCTCAAAATTGCTCGGCAGGCCCTCAAAATAAGCGGTGAACTGCTCGCCCGCCCAGTTGGCAGCGGCAGCAAGCTCGCCGTCCGCAGGCGGCAGCACCGAGAAGAACCGCTCCGTCACGCGGCGACAACCGATGTCCAGCGAACGCGTGCCCTCCAGCGCAAAGACCCCACGCTCCGGTGCGTACACACCCGTCGCGAGTTCCGTGGACCCGCCGCCCGAATCCGCGACAATAATGCGCTCGCCGGCAAAGTCGTGCGCCACGCCAAAAAACGTCAGACGCGCCTCAACCTCGCCCGGAATCACCTGCGGTTCGAGCCCCAGCTCGCGCAGGCCGTCCAGCAGCAGGGCGGCATTGGACGCATCGCGCGCGGCGCTCGTGCACGTGGTGCAGACGCACGCAGCCCCAAAGGTACGTGCCTCGTCCACAAACATCCGGCACGCAGCGAGCACACGCTCAACGGCCGCCTCGCAAAAGCGACCTGTCGCGTCCACGCCCTCGCCCAGGTCGGTAATCTCGGTATGCTTGGACGATTCCACGATCGCCCCGCCCTCGACCTGGGCCAACACCAGTCGCGACGACACCGTTCCCAGATCGATCGCCGCCACCTTATATCGTTTGCAATCTGCCATTGCCGGCTCCCCTCCGGGCGCTATTTGCCGTTGGACACGACCGTCTGGCCCTCGACACCGTTAAACCCAAACAGCATGTCGAGCGCCTGGATGTACCACGGGGCGTCCTTACCGACTTCTTCGATTTCCTTGGCAACTTCGCTGGCCTTCTTGGCGTTCGACGACTTCTTGCTCGAAGACGAATCCGAATCGTCGTCCAGGCCCCGCACTTCAATCCTCTTCTCGCCGGGCATCACCAGGCCCAGATCCTCGGACGCCGCATCCTTAATGCCCTCCTCCGAGAGCAGCTTGTCGACGCTTTTTTGCAGCTCGTCGTTGTACTGCTGGCGAATCTCGACCTGCTTGGCCAAGATATCGCTCGAGCGTTTGGCAACGTAGAGGTCGCGCACGGGAAAGTATAGGCTCACGAGCACCAAGGCGACGACAATACCGATAAACAGCCCACGCTGGGGCCCATGGGTAAAGTCGTAAATCGCCTTGACCATTGCGTTGTCATTGGCGTAGTGCATAAAGTCCGAGCCGGAAAGACGACTTGAGGGACGGCGCGGCTTGTCGGACGCCTGGGTCGAAGGGCGCGACGCATGCTTGGAACGCGATGGGCGCACCGGACTATCCGAGGAACTATTTGGCTGAGCATTGGGATGCGAAGTCACCGGCGAGCTATACCTGGAGCGATCAGCACCAGCATAACCAGACCCGCCAAGCTGCGCGGTACGCGCACGACGAGACGACGGCTCATGCGAACCGGCGGAATAGTACCTGTTGTCGTAAATCTGATCCATGTGCGCCTTGTGCGGTTGAGGTTTGTTTGCGCTAAGTCTTTTAGTTATAGCACGAGCGCGCGCAACGCCTTCGGCGGCCCTTGCTCGACATAAAAAAGGCGCTGAGCCGTAAGGCCCAGCGCCCAATGGTGTTCAACAGCGCCCGGCGGGAGCGAGGCGAATCCGAGTCAGCCCCGCCCCGCGCACGCCGCTTGCCTAGCGAATGTTGTAGAACGCGGCCTTGCCGGCGAAGCGCGCGCTGCCCTCGAGCTCGTCCTCGATGCGGATGAGCTGGTTGTACTTGGCAATACGGTCGCTGCGGCACGGGGCGCCCGACTTAATCTGGCCAGCGTTAACACCCACGACCAGGTCGGCGATCGTGGAGTCCTCAGTCTCGCCGGAACGGTGGCTCACGATGCAAGCGTAGCCGGCCTCCTTGGCGGTCTCGATGGCCTCGAGCGACTCGGTGAGCGTACCGATCTGGTTGACCTTGACCAGGATCGCGTTGGCGGCACCCAGCTCGATGCCCTTCTTGAGGCGCTCGGTGTTAGTGACGAACAGGTCGTCGCCCACCAGCTGCACCTTGTTGCCAATGCGGCGGGTAAGCTCGACCCAGCCGTCCCAGTCCTCCTCGGCCATGCCGTCCTCGATGGAGATGATGGGATAGGTGTCGACAAGCTTCTCCCAGTAATCGACCATCTGAGCGCTCGTATACTCAACGCCCTCGCCCTTGAGCTCGTACATGCCGGTCTCGGCGTTGTAGAACTCGGTCGATGCCGGATCCATGGCGTACATGAAGTCAACGCCGGGCTTAAAGCCAGCCTTCTCGACGGCCTTGGTAATGTACTCGAACGGCTCGGCATTGGTCTTGAGGTTGGGCGCGAAGCCGCCCTCGTCGCCCACGCCACCGCCCAGGCCGGCCTCGTGCAACACGCCCTTGAGGGTGTGGTAGACCTCAGCGCACCAGCGCAGGCCCTCGGCAAAGCTCGGGGCGCCCACGGGCATAATCATAAACTCCTGGAAGTCAACGTTGTTGTCGGCATGCACACCACCGTTGAGGATGTTCATCATGGGCGTGGGCAGCAGATGGGCGTTGACGCCGCCCAGATACTGGTACAGCGACAGGCCCGCCGACTCTGCCGCAGCGCGGGCAACGGCCAGCGACACACCCAGAATGGCGTTGGCGCCGAGCTTGGTCTTGTTGGGCGTACCGTCGGCGGCAATCAGCGCGGCATCGACGGCGCGCTGGTCGAAGGCATCGAGACCCACGACGGCATCGGCGCACTCGTTGTTGACGTGCTCGACGGCCTGAGAGACGCCCTTGCCCAGGTAGCGGCCCTTGTCGCCATCGCGCAGCTCGCAGGCCTCAAAGGCGCCGGTCGAAGCGCCCGAAGGCACCATTGCGCGGCCAAAGCTGCCGTCCTCGAGCACGACCTCGACCTCGACGGTGGGATTGCCGCGGCTGTCGAGCACCTCACGACCGTAGACGTCCAAAATATCGCTCATGTTGTCTCCCTCTCACTTGGAAACGGGTTGAATGCTTGGCGAGACGGCATTGCGCCAATGTGGCGCTTTGGTTTGCAAGTTAGCCATGTCGCACTTTTTGCATTATGCCCTAAGTTAGCCGAGGGATACAATTGTTTTTCGAAAAATTTAGCGGGAACGATGAGGCCTGTCAGCCCGTCGCTCCCGCGGTATTACTCCCCTGCCTTGGCGGCATCCCACAGGTCGTTGAGGCCATGGGTCGAAAGCTCAGCCAGATCCACATGGGCGTTGGCCGCCATCTGCTCCATTGCGGCCCAGCGGCGGCGGAACTTTGCCGTGCTGGCGCGCAGGGCGCTCTCGGCGTCGATTCCCTCCTTGCGCGCAACGTTGACCAGGGCAAAGAGCAGGTCGCCAAACTCCATTTCGCGCTCGGGCGAGCCGGGAGCCTCGGCCTCAAACTCAGCGCGCTCCTCGGCAACCTCGTCCCACACGTCCTGGACCGTCTCCCACTCAAAGCCCACGGCCGCCGCCTTGCGCGACACCTTCTGCGCCTGCATCAATGCCGGCAGATGCGTGGGCACGCCGTCGAGCAGGCCCTCGGGTGCAGCCTCGCCTGCTGCCACGGCCTTGTCCTTGGCAGCCTTCTCGGCAAGCTTGACCTCGTCCCAAATCTTGAGCACCTCGTCGGAGTTATCGGCATCCGCATCGCCAAACACGTGCGGGTGGCGGCGGATGAGCTTGGCGTCGATATCGCGTGCCACATCGGCCAGCGTAAACTCACCGGCGTCCGCCGCAATCTGCGCATGCAGCACTACCTGCATGAGCACATCGCCCAGCTCCTCGCGCAGATGCGCCACGTCGTCCGCCTCGATGCAATCGAGCGCCTCGTAGGCTTCCTCGATCATATTCTTGCCGATGCTCTGATGCGTCTGCTCGCGGTCCCACGGGCAGCCGTCGGGCTGACGCAGGCGCCAGATGGTCTGCGCCAGATGCTGCAGCTCAGCCGACGCGTCGACCAGCGTGGACAGGTCGCGCGAGCCCTCGGCATTTTGCTGAGCCATGTGCTGCGCCATGGTTATTCCTCCTCCAGAATCACGTGACGGAACGCACCGCCCTCGTAGATGCCGTAGCTGTGCGAGCCGTCCTTGGGGATGCTCACGCTGCCGGGGTTGAAGAGCCACAGGCCCGGGTGCGCCTCGCTTGCCTCGTTAACCTTGATGTGTGTGTGGCCGTAGACGAGCGCGGAGCCCTCGGGCAGCGCGGGCGCGTGGTCGACGCTGTTGTGCATGCCGGCGCCAAAGACGTGGCCGTGTGTCAGGAACAGCTCGCGGCCGGTCTCGTCGAACAGCGTGGCGTAGTCGGCCATGACGGGGAAGTCGAGCACCATCTGGTCGACCTCGGCGTCACAGTTGCCGCGCACCGCAATGATGCGGTCGGCCAGGGCGTTGAGCAGCGGAATCACACGCTTGGGGGCGTAGTCGCGCGGAAGGTCGTTGCGCGGGCCGTGGTAGAGCAGGTCGCCCAGCAGAACGATGCGGTCGGGTTGCTCGGACTCGATGGCGGCGCAGAGGCGCTCGGTCCAGTATGCCGAGCCGTGAATGTCGGAAGCGATAAGGTATTTCATGGTGGTCCTTTCGGGTGGGGTTGATGGGGCTGGGCGTGGCGTGCCACCGGCCGCGTTACTCAAATCGCAGCGCCGCGGCTTGTGCCGTATGCATCACGCGCTGGAGCGGTACGTTATGCTCGCGGGCGAGACGGGCGCAGTCCTCGTACTCGGGCGCCGCACGCTCGCTGCCGTCGGGCAGAGTCGCCACCTTAACGGATACCTCGCCCCAAGGCGTTGTTACGCGCTCAAAGCGGCGTGGCAGGCAAACGCGCTCCATAACTTGACGGCGGATGCCATTGGTCGTGGTTTCCAAAAAGATGGTCATCTGCAGACGGTCAATGTCCTCGCGGGCGCAGATTACCTGCAGCTGCCAGCCGGGACGACCTTTTTTGCAGTAGAGAGGCAGCCAGTGCACTTCGCGGGCGCCCGCCTCGCGCAAGCGGTCGGCGGCATAGGCGAGTACCTCGGGCGACGCATCGTCGATGTCGCACTCTAGCTTGACGATGGTCTCGGGCGCATCGGTCTCGCGGGACAGCGGAGATGTACTTCCACGTTGCATACGGTCCGGATCCTTTCCGCACGGGCTCGTTTTATTCACCCAAACGCTAGCACATCGGACGTGGCACAGGCGTGACTTTCGTCCGTCGCCGCCCTCGCCCCTATCCAAACGTGTACGTCAGCCTCCAAACATGTCATTTTTTGTCGGTTTTGGAGGCTGACGTACATGTTTTGAAAGCGCAAGCGAGGCCGCGCCGCGCAGCCTTTCCGATCGATTTCGGCACCCCGCGCGTACGACGCGCCGAGGCTGCGCCATTACAATGGAGCGGATTCGCCAAATGCAAAGGAGCCGCTATGCCTATGTGCCCGCTGGTCGATTGCCATACCCACACCTCGTTTTCGGACGGCCATGCCTCATTTGAGGACAACGTCCGCGCCGCTGCCGCCGCCGGCTGCCGCGTCATGATCTCGACCGACCATCTCACCCTGCCCGCCAGCATGGACGCCAGCTGCGAAGTGCAGGTTGTCGAGGGCGACTTGCCGGCACATCGTCTGGCCTTTGAGGATGCTCACAAGCTTGCCGCGCAGATCGCGCCGGATCTCAGCTTTATCTATGGCTTTGAATGCGATTGGTACGAGGGCTGCGAGCCTTTGGTTGAGCGCTGGTCCCAGGGCGCCGTCGTGCGTCTGGGCAGTGTGCATTGGATTGGCAACCCGGGAGATATTGCGGCAGGCGCCGCGGGCACGGCAGGGACAGAGGACGTCGCTCGCCCCGATACGCCCGATTCCCTTTGCGGTTGGATCGACGACGACACCAACCTGCATGTTTGGGAAAACTTAGGCGTACGCGGCGTGTGGGAGCGCTACGTCGACGACTGGTGCTGTGCTTGCGAAAGCTCACTCAACTTTGATGTGATGGCCCACCCCGACCTGGTTATGCGCTTTTCGAAGGAAGGCTTTGCGCCCGACTTTGACCTCGCGCCGTTTTGGCAGCAGATGGCCGAATGCGCCCACGATACGGGTCGTCGCATTGAGGTCTCGACCGCCGCACCGCGCAAGGGCCTCGACGACTATTACCCCTCGACGGGGCTGTTGCGTTGCTTCGCCCACGCCGAGGTACCCATCACCTTTGGCTCGGACGCGCACCGCGCCTGCGATATTTGCAGGAACATCCGCGAGGCTCAAGCCCACGCCTACGACTGCGGTTATCGAACCTTCGATATCCCCCACCCCACCGGAGAATGGGAGTCCACGCCCCTCGCCTAGCCATCCCTTCATAAGTTGCGGTGAAATAGGGATTGTTTTGCCTGATGAAGCACTTAAACAGTCCCTATTTCACCGCAACTTCCATGACTCCGTTACACCAACAAAGACTGTCCCAAACGACTAGTCGTTTAAGAACGTCCCCAATGACTAGTGGCGGCGGGCGTTGAGTTCGCCGGCCAGCTCGTCGAGGGTGATACCGTAGCGCTCGAGCGTCACGAGCAGGTGGTAGACCAGGTCGCCGGCCTCGTAGCGGATGTGGTCGTGATCGTTATCCTTGCAGGCCATGATCACCTCGCTCGCCTCCTCGGCAAGCTTCTTGAGCAGCTCGTCCTCGACGTCGGTCAGCAGGCGAGCGGTGTAGCTCTCCTGTGGCGACGCATCGCGACGACCGTGAATCACCTCGGCCAGACCCGTCAGCGTCTCGCCGATATTTCCATCCTGAACATTTGCGGTGCGCACACCCATAGTTCAATCCTTTCTGGTGGCCGAGCGTCTAATCGAGCGCCCGCCCTACGCGAGTTTCTTAAAGAAGCAAGTACGGTTGCCGGTATGGCAGGCCGGACCCGGCGAGTCAACCTTGACCAGCAGCGTATCGCTATCGCAGTCGGCCCAGAGCTCCTTGACCGCTTGCATATTGCCGCTCGTCGCGCCCTTGTTCCAGAGCTCCTGGCGACTGCGGCTCCAAAACCACGTGGTGCCGGTCTTGAGCGTCAACCCCACCGACTCCTCGTTCATCCAGGCAACCATAAGCACCTCGCCGGTGTCATACTGCTGAACAACACAAGGAATCAGCCCCTTGGCGTCGTATGTAAGCTTTGAAGGATCGGTTATCTCTTCCATTTCTCTCCCCAATTTAAACCCCACAGGTCGGCGAGGGTTGTCCAGGTGCCGCAGGTTGCCGCGAAAGAGGAGCGACGCGTACTTTGGTACGCGAGCGACGGTTTGAGCGGCAAGATGCGGTGCCTGGACAAGCCGCAGCGCTAGAAGTCCAACCTGACAGGGATGTCTTGAGAGGCCATATACTCTTTGACTTCGCGAATGCTGAACGTCCCAAAGTGAAAGACGCTGGCCGCCAGCACGGCATCGGCTTCGCCCTCGATCACGCCCTCGGCAAAATGCTCGAGCGTACCCACGCCGCCGCTCGCAATAACGGGAATCGGCACCGCGCGCACCACGGCACGGGTGAGCGCCAGGTCAAAGCCGGCCTTGGTGCCGTCGCGATCCATACTGGTCAGCAAGATCTCGCCGGCGCCGCGACGAGCCGCTTCCTCGGCCCACGCCACCGCGTCGATACCCGTGGCGTTGCGGCCGCCCGCCGTGAAGACTTCCCACTTGTCGGCACCCGGCTCTCCGGGCAAACCGACGCGCTTGGCATCGATCGCCACGACCACGGCCTGACTGCCAAAAGCCGCGGCAGCCTGGCTAATCAGCGACGGGTCACGCACGGCCGCCGAGTTGAGCGACACCTTGTCGGCACCGGCGGCAACCATGGTCCGCATGCCCGCCAAGTCGCGAAAGCCGCCGCCCACGGTATAGGGAATAGCGAGCTCCTCGGCTGCATGCGCCGCCATCTCGATAGTCGTCGCACGGTTGTCGCTCGTGGCGGTAATGTCCAGGAAGACAACCTCGTCCGCACCCTCGCGGTCGTAGGCGCGCGCCAGCTCCACCGGATCGCCCGCATCGCGCAAGCTCACAAAGTTGACGCCCTTGACCACACGGCCGTCCTTGACGTCCAGGCAGGGAATCACGCGTTTGGTAAGCATGGGTTACTCCTCCCCTCGGGCGGCGGCCAGCGCCTGGGCCAGCGTAAAGTTTCCCTCGTAGAGCGCGCGACCGGTGATGGCACCTTCAATCGCGCCCCCACCCACCGCGGCCAGCGCGCGGATGTCGTCGAGCGTCGAGATGCCGCCCGATGCCACGACGGGAAAGCCCGCGACCTCGGCCACATGGCGATACGCCGCCACATCGATGCCCGTCTGCATGCCATCGCGCGCAATGTCGGTATACACCAGATGCTTAAAGCCCAGCTCGGAAAGCTGCGCCACGGCATCGTCGAGCGCCACGTCCGCGCCGTCGCGCCAGCCGTTCACCTTGACCTGGCCGTCGCGCGCGGCAATATCTGCCACCAACAGCTCGCCAAAGCCTTGGGCCGCCACCTCGGCAAAACCCGGCTCGGTCACGAGCACCGTGCCCAGTGCGATGCGGCGCGCACCGTAGCCGGCCAACTCGTCGATGCGCGCGAGTGAGCGGACGCCGCCGCCCACGTCCACGGACAGACCGTCGACGCCGCAGATGGCCTTGATCGCCGCCGAATTGGCAGCGCATGTGTCCTCATCCTCGCCAAAGGCAGAGGACAAATCGACGACGTGCACCCAGCTCGCGCCCTGCTCGGCAAACGAGCGGGCGACTGCCACGGGGTCGTTGGAATATACCTTGCAGCGGCTGCGGTCGCCACGCTCCAGGCGCACGACCTTGCCGCCGATCAGATCGATTGCGGGAAACAGGATCATCGGCCAGCCTCCTCGACGATGTTGACGAAGTTCTTAAGGATGCGCTGACCCAGCGCGGAGGATTTCTCGGGATGGAACTGGCAGCCCCACACGTTGCCATGGCGCACGATGCAGGGGAAACTCCGCGTATAGTGCGTGCGTGCCAGCACATCGGCGGCATCGGCGTCGTCGGCCACCGCATAGCTATGGGTGAAGTACATGTTGGCACCCTCGGCAAAACCAGCGAGCAACGGATCGGCCGCGCCGGCGGGCGTCATGTGCACCTGGTCCCAGCCCACGTGCGGCACCTTCAGGCGGCTCGATTCCAGGCGCGTGCACGAACCGCGCATAATACCCAGGCCATCGACCCAGGGACCGCCAGCCTGCTCGGAGGCGTTGCCGTCGGCAACCGCGTCCTCGTTCGCAGGCACGCCCTCGTTGCCGCGCTCAAAAAACAGTTGAAGACCCAGGCAGATGCCGAGCAGCGGAGTCCCGGTGGCGACGGCATCGAGCACCGCGTCCGCCTCGCCGCTCTGGCGCATAATGGCGATCGCGTCATAGAACGCGCCCACGCCCGGGATGACCAGGCCGTCGGCGTTGCGGATCTGCTCCGGATCGTCCGACGTGCAGGCGGCGGCACCGGCGCGCGCAAGCCCACGCGCAACGCTAGACAAGTTGCCCTTGTGGTAGTCGACCACCACGATCTTCGGTTCGCCCACGCGACCCTCCTTTTCCCCATTCAAAACCTGCCAAAAAGGGACAGGTTTATTTTGGTCGGTTAAACGTTCACCCACTGCATGAGACGGCATTTCCGCAGATAAAACCTGCCAAAATAAACCCGTCCCTTTTTGGCAGGTTACAGCGAGCCCTTGGTGCTGGGAATGCCCTGCACGCGGGGGTCCAGCTCGCAGGCGCGGCGCATCGTGCGGCCCACGGCCTTAAAGGCGGCCTCGATAATGTGATGCGAGTTGCCGCCCACCAGCTCGCGCACGTGCAGCGTGAGCTTGGCATCGCGCGCAAAGGCGTAGAAGAACTCGACGGCCAGCTCGGTATCGAAGCTGCCCACGCGCTCAGTCGGCACGGGCAGCTCGCAGTAGGCCTGCCCGCGGCCCGAAATATCAACAGCAGCCATCACAAGCGTCTCGTCCATGGCGATCGCCGCGTCGGCAAAGCGCGTAATGCCCGCCTTGTCGCCCAGCGCCTGGCAAAACGCCTCGCCCAGCACAATGCCCGTGTCCTCGACGGTGTGATGCGCATCGACCTCGACGTCGCCCACCGCGTGCACCGTCAGATCGAACAGACCATGGCGGCCAAAGGCGTTGAGCATGTGGTCGAAAAACGGCACACCGGTCGAGATATCGCACACGCCAGATCCGTCCAGGTCGAGCTTTACGACAATGTCGGTCTCCCCCGTCTTGCGGGTCACCTCGGCATAACGGTCCATCTACATCTCCTCCTTCACCAGCGCGGCAAACGCTGCCAGCACCTCGTCGTTTTCCTGCGGGGTGCCCACGGTAATGCGCAGGCAGTCCGCGAGCCCCGGCGCGTAGCTAAAGTCGCGCACTAAAATTGAATACTCGTCGCGCAGGCGCTCACGCACGCGCGTGGCATGCGGCGTGCGCACGAGCACAAAGTTCGCCGCGCTCGGCCACGCCTCCACAGGCAAGCCCTCGGCAGCCATCACGCGCAGAGCGGCCAGCTCGCGCTCGCGCTCGGATGCGACCTGCGCCACCACAGGTGCGTACGCATCGCGGGCACGCACGCAGGCAAGCGCCGCCGCCTGGCTCAACACGTTGACCGAATAGATCTGGCGAATCGCCGCGAACACGTCGATGACCTCGGGCGCCGCGATCACATAGCCCAGACGCGTGCCGGCGGCGCCGAACGCCTTGGACAGCGTATGCAGAATCGCCAGGTTGGGATGCTCGGCGATAAGCCCCTGCGCCGTGGTGGCCGCGCCAAACGAATCGTCGGCAAACTCCACGTAGGCCTCGTCGACCATCACCATGCCGGGGCAGGCATCGCACAGAGCCGCAACAAAGTCGAGCGGCGCCACGTCACCCGTGGGATTGTTGGGCGAGGTCACGATCGCCAGATTGCACTCGGGAGCCGCTGCAAGCACCGCCGCCTGGTCGAGCTCAAAGGTCGCCGGGTCGCGCCACACGTCGCGCACCTCGGTCTGGCACAGCGACGCAAAGAACGCATACTCGCTAAAGCACGGCGGGCAGTTGAGCAGGGTCCGCCCCGCGCCGCCAAACGCCAGCAAGTAGTTATAGAGCAGCTCGTCACCGCCGTTGCCCACGCAGATATTCTCGCGCGTCACGCCATGCCAAGCAGCAAGCTCATCGCGCAGGTCGTTGGACATGGGGTCGGGATAACGGTTGAGCGGCGTGGCAGCCAGGGCTGCATCAATCGCCTCGCGCACGCCGGCCGGCACGGGATAGGTGTTCTCGTTGGCCGAAAGGTTGATGCGCGTGGGCGTGAAGTTGGGATCATAGGGCTCAATGCCGGCCAGGTAGGGCTGGACGAGCTCCTTCATGCGCGGCGTGAGTTCGGCCATGTTAGGCCTCCTCGCCGGTCGCGCCAACGCCATCCGCGCCCGCAGCCGCCAGGTCAACGCCCTCGGCAACCGTCACCACGGCGTCACCCGGCCAAGCGACCTTGGTCAGGTCGGCCGCGGCCAGAGACTCGGCACTCACGGCATCCTCGCCCTGTTCCAGCACACGGCGACGCAAAGCGGCGGATAGCGCGTGCGCCCACAGGCCCTCGGCCTCGGCCAGACGCTGTGTGGCGGGAGCGTCGGAGAGCAGGCCCTCGGGTGTATAGCAAATGACGCTCGAGCGCTTAACGAACTCTTCGACCGAAAGCGGGTTGGAGAACATGGCCGTGCCGCCAGTCGGCAGCGTGTGGTTGGGACCGGCAACGTAATCGCCGAGCGGCTCGGAGCTCCAAGCGCCCACAAAGATGGCGCCGGCGTTGCGAATGCCGCCGAGCAGGCCCATCGCATCCTTGCAGTGCAGCTCAAGGTGCTCAGGCGCCACGGTGTTCACGGCCTCGACGGCGGCAGCCATGTCGGCGGCCACCACGATGGTGCCTTCGTTGTCGAGCGAGGCGCGCGTGATCTCGGCACGCGGCGACTGCGCCACCAGAATGTCGATACCAGCCTCGACCTCGCGCGCAAACTGCTCGTCGCAAGTCACCAGATAGCAGGCTGCCAGCGGATCGTGCTCGGCCTGGGCCATCAGGTCTGCCGCGACCACCATGGGCTTGGCCGTGGCATCGGCCAGCACGCAGACCTCGGAGGGGCCAGCGACCATGTCGATTCCCACGTCGCCCGAGACAATCTGCTTGGCCGCAGCGACAAAGGCGTTGCCCGGACCGGTGATTTTATCGACACGCGGAATGGTCTCGGTACCGTACGCCAGCGCGGCCACGGCCTGAGCGCCGCCCACCATATAGATTTCGTCCACGCCGCCGAGCTTTGCCGCGGCAAGCGTGTGGGGGCTGATCAGGCCGTCTTTTTGCGGCGGGGTCACCATAACCACGCGCTTGACGCCGGCAACCTTGGCGGGAATGGCATTCATGAGCACCGTGGAGGGATACTGCGCGCGACCGCCCGGCACATAGATGCCAGCCGCCGCGAGCGGGGTCACCTTAACGCCGAGTATCGTGCCGTCCGGGCGCGTGGTAAACCAGCTCTGCTCGACCTCGCGCTGGTGGAATTCGCGAATCTGACGCGCGGCCTTCTCGAGCGCAGCGACAAAAGCGGGATCGAGACCTTCGAGCGCAGCATCGATCTGCTCCTGCGGCAGACGGAAGCTCTGCAGCTCAACGCCGTCAAAACGCTGACAGTAATCGCGCACCGCGGCATCGCCGTTGGCGCGCACGTCGGCCACGATATCGCGGGCGGCGTCGACGATGTTTTGCGGCAGCACGCCCTTGCGGTTGAGCTGGTTGGTAACGAGGCGCTCGCCGGGAGCAAGCTTGATGGTCTTCATATCGGTATCCCCTATCGGTCGAGGTTGTGTTCGAAAAACGAGAGGCCGGGCGGCGGCGCCAATCGGCCCGCAGCCCAGACGTTGGGACGCCCGTGCGTGCTCGCGCTATTGTGCCGAGCCCGCAACGGGCTCAAAATGCTTGTCCTTCACGGCCGCCGCCAGGCGATCGGCCAAGTTGCGCACGCGCGGGTCCAGGCGCGCGGCACCCGGGTTGACGAAGAATCGCGCCGTGCAGTCCATAATGCGACCGGTAATAACCAGGTCGTTATCGCGCAGCGTGGCGCCCGTGGCGGTGATGTCCACGATACGGTCGGTCATACCGACAATGGGGCCCAACTCGATGTTACCGTGCAGCGAAACGATGTCGGCGTTCACGCCTCGCTCGGCATACCAGGCACTCGCGATGCGCGGATACTTGGTGGCCACGCGAAGCGACCCGCGGCGAGCATAGTTGCGCTCGGCCTGACCGGCGCGCCATGCGGGCTCCGCCTCGATAAACGTGCACAGGCCGTAGCCCAAATCGACCAGCTGCAGCAAGTTGAGGTCGGCCTCGATAAGCGAGTCCCAGCCGCAGATGCCGCAGTCGGCGCCGCCGCAGCCCACAAAGGCGGGCGCGTCGCTGGGGCGCACGATGACAAACTCGATATCGCCGACCGAACCCTCGCCGGCACGCGTGTCGCGGCCGCGCACGATGAGGTGACGACCAGGATCGCGCAGCTCCGAGACATCCAAGCCCGCTGCCTCGAGCACGTCAAGCGTGTCGGCCTTAAGCGAGCCCTTGGGCACGGCAATGCGCAGCGGACCTTCGGCGCCACGGCCCACGGCGTGATCGCCGTCGGAAGCGGCGTCCTCGGCCGAGGTGCGCGCGGCCTCCAGACGCTCGAGCGAAAAAGCGAAGCCCGCCGCCGGCACCTCGACGCCGTCGCCGAACGCGCCGGTAAAGATGGAGTCGTAGCGACCGCCCGAGCCCACCGGATCGGGCAGGCCGCCGGCATAGGCCTTAAAGACCAGGCCCGTGTAGTAATCAAACGAGTTCATGATGGAGAAGTCGAAGGACAGCACCTGAGCGTCCTCGGGAGCCAGGCCCTCGACCAGGGCACGCAGCTCGCGCGTGAGCGGCGCAACAATGCCCGCCGCCGCCAGCAGCGCGTCGACGCGGTCGAGCACCTCGGCACCACCGTGCAGGCGCGGCAGCTCGCTAATGGCGGCCTTGACGGCCTCGGGCTCGGCACTTGCCGCCACGCGGGCATCGAGGCCCACAAAGTCGTTGGCGTGCACGCAGCGCAGCGCCTCGGCAGCCAGCTCGCGATCTTCGCACGCCGCAAGCAGTTCCTTAAACGGACGCACACTGCCCGCGATAATGCGCGCACCGGGAAGTGCCAGCTTGCGCACGGCCTCGGCGACCAGTGAGACAATCTCGACATCGCCCGCGGTGTCGCCCGCGCCGATGAGCTCAAAACCCAGTTGCGTAAACTGACGCGAGCCACCGGCATTGCGCTGACACTCGCGGACCACCGGCGCCTCATAGCGCAAGCGCAGCGGCAGATCGGCCGCACGCATGCGAGTCGAAACCAGGCGAACGATCGGCAGCGTGTTGTCGGGACGGACCACCAGCAGGCGACCGTCGTCATCAAAGAGCTTAAACGGCGTGTCCGCAATGCGGCCGCCCTCCTCGAGCGAGCCCTTGTCCTCGAGCAGCGGCGTCTCGACCGGAAGGTAATGATGCTCCCTGAAGCAGCCCTTCACCGTACATGCGATCTCCTCGCGCGCCTGAGCCTCCTCGGGCAATATGTCCCGGAATCCCCACGGTGTGGCCGTCATCTGGTGAGCCTCCTCATGCTGCGTTTCATATAGAACAGAAGACCGGCATAGCTCCGCCGGTCTTCTGGGTACTTTAGCATACTAGAGTGCTTGCGGGGAAAATCCATCGCAGCCGCTCACACCGTATTCATTTGGAAACATAGGGCAGATTGCCGCAACCCAACCCCACCTAGGCGCCAATCGCGCGTCGGTACTCCGCCATAACCTGAGCGTCGGCCGCCGCAGGATTGGCGAAATAGCGCCAGTCATAGGTCTCGGCCGAAACAACTCCGCGATAGCCGCGCGCCACCAGCCTATCCAGGTCGGCGCGCATATCGCGGTCGCCGTCACCCCAGGCAAGATGCGTCGTGCCGTCTGCCGCAACATCGACAAAATGCACGTGGGCGACATCATCGCCAAGCAGATCGAAATAATCGTCGATGGTATCCCCCGCCACCGCCATAGCGCCCAAATCCAGACACGCCTTAAGTGCCGGATGATCAACTGCCTCGATCATGCGCTTCGTGTCGGCCGCCGAGTTCACGATCATCGACTCAACCGGCTGTAGGGCCTCGAGCACCAGCCGCACGCCGCGCTCTCCCGCATGCTCGGCAATCGCACGCAGCATCGAGGCACTTCGACCCCACGCGTCCTCAATCGGCTCGTTCAAAAATGCCCAGCCGCTCGAAACCATGACCTGCTCGGCTCCAAGTTCCTCCGCAATGTCTACAACGTTCTTAAAGTACGCGAGTGTGCGGGCACGCGCCTCATTCCCGCGCGCCGCGATATTCCACGGCTTGGGGTTGTTCTGTTCGGGACAAAGCCCCACAATCCGAACCCCATACCGCTGTGACAGCTCCCGCACCTGCTCGAGCGAATCGTATCCATGGCAATCGACATACAGATGCATCGCCCCGGTCCAAAGCTCGCAACACGTATAGCCCGAGGCCGCTGCCGAAGAAAAGAATTCCTCAAGGTCAAAATAACGATGGCTGATATTCATGACGGCAAGCTGCGGATACTCCATCTTGTCCACCTTTCGGCAAAAGGGCGCCGCAGCACAGTGTGCGCGACGCCCCCTCTTACATTGTTCTCATTATGACGGATACTCTACTGGACACCAAGCACTCCAAAGAACGCGCCGGCGATACTCACGAGCAGGATTACGAGCATGATGAGCAGCGGATTCATCTTCTTCTTGAGCATGAGATAGACGATTCCAAACAGCCCCATCGTGACAAAGCCCGGGAAGATTCCGTTGAGCAGCTCGGCGAGCGTCTGGGCACCATCGCCTGCGCCGACCATGAGCGGAATGTCCACGGTGACCATCTCCATGGTCATAGCACCGATCACCATGGCGCCCATGATGGAGGCCATCTTGACGATAGTGTCCATAATGCCCGATTCCTGGACCTTGCTGATCATGTCCGAGCCAAAGCGATATCCCACAAACGTCAGCAGGTAACGGATGATGTAGTGAGGGACGTTGAACACGAGCAGGAACAAAATCGGGCCAAGAATAGAGCCCTGCAGTGCCAGCGACGTGCCTACACCCGTTGCCAAAATTCGCAGCGTGCCCCAGTAGAAGGCATCGCCCACGCCGGACAGCGGTCCCATCAAAGCAAGCTTGACATTAGAGATCGCGCTCGTGTCAAAGCTATCGTCAGTAGCGTTGACCTCCTCCATTGCAGCGGCGATGGACATGGGAAGCGTCGAGATGTACGGCGTGACGTTATAGAGCTCCATATGGCGCTTAAGGGCGGCCTTAAAGTCCGCATCCTGCGGATACAGCTTGCGTAGGATCGGCATAAGGGCCCACATAAAGCCGATATGGCCCATACGCTCGTAGTTCCAGGAATGCTCATAGGGAATCGAGCGCCAGAACAGCTTCTTAAGGTCTGCGCGGGAAATCAGCCCGTCGTAAGAAGACTCAAACTTAAAACTCATCGAACCCACTCCCAATCGCAGGATCCTCGGTTGCCGCTGCGGGCTGCTCCGCTTTTTTCTTATCACCCAAAACCGTCATCGCGACGACGATGATCGCGGCAAAGATCGCCACGCCCGTCGTGCTAATGCCAAAGTAGGCGACGAGGAAGAAGCCAGCGAAGAAGAACGGAGCCACTGTTTTGTTCATAATCATCTGCGCCAGCATCGCAAAGCCGAGTGCGGGCAAGAAGGCGGCGGCGACATCCATGCCGGTCTGAACGAAATCGGGGATGATGTTGAGCAGGCTGGCAACAGCATCGGCACCAAAGAAGAATGCCAGGGGAATAATCAGCAGGCCGCACCAGCTCTGTGCGTAACCGGCGATGAGCATGTTGCGCGTGATGGCCTTGGTGTCTCCGTCCTCGACGTTTTTGTCGATACGGTGCACCAGCAGCAGCATGACCGGTTGGCCCAGGGCCGTGTCGAGCGCCAGGACGATCGTGGCGATAGGAATACCCAGGGTCAGGGCCGCCGAAGCGTCCGCGCCGGCCTGCATGGCAAGAGATACGCCCAGGATAGTGCCGGAAATCGTATCGGGCGGGTTATAGGCGCCGACCGAGATGGCGCCGACCATGGCAAGCTCCATCGTGGCGCCCATAATCGTGCCGGTCACCATGTCGCCCATGACAAGGCCAACCAGAGGTCCGAGCACGATCGGGCGCTGGAGGTAGCTCGTGCCCGTCAGCCACTCGGAATAACCCAAAAGGGCAATCAGGAAAATCAGGATTGTCTTGATAACCATGACGGCCCCTAACCGATGACCTTCGCAGCGTCAGTCTTCGCATCTGCCGGAATCATCTGAATGAACAGTTCATAGCCCTCGCCGAGCAGTTCCTTCACGTAGGCCTCGTTCTCGGGCGTGAGGAACACGCTCGTCGAGACCTGGCGGGCATTCTCGCTAAAGGCAACGTTGCCGAGGTTGATCTTCTTGACTCCCATCGCCTTGGCGACGGCACCGGCCTGCTGAATCGTCTCGCAAACCACGAAGAGTTTGTACTTATCGGTCACACCGCTCTGGAGCGCCTTGACAGCATCCTCGGTGTTTTTGACGACGACCTTGCATCCTTCGGGCTTTGCAAGGGACAGGGCCTGCAGACGAAGCTTGTCATTGAGGACCGTGTCGCTCACTAACAGGATGCAGTCGGCACCCAGAGCCGAGGTCCAGCTAACGGCAACCTGGCCGTGAAGCAGTCGATAATCTACGCGAATCATCTGAATCATGATGTGCTCCTAACGATTAAAACTCATCGAGTTCGGCCTGCCCCAGCAGGTCGTTGACGTACTTGACCTTAGTGTCGTCCGCCTCGACGATTTGACGAATGGCCTCGTCGATCGGAGTGGAATCGGGTACGAACAGCAGCTGAATAAGGAGTGGCAAGTTCATATTGGTCACGAGGTGCGTGTTGGGACGCGTCTGGACGATCTTGGTGAACTCGTTGTTGACGCTGCCGCCGAACAGGTCAGTGCACACGACAACTTCGTCGTCCGCGGCAAAGCCGTCCAGAATCGCTGCAGCCTCCTTGGACAGGTCCTCGTTTCCGTCGACATACATAGAGAGCGCATGGACGTTTTCGCGCTCACCGGAAAGCAGGCCGATGCTCTCGACGATTCCAGACGCGAAATGAGCATGGGACGCCACGATAAACTGCCTCATTCGATTCCCCTTCCTAGCGAATTTCGGCATAAAAATGCCCGGACGCATGCGCCCGGGCAGGGTGCTTCTTGATCAGTAGCTTATTTGTCACCGATTAGTAGTCGAACTGGTGATAGTAACGACGGTAGTTGAGGTTGTGCTTGGTGACCGTCTCGTAGTAAGCGGCAAGGCGATCGGTGATCAGCGAGGAGAGGATCCACGGAGACACGATAACGCGGAACTCGTCGTCAAGGCCGGGAATCGCGAACTCGGCGGTGTCGATGATGTTGATGTCGGTGTCGCCGGTCACGCCGCGGGTCAGGAAGGCGCGGACGCGCTCGTCGAGCTTGCGGTTCTCGTCCTCGCCCATGAACAGGAACACGGGGACGCCGGGCTCCACGAGCTCGAGGGTGCCGTGGAAGAAGTCGGCCGAGGTGATGTAGCGGGTGCGCTTCCACTGCATCTCCTCCAGGATGCACATCGAGAACAGGATCGTCTCGCCCCACAGGGCGCCGGAGCCGATG
>DBEZMF010000012.1:0-44936 GCA_048250755.1 Collinsella sp.
CATGAGCGCGGGGCTCGACCCCTCCAAGGTGGCCGCGAGCATGCGCGTGTACGTGGCGGCGGGGGCGGACGGCGGCTTCGACGCCGTCCCGACCGGCAGGGACGGCCGCGCCGGCACCGAGCCCGCGAAGGGCTGGACCGACATCACGGCCCAGTGCGGGGTCTCGGTCGACGGTAAGACCTTCACCGTGCGCACCGGCGACCTGATCGCCGCGCTCGGCGGGGCCGACGCCTTTACCGCGGGCGCCCGCGTGGTCGCCGTGTACAATGCGCCGCTCAGCAGCGCATGCAACCACGGCATCGCGAAGGGCAACCCCAACGAGGTCTACCTGCGCTATCCGCGCTCTCCCTTTGCCGACCAGTCCGGTGACGCCGGCTTCACCCGCACGCCGAGCGATGACGCGTGCGCCTACACCTGGGGACTCAGCCTCATCAAGCGCTCAAGCTCGGACGATAAACCGCTCACGGGCGCCAAATTGCGCATCATCGATGACCGCGGGCGCATCCTAACGACCGACGGCTCGTGGTCGACGGATGCCGACGCGTGCGTCACCACGGGCGCGGATGGCCATGTGGAATTGAGCGGTGTTGACGCGGGTGTCTACACCGTCGAGGAGGTCGCGGCTCCCAAGGGCTACACCGCCTTTGAAGGCAAACGTACGGTGACGGTTACGGCCGAGGGATTGGACGTTAAACAGGTTGCAGTCGCGAAGCCCAAGGTGACCGTGTCGGCCGAAAGCCCTCTGCGGGTTGATACCGCCGATGCCGGGACGGGTTCGATTGAGCTGTCGGTGCTCAACACCCCAAGCAAAGAAGCAAGTCGAGGCTTTATGCCCTCGACGGGAGATAGAACGTTGGTGCTAGTGGCGGTTTTGGCTGCCATCGGAGTGGCGGTTATTGTTGTCGCGCTCGTCATCAAGCGGGGAGGAGGTCGCCGTGAAAAATAATTATCCCCCCTGCTCAATGGCGAACTGCCTCCGTAGCGAGTGACGCGCAGGCCTACCGACCTGATGATCATTGGTTTTGAAAAAGTTACTAGAGAACCTTCCATGAAAAGCGGGGCACCCGGTCGATATGACCGAGTGTCCCGCCTCGTTTGTTGGTGCGAAGTAACCTGACCCCTTTGCACCACCACAAAGGTGCCTGGCCCCTTTGTGGTGATCGGCTGCTAGGCGGTGGGGAGTTCTGGCGTGTTAGCCGGCTGCTGCGGCTTGAGGTGGGCGTTGTGCCAGATGATTTGGATGATGTAGCCGAGCATAAAGACAAAGGCTACGCCGCTGATGAAGTCACCTACGAGGGGAAGCCCCGTGAGGGCGCCTGCGATTACGCCGCCCACGGCTGCCATGGCGTAGCGGTTTTGGTTGTGTCCGACCATGCGGGAGATCGCGCACCCCGCAAAGGCACTCGACACCAACGCGATGCCGATAACGCCGCACAAGAGGGCTCCGGCAAGCGACAGACCAGCGATAGAGATAATTAGCAGTAGGACGGCGGGGACGATAGCAATCGTGCCCAGAAGACCGCTCACCCACAGGGGTATGGGGCGCTGGTGGAGCATGCCGGCGGCGCTGGTGGTCGCGCGCGGAAAGACGAGCTCGAGCAGCAGAGCGACAAAGCAGGTCGAGAGTGCCGCGGCGACGATACCGCCGATGACATCGTTAACGGTGGAAGTATCCTCGTTCTCGGTGCGGTCGATCTTGAGCGCGCCTACCTCGGCTCCTGCGGCACGCTCGGGGTCCTCGGAGACGTGCGCGTTCACGGTGCCGGTGATGTGGGCGTTCTTGCCCAGGATGAGCTTGTCGGCCCAAACCTCGACATCGCCCTCGACGGTGCCATCGATGGTCACCGTGTCGCCCGCAAGCGCTGCCGACTTGGTAGAGCCGCGCAGGGCAACCGTCTCGCCTATCGCGTAAAAACAGTTGGCGGTGCTGTCGGAATTGAGCACAACGTGCTGACCGACGACCGTGACGCTGCCATCAACCGTGGTCTTGGCGATATCGATAGTGCGTGCCGCCAAGCGGACGGCGCCGCCCACCGTGCAGTCGCGGATGGAGAGGCTCTCGCCTGCTGCAATTATGTCGCGGCCGATGGACGCATCGTCCAAGTTGAGGGCCTGACCTGTCCAGTACAGGTCACCTTCGACGCCGGACGAATTGGCGTCATTGTCGGTCGCAAGTACGTTGCCTGCGGTGTCCGTGCCGGCGAACGACGCCGTGGGAAGCGCGGTGACCGCTAGAGCGATGAGCGCGAATAAGATCGTGATGCGGCCCCACGCTTTACGGCGCTGGGTCGACGGGAATTGATTACAGGGCATAGTGAATCCTTCGTCAGATGCTCGACATGCACCTAACAGGGTACCCAACGCGTGGACGCTCTAAAAGAACCTCTCGGTTGCATTTCGAAGGATGAGCCCGCGCCACCTACTTTTTGCGGTGCAAAAAGCGTGCGATGTCATCCTCGGTGGGGCTTTTGATATCAAAGCGCAGCGACAGCCAGCGTAGTCCCATGGTCACCACGACGCAAACGACCAGTGCGACGACATTGCTGACCAAGCCGCTCATGACAAGGCAAACATAGCTTGCCGATCCGGCGATGGCCGCGATGGCATAGAAGTTGGTGCGCTGGAAGATACCCGGCACCACACCCATAAAACCATCTCGCAGCATGCCGCCGCCCACCGCGGTAAAAAAGCCCATCATGATGCACACCGCCGGCGCAAAGCCGTAGACCAGCGCCTTGTCTGCGCCGGTTGCCGCATAAATACCCACCGAGATGATATCGAGCAGGGGAATGAGCTTTTCGGGCTTGTCGACGATTGCCGGGAAGATGTAGATGATGGCCGCGGTGGCGATGGAGAGCGGGAGCGCCATCGGTTGGTTGAGGATGTAGACGTTGCCCACCTGCAGCGTCATATCGCGCAAAAGACCGCCGCCCAGTCCACAGACCACGGCGAGCGCGACGGCGCCCACCAGGTCGAGTTTGTGCTCGCGTGCGACCAACACGCCCGAGATCGATGCCGCGACGACGGCGAACATCTCGAGCCAAAACGGGATGGCAACCATGGCATCCGAGGCGTGTGCGGTAACGATCATAGCGGCGGCAACGGGCAAGATGGGGTCCTTTGAGTTACGGGTTTAGACAATGCCCGTACATAGTACATGTTCGGCGCCGATTGCGACCCTATTGCTCGGCAAACGGTCGGGACTGGGTACGGTCATAGGTTCCATGTTAGGGGATCCGGGTTGATGCTGAACGCGATGGGGGCGTGGTCGAATAGGAGGGATGTCCAAATTTTGAGCTCCGCTCAAAATTTATCCGGTCGGCTTACGCCGACCGCGCTGCGCTAAAAACGCGCCACGGGCGCGTTTTCTTTACGCTTTGCGCCCTGGCGGGTTCGAATCCCTCCTCCTCCGTCGTATTTGTTTGTAAGGGATTCAAAACAAAAAAGCCCCCAATCTGGGAGCTTTCTCAATCTAAATGGCGGAGGAGGAGGGATTCGAACCCTCGTGACCTTATACAGGCCAAACGGTTTTCGAGACCGCCGCATTCAACCACTCTGCCACCCCTCCGCGTGGGGTAAAAACAAAGCAGGCTCGAAGGCCTGCTTTGGAATTAACTGGCGGAGAGTCAGGGATTTGAACCCTGGAGACGCTTTTGACGCCTACACGATTTCCAATCGTGCTCCTTCGGCCACTCGGACAACTCTCCGTTAAATGCGAAAGTCAGTATACACGAGGAATCGAAAAGTGCAAACAGAAAAGTTGGCATTTTTTAAAACGCTTGGCCGCGCTTGGCGTTGCAGTGGGGTTTGAGGTGCCAAAAAACGGCTTCCGACCAGCGTGGTTGATCAGCTCAATTGTTCAAAAGGGGTATTCATAAGCGACTTGGCAATGAATTTAAAAATCTTTGGGTGGTGCTGTGGACCACTGGTATGCATTTTGCGACCACAGCCTTGTGCCCGTTGACCTGTGGCTTGGCTCAGCTTGTCCCCACGGCACCGTATCGTGTCCACAGATTCGTCAAGCTTTTGGTAAGCATTTGGTTGGAATGCGCATGAAACGTCGTGCGAGTATGGGCATATGTGGAGGTCATGAGGTTGTAGCTGCAAATTCTTGCAGCCTAGGAGGTTGAAAGATATTATTACCAAGTCTTTTCCTGCTTCAGGCGCACCTTCACGACCTGAAGCCACATTTGCCCAGAGGAGGTGACAATATGAAGGCTTATGAACTGCTGTTCTTTGTTGACCCGTCGCTCGACCCCGAGACTCGTCTCGCTGTTATGAAGCGTATCGATACCACGATCGCTGAGGGCGCTGGCAAGGTCGACTCCGTTGACGAGTGGGGCAAGCGCAAGCTCGCCTACGAGATCAACGACCTCACCGATGGTGACTACACCCTCATCAACTTCCACGCAGATCCTACCCAGATCGCCGAGCTTGATCGCGTCCTGCGCATCACCGACGCTGTGGTCCGCCACATGATCGTCCGTCGCGACGACCAGGAGTAAGACTGTCGTTTTGGACTGGGCTTGTGCCCCAAGAGGAAGTAGTGAGTTATGAGCATCAATCGAGTGAACATCACCGGTAACCTCACCCGCGATCCCGAGCTGCGCGCCACCGCCGGCGGAACCCAGGTTCTGTCCTTTGGCGTCGCCGTGAACGATCGTCGCCGCAACGCGCAGACTGGCGAGTGGGAGGACTATCCCAACTTTGTCGACTGCACCATGTTCGGCACCCGCGCCGAGGCCGTGAGCCGTTTCCTGGCAAAGGGAAACAAGGTCGCGATCGAGGGCAAGCTGCGCTACAGCTCTTGGGAGCGCGACGGTCAGCGCAGGAGCAAGCTTGAGGTCATCGTCGATGAGATCGAGTTTATGAGCTCCCGTGGTGGCCAGGGTGGCTACGATCAGGGCGGTTACGCCCCCGCAGCTCCCGCGCCCGCAGCACGTCCTGCCGCACCGGTGGCTACGCCGCCCGCGGTCGACGTCTACGATGAGGACATCCCGTTCTAGGGGTTGTTCACCTATTTTTGAGTGAGAGGCGGCTTCGGTTCGCCGAAGTTGCCAAATGAAAGGTATTTTGACATGGCTAATGATTTTTCTGCACGTCAGCCGCGTCGTAAGTACTGCCAGTTCTGCAAGGAGAACACTGAGTTCATCGACTATAAGGACACTCAGCTTCTCCGTAAGTACATGACCGACCGTGGCAAGATCAAGCCCCGTCGCGTCACTGGCGCTTGCACGCAGCATCAGCATGACATCGCCAACGCCATCAAGCGCGCCCGCGAGATGGCTCTCCTGCCGTACACCGTCCCCGTGGTTTCCTCTCGTGGCAACCGCGACCGCGGCTAAGAAGGGAGACGCATCATGAAGGTTATTCTTCTCGATGAGATCAAGGGCAAGGGCGGCGAGGGTGACGTCGTAGAGGTCGCTCAGGGTTACGCTGAGAACTTCCTGTTCCCCAAGAAGCTCGCTGTTGCCGCCACCAAGGGCAACCTCAAGCAGCTTGACGAGCGTCGCAACAACATCGCCAAGCGTGAGGCCGTCCGTCTGGCTACCGCCAACGAGACCAAGGCTGCCTTCGAGGGCAAGACGGTCACCGTTGACGTCAAGGTCGGCGACGAGGGCATCCTCTTTGGCTCCGTTACCGCCGCTATGATCGCTGACGCCATCAAGGCTCAGCTCGGTATGGACATCGACCGCAAGCGCGTCGAGCTCGGTAAGCCCATCAAGGTTGCCGGTGCCCACACCGTTGCCATCTCGCTGTACCGCGAGATCAAGGCCGAGGTTGTCGTTCTCGTCGGCGTTACCGCCGAGGAGCTCGCTGCCGAGGCTGAGGTCGAGGAGGCCGCTGAGGTCGCCGAGGCCGAGACCGCCGAGGTCGAGACTGAGGCTGCTGCCGAGTAGCATTTGCTGCAACGCAACAATCTTGTTCTAAGAAGGGCGCTCTGGGAAACCAGGGCGCCCTTTTGTTTTTTGCGCTGAGTGAGTGTCATGGTGAACGTTGCGTCGAAGTCCTATATACAGGACCGTTCATCCGTTTGGTTCGGTGATGATTGGCGGCGCGCGGCGCGTTTTGGGACCGTGGCTGATACTATGGATGCTCGCAAGCGATATGAATGAGGATGCTCATGGCATATGACGATAGGGAGACCGGGCTGACGGTTGAGGACCGCGGCTCAAAGTTGGGTCTTCCCCAAAACCAAGATGCAGAGGCCAATGTACTGGCCGCTATGCTGCTATCGCCCGAGGTGGTCGAAGAGGCCCAGGTCGAGCTGCAGCCCGATGACTTCTACCGGCCCATTCATAAGACCATCTATACCGCGATGGTCGATATGTACAACAGCCGCATTCCCATCGACTCCATCTCGCTGATCGATTATCTGCGAAGCATCAACAAGCTCGATGCCGTGGGCGGCGAAGCGTATATTTTGGAGTTGATGGGTCAGACCCTGTCGCTCGTCAACTGGCAGCACCATGCCGCCATCGTTCGCCGCGATTCGATGCTGCGTGAGCTGATCGGCGCCACCAACGAGATCAACGCGCTGGCATATAACGCCCCCACCGACACCAAAGAGGTTGTCGAGCTGGCCGAGAGCAAGCTACTCAAGGTCACGGCACGCGAGGTCAAGTCGAGCTACAAGACGCTGACCGAGTTTATGGTCGAGGCCTATAACGAGGCCGAGGAAGTGTGTCAGGCCGGTGGCCAGGCTGCGGGCGTGCCCACGGGCTTCCCGTCGCTCGACCGCATGCTCATGGGTTTTCGCGAAGGCCAGCTCATCATCATCGGCGCCCGTCCTGCCGTGGGTAAGACGTCGTTCGCTCTGAACCTGGCACTTAACGCTGCCGCTGCTGGTTATACCGTCGGCTTCTTCTCGCTGGAGATGTCGGGCAAGGAAATTGCCCAGCGTCTGATTTGCGCCTACGCCATGATCTCGATCAGTGACTTCCGCATGGGCCGCATTAGCCCCGAGCAGTGGGCCAATATCAACGAGGCTACGCAGACCTTGTCCAAGCTCGATATTCTGATTGACGATACGCCCGGCACCACAGTGACTGAGATTCGCGCCAAGAGTCGCCGCATGCTCCATAACAAGGAGAAGGCAATCATCATTTTGGACTACCTGCAGCTGGTGAGTCCTCCACCGGGACGCCGCTCCGAGAGCCGTACCGTCGAGGTTTCGGAGATGTCGCGTGGTCTGAAGATCATGGCCAAGGAGCTCAAGATCCCGCTCATCGCGCTGTCACAGCTCTCGCGTCAGGTCGAATCCCGTACCGGCAAGCGCCCGCAGCTTTCCGACCTTCGTGAATCGGGCTCCATCGAGCAGGACGCCGATATCGTCATGTTCTTGGACCGCTCCGCCGACGAGGCCGAAGCCTCGCGCGACGATCGACCCGACGAGGGCGTTACGCGTATCGTCGTGGCCAAGAACCGTTCGGGCCCGATCGGCGACGTCGACCTGATGTTCCTGCCGGCATCCACCAAGTTCTATGAGCTTGATGGGGCACATGCCGAGGAGTAGGACAGGCGCCCGTTGCACGGGTATACTGGGAATGTTTTGTGCTTCTGCGTGCCGGCGTGGCGCGTAGACAGTCCATGAATGTAAGGAGTAAACATGCCGTCAACCGTTTTGGTCGGTGCCCAGTGGGGCGATGAGGGCAAGGGTAAGATTTGCGACCTGGTCGCCGGCGACTTCGATGCCGTCGTGCGCTACTCGGGCGGCAACAATGCCGGCCACACCATCGTCGTCAACGGCAAGAAGTACGGCCTGCACCAGGTGCCCTCCGGCATCATGTATTCCGACCACGTGTCGGTGATCGGTAACGGCTGCGTCGTCAACCCCAAGGTTGTCCTTGAGGAGATCGACATGTTCGAGGCCGACGGCATCACCACCAAGAATCTCAAGATTAGCGGCAACGCGCATGTCATCATGCCGTACCACATCGATCTGGATGGCGCCTTTGAGCAGAAGCTCGGCAAGAAGAACATCGGTACCACCAAGCGTGGCATCGGTCCGTGCTATCAGGACAAGATGGCCCGCATTGGCCTGCGCATGCAGGACATGCTGGACGAAGCGCTGTTCCGCGACAAGCTGGAGACCGCTCTCGCCCGCGTGAACCCCGAGCTCGAGCTCATCTACAACCTGCCCACCTACACCGTGGATCAGATTTGCGACGAGTACCTGCCCATGGCCGAGCGCCTGCGTCCCTACATCACCGAGACGAGCCTGCTGCTCAACAACATGATCGATGAGGGCAAGGACCTGCTGTTTGAGGGCGCCCAGGCGACGCTGCTCGACATCGACCACGGCACCTATCCGTACGTGACGTCTTCCAACTGCACCGCCGGCGGCGCCATTACCGGTTCCGGCGTGGGCATGAAGAACGTCGACCGCGTGCTGGGCGTCATGAAGGCCTATATCACCCGCGTCGGTTCGGGCCCCATGCCCACCGAGCTTTCCTATGAGTCCGAGGCCGGTCACACGCTGACTGAGGAGGGCTACGAGTACGGCGTGACCACCGGTCGCCGTCGTCGCTGCGGCTGGTTTGACGGCCCCATCGCCAACTACGCCTCGCGCGTCAACGGCCTCACCGATATCGCCATGACCAAGCTCGACGTGCTTTCGGCCTTCGACACCATTAAGGTGTGCGTTGCCTATGACGTCGATGGCGAGCGTTACACGAGCGTGCCCGAGCACCAGGTGCGCTTTGAGCACGCCAAGCCCATCTACGAGGAGCTTCCTGGCTGGAAGTGCGATATCACCGGCTGCCGCAGCTTTGAGGAGCTGCCGCAGGAGGCTCAGGACTACGTGGCGTTTATCGAGGATCTGGCACACACCCGCGTGACGTTCATTGGCGTTGGCGCTGGTCGCGAGCAGATCATCAACCGATTCTGGAAGTAATCGGGACTATTTGGTTATTGCGATATACCCCTTTGCAGCCCGGACGGGCGGCCGAGGGGTATATTTGCTTGCAAAGGGCTCGCGCGGAGCGGGCCATTCATCCATAGAGGAGGCACCCTTGAAGGCGGACACTCAAACCATCGACATCCTGTTGTTGGGCAGCGGCGGCCGCGAGCATGCTTTGGCAGCTAAGCTCGCAGCATCACCGCGCGCCGGCAAGCTCTACATCGCGCCGGGTAACGGCGGCACCGCGAGCTGCGGCGAGAACGTTGTTCTCGACGACTGCGATCCTGCGGCCGTGGCGGCGTTTGCGCAGAGCCACGGATGCGGACTCGTGGTGATTGGCCCCGAGGCTCCGCTCGTGGCGGGCGTGGCCGACGCCGTGCGCGCGGCGGGTATTCCCTGCTTTGGCCCGGGCGCCGAGGGTGCCCAGATGGAGGGCTCCAAGCTGTTCTCCAAGCAGCTCATGGAGCGTGCGGGCATTCCGACGGCAGCCTATGGTTCGTTTACCGACGAGGCTTCGGCTCTCGCCTACGTGCGCGAGCAGGGCGCCCCGCTGGTCGTGAAGGCCGACGGCCTTGCCGCCGGCAAGGGCGTTATCGTGGCGACCGAACTTGAGCAGGCCGAGGAGGCCGTGCGCGAGTGCTTTGGCGGCACCTTTGGCGATGCCGGCAGCACCGTGGTTATCGAGGAGATGCTCGTTGGTCCCGAGTGCTCGCTGCTGGCCTTTACTGACGGCAAGACCGTGCGCCCCATGGCCACCTCGCAGGACCACAAGCGCGCGCTCGAGGGCGACAAGGGCCCCAACACCGGCGGCATGGGTGTCTACAGCCCGGTGCCCATCGTGACTGACGAGGAGCACGCCACCATGGTGGCGGTCATGGAGCAGACCGTGGCCGAGCTCGCTGCCGAGGGTATCGACTACCGCGGCTGCCTGTACGGCGGCTTTATGCTCACGCCTGCCGGCCCCAAGGTGCTGGAGTTCAATGCCCGCTTTGGCGACCCCGAGACGCAGGTCGTGCTGCCGCGCCTTAAGAACGACCTGGTTGAGGTCATGCTGGCTTGTGCCAACTGCGAGCTCGACCAGATTGAACTCGACTGGCGCGACGAGTGGGCCGTGGCCGTTGTCCTGACGAGCGCGGGCTACCCCGGCAGCTACGAGAAAGGCAAGGTCATTACCGGTATTGAGGATGCCGAGGCCATGGAGAACGTGACCGTGTACCACGCGGGCACTGCTGTGGTGGACGGCCAGCTCGTGACCAATGGTGGCCGCGTGCTTGCCGTGACCGCTCTGGGCGACACGTTCGAGAACGCTCGCAACCTTGCCTACGAGGCCTGCGAGAAGATTGATTTTGAGGGCAAGACCCTGCGTCACGACATCGGCCTGCGCGCACTGCGCGGCCGCGACGCCTGGGATGCCTAAAATCCGAGAGGAATGAGACGGATGGACGAGAAGAACGAAGAGCTCGTGGATGCGCAGATCGTCGAGGAGGACAGCCGCGTGTATGGGCACGCCGAGGGCGAGCCTGGTGGCGAGGTCGCTGACGAGCCGGCGCTGGTGCTGGGCGACGACGACCCGCACGATGCCGAGCTGCACGAGAAAATTCTTTCGGAGGAGTGCGCCTGGAAGGGCAAGATCCTCGACGTCCACCGTCTTGAGGTTGAGCTGCCCAACGGTCACCGCAGCGCCCGCGATATCGTTCGCCATCCGGGCGCGGCGGCCGTTGTGGCGCTTACCGAGAGCGGCAAGATCGTACTGGTGCGTCAGTACCGCACCGCCATCGACCGCGTGACGGTCGAGATTCCCGCCGGCAAGCTCGATCCAGGCGAGGACCCGCTTGATTGCGCCAAGCGCGAACTGCATGAGGAGACGGGCTTTAGGGCCGGTCGTATTCGCTTTCTGACGTCGATTGTCACGTCCTGCGGTTTTTGCGATGAGATCATCCACATCTACTTGGCTACCAAGCTCGAGTTTGATGCGCCCAACCCCGATGATGACGAGTTTGTCAACGTGGACCTGGTGCCGCTGCACGAGCTGATCGACGCCGTGCTCGACGGCAAGATCGAAGACGCCAAGACCGTCGTAGGCGCGCTTGCCTGCGACAGCATCGCGCACCGACTAGGCGGAGCGGAGCTTTAACGAGCGGGGATGATCCCGCAGGTTTGTGTAAGTCAGCGAAAGTGCTCCATTTGAGACAAGGTGGCCTAAAAGAGGAGGGAAGCGTATGGATATACGCGACCGACGATTGAAGGCCAGATTGTCCAAATGGAGCACTTGCAGCGTCGAGACGAAACGCGGTTTGGTAAAACCGCGTAAGGTGATTATGTTTAAGAGGTTTCTTTCGTATTACAAGCCCCAGATGGGGCTTTTTGTTGCTGATACTGTTTGTGCTCTGGTGCTTGCCGCCATTGACCTGGCGTTCCCCATTATCCTGCGCAATTTGACCGGTGGGCTATTTACTCAGGGTCAGGCTGCCATTATGCAGGCGCTCGGCATGATCGCGGTGGGCTTGGTGCTGATGTATGCCGTCCGCTGCGCCTGCCGCTACTTTGTGAGCTATTGGGGTCACGTGATGGGCGCGCGCATGGAGTCCAAAATGCGCGAGGACCTGTTCGACCAGTACGAGCGCTTTAGCTTTGCGTACTTCGACCGCAACAGCTCGGGCGACATGATGAGCCGCGTGGTCAACGACCTGTTCGATATCTGCGAGGCGGCGCATCACGTACCCGAGTGGATCATCATCTGCGGTATCGAGATTATCGGCTCGTTTGTGATCCTCTTTACCATCGCTCCGGTGCTGGCGCTTGCCATGGCCGTGGTGACGGCGGCGTTTGCGGTCGTCATGCTTTGGCAGAACATGCGCATGCGCGAGGTCTTTAGCGACAACCGCAAGAAGATCAGCGGCATTAATGCACAGCTGCAGGATTCTCTGGCGGGCATGCGCGTGGTCAAGAGCTTTGCCAACGAGGAGACCGAGCGTGCCAAGTTCCGTGCCTCTAACGACCGCTACCTTTTGTCCAAGGAGAACATGTATCACGCCATGGGCGTCTATACCGCGACGTATGGCCTGCTCTCGGGTGTGCTCTATGTGATCGTAGTGCTGCTGGGCGGATGGCTGGTCGCCCAGGGACAGCTACAGGCGGTCGATATGGCGACCTTCGCACTCTATATTTCGCTGTTCTGCACGCCGCTTGAGACGCTCGTCAATTCGGCCGAAACGTATCAGAAGGCTATCGCCGGCTTTAAGCGTATGGACGAGGTGCTCTCGACGGCGCCGGATATCCAGGACAAGCCGGGCGCTACGGATCTGCAGGTGACTGCCGGCGCCGTGGAGTATCACGACGTGTGCTTTAACTACGAGGATGTTGAGCTGGGCGAGGGCGATGCCGACGAGCGTCCTGTTATCGACCACATGGACCTGTCTATCAAGCCCGGGCAGACCATCGCGTTGGTTGGCCCCTCGGGTGGCGGCAAGTCCACGACCTGTTCGCTGCTGCCGCGCTTTTATGACGTGGCTACCGGATCCATTAGCATCGACGGTCAGGACGTGCGCGATGTGACGCAGCAGAGCCTGCGCCGCGCCATCGGCCTGGTGCAGCAGGATGTCTATCTGTTTGACGGTACGATTGGCGAGAACATCGCCTACGGCAAGCCGGGCGCTACGGCAGAAGAGATCGCCGAGGCCGCCCGTCGCGCCAACATCGATGCCTTTATCGAGTCGCTTCCGCAGGGCTACGACACCGTGGTGGGCGAGCGCGGCAGCCGTCTTTCGGGCGGACAGAAGCAGCGCGTTGCCATCGCGCGCGTGTTTCTCAAGAACCCCAAGATCCTGATTTTGGACGAGGCGACGAGTGCTTTGGATAACGAGAGCGAGGAGGCGGTGCAGGAGTCACTCGAAGAGCTGGCACGCGGCCGCACCACGATTATCATCGCCCACCGTCTTTCGACCATTAAGCATGCCGATGAGATTGCGACCGTTGAGCATGGTCGCGTTGTGGAGCGTGGCACGCACGAGGAGCTTCTCGCCCGTGGCGGCACCTATGCCCGTTACTATCGAATGCAGTTCGAAGGTGCGCGTGCGCACGAGCTCGACTGATTGATATGACAGGAAGTTTATGGCTGACAAGAACCCTTTGACTCCGGAAGAAGTGACGGAGTTATTCTCCGAAATCGATGCATCCGGTGTCTTGGATCCCACGCTTGCCAAAAAGCGAACTGAGCGCATGCGTGAGAAGGAGGCCGCGGCCAAGCGCGGTGACAAAGCGGCGCTAGCGCAGCTGCGCAGCGAGGACCGCGCGAGCCAGGCAAAACATATCGACCCGCTGTCCGAGGACGATCCTTCGGGCTCGCAGGTGAGCCATACCATTACGAAGACCGCGATGGCCGTGGTCATCGGTATTTTGGTGCTGATCGTGGGCATGCAGATCGGCTACGGCGTGATGCGCCGTCTGAATACCGCCAACCTGTCCGAGAGCGTTTCGGTTGATACCGTTTCGACGGCGCTGAAGGGCGGCCTTGAGTGGGGCAACGGCTTTACGCAGTTCCCGCTCGACTTTACCGTCGATGAAGCCGATGAACGCACGGGCACGGTCGAGGTGACGGTGTTAGACACATCGTCTGCCAACGAGCTCGAGCTGCTGTCCAACGGGCAGATTCAGGCCGCGGCGCTTGCGACCAACGCGTTGCTCAACGATAAGATCGACCGCGTGGTGTATAACGTTCACGCCTATATCGACGAGGATAGCAACATTCAGCACGATTCCTTCTTTGGCATGTTCCCCGCGTGCGGCCACCAGAGCGCCATTTTGACATTCGTGTGGACCAAGAGCTCATCCAACGCCACGAGTATCGACTGGAAGATGCGCATCGTGAGTATGGATGACACCATCGCCGAGCGCATTCAGAAGCAGGTGAACTCGGTGTCGTCGTTGATTGAGGACCCGGTGGTGAGCCAGACCAAGATTGACGAGGAAAAGGCCGAGCGCGATCTGGAGCATCGTCTGCATGGCCGCGAGATTTTCCGCGGCGGCAAGCCCGATCGCACACCGTCCGAACTGCTTGAGCAGGACAAGAAATAATAAGACGCCATCATCCCGCGTGAGCCACAAGCCCGCGCGGGATGATTTTTCTGGGACGGGGATTAAAAAATCATTATGCATAGAAAGTCATAATTATCATTTCGTAAACATTTCGATGAAATTAACGCCATGAGGCATGCTTGCGGTTACAATACCGCGAGGCCTAACTACACACCTTTAAGCCGGTCCTGTGAGACCGGGAAGGAGAATTATGGCGAACAACCATACCGCGGGCGCTACCGCCCGCACCTTCGCGCCCAGCGAGCTTTGCCAGCGTATGCTGGCCAAAACCAGCAAGGGCACCTGCGGTCCCTGCATCCTGTATCTTGAGGATGGGACCATTTTTTATGGACGTGCATGCGGCGCCGAGGGCACCGCGACCGGCGAAGTCTGCTTCAACACCTCGCTCGAGGGCTACTTTGAGGTCATGACCGACCCGAGTTATGCCGGCCAAATCGTAACCATGACCTATCCGCAGATCGGCAACTACGGTATCGACGAGACCGACGTCCAGTCGGCCTTCCCCGGCGACGCCGTGCGCCCTGCGAGCGCTCCGGCCATGCGCGGCACGATCGTTCGCGACATGTGCGCCACGCCTTCTAACTGGCGCTCGGCCGTTAGCGTGCCGGAGTACCTGCGCGCTCACGGCATCGTCGCTATCGAGGGTGTCGACACCCGCGCTCTGGTGCGCCATCTGCGCGACAATGGTTCCAAGATGGGCATTATCTCAACCGAGTTCTTCGACGTCGACGAGCTTGCCGAGCGTCTGGCCGCAGCGCCCACGCTGGTAGGCGAGAACCTGGTCAAGACCGTAAGTTGCCCCGCGCCTCATGAGTTTGTGGCCGCCGACCTGCCTGCCACGCATGACTTTGCGCTTTCGGCTGCCGCTACTGCCCGTCACAAAGTGGTCGCCTACGACTGCGGTGTGAAGCGCGGCATTCTGGAGGGGCTGGTCCGCGCCGGCTGCGACCTTACCGTCGTGCCGTGGGACACGCCTGCCCAGCAGGTGCTCGACATGAATCCCGATGGCGTCTTTTTGTCCAATGGCCCCGGCGACCCCGATGCCGTGGTGGAGACCTACGAGCAGGTGCAGCAGCTGATCGGCAAGGTGCCGGTCTTTGGTATTTGTCTTGGTCACCAGATGATCAGCCTGGCCTGCGGCGCCCAGATGGAAAAGCTTAAATTCGGTCACCGCGGTGGCAACCAGCCGGTCATGAACCTGGTAAGCCGTCGCGTGGAGATTACCGCGCAAAACCATGGCTTTGGCCTGCTGTTCCCCAGCCTGGGCAAGCTTGTCCCCGAGCTTTCCGGCGGCGAGACCGAGCATGTGGCCGATGGAGATCTGCGCGTCTGGGTGCGCCGCGGAATCGCGCCGGTCGTGATGAACGAGCGCTTTGGCCGCATTCGCCTGACGCACGTGAACCTCAACGACGGCACCGCCGAGGGCATCCAGCTGCTCGACGCCCCGTGCTTCTCGGTCCAGTACCACCCCGAGGCTTCGCCTGGCCCTACCGATGCCCACTATCTCTTTACCGCCTTTACGCGACTCATGGACGGCGAGGAGAACTACCTGGACATCGATACCGCGAAGGACCGCCTTGCCGGCTGGAACTTTGCTGAGTCCGAGACCGCTGAGACCGAGGAGAACTAACATGCCTAAACGTACTGACATCAAGCGCATCCTCGTCATTGGTTCGGGCCCCATCGTTATTGGCCAGGCCTGTGAGTTCGACTACTCCGGCGCCCAGGCCTGCAAGGTGCTCAAGGAGGACGGCTTTGAGGTCATCCTGGTCAACTCCAACCCGGCGACCATCATGACCGACCCGGGTCTTGCCGACCGCACCTATGTCGAGCCCATCACCGCCGAGTTTATCGAGCGCGTAATCAAGAAAGAGCGCCCGGACGCGCTGCTGCCCACGCTGGGCGGCCAGACCGGTTTGAACGCCGCCGTCGAGCTGGCGAAAGACGGCACGCTCGACAAGTATGGCGTCGAGATGATCGGCTGCGACCTGGCCGCCATCGAGCGCGGCGAGGACCGCAAGCTCTTTAACGAGGCCATGGCCGAGATTGGCCTGGAGGTCGCGCGCTCGGGCTATGCCTATAGCGTGGCCGACGCCGAGGCTATCGCCGAGCGCGTGGGCTATCCCTGCGTACTGCGCCCGAGCTTTACCTTGGGCGGTGCCGGCGGCGGCATCGCTCACACCCACGAGGAGCTCGTCTCCATCGTGAGCCAGGGCCTGGAGCTCTCGCCTGCCCACGAGGTGCTGGTCGAGGAGTCCATCGAGGGCTGGAAAGAGTATGAGATGGAGGTCATGCGCGACCATGCCGGCAACGGCATCATCGTGTGCTCCATCGAGAATCTCGACCCCATGGGCGTGCACACCGGCGACTCCATCACCGTGGCGCCGGCGCAGACGCTCTCCGACCTTGAGTATCAGCGCATGCGCGTGGCCTCGCTCGCCATTCTGGAGAAGATCGGCGTCGAGACCGGTGGCTCCAACGTGCAGTTTGCCGTGAACCCCAACACCGGTCGCCTGATCGTCATCGAGATGAACCCGCGCGTGAGCCGTTCGTCCGCGCTGGCCTCCAAGGCCACGGGTTTCCCCATCGCTAAGGCCGCCGCGCGCCTGGCTGTGGGTTATACGCTCGACGAGATCGTCAACGACATTACCAAGGCAACGCCTGCCTGCTTTGAGCCCACGATTGACTACTGCGTGGTCAAGGTGCCGCGCTTTGCCTTCGAGAAGTTCAAGGGTACCGACCCCACGCTCACCACGCGCATGAAGGCCGTGGGCGAGATTATGGCGATTGGCCGCACCTTTGAGGAGGCCTTCGGCAAAGCCATGCGCTCGCTGGAGGACGGACACCAGGGCATTTGCGCCGGTGGCAAGGAGGGTGCCGACAAGCTGAGCGACGACGAGCTCGCTCAGGCCGTGGCAACCCCGACCGAGCACCGCATCTTCTTTGTGGTCGAGGCCCTACGCCGTGGCTGGGACGTCACGCGCATCCATGCCATTTGCGGCATCGACCCGTGGTATCTCAACCGCATCAACGACATGGTGCAGGTCCAGGAGAGCATCCGCGGCCTGCGTGTGGAGGATATCGACGCCGACGCGATGCGCCTGCTCAAGCAGTACGGCACGAGCGACGCCGAGATCGCCGCGCTGACCGGCTCGGACGAGCGCTTTGTGCGCGCCTATCGCAAGGGCCTCGGCGTGGTTCCCAGCATGAAGACGGTCGATACCTGCGCTGCGGAGTTCTCGAGCGCCACGGAGTACCACTACAAGACGTACGAGAACATCTACCGCACGAGCCCGGATGCCAAGAAGTGCGTAGCTCCCGACGAGACCACGCCGGCGGACAAGCCCAAGGCGATGATTCTGGGTGCCGGCCCCAACCGTATTGGCCAGGGTATTGAGTTCGATTACTGCTGCGTGCACGCGAGCTACGCGCTGGCGGCCCGCGGCTTTGAGACCATCATGGTCAACTGCAATCCCGAGACCGTTTCGACCGACTACGACACATCCGACCGTCTTTACTTTGAGCCGCTGACCTACGAGGACGTCATGGACGTCATCGACGTTGAGCGACCCGACGGCGTCGTGGTGACGCTCGGCGGCCAGACCCCGCTTAAGCTGGCGCGCATGCTCGAAGAGAGTGGCGTCAACATTATGGGCACCAAGCCCGATGCCATCGACTTTGCCGAGGACCGCGAGCGCTTTGCCGCCCTGCTCGACAAACTGGGCATTATGTATCCGCCGGCGGGCCAGGCAACCTCGTTTGAGGAAGCCGAGGCCGTTGCCGCGCACATCGGCTACCCGCTGCTGGTGCGTCCGAGCTACGTGCTGGGCGGCCGCGGCATGATGATCGCCTACGATGCCGAGCATCTGCGCGATTACATGGCCGAGGCCGCGCGCATTAGCCCCGACTACCCGGTGTACCTGGACCGCTTCTTGGAGGGTGCGATCGAGTCCGATGTCGACGCCCTGTGCGATGGCGAAGAGGTCTACATCGGCGGCATTCTGGAGCATATCGAGGAGGCCGGTATTCACTCCGGCGACTCTGCGACCTGCATCCCGCCGTTCAGCTTTAGCGAGAGCCTGCAGGCAAAGCTTCGCGAGACCACGCGCCGCATCGCGATGGCGCTGGGCGTACGCGGCCTGGTCAACGTGCAGTACGCCATTAAGGGCGAGACCGTTTACGTGATCGAGGCCAACCCGCGCGCAAGCCGTACCGTCCCGTTTATCTCCAAGGCCACCGGTGTGCCGCTCGCCAAGTGTGCCGCACGTATCATGGCGGGCGATTCCATCGCGAGCTTGGGCCTGCCGAGCGACGAGCGTCAGCTGGACTGGTTCTGCATGAAGGAAGCCGTCATGCCCTGGGGCCGTTTCCCGGGCGCCGACGTTATTCTGGGCCCCGAGATGAAGTCGACGGGCGAGGTCATGGGTATCGCCAAGAGCTATCCCGAGGCATACGCCAAGACGCAGCTGGCGATTGACTACAAGTTGCCCGACCCGAGCGCCGGCAAGGTGTTCATCAGCGTGTGCGACCGCGACAAGCGTCATATCCTTTCGGTCGCGCGTATCCTGCGCTACCTGGGCTTTGATATCTGCTCCACCGAGGGTACGGCGCGCGTGCTGCGCGGCGGCAACGTGACGTGCGAGGTCGTGGAGAAGATCAGCGGCCCGCACGACGGCGAGTGCCCCAACATTGGCGACCTCATCGCCGACGGCAAGATTGCGGTAATCATCAACACGCCGTACGGCCCGGGTTCGCGTGGCGACGGCTATCTGTTGCGTACCGAGGCGGTGCGCCGCGGCGTGACCTGCGTGACGGCGATGTCTGCCGCCAACACGTACGTGAGTGCCATCGAGGCCGTGCGCGAGGACCAGCAGGGTCACGGCAGTGCCAACGACATGGGCATGGACGTCATCGCCCTGCAGGACCTGCCGCAGTACACGGTGTAGTTGACCTGGCCGGCCGGGGTGGGAGCCGGACACTTTCTCTCGGAAACTGGGCTTCGCGAAGTTTTCCGAGAGAAAGGACCGCCTCCCGCCCCGGCCTGCGGTGACTTGGTTGCACCGTGTGCTGCGGAAGGGGCTTTGCGCGATGACTAGGGCTGAATAAAAAGTGAGTGTGGGATCCGCCGTTCGTTCGAACGGCGGATCCCACGTTAATATTTCAGCCAACGTACGTCATAGCAATTCCCGGTAGGTCGAGGGTGCCCCGCGGCGGTCTGGTGTTTTCATCTGAACGACTTTGCGAAGCAACCGGAGTGAAGATGAAAACACCAGACCGCCGCGGGGCACCCGCAGACCGCAGGGACGGGAGCAGCTATACTACTCTCAGTAGTTAAGGGTCGCGGATCCGCCGCGTCACCGCTCTCAACAGGAGGTCTTTGTTTATGGCAGATCAAAAGCCGGTTGTCGGGATCATCATGGGCTCTAAGTCCGATCTGGGCGTTATGGAAGGCTGCACCGCCGAGCTCGAGGCGCTGGGTGTGCCCTATGAGCTCGTGATCGCGAGCGCACACCGCACGCCGGCGAAGGTCCACGAGTGGGCTTCGACTGCCGCCGAGCGCGGTATCAAAGTGATTATCGCCGCCGCCGGCAAGGCCGCTCACCTGGGTGGTGTCGTGGCTGCCTTTACGCCGCTGCCGGTCATCGGCGTGCCTATGAAGACGAGTGACCTGGGCGGTATGGATTCGCTGCTGTCGATGGTGCAGATGCCTTCGGGTGTGCCCGTGGCCTGCGTTGCCATCAACGGCGCCAAGAACGCCGCCATCTACGCCACGCAGATTCTAGGCGCTTGCGACCCCGAGTACCGCAAGGTTATCGAGAAGATGAAGCAGGAGATGGCCGACGCCTAGGCGTTCCGCCGTTTCACCGCAGTATAAGGAGAGCCATGTCTGACTATCAGGGAAAACGATTCAAGGCTTCTCAGATCCCCGATCCGTCGAAGCCGAGTGCTGCCCATGGGGCACAGCAGGGTCGGACATCCTCTCCTCAGCAGCCGCGCGCGCCGCGCCCCGTGACGCCGGCGACGCATCGTCGACAGGACGCGCCAGCCGCATATCGACCTTCATCTTATAGCAACGCTAAGAAGCCGCCCCGGTCTTCATCGCATGCCGCGCCGTCGGATTACACCGAGCCGCCGCGCAAAAAGCGCCGCTCCGTTATCCCCATCTTGCTCATCATTATTGGCATCGGCCTAATCGTTGCCGCTGCCGCCATCTTTATCAACGCCCAGATTGGCTACAAGCAGGCGAGCGAGTCGTATCAAAAGATCGAAAAACAATATGTGAGCGACAAGGACGCCAGCGGCGTGCCGATTATAGACTTTGAAGCACTTGCCCAGACGAATCCCGAGGTTGTGGGTTGGATTTACGCGCCCGGCACCAACATCAACTATCCCGTCGTGCAGACCAACAACAACTCCAAATACCTCAACACGCTGTTTGACGGTACGGCCAACGCGTCCGGTGCCATCTTCTTGGATAGCGACGACACCGCGCCGGGCATGGTGGATCAGCAGACCACGATCTACGGCCACCATATGAACGATGGGTCGATGTTCAACGTGATTTCGGACACCACCGACCAAGCGACGTTCGATAGCATCGAGTACGTGTATTACATCACGCGCGATGCAACGTATAAGCTGCGTCCGCTGGCGACCAAGGTCGTTGAGGATACGTACTCCAGGGCGCGCGCGACCAACTTTGAGGGTGACGACGGGCTCAAGAACTACCTGTCCGAGATGCTTGACGGTGCCTCTGCCGTGGCGAGCGATGCCATCGATCGTGCCGCTTCGGCAACCAAGGTCGTGACGCTCGTGACCTGTCGTTCGCTGTCGCTGAGCAACACACGCGCCGTCATGGTGCTCACGCCGGTCGAGGAATAGATAATGGGCTACTCAATGACGGTGAAAGGGGAAATGATGCTCGAGAATGGCAAAACGATGCCTTCGGTTGATGCTTGGCTGCGCGAGGCCAAGGCCGATTCGTCGGCACCTGCGTGCGGTATGTATCTGACACATAACGGTGTGGTGCGCGCGACGCCCAAGGCCGAGGCGCGCGGTGTCGAGACCGATGGCGTGGCGCCGGGCCACAAGGTGGGCGGCATGGTGTTCGGCTTCGATGCTCAGAAGGTGCAGGCTGCTATCGAGGCCACGAGCGCGATGCCGGGTATCGGCTATGTGCGCGTGTGGCTGGCAAGCGGCGAACTCGCCGTGGGTGACGACATCATGCTCGTGCTCATCGGCGGGGACATTCGCCCGCACGTGGTCGATGCGCTGCAGGCGCTCGTTGGCACCATCAAGAACGAATGCGTAAGTGAGGTCGAGCGCGAGGCGTAGAGGCTTGCGTCGATAGAAGACTCGTTTATAAAAATGCCCGCCGGTACGTGTGATACCGGCGGGCATTTTGCGTTTTGGGCGCGGTGGACGCTACACGCGCGTCGCATCCTTGGGGCTCATGGTCATGCTCTGGAAGCGATTCTCCATAAAGTCATTATCGAAGTACTTGCCGTAGAACTGCGCAACGGGAATATCCGGTTCCGTGCCGTTGACGCGCTGATACCAATAATCGAGCGACTGCAGCGTCATAACGCCATCGACCAGCATAATGATGGTGAAGATGACGGTAGCGGAGTAGCGGCTCTTCCAGGGAATCATATTGATGAGCTTGAGCAGCCTCGGCAGCAGCAGCTTGATCCAGATGAGGCCGCCCAGGCCCCACAGGCAGGCGAAGCCCGTGCAGGTACGTCCGCCGGTAAGGACGGCGAGCGGATCGGGCATGCCAAAGAGCTTCATGTGCGAGTAGCTCCACGAGACTACGCCAAACGAGGTCTGCATAAACCAGCCCACGAACACCTCAAAGCTTGCGCCGAGCAGCGCGCTCACCAAAAAGATAATGATGGGGTTCTTTTTGTAGAAGCGGTTGAGCACCATGGTCATGAGCACGGCGCCAAATCCGTAGATGGGGCTGAAGGGGCCAAACAGCATGCCGGCGCGGTTCTGGTAGACGCCGGGGTCGTCGACCGTCATGTGCCAGATGTCCTCGGCGATCAGGCCGAGTATGCAGCAGACAAAGAATACCCAGAACAGGTTGAAGTAGTTGAGCTTGATGTAGCCTTCGCCGGTTTCATCGCGCCCGAGCATGCCCTCGGCGGCGGCGTCGCGATCGAGCATTTCCTGCAGGCGGCGTTGCAGCTCGCGCTCCTGGCGCAGCGTGGGGTCGACGGTGGTCGAAAGCGCGACGAGGATGCCGAGCTGGATGGCGGGGCGCAGCAAGAAAGGCCCGATGCCCTGGAGCATCACGTCGACCAAAAGCTCGACGACGGTGAATGCAATAAGGATGTAGGACAGGCGAGCGGCGTTGCGGCGCTGGTTCTTGATGAGGTCCAGGCCAAAGATGATCAAGATGACGGCACTGGCAGCCGAGAGCATGATGCCGGCGACAATCAGTCCGACCGCGACGAGCGTGTTGTCGCCGAGCTTGGCGGCGGCGTTGCCGTTGATGAGTGCGGTGATGACCTGCCACATAAAGGCGCCGACCGACGGGAGCGTACCCACGCCGGACAGGATGCACAGGACGGCGTACACCTTAATGATGAGGGGGATCTTCTTGACCTCCGTGGCGCTGGGGACGCTGGGGTCGAGTTCGTTTCGATCCATACATAACCTTTCTCGTTTTGCTGTAGGTACAAGGATACGCCGCCGACCTGCCAAAAGACAGGACGAACGTCCCAATTGCAACAATGCAAACCCCAACGGCGGGCGAGACGCGTCGCAACGGAAGTATGCGGGATCGTCGGCCCCGAGGCGGTTGCCCAATAAAATGTTTGGCTGCAAAACGGATTATAAGCTCGGTGGGCTTTTAAAAAGCGCTGTTCATGCGCGGGAGTGCTTGTCTTGCCGTGCGTATAATAGGGCAGGTAACGCCAAATAACGAGGCTCTGAGGGGATGCCATGTCTCAAGAAACCATCCGCGCGGCCGAGCGTGCCGCGGGACAGGTGAAGACCATGTCGACGTATGATCCGGACTCCGACCAGCTGCATGAGGAATGCGGCATTTTTGGTGTGTGGGCACCCGATCGCGATGTGGCCCGACTGACGTACTTTGGCCTGCGTGCGCTACAGCATCGCGGCCAGGAATCGGCGGGGATCGCCGTGGGTGATGGCGGCACGGTTATGGTCCGCAAGGATCTGGGCCTGCTCGACCGCGTGTTCTCCAACGCCGACCTGTCGACGCTCTCCGGCCAGCTGGCCGTGGGCCACGTGCGCTATGGCACTGCCGGTGCCAAGAGCTGGGAAGCCTCGCAGCCGCATCTTTCCACCATCAACAGCGTCATTATCGCGCTTGCTCACAACGGCACTCTGGTCAACACCGACGAGCTACGCCGCCAGCTGATCGAGCTGGGCGTGCCGTTCCTCTCCAATTCGGATTCCGAGGTCGCGACCAAGCTTATCGGCTACTTTACTCAGCGTACAGGCCATCTGCGCGAGGGCATTCGCAAGACCATGGAGCTCGTGCGCGGCGGCTACGCCATGACGCTCATCAACGAGCAGGCACTCTACGCATTCCGCGATCCGCACGGCATTCGCCCGCTCGTGCTGGGCAAGCTGGTGGACGAGGGCCTGGACCAGGCCGATGCCGCATCCGTTTCGCAGCTGCCGTCGCAGGACGGCGCCGCGACGGTCGACTCCGCCGTCCGTGTCACGCGCGCCGGCGGCTGGGTCGTTGCTTCCGAGACCTGCGCACTCGACATCGTGGGTGCCGAGTACGTCCGTGACGTCCGTCCCGGCGAGATTTTGCGCATCAGCGCCGAGGGTCTGGTATCCGAGCAGGGCGTGCCTGCGGCCGAAGAGCCCGCAAACTGCATCTTTGAGCAGGTCTACTTCGCCCGCCCCGACTCCATCATGAACGGCAAGAGCGTTTACGCCTGCCGTTACGACATGGGTCGTCAGCTGGCACACGAGGAGCCCGTCGAGGCCGACCTGGTCATCGGCGTGCCCGACTCCGGTCTGCCGCCCGCGGAGGGGTATTCGCACGAGAGCGGTATTCCCTTTGGCGAGGGCCTCATTAAGAACCGCTACGTGGGCCGTACGTTTATCGAGCCCACGCAGGAGCTGCGCGCCATGGGCGTGCGCATGAAACTCAACCCGCTGCGCGACAACATCGAGGGCAAGCGCCTGGTCGTCATCGACGACTCCATCGTGCGCGGCACCACCATGGTGCAGCTCGTCAAGATGCTACGCAACGCTGGCGCCAAGGAGATTCATATCCGCATCAACTCGCCCGAGGTCATCTGGCCGTGCTTCTACGGCATCGATACCGACGTGCAGTCGCAGCTTATCAGCGCCAACAAGACGGTCGACGAGATTTGCGAGTATATCGGCGCCGATTCGCTGGCCTTCCTTTCGGTCGAGGGCCTGCTTAAGGTCATGCCCAAGGGCGGTTACTGCGATGCGTGCTTTACCGGCCGCTACCCCGTGGCGATTCCCGAGAGCTTTGGCCGCGACAAGTTCATGGAGGGCTTTAAGCCCCGCAACCTGGACAAGCCGCTGCACTTTGATGACGACGCCGTGGTCGAGAAATACGACGACCGTAGCTGGGAAGAGGAACACGGCGAGGCCTAAAACCTGCCATGTAGGGACAGGTTTATTTTGGTAGGTTTTACCTGCTGTTTTGTTGATATGACGGCGCGCGTTGTTATGGCGCGCGCCGAAATGAACGCAACTATGAGCACCGTTTGGCGCCCGCGCGGCGCCACGGTAGTGGGAGAGGAAGGCTCAGATGAGCGACAGCAAGCATGTGACGTATGAGGATGCCGGCGTCGATACCGCCGAGGGCGGCCGCGCCGTTGACGCTATTAAGCAGATGGTTAAGGACACCAACCGCCCCGAGGTCATCGGCGGTATCGGTGGCTTCGGTGGCCTGTTCTCGGCCGCCGCGCTTAAGGATATGGAAGACCCGATTCTGATTAGCGGTACCGACGGCGTGGGCACCAAGCTCGTGCTCGCCCAGATCATGGACCGTCACGAGACGGTGGGCCAGGACCTGGTCGCTATGTGCGTCAACGACATTCTGGCTTCGGGCGCCGAGCCGCTGTTCTTCCTGGACTACGTTGCCATCGGTCACATCGAGGCCGAGCACATGGCAAAGATCATCAAGGGCGTGGCCGATGGCTGCAAGCTCGCGGGCTGCGCACTCGTGGGCGGCGAGATGGCCGAGCACCCCGGCGTCATGGCGCCTGCCGACTACGACCTCGCCGGCTTTACCGTGGGTGTCGTCGATCGTCCCAAGATGCTCGACCCCGCGAACGTCCGCCCCGGCGACGTGATTCTGGGCCTGCCTTCCACCGGTGTGCACTCCAACGGCTACTCGCTCGTGCGTAAGGTCATCGGCGTCGACGGTATTAAGCCGGGCACGCCCGAGGCCGCCGCTAAGGCCGAGGAGCTGAGCCGCCCGCTCGAGGAGCTTGGTGGTGCATCGCTGGCAGACGCTCTGCTGGCCCCCACGCGCATCTACGTCAAGCCGATTCTTGAGCTGCTGCGCGGTGGCGCTCCGGTGCACGCCATCGCCCACATCACCGGCGGCGGCATCACCGAGAACCTCAACCGCGCGCTTGCCGACGACGTCGACGCCGTGGTCACCCGCAACGGCGCCGAGATGGGTTGGGACGTTCCGCCCGTCATCACCTACGTGTCGCGCCAGGCCGAGCTTGCGCCCAACGAGGCATGCAAGACCTTCAACATGGGCGTTGGCCTGTGCCTGATCGTCGCCCCCGAGGACGAGGCCGCGGTGACCGAGGCCCTGGTCGCGCTGGGCGAGAAGCCGTTCCGCGTGGGCGAGTGCGTCGAGGGCTCCGGTAAGGTCGTGTACTCCGATGAGCGCTAACGAGCAGATGGCTGCCACCGAGGGCCTGGACTTTGTGCCCTATACCCGTCCGACCGGCACCGATACGGCCGAGCCGCTTAAGATCGGTGTGCTCATCAGCGGTTCGGGTACCAACCTGCAAGCGCTGATCGATCTGATTGCCGCCGGCAAGCTCAACGCTTCGATCGAGCTTGTAGTGTCGAGCCGTCCTTCGGCTAAGGGTTTGCAGCGCGCTGAGCGCGCGGGCATCCAGACGCTCACGCTGTCTAAGGATGTCTATGCCGACCCTATTGCCGCCGACGAGATCATCGCGCACGAGCTGCTCGAACGCGGCTGCGAGTATGTGGTCATGGCCGGCTACATGCGCATGGTGCACACGCCTCTGCTGGCGGCGTTTCCCAACCGCGTGGTCAACTTGCATCCGGCGCTGCTGCCGAGCTTTACCGGTGCGCATGCGATTGACGATGCCTTTGCGCGCGGCGTCAAGGTAACTGGCGTGACCGTGCATTTTGCCAACGAGATCTACGACAACGGTCCCATCATTGCCCAGCGTGCGCTGGCTGTTGAGGAGGGCTGGGATGTCGACACGCTCGAGGAGCACATCCACGCGATTGAGCACGTGCTGTATCCCGAGGTCGTGCAAATGCTCGCCGACGGCCGCGTCCACGTGCTGGGGAGCGGCAAGGTCGCAATTGACGCGCCTCGCGGCTAGCGGCGCACAGTACAATTTAGCCGAGTAGTCAGGGTGGTCATTGGCGCCAAGGCGCGCGTGGCCACCTTTTGTTTTGGGTAGTCATCGGGAACGGGCTTTAACGACTGGTCATTCAAGAACGTCGCAGGTGACTAGATGAGAGAGGTGAGCGCATGGCGGATAACGAAGCGCTGTTTACGCCTGAGCTGGTGTTTTTTGATTGGGAGTGTGCGACGCCGGATGAGGTGTTCGCGCGGCTCGAGGGCGAGCTTGCACCACGTGGCTACATTGCATCCGGTTGGCTCGACGCCGTTCGCACGCGCGAGGATGCCTATCCCACGGGTCTTGCCATGCCGGCGGCAAACATTGCCATTCCGCATACCGATCCGGGGTTTGTGGCCAAGCCCTATATCGCGGTGGTGAAGCCCGCCGCGCCCGTGACATTTAACGCTATGGCTGGCATGGGCGCTCCGGTGCCGGCGCAGATCGTCATCAATCTGGGCATCGCAGAGCCGGGCGGTCAGGTCGAGGCCCTGCAGGCGCTCATGAACATCTTTATGGACGCCGATGCCGCAGCCGACGTGCTCGGCCAAACCACGCCGCAGGGCATGGTCGACGCCATCCGCCGCCACTTCTAAGGTGGGGCTGAGTCGGCACTTGGGGACGTTCCTTTTCTGCTGACAGTAAGGGACGGTCCCCAAGTGCCGGCATATAAAGAACGTCCCCAAGTGCCAAGTGCCAGAGCTGTCCCCTTTGCACCAAAATGGTGCAGATTAACTTGTCCCCCATGTGCCAGGTGTGCCGCGGGGTCCGCGTTGTGACACAATGGCGTTTGTTCGATTCGTTATGCGAAAGGCCAACTATGGCAAATAAGAAAAAGAACTCCGAGGCCGCGCCGACGCCCGAGCAGCAGGCCCGCGCTGCCTCCAGCTCTCGCAAGAAGCAGCGCAAGACGTACGTGTCTAAGACCGTCAAGATCGTCCTGGTGGTCATCGGCGTGCTGGCGATGCTGCTTTCCGTCTCGGCCATGGCGTGCTCCGGCCTTATGTCGCAGGCCGAGGACACCTCGGGCTACAAGCTGACCGGCGGTGTTGCTGCTACTATCAACGGCACCAACCTCACCGAGGACACCGTGACCAAGCAGATCATGAGCATGCGCACGTCCTACGGCTACACCAAGGACAAGGATTGGGCGCAGTATCTGGTTGACAACGACCTCACGCCCAAGAAGTACCGCAAGCAGCTCATCGACTCCTACACGCAGCAGATTCTGCTTCAACAGGCACAGAAGGAGAACGGCGTGACGGTGTCGGATGAGGAGGTCGAGAAGGCTTGGAAGGACGCGTGCAAGAGCGCGGGCGGTGCCAAGGCCTTTAAGAAGACCCTCAAAACCTACGGCTATACCGAGGACACCTACAAGGACTCGCTCAAGGAGAGTCTGGCGCAACAGAAACTCAAGGATGCCGTCGCGCCCACGAGCAAGCCCAAGGACAGCGAGATTGTCGATTACATCAACGAAAACCTGTCCAGCTACAACGACGCCCGCCGCTCGTCGAACATCCTGATCAAGGTTGATTCCGACGCTTCCGACGAGGACAAGGCTGCCGCCAAGGCCAAGGCACAGGAGTGCCTGGACAAGATTAACTCCGGTGAGCTGAGCTTTGAGGACGCCGTTGAGCAGTACTCCGAGGACACGGGTTCCAAGGAGAAGAAGGGCGATGTGGGCTGGGATAAGCTCACCACCTTCGTCGACAGCTACCAGACGGCGCTCGAGGGACTCAACAAGGGCGACGTGAGCGAAGTCGTCGAGTCGACCTATGGCTACCACATCATCAAGTGCACCGACTACTTCCATGTCGATAATCAGGTTGATGACATTAAGCAGGTGCCCAAGGACATCAAAAAGTACGTCTCCAACGTGGTGAAGACGCAGGCGGCCAGCGCCGCGTACAGCGAGTGGCTGGAGCAGTACAAGAAGGATGCCGACATTACCGTCAACCTCATGCCCAAGGACGTACCCTATAACGTGAGCCTGAAGGGCGTCACCAAGAGTTCGACCGACGATTCGTCGACGACTGAGTAATCATGGGGCGGTGCTCGCGCGAGTGCCGCCCACGCTATTAGAGAGGATTTGCAGATGACCAACGAAGAGCTGCAGAAGGAAATGATCGCGGCCATGAAGGCCAAGGACAAGGTTCGCCTGTCCATCATTCGCCAGGTCAAGGCCGAGGTGAAGAATATCGAGGTCAATGAGCGCCGCGATGTGACCGAGGAAGACGTCAACAGCATGATCAAGCGTCTGATCAAGCAGACGAGCGAGACGCTGGAGATGTCCATCAAGGCCGGCACCGACCAGGAGCGTACCGACAACCTGACCGAGCAGGTCAAGATTCTGGAGAGTCTGCTGCCCGCACAGGTTTCGGGCGAGGAGCTCGAGGCGCTGATCGAGCAGGTCATCGCCGAGCTGGGCGCTACTTCCAAGAAGCAGATGGGCCAGGTTATGGGTGCGCTCGGCAAGGCCACCGGCGGCAACTTCGACAAGCCGGCCGCGGCAAAGATCGTCGGAGCCAAACTCGCGTAATTTGTTACGCGGTTTTACCAAACCGCGTAACGGCTCGACGCTGCAAACCCGTACACACGGCAATCTGACGTTCAATTTCAAGGGCGCGACCATAAGGTCTGCGCCCTTTCATTTCACGTCACCTTGCTCGCGTGTACGGGTTTTCGCTGACTTATGCTCAACAAGGGCGGTTGTATTATTTTCGGCGCTCATTGGGGACGGGCTTAAATGAGTGCCCAATGAGCAGGTACTCATTTAAGTCTGTCCCCAATGAGTGGGTTAAAGGTTGCGGGTTCTTTACGGGAATGTAGTGTGGGCTGCGGAAACGTGATTCTTTCCGTACAATAGTTCAACTCGTGTAAACGCAGGGAAGGGACATTCATGGCAGACATGATCGAGATCAAGCATCTCAACAAGTACTTTGGCGACCTGCATGTGCTCAAAGATATCAATCTCACCGTCAAGCGCGGCGAGAAGCTCGTAATGATCGGGCCTTCCGGCTCGGGTAAGTCGACGCTCATCCGTTGCGTCGATTATCTGGAGGAGCCCACGTCGGGCGAGGTCGTCATCGACGGTACGCCGCTCACCAAAAAGAATCACCTGGAGATGGCTCGCAAGTACAGCTCCATGGTGTTTCAGCAGTTCAACCTGTATCCCAACATGACGGTGCTGGGCAACCTGACGCTCGCACCCATCAAGCTGCAAAAGAAGAGCAAGGAGGAGGCGACCGAGATTGCCATCGCCGCGCTCAAGCGCGTCGGCATGGCGCATAAGGCTGGCGAGTATCCGCAGAATCTCTCGGGCGGTCAGCAGCAGCGCATCGCCATCGCCCGTGCCCTGTGCACCAAGCAGCCTATCATCCTGTTTGACGAGCCGACCTCGGCGCTCGACCCCGAGATGGTCCAGGAGGTACTGGACGTTATGATTGAGCTCGCGCAGGAGGACATCACCATGATCTGCGTGACGCACGAGATGGGCTTTGCGCGCCAGGTGGCCGACCGCGTCATCTTTATGGAGGACGGCCGCATTCTGGAGGAGGGCACGCCCGAGCACTTCTTCGATAACCCCGAGAACCCGCGTTGCCGCGAGTTCCTGTCCAAGATTCTGCACTAGGCGCGGTGATGGACATGACGGATATGACGAGGGCGGCCGTGTCGCGCCGTCACTTTTTGCAGCTGGCTGGCGCCGGCATGCTCGCGCTGACGGGGACCGCGCTTACCGGTTGCGGCAACTCCACCAGCGGTGAGGGCTCCGACAAGGGGTCCAAGCTTGCGGCCATCAAGTCGCGTGGCCATCTGAATGCCGGCGTTAAGAAGGATGTTCCCGGCTACGGCTATTACGACACCGCCAAGGGCCGCTTTGAGGGCATGGAAGTCGATTTGTGCTACCAGATCGCCGCTGCCGTCTTTGGTGTGAGCTACAAGAAGGCTCGTGCCCAGGAGCTTGTCGAGTTTACCGACGTAACGCCCAAGACGCGCGGCCCACTGATCGATAACGGCCAACTCGACGTGGTCGCGGCGACCTACACCATCACCGACGAGCGCAAGAAGAGCTGGGATTTCTCGACGCCGTACCGCACCGACTACGTGGGACTCATGGTCAAGAAGCGTTCGGGCTTTACCTCGATTGAGGACTTGGACGGCAAGGTTATTGGCGTGAGCCAGGGCGCTACCACGCAGAGCCTGATCGAGCAGATGATCAAGGACAACGGCTTTAGCTGTAAGCCCGAGTTTAGGGCCTTTAGCGGCTACCCCATCATCAAGAGTTCGCTCGACGCCGGCAATATCGATGTCTTTGCCATGGATCGCTCCACGCTGGCCGGTTACATGAACGAGACCGTCGAGCTGTTGCAGCCCGAGGTCAAGTTTGGCGAGCAGGGCTACGGCGTGGCGACCAAAAAGGGCTGCGACCTTTCGGCCGTGGTCGATCAGGTGATTTGCGATCGCCTGGCCGATGGCTGGCTCGACCAAGAGGTCAAGACCTGGGGTCTTGTATAGGCGTATCGTCCAAGGAAGGAATCAAATGCTCGAAGGATTATTTGACGCCGACCGTTGGTCGACGACATTTCAAAACATGGGGCCCTTCTGGGAGGGCTTTGGCGTGACGCTACAGGTGGTCGTTGCCGGTCTGCTGCTGTCGCTGGTACTGGGCACGCTGCTGGGCGTGTTCTCTACCACCCGTTCGCGTGTGCTGCGTGCTATAAGCCGCGTGTACGTGGAGTTTTACCAGAACACCCCGTTGCCCGTACAGGTGCTCTTTATGTACATGGCCGGTCCGCAGTTTTTGCAGGCCATAACCGGTGCCGACCAGCCGGTGCGCATCGCGCCGTTCGTGCTGGGCTTCTTGGGTGTGGGCCTGTATCACGCGGCCTACATTTCGGAGGTCATCCGCACTGGTATCGAGGCGGTTCCGCGCGGTCAGATGGAGGCGGCCCAGAGCCAGGGCTTCACCCGTGCGCAGGCCTACTGGTACATCGTGCTGCCCCAGACGTTCAAGATCATTCTGCCGCCGCTGTGTAACCAGGCGCTCAACCTGGTCAAGAACACGTCGGTGCTGGCGCTTGTGGCCGGCGGCGACCTTATGTACCGTTCCGACAACTTTGTGAGTCTGTACGGTTACCTGCAGGGATACATCGTCTGCTGCCTTATGTACTTCATCATCTGCTTCCCGCTCGCCATGCTGGTGCAGTGGCTCGAGCGCCGCTCCAAGGAGCGTCCGCGCGGCGTGAGCCTGGCCGAGCTGGGGCTCGACAACGTAGAGGAGGCCTAGCGCATGGAAATCTTCAACGCGACCAACCTGCTCTACATTTGGGGCGGCTTTGTTAAGACAATCGAGATCTCGGCGCTGTCGATCTTTTTCTCGCTCATCTTTGGCACGGTGCTGGCGCTCGTTAAGAGCTATGCGCCTCGCCCATTCCGTATTTTGGTGAGCGCCTATATCGAGCTGTTCCGCTGTACGCCGAACCTACTGTGGATCCTGTTTATCTACTTTACGGTGCAGGGTTTGGACATTGTGATTTCGACCATCGCCTTTACGCTGTTTACCAGCGCTGTTATGGCCGAGATTGTGCGCGGCGGCCTCAACTCGATTCCGCGCGGCCAGTTTGAGGCAGCGCAGAGCCAGGGCTTTGGCTTCTTTGCCACCATGCGCTACATCATTCTGCCACAGACGTTTAAGACGATCATTCCGGCGCTGTTTAGCCAGTGTACGACCGTCATTAAGGACAGCTCGTATCTTTCGGGCATTAACGTGGCCGAGCTCATGTACACGGCAAACGTCGTGATGGCCCACGCGATCGACCTGTCGCAGGTGCTTATGCTCTACGGCCTGGTGTTTGCGATGTACTTTGTGCTCAACTTTGGTATCTCGCTGCTGGTCCGAGCCTATCAGCGCCGCATCGTGGCCGCATAGTCCTGCTTCCCCAAGCACGGCACCTTGCCCCTCAATCGTCGCTTGCGTACATTTAGTACGCGGCGCTCCTCTTTCGGGGCAATCTGCCGCACTTGGGAAACCAGGACGGTCGTAAGTGACAAAATGGGAATCAGGAATCGCCTATTTCTCATCTGTTAGAAAGGAATCGCGATGAGCGATCTGGAGAACAAGAAGAGTCCTGTGGTCATTACCATCGCGCGCGACTTTGGTGCCGAGGGCCACGAGATCGGACGCATCCTCGCCAACGAGTTGGGGATTCCACTGTACGACAACGAGCTGCTGGTGCGTGCGTCGCTGCGCGCGGGCGAGTCGCTCGATAAGATGGCCGCCTATGACGAGCGCCTGGCCGTGGAGAACATGGCGTTTCTGCCCGACCGCTACGATGCGCGTTCGTACTCGGATAAGTTGTTCCAAAAGATGAGCCAGGTGATTTTGGATTTGGGCGAGACCGAGAGCTGCATTATCGAAGGCCGTCTGTCCGATTACCTGCTGCGCAACAACCCCAATCACATTGCCGTGCTGGTGACCGCACCCTTTGAGGACCGCGTCGAGATCGTGCGCAAGAAGCGCGGCCTCAACAAAAAGAAGGGCGCCAAGCTGGTCAAACAGCAGCAGAAGGCGCGCGAGGCGTTCTATAAGCGCTATAGCGCCGGCAAGTGGAAGATGACGAGCGGTAAAGACATCGTCGTCAACCGCGCCAAGCTGGGCCGCGAAGGCTGCAAGGATGTCATCGCCGCAGCCTACCGCTACAAGGTGGCGCAGCTCGAAGGCTAGCCGACCAAAACCACCGCAAGGGGGACAGGCACCTTTGCGGTGGTTTTTGTTTTAGGCCGAGGGGAAGGCCTTGGCGGCGGTGTCTATCCTCGGCTTTTGCAAAATCTCGATCTGTAACACCAAGCCAGCGAAAATGGCTCTAACTGTTACAGATTTAGATGAACCGTCCGGCCGTCAGCCCAACGTCTTGATCTGTAACACCAGGCGGCATATTTGGCCTCTAGCTGTTACAGATTGAGATAAAGCGGAGGCGGCTGGCGCAATATCTCGATCTGTAACAACTACGATGCTCAACAGGGCCTAACTGTTACAGATTGAGACAAACGCCGGAATTGGTTTGCCGACCAGGCCCCCAACCACTACAAAGGTGCCTGTCCCCATCGTGGTGGTCGGGCGGCCGGCATAGAAAAAGTCCCCGCCGGGCGTGTGCTCGACGGGGACTTTGCCGTTTGATGGCTAGCGTTGAGGGTGATTACTCGCCCAGCAGGCTCTTGGTGATGGAAGCGGCGGCCTTCTTGCCGGCGCCCATCGCCAGAATGACCGTAGCGGCACCGGTGACGATGTCGCCGCCAGCCCAGATGCGGGGATCGGTGGTCTGGCCGGTCTCCTCGTCGGCGACGATGTAGCCCCACTTGTTGAGCTCCATCTTGCCGCCGATTTTCTTTGCGAAGGGGTTGGCGTTGGTACCGATAGCCGAGATCGCGACGTCGCAGGGAATCTCCTCGATGGCGCCCTCGATGGGCACCGGGCGACGACGGCCGGACTCGTCGGGCTCGCCAAGCTCCATCTTCTGGACCTTGACGGCGCACACGGAGCCGTCCTCGCCAGCGACAAACTCGAGCGGGGAAACGAGCGGCAGAACCTCGACGCCCTCGGCCTTGGCATGGTGCAGCTCGGCGCGACGGCAGGGCATCTCATCTTCGGTACGACGGTAGGCGATGATGGCATGCTCGGCGCCCAGGCGCTTGGCAGTACGGACGGCGTCCATGGCCACGTTGCCGCCACCAAAGACGACGACGTTCTTGCCGTGCTTGGTGGGGGTGTCGTACTCGGGGAACTTGTTGGCCTTCATCAAGTTTACGCGGGTGAGGTACTCGTTCGCGAAGAAGACGTTGGGCAGGTTCTCGCCGGGGACATTGAGGAACTTGGGCAGGCCAGCGCCGGTCGCCACGTAGATGGCGTCGAAGCCCTGCTCGAACAGCTCCTCGGCCGTGGCCATGTTGCCCACGACGGAGTTGTACTCAAACTTGACGCCCATGTCCTCCAGGCCGTCAATCTCGCGCTTGACGACTGCCTTGGGCAGACGGAACTCGGGGATGCCGTAGACCAGCACGCCGCCGCCGGTGAAGAAGGCCTCAAAAACGGTAACGTCAAAACCGTTGCGGGCGAGCTCGCCAGCGCAGGTGATGCCGGACGGGCCGGAGCCGACGACGGCGACCTTCTTGCCGTTCTTGGGGGCCATCTTGGGCGTGGAGGCGAGCTCGGGGCGGTCACCCAGGAAGCGCTCGAGCTGACCGATGGCTACGGGCTCGGACTTCTTACCACGGACGCACTTGCCCTCGCACTGGTTCTCCTGCGGGCAGACGCGGCCGCAGATAGCGGGAAGCATGGAGTCCTCGCGGATAGTATCGAGGGCGCCGCCAAAGTCCTTCGCACGGATCTGCTCGATAAAGCGGGGGATGTTGATGTTGACGGGGCAGCCCTCAACACAGAACGGCTTCTTGCAGTTGAGGCAGCGCTCGGCCTCGGCCAGCGCCATCTCCTCGGTAAAGCCCTTGTCGACGGGGCGGAAGTCGCAGGCGCGCTCGGCAGCCGGCTCCTCGTTATCGGGGGTGCGGGGCGACTTCATATCGGCAACGAAACGACCGTTAACTAGTGGCATGCGCAGCTCTTTTCCTCATAGGCCTTGAGGGACTCGCCCTCTTCGGAACGGTAAGCGGCCTGGCGGGCACGAAGGTCATCCCAGTCGACCAGGGTGGCATCGAAGTCGGGGCCGTCGACGCAAGCGAACTTGGTCACGCCGCCCACCTCGACGCGGCAGCAGCCGCACATGCCGGTGCCGTCAACCATGATGGGGTTGAGCGACGCGGTGATGGGGGTGTCGTACTTCTGGGCGGTGAGGGTCGAGAACTTCATCATCGGAACGGGGCCGACGCAGAAGACCTGGCTCACGGCCTTGTCCTGCAGCAGGCGCTCCAGCGGAGCGGTGACAACGCCCTGCTCGCCGTAGGAGCCGTCGTCAGTGGTGATGTGGATGTGGTCCTCGTCGAGGAGCTCGCGGAACTGGTCCTCCATGAGCAGGAGGTCCTTGGTGCGGGCGCCCATGATGGCGTGCACCTCGTGGCCGGTCTCGACCAGGTGCTTGGCGACCGGGAAGGCAATTGCCAGGCCGACGCCGCCGCCAATGACGGCGCAGGGGCCCTCGGCCATCTCGGTGGGAACGCCCAGCGGGCCCACGACGTCGCGCAGCGACTCGCCGGCCTCGTAGGTGGAAAGCATTTCGGTGGTCTTGCCGATCACCATGAAGATGAACTCGACCCAGCCCTCGTCACCGTTCCAGCCGGCCAGGGTAAACGGGACGCGCTCGCCCGTCTCGTTGGCGCGAACCATGAGGAACTGTCCAGCGTGCGCATGCTTGGCGATTGCGGGCGCCTCGATGCGGAACTTGAACACCTTCTCCGAGAACTGCGTCTTCTCCAGGATCTTATACATAGAACCCCTCTCTTGTTAGGGCGACCGAACCGTGCCTCCACGGAAATGGACGGTAGCCCGAATAAAACCGTACGCGCACAGGCGTTGTGCAAACATACGGTGCAAATTATACCCTCATGGACATGTCGCTTACGTGTATCTTTGGCAGGCGGGAAAAGTGACCTAGCGCAAAGAGGCGAGTATATTTTGGTGGGTTTTATCAGGTAAAACAGCAAAGGGGCCGGCCTCGTGCTTCGGTGAGGCCGGCCCCCTTTGGAGCGCTGCATATGTATGGCGGCACAGGGTTTATTACGGTGCGGCTACCGCGGCGTTTCCGCAGATAAAACCTGCCAAAATAAACTTGTCCCTAATGATAGGTTTTAGTGCTTGCCGTTGGCGGAGGCGACGCCGTTGACGTGGTCGCGGGCATAGATCACGCCGTGCACGATTGCCAGACCGGCGGCATCTGCGGCGCGGGCGCAGGTGTCCTGGAAGTCATCGGCCTCGCGGGCGCGCAGCTGCTTGAGCACGTAGTCGGCGACAGCCATCTTGCCGGGAGGATTGCCGATGCCGGTGCGGATGCGGCTGAAGTCGCGACTGCCCATCTTGTCGATGATGGAGCGCAGGCCATTGTGGCCGGCGTGGCCGCCGCCTACCTTGACGCGTACGTCGCCGGCGGGAATGTCGAGCTCATCGTGGATCACGAGCAGCTCCTCGGCCTTGATCTTGTACTCGCGGCAAAGCTTGGAGATGGGACCGCCCGAGGTATTCATGTACGACTGCGGCTTGACCAGCACAATCTGGCGCTTGCCACCCTCTTCCTCGGGATCGTTGATGTTGATGAGCGCGACCTCGGCGCCTGCCTGGTTTTTCCAGTACGTGACACCGGCCTGACGGGCCAACTCGTCGATCGCTTTGAAGCCAGCGTTGTGGCGGGTCTCGGCATATTCATCGCCAGGGTTGCCAAGTCCGGCAACCATGCGAATCTTGAGCGGCTGTGCAGCTGCCATATGCTTCCTTTCGTTACACAAAAGTTTAATCAACGACAAAGGCTACCACGCCCGCCGAAGGCGAGGAAAGGTTGCAGCAAAGTCATTTCAGAAAACAGCTGCCCCGAGACAGCAGGAAGCCCCGGACACGCCGGGAGGGGTTATCAAAGCGAACATCCCGCAGCCGTAAAGCGGCGAGGACGTTCGCGTGATAACCCCGTAGGCGCGTCCGGGGCTTCCGGAGGGATGCGAGGGTCGAGCGACTACAGCGCGAAGTCGCCGCCGACGAGCGTAGAGACGGGCTCCTCGTGGTAAACGGCGGAGATGGCCTGAGCGAACTCCTCGGCGACCGAGATGGTCTTAATCTTGCCGCCGACCTCGACGGGGATGGCATCGGTGACGACGCACTCGACGATGGGGGCATCGTTCAGGCGCTCGATGGCCGGACCGGAGAAGATGCCGTGGGTGGCGCACACGTAGATGTCGCCGGCGCCCATGGCCTTGAGCTCCTTGACGTTGGCGCACAGGGTGCCAGCGGTGTCGATCATGTCGTCGTTGATGATGCAGGTCTTGCCCTTGATGTCACCGATGATGCCCATGACCTCGGCGGCGTTGTGGCGCGGACGGCCCTTGTGGGCGATGGCCAGGTCGCAGTCGAGCATGTCGGACAGCTTCTTGGCGGCCTTGGCACGACCCACGTCGGGGGAGACGACAACCAGGTTGTCGGTGTCGAAGTGCATGTCGTTGTAGTACTGGCCAAACAGCGGCAGTGCGGACAGGTGGTTAACCGGGATATCGAAGAAGCCCTGGATCTGGCCCTGGTGCAGGTCGAGGGTGATGATGCGGTTGACGCCGGCGCGCTCGAGCAGGTTGGCGACGAGGCGGGCGGTGATGGGCTCGCGCGGGCCGGCCTTGCGGTCCTGGCGGGCATAGCCGTAGTGGGTGATAACGGCGGTGATGGAGCGGGCGGATGCGCGCTTGGCAGCGTCGGTGGCGATGAGCAGCTCCATGAGCATGTCGTTGACGTTGCCGCCGGCCACGGACTGAATCAGGAAGACGTCGGCGCCGCGGACGGTCTCGTCGTAGCGGGCGTAAATCTCACCATTGGCGAACTGCTTTAGCGTAAGGCCCGAAAGCTCGACCCCAAGGTACTCAGCAATCTTCTGAGCGAGGGGACGGTTGGAGGAACCGGAATACACGCGGATGGACTTGCGCATATTCTCCGACTTCTCGGGATCATTAATCGGCATTACCCTTCTCCTTTATACATCGAATGCCATATAGATGCCTTGTTGCATTGTAACCGCGCGACGGGGTTTATCGAGCCTTGATAACGTCTTTACCGTCAACGGACACGAACCGACCACTCATCCGGTCGCGCAGGTCACGATAGAAAAAGGAGCCGTCCCCATGGGAACAGCTCCTTTTGTGCCTGGTAAAACGTTATACCTCGTCGTCCTCGTGCAGACGGCGGCGATAATCGGCGGCCCAGCCCTCGATATTTACCTGACGGGCGCGGCCCAGGCCGAGTGCGTCTGCCGGAACCGGCTCGGTGATGACGGAGCCGGCGGCAACGAGCGCGCCGTCGCCGATCTGGGCGGGCGCGACCATCATGGTGTCGGAACCGATGAAGGCATCCTTGCCGATGACGGTCTTGTGCTTGTGGACGCCGTCGTAGTTGCAGGTGATGGAGCCTGCGCCCACGTTGACGCCGGAGCCCATGGTGGTGTCGCCGATGTAGGACAGGTGGGGCACCTTGGAACCCTCGCCGATCGTGGACTTCTTGATCTCCACGTGCGTGCCGGCCTTGGATCCGTCGAGCATGTGGGTGCCCGGGCGCAGGTAGGCGCGCGGGCCGCAGTCGACGCCGTTCTCGATGACGGCCTCGATGGCGATGGTCTCATCGATGATGCAGCCGCTGCCGACAGTGGTGTCGGTGAGGCGGCTGTTGGGGCCGAGCTGGCACTCTTCGCCCACGGTGACGTGGCCGATCAGATGCGTCTGCGGCCACACGACGGTGTCGCGGCCGATGGTGGCGTCGGGGCCGATCCAGGCCTGCGTGGGGTCGATGAAGGTAACACCCTCGGCCATCCAGTGCTCGTTGATGCGGTCGCGCGCGATGGCGGTGAGCTGCGCGAGCTGGATACGGCTGTTGACGCCCAGGCCGTCGCGGTAGTCATCGCAGTGGAAGATGGAGACTGCCTGACCGTGGCCTTTGAGGATCTCGAGCATGTCGGGCAGATAGTACTCGGACTGCGCGTTGTCGTTGCCGATCTCGTCGATGTGCGCGGCGAACTGCGCGCCGTCGAAGGCGTAGCAGCCGGCGTTGCACTCGAGCAGCGTGGCGGCCTGCTCGGGCGTGCAGTCCTTCTGCTCGATGATGCGCTCGATCTGGCCGTCGGCGCCCAGCTTGATACGGCCGTAGCCGAAGGGGTCGGGCGGGGTCATGGTCATGACGGTGCAGGCGAGCTCGCCGGTGGCGACGGTCTGCGCGAACTTGGCGACGGTGTCGGCGGTGATGAGCGGCAGGTCGCCGTTGAGCACGACGACGGGGCCTTGCGTGATGCCGCAGGCCTCGAGCGCGACCTTTACGGCGTGGCCGGTGCCCAGGCGCTCGGTCTGCTCGACGCACTCGACCTTGGTGGCGCTGTTGGCGTAGGCGCCGTCGATAAGGGCGCGCATCTCGTCGGCGTGGCTGCCGATGACGACCACGACGCGGCTGCAGCCGGCCTTGATGGTGGCGTCGACGATCCACTGGACCATGGGCTTACCCAGGATCTTGTGCGAAACCTTGCAGTGGTTCGACTTCATGCGGGTGCCCTCGCCGGCGGCGAGGATAATTGCGGTTGCGTCCATGTGATCTCCTGTTACGTTATAGAGACGTGTGTTTGGAAACGATACACGGCACAATATGATACCGCAGGCATATGTTGAGCGCGTAGCGATTGGTTTGCGGCGGTTGGGGCTTGCGCCGCCGTCGTGGCGTTTGCGCTGCTTGCGTGCGGCGTTGGCGGTGCTGCGGAGCTGTCTTTTGAGCGAGGGGACGGGGGTGCCCGTGGACAACATACAAGAGGAGTTTGGCGGCGAGCCCGTCGCGGCGTTCTCGATGTCGCATCCGGCTGTGCCGGCACTCTATATTGTGCTGACGCTGGGGCTCACCATGTTCTCGATGCAGCCGGTGCTGATTGCGCTGTCACTTGCGGGCGGGCTGGCGTATGGATTTGCGACGCGTGGGGCTGCCCGCACGCTGGGCGCACTCCGCTGGCAGTTGCCGGTGATTTTGATTATCGCGCTGGTCAATCCGCTGTTTAGTGCCTCGGGCTCGACGGAGCTGTTCCGTATTGGCATGCGCGCGGTGTATCTGGAAAGCATGGTATACGGCCTGTGCATGGGCGGGCTGTTTGTGGCGAGCGTGCTATGGTTTGAGGCCGCGGCGTCGATGCTCGAATACGACAAGGTGCTCGCGCTGCTGGGTAATGCCGCACCGGTGATTGCGCTCATGATCTCGATGTGCATGAGGCTTATCCCGCAGTTTTTGCGCCGCGGTCGTACGGTGCTGGCGGTGCAGGATGCGATTGATGTGCTGGGGCGCGCGCCGGCCGACCCCGTGCGCTCGCGCCTGCGGGCGTCGAGCGTGTTGATGGGCTGGGGCATGGAAGATTCGCTGGAGCGCGCGGACGCGATGCGCTCGCGCGGGTGGGGTGCCGCGACGCGTCGTACGACGTATGCGCGGTATCGACTGGGGCGCAGCGACGTTGCCGCGCTGGGCGGGCTCGCGCTGTTTGGTGCTGCCGCGGTGGCGGTGGCGTGGACCGCGACGACGCAGTATTCGTTTTATCCGCAGCTCTCGGTGCCGGCGCCGTGGCTGGGCTATGTCGTGTACGCTGCCTGGATGATGCTGCCTTGCGCATTGCACGCGATTGATGAGAAGAGGTTTGGCTGATGGCTCGGTTTGATAGGAGCTCGGCGGCGGGTGTGGCATATGGCTCGGCCGCGCCGGCGATTGAGGTGCGGGGCCTTAGTTTTGCCTATCCCGGGGCCGAGGCACCGGTGCTCGAGGGGCTTGATTGGCGTGTTCCCCAAGGTGCATTTGCGCTGCTTGTTGGCGGTACCGGATCGGGCAAGTCGACGCTGCTGTCGCTGCTCAAGCCCGAGATCGCTCCGGCGGGCGAGCGCACTGGCGATACGCGCGTGCTGGGCGAGAACGTTGCCGACATGGACGTGCGGGCATCGGCGGAGCGCGTGGGCTATGTGTTCCAGGATCCCGAGAACCAGATCGTGTGCGAAACCGTGTGGCACGAGATGGCGTTTGGCCTGGAAAACTTGGGGCTAGCACGTGATGAGATGCGCCGCCGTGTTGCCGAGACCAGCTATTTCTTTGGTCTGGAGGACTGGCTTCATCGTGATACCGATACGCTTTCGGGTGGCCGCAAGCAGCTGCTGTCGCTTGCCGCCGTCCTGGCGCTGCGCCCGCACGTGCTGCTGCTCGACGAGCCCACGTCTCAGCTCGATCCCGTTGCCGAGAAGAATTTCCTGCACGCGCTGTTTCGTGTGAATCGCGAGCTGGGCTGCACGGTTGTTGTGGCGACGCATCAGCCGCGCCCAATGCTCGAATACGCGACGTGTGCGTACCGGATTGAGGATGGCCGCGTGCACGAGGCGGCGGATATGGCATCTTTGGGACGCCGAGAATCGCTGTTTTCCGATGACACGTGGGGGTGGGGTGCCATCCGATGTGCAAAAAACGGAGTATTCAGCAGGCGTGAGGACAATTTGGGCTCTCTGGAGCCGCCCGGGGACGTATCGAGCGCGAAAAAAAGTTCAGAATTGGACAAATCGTCCGAATTTGTGGCGCAAACGTCGCTCGAGAACGGCTTGGAAGCCTTCTCGCGCACGGATGGAAGCAGAATACTCCAAAAAATGCACGCTGGGTCGGCTACCACCCTGTCGGAAGGTTGGTTTCGCTACGATCGAGCGTCCGGCTGGGTGTTGCGTGGGCTCGATGCGTCGTTTTCGGCCGGTGCGGTGCATGCGGTTGTTGGCGGTAACGGCTGCGGCAAGTCGACGATGCTCTCGGTGCTGGCGAAGACCGCCAAGCTGCAGCGCGGCCGCATGGTGCGCGGAGCGGCCTCGGCGGCGCTGCTGCCTCAGAATCCCAAAGCATTGCTGGTTGCCGAGACGGTTCGCGATGAGCTGATGGAATGGGCCTCGACCTGCGGATATGACGAGAACTTGGCGCGGGAGCGTGCGGCGAGCTTGGGGTTGTCGGGTCTGGATGGACGCCATCCGTACGATCTTTCGGGCGGGCAGCGTCAACTGCTTGCATTGGCAAAACTGCTGCTAATCGGCCCCGAACTGCTATTGCTCGATGAGCCCACCAAGGGTCTAGACCTGTTCAGCCGCCGCATCATCGCCCGCGCCCTGCGTGACCATGCGAAGGCTGGCGGCACCGTCATCATGGCTACGCACGATTTGGACTTTGCCGAGCAGGTAGCCGACGACGTCGCCATGATGTTTGACGGCGAGATTGCCTGCATGGAGCCGCCGGCCGACTTCTTTGCCGACAACGTGTTCTATAGGGCGTGATGGGATGACGGACTGTCGTTTCTCGCGCTTGCTTGCAAAACTGGAGATCCCGCTGTTGTTGGCGGTGCCGGCGGTGATGGCTGCGGCGTTGCTGGCGGGTGTTGAGCAGGCAGCGTTGGCCATGCTGATTGTGGTGGCGCTGGTGCTCGCGCTGTTCTTTGCGGGTTACGAGGCATCTCGTCCGGGTTTGCGCCAGATTATGCCCACGCTGGTGCTGGCGGCGCTGGCGGCGGCGGGGCGCATCCTGTTTGGGCCCATTCCCGACTTTAAACCGGTGAGCGCCATCGCCATTATCGCGGGGGCGACGCTTGGTCGCCGCAATGGTTTTATGGTCGGTGCGTTGGCGGCGCTGACCAGCAATTTCTTTTTTGGGCAGGGCATGTGGACGCCGTGGCAGATGTATGCCTGGGGCCTGGTTGGCTATGTTGGCGGCGCGCTGGCGTACGCGGGTGCGTTCGACCGCGCCGACGGCACCGTGCGATTGCCGGCGCTGATGGCGTATGGCTTTGCGTCGGGCTTGCTGTACGGCGTCGTGATCAATGCGTATGACATCATCGGTTTTGTGCAGCCGCTCACCTGGGCAGGCGCCGTAGCGCGTCTTGCCACGGCGGTGCCATTCGATATCACGCACGGCCTTGCGACCTGCGTGTTTTTGGCCGCTCTGTACAAGCCCTGGTGTCGCCGCATCAACCGCGTCGTCGTGAAATACGGGCTGTAAGGCATTTCGCGTTCCTTCACGAACTTGCGGTGGAATAGTTCTCGTTTTTGGCTATTTGCTACCCAAACAGGAACTATTCCACCGCAACTTATAGGGGGTGTTCCTATAGTTTTGTCAACTGGGAAATGCTCTCCGTGCGACCGAATCGCGGCATGCTGACGCCAAGCCATTAGGCCGGTGGGCTTCAGTCTGCTCGGTGCGTTTCGGCTAGGCTGCGTAAGGCACCCTGTCTCGCATGACCGCGTAGATGACCTTCAGTCTCTTTCGCGCCAGCGCCTTGAGCGCCTTGCCGTGCGACATGCCCCGTTCCCGGCACCTGGTGTAGTAGTCGCCCCATCTCCCCTCTGTCCGGGTAAGGCAGTTACATGAGAATATGAGCAGGTTCTTCAGCCTCTTGTTGCCTTGGCGCGATGCCGTCACCGAGGAGATCGAGGTTCCCGACTGGCGGTTGCGCGGCGCCAGGCCGCAGTACGACGCGAGCCTGTCGTGACTGGGGAAGTCTTCGATGTCGATGGAGATCGCAAGCTCGGAAGCGGTTTTGGGCCCGATGCCCGGCACCGTCAGGAGGCATCGGTAGGTATCGTCGCCCTCGAGCAGGGCGGAGATCTCCGCCGTGATCGCCTCGATCTCCGCCGAGTTCTCGGATATCCTGCGCGCGAGCAGTTTCACCGCCCGGTCCTCGGCGGCGACGACCGACGCATCCGGCCTTGTCGAGGAGGTTGTCGAGCGGACGAGGGCCTCGATCTTACCGCGCGCCGCCCCACGCGTGAGCGCCGCCGCCCTGCGGGGCCCGGCGTCGGCTACCGACCAGGCCCCGCCGAGGGATGCCATGAGCCTCAGCTGGGGCCCGTCGGACAGGTCGACCAGTGCCTCGAAGGCGGGGCACGATTCCAGCAGGATGCTGCGCAGCCGGTTCTTATTCCTAGTGTTCTCGCAGGTCAGGAAGTTCCTCTGGGCGGCCAGCGCCCTCGCCGCCGCAATCGTCGGACCTGGGTCTCCGGCCGGCAGGAGCGCGTCGGGGATGCCAAGCGCCGTCTTCGCGATGACCATCGCGTCTCGCTCGTCGGTCTTGGCGTCGCCGGCGAAGAGCCTGGCGGCCCCGTGCGCCGCGAGTCCCGGCAGGTACGCCGCCGACATCCCGGCCGCCCTGGCGCGGGCGAGCGCGAGGGCGCCTATGTTGCGCGACTGGTCGACGACCACGAGCGCATCGGGGAAGCGGCCGAACAGCGAGTCCAGGTCGTCCTCCCTGTTCGCGACGGGGGCGCTCAACAGCACCTCGCCATCTCGAGTCGCGACGCATGCCCAGTGGGACGATTTCCCGACATCGAGCCCGATGACGGCTTCCGGCATTCTAATTGGTGCCACGGTGGTATCCTCCAATCGGTAGGCCGATCGGAACCCCTCCCCGCGACACCCACATTACCTGGCCGTGGCGCTTGCGCCCGGCAGTTTCCTATCAGTCGTCCGGAGCGGCGAGCGCCCCCGGTGGCAACACCCCCCGGGCCCTCTACGGGGCAGGGGCAGACGGCCATCCGGAGGCGCCCGATCGGCGGCCCCTCGGGGCTTGCCCGTATCGTAGGCAATGCGCCGAATGCTCGCCATCGAAATTTATCGATGGCCTATTTCAGACTGTAATGGG
>DBEZMF010000013.1:0-12628 GCA_048250755.1 Collinsella sp.
CCCAGGATGCGATGAGCCGACATCGAGGTGCCAAACCTTGCCGTCGATGTGGACTCTTGGGCAAGATCAGCCTGTTATCCCCGGAGTACCTTTTATCCGTTGAGCGACGGCCATTCCACTCTGGGCCGCCGGATCACTAGAGCCTGCTTTCGCACCTGCTCGGCCCGTCCGCCTCGCAGTCAAGCTGGCTTGCACTCTTGCGCTCTCGGGACGGTTGCCGACCGTCCTGAGCCAACCTTTGCGCGCCTCCGTTACTCTTTGGGAGGCGACCGCCCCAGTCAAACTACCCGCCTGGCACGGTCCGCGGCCCTGATATAAGGCGCCGCGTTAGGCAGCCGGAACGGAGGGGGCAGTATTCCAAGGGCGGCTCCGCCGGGGCTGGCGCCCCGGTTTCATAGCCTCCTGCCTATCCTCTACGCGCCGAGCCAACGGCCAATGCCAAGCTGCAGTGAAGGTTCACGGGGTCTTTCCGTCCTTCCGCAGGTAATTCGCATCTTCACGAATAGTGCAATTTCACCGGGTCCATGGTCGAGACAGCGCCCAAGTCGTTACGCCGTTCGTGCAGGTCGGAACTTACCCGACAAGGAATTTCGCTACCTTAGGACCGTTATAGTTACGGCCGCCGTTTACCGGGGCTTGGCTTCAGCGCTTCGCACGAGTGCTAACGCATCCGCGTAACCTTCCGGCACCGGGCAGGCGTCAGACCCTATACTTCCCCTCGCGGGTTGGCAGAGTCCTGTGTTTTTGGTAAACAGTCGCTTGGGCCGTTTCGCTGCGGCCGCCGCGGGCTCGGGGAGCTAGGTCCCTCCACCTGCAGCGGCACTCCTTCTCCCGAAGTTACGGAGCGATTATGCCGAGTTCCTTGACCATGGTTCCCCCGATCGCCTCGGTATGCTCTACCCGCCCACCTGTGTCGGTTTTGGTACGGGCGCCTCGGGCCCTGCCTAGGGGTTTTTCCAGGGAGCGTGGGCTCCGCAGCTTCGCCATAAGGCTTCGTCTCGCGTCTCGGCCTTGTGCGCAGGGCGGATTTGCCTGCCCTGCGGCCTACATGCTTTCACGGGGGCGTCCAGAACCCCGCCTGCGTACCCTTCTCCGTCGCCCCTTCGGTCGTAGCGGTCCCGAGGCGGTACAGGAATGTCCGCCTGTTGCGCATCGGCTACGCCTTCCGGCCTCGCCTTAGCTCCCGACTGACCCTGGGAGGATTAGCCTTGCCCAGGAAACCTTGGGCTTACGGCGGCGGCGTTTCCCGCGCCGCTCTCGTTACTCATGCCAGCATCCTCACTCCCCTGCGCTCCACCGTCGGTCGCCCTCCGGCTTCGCCGCGCAGGGGAAGCTCCCCTACCAATGTAATTACATTCCGCCGCTTCGGCGCATCGCTTAGCCCCGTGAATTGTCGGCGCATGTCCACTCGACCAGTGAGCTGTTACGCACTCTTTGAATGCATGGCTGCTTCTAAGCCAACATCCTGGTTGTCTGGGCGGACGCACATCCTTTGCCACTCAGCGATGACTTGGGGGCCTTAGCGGGCGGTCTGGGCTGTTTCCCTCTCGAGCACACAGCTTAGCCCACATGCTCTGACTCCCGGCCTCTGGTCTCGCGGCATTCGGAGTTTGGTCGGCATCGGTAGGCGGTGAGGCCCCCTCCTCCGTCCAGTGCTCTACCGCCGCGGGAAAACGGCCGGGGCTAGCCCTAAAGCTATTTCGGGGAGAACGAGATATCTCCGGGTTTGATTGGCCTTTCACCCCTACCCACGGGTCATCCCCTCCGTTTTCAACCGAAGTGGGTTCGGCCCTCCACGGGGTCTTACCCCCGCTTCAGCCTGCCCATGGGTAGCTCACCCGGCTTCGCGTCCACGACGCGCGACTCATGTCGCCGTCTTAAAGACTCGCTTTCGCTGCGGCTCGCTTCATAGCTTAACCTCGCCGCGCATCGTGACTCGCTGGCTCATTCTACAAAAGGCACGCCGTCACACCGCGATGGGTGCTCCGACTGCTCGTGGGCGCGCGGTTTCAGGCGCTGTTTCACTCCCCTCTCGGGGTGCTTTTCACCTTTCCCTCACGGTACTGGTTCGCTATCGGTCGCGGGAGAGTGTTCAGCCTTGGAGGGTGGTCCCCCCTGCTTCGCGCGGGGTTTCACGTGCCCCGCGCTACTCTGGGCCGGAGACCCGCTGCCAGCGACCTTCCGGGTACGGGGCTCTCACCCTGTTCCGCCGGCCTTCCCAGGCCGTTCCCCTAGATGGCTGGTTTGTAACAGCGGCCGAGGGATGCGGCCCTCGGTTGCCCCGCCCAACAACACCGGCGCGGAAACGCCCGCACGCTTGCACGCGCGCCGGTTTGGGCTGGCCCGGTTTCGCTCGCCGCTACTCCCGGGATCTCGGTTGATTTCTCTTCCTCGGGGTACTTAGATGTTTCAGTTCCCCCGGTTGCCTCCTGGCCGCCTATGGGTTCGGCGGCCGGTAGCAGGGCATTGCCCCTGCTGGGTTCCCCCATTCGGGAATCCGCGGATCAAAGGCCGTTTGCGCCTCCCCGCGGCTTATCGCAGCTTGCCGCGCCCTTCGTCGACTTCCCGCGCCAAGGCATCCGCCTCGCGCCCTTTGTATCTTCGTCCTGAAGTGTTCCCTGTTATGTGTAAGGTAAACCACATCGAGTAAATCTTGAATGATTTTGCGATCGTGAAGAATCCGAATCAACTTATATGAATTGATTTCGTTATTCGTTCTCGGGGGCCGGGATAGGTTTCCCGGCCCCGCGTATCTTCTTAATTCCGTGCTTCGCTATGCGGCTGTCAAGGTGCCTCGGGGCGGGAGCCCCGGGAGCCGGATGCTGGATTTTCTGGAATCTCTTGAGTTAGTGAAGCCTTGATTCTGATGAGAATCTCCCTAGAAAGGAGGTGATCCAGCCGCACCTTCCGGTACGGCTACCTTGTTACGACTTCACCCCCCTCACCCTCCACACCTTCGACGCCTCCGCCCCCAGGGGGGTTCGGCCGGCGGCTTCGGGTGCAGACGACTCGGGTGGTGTGACGGGCGGTGTGTACAAGGCCCGGGAACGTATTCACCGCGGCGTGCTGATCCGCGATTACTAGCAACTCCGGCTTCACGGAGGCGGGTTGCAGCCTCCGATCCGAACTGGGGCCGGCTTTGAGGGATTCGCTTCCTGTCGCCAGGTCGCGGCCCGTTGTACCGGCCATTGTAGCACGTGTGCAGCCCAGGGCATAAAGGGCATGATGACTTGACGTCGTCCCCACCTTCCTCCGGCTTGACGCCGGCAGTCTCGTATGAGTCCCCAACTCAATGCTGGCAACATACGATAGGGGTTGCGCTCGTTGCGGGACTTAACCCAACATCTCACGACACGAGCTGACGACAGCCATGCACCACCTGCGCTAGCTCCTCTCGGCCACCGGGTTTCCCCGGCTTCACCAGCATGTCAAGCCCTGGTAAGGTTCTTCGCGTTGCTTCGAATTAAGCCACATGCTCCGCTGCTTGTGCGGGCCCCCGTCAATTCCTTTGAGTTTTAGCCTTGCGGCCGTACTCCCCAGGCGGGGTGCTTAATGCGTTGGCTGCGGCACGGAGGGATGATCCCCCCACACCTAGCACCCATCGTTTACGGCTGGGACTACCAGGGTATCTAATCCTGTTCGCTCCCCCAGCTTTCGCGCCTCAGCGTCAGTTGATGGCCCAGAAGACTGCCTTCGCCATCGGTGTTCTTCCCGATATCTGCGCATTCCACCGCTACACCGGGAATTCCATCTTCCTCTACCAAACTCGAGCCTGCCAGTTCGGAACCCGACCGGGGGTTGAGCCCTCGGGTTAGAGGTTCCGCTTGACGGGCCGCCTACGCGCGCTTTACGCCCAATGAATCCGGATAACGCTCGCCCCCTACGTATTACCGCGGCTGCTGGCACGTAGTTAGCCGGGGCTTCTTCTGCAGGTACAGTCTTGACTCTTCCCTGCTGAAAGCGGTTTACGACCCGAAGGCCTCCGTCCCGCACGCGGCGTCGCTGCGTCAGGGTTCCCCCCATTGCGCAAGATTCCCCACTGCTGCCTCCCGTAGGAGTCTGGGCCGTGTCTCAGTCCCAATCTGGCCGGTCGGTCTCTCAACCCGGCTACCCGTTGTCGGCACGGTGGGCCGTCACCCCGCCGTCTACCTGATGGGCCGCGGAGCCATCCCCTCCCGTCGGGGCTTTAGCCGGGGTGCCATGCGGCACCCCGGGGTATCCGGTATTACCCGTCCTTTCGGGCGGCTATCCCGGGGGAGGGGGCAGGTTCTCCACGTGTTACTCAGCCGTTCGCCACTCGCTTCCCTCCGGAGAGGGGTGCCGTTCGACTTGCATGTGTTAGGCGCGCCGCCAGCGTTCATCCTGAGCCAGGATCGAACTCTCCGTCCAAAATGTATGGGCTTCGAGCCCGTCCGGTCCTCTCAGTCATTCGCTGATCGGTTCCGTTCGATTCATATGGTTTTAGTATAGGAAAAGGAATTTCTCGGGGCCGCCTCTCGGCGGCCTTGCGAAAAACAAATCCAAGTTAGACCATTTCAAATGGTTCGATGTCTGCCCGGATGCGACACATCTGGTGTGTCCATCCTCGCAGTATCCGGTTCTCAAGGTGCACGCCTGCGCGGCTCATCCGGTTCCACCGGGCCGCGCGACAAGGAGATATATTGCCAGACCGGAGGGGCCCCGCGGGCGGGAATCTGGCACTCCATATTTTGTTCACAAATGAATTAACTGGGCTCCGAGATGCTCAGAGTCACACATATGGTCATAAACCTTGGACAGACCGTATGACCTCGGGAATCTTGCTGTCCACTGTAGACATAGCATCTTTATACCCTCGTTGGTCTCCGCTAATTAACCCGTCATAAATTGAAGGACAACGTTAACAAACCTATAAAACGCCTGCGGGGGCCCTATCACTAATTAGATAGAGCCCCCGCAGGTGGAGTGAATTTGATTGAAACAATGCCCCTTAATTGATTTACTGGAAATAAGGAGCAAAAGATCCGTCCGGATAAACGTGGCGACAGAACCCTGGAGCCAACTGAGCGCCACCAGAAAGTGACATAAGCAAGAAGATCGGCTCTACCTCACCGCGGACGACAACGATGCCCTCGACTAAAGTCAATCCAAGCACTCCTAAAACAGAAAGGGCAAATATCAGCTTATACAACGAAAAAAGGGGGAGGCCGCGAGGCCCCCCCCTTCTCAGTTCAAGCGTACGGCTCGGTGCCGTCCACCGGTCAGCGGCGCCCTGGCCTCCCACGGGCTGACCCCGCAGTACTCTCGGCGCGATGGGGCTTAGCTTCCGGGTTCGGAACGGGACCGGGCGTGCCCCCCATGCTCTGGCCGCTGACCGGTGGGCGGCGCCCACCGTTACGGTGTCCGGTGTCTCTCTCACGTGCCCTGGGGGCCGCATGGCGCATAGGAAAGATGTGACTCGGGGGCATCCTCGTGCCCGGACCGCGCATGAGCGCTGGGTCCCGCGGGCCGCGAGGTGCGGTTCCGGAAGAGCTCGGGCGATTAGTGCGGCTCGGCTGAGGCTGTCGCCAGCCTTGCACCTGCCGTCTATCGACCAGGTAGTCTACCTGGGCCCTTACCGGAAGGAGAACTAATCCCTGGAACGGCTTCCCGCTTAGATGCCTTCAGCGGTTATCCGCGCCGCACGCGGCTACCCGGCCGTGCCGTTGGTCGACAACCGGTTCACCGGAGGTGCGTCCACCCCGGTCCTCTCGTACTGGGGGCAGCCTCCATCGATTCTCCTGCGCCCACGGAGGATAGGGACCGAACTGTCTCACGACGTTCTGAACCCAGCTCGCGTACCGCTTTAAACGGCGAACAGCCGTACCCTTGGGACCTGCTCCAGCCCCAGGATGCGATGAGCCGACATCGAGGTGCCAAACCTTGCCGTCGATGTGGACTCTTGGGCAAGATCAGCCTGTTATCCCCGGAGTACCTTTTATCCGTTGAGCGACGGCCCACCCACTCGGGGCCGCCGGATCACTAGAGCCTGCTTTCGCACCTGCTCGGCTTGTGGGCCTCGCAGTCAAGCCCGCTTGTACTCTTGCATTCAAAAGGACGGTTGCCGACCGTCCCGAGCGGACCTTCGCGCGCCTCCGTTACCCTTTAGGAGGCGACCGCCCCAGTCAAACTGCCCGCCTGGCACGGTCCCCGAGCCGGTTGACGGCCTCGGGTTAGGACGCCGGTCGCGCGAGGGCAGTATTCCAAGGGCGGCTCCCCGGGGGCTGGCGCCTCCGGATCGATGCCTCCTGCCTATCCTCTACACGCGGGACCAGCGGCCAATGCCAAGCTGCAGTGAAGGTTCACGGGGTCTTTCCGTCCTTCCGCGGGTAAGTCGCATCTTCACGACCAGTGCAATTTCACCGGGTCCATGGTCGAGACAGCGCCCAAGTCGTTGCGCCTTTCGTGCAGGTCGGAACTTACCCGACAAGGAATTTCGCTACCTTAGGACCGTTATAGTTACGGCCGCCGTTTACCGGGGCTTGGCTTCGGGGCTTCGCCGAATCGGCTAACTCCTCCGCGTGACCTTCCGGCACCGGGCAGGCGTCAGACCCTATACGTCGCCTTGCGGCTTCTGCAGAGTCCTGTGTTTTTGGTAAACAGTCGCTTGGGCCTCTCCACTGCGGCCCGCCTCCGCTCCCCGGGCAAGCCGGTTCACGTACGCGCGGGCACCCCTTCTCCCGAAGTTACGGGGCCATTGTGCCGAGTTCCTTGACCATGGTTGACCCGATCGCCTCGGTATGTTCTACCCACCCACCTGTGTCGGTTTGCGGTACGGGCGCGCACGCGCCTGCCTAGGGGTTTTTCTAGGGACCTCGGGCTCACTCGCTTCGCTTAAGTGCTTCGTCCGGAGCCTCGCCCTCAATGCGGACCGGATTTCCCTGGTCCGCGGGCCGCGCTCCATCACGGGGACGTCCAGAACCCCGCCGAGCCACCCCCATCCGTCGCCCCGTCGGTCGTAGCGCCGCGTGCGCGGTGCAGGAATGTCTGCCTGCTGCGCGTCGGCTACGCCTACCGGCCTCGCCTTAGCCCCCGACTGACCCTGGGAGGATTAGCCTTGCCCAGGAAACCTCGGGTTCACGGCGGACGAGTTACTCTCTCGTCTCTCGCTACTCATGCCAGCATTCTCACTCCCATGCGCTCCACCGTCGGTCGCCCTCCGGCTTCTCCGCCCATGGGAAGCTCCCCTACCGATTCTAATGAATTAAAATCCCGCCGCTTCGGTGTCCAGCTTAGCCCCGTGTATTGTCGGCGCATGTCCACTCGACCAGTGAGCTGTTACGCACTCTTTGAATGTATGGCTGCTTCTAAGCCAACATCCTGGTTGTCTGGGCGGACGCACATCCTTTGCCACTCGGCTGGAACTTGGGGACCTTAGCGGGCGGTCCGGGCTGTTTCCCTCTCGAGCACACAGCTTAGCCCACATGCTCTGACTGCCGCGCTCTGGGCCGCCGGCATTCGGAGTTCGGTTGGATTCGGTAGGCGGCGAAGCCCCCTCGTCCATCCGGTGCTCTACCTCCGGCGGTGAACGCGCGACGCTAGCCCTAAAGCTATTTCGGGGAGAACGAGATATCTCCGGGTTTGATTGGCCTTTCACCCCTATCCGCAGGTCATCGCCGCCGTTTTCAACCGACGTGCGTTCGGCCCTCCACGGGGTCTTACCCCCGCTTCAGCCTGCCCACGGATAGCTCACCCGGCTTCGCGTCCGCGGCGCGGGACTCAAGTCGCCCTGTTAAGGCTCGCTTTCGCTCCGGCTCCCTTTCGGTTAACCTCGCCCCGCGCCAGCGACTCGCTGGCTCATTCTACAAAAGGCACGCCGTCACACCCTCAAGGGGTGCTCCGACTGCTCGTGGGCGCACGGTTTCAGGTACTGTTTCACTCCCCTCCCGGGGTGCTTTTCACCTTTCCCTCACGGTACTGGTGCGCTATCGGTCACAGGGTAGTACTCAGGCTTGGATGGTGGTCCACCCAGGTTCGGACCGGGTTTCACGTGCCCGGCCCTACTCAGGGACCGCGTCGCGCCGTCCGGTCTGGGTTCGCGTACGGGGCTGTCACCCGCTGCGGCCGGCCCTCCCATGCCGTTCCGCTCCCCAGCCGGACCTGCGCCCGGGGGCGGCAGCCCCCGGATGCGCGGCCCTGCAACCCCGTCGGCGGAACCCCTGCCGGGTATGCCCGCTCGACGGTTTGGCCATCGGTCCCCTTTCGCTCGCCGCTACTCGGGGAGTCTCGAGATTGATTTCCTCTCCTCCGGGTACTTAGATGTTTCAGTTCCCCGGGTTGTCCTCCCCGGCCCTATGTGTTCGGGCCGGGGATATGCACACTGCTGTGCATGGGTTCGCCCATTCGGAGACCCCCGGGTCGAAGGATGTGTGCTCCTCGCCGGGGATTATCGCAGCTTGCCGCGTCCTTCATCGGCTCCCTGTGCCAAGGCATCCGCCGTGCGCCCGTGGTATCTTGCGGGACCGCTCTCGGGCCCGCGGGATATCCACGTGTCGCTAAAATTAATTAATCGATATCATGAATAGCGCTCGTATGTCGCAATTCGGGTATCTCATACCGCGGCACAGTGTCTTCACTGTGCTCGCGATCAGATGCTCCTCACTCATATATAAGTGAATTCTTCTTGTTTGGATCGGATGAATGATTGCTATCATTCTTGATTTAATCGCAGAAAAGAATCGAGTCTGGAAGAGGATACTCTTCCATCTCTCTCCTATCGCTATGCGGCTCTCAAGGTACGCGGGTGCGACCCCGGGGACCGGGTGCTGCGGGGACTTACTCCGGGCGACATCCACCGGACGGGCTCCTGCCCTCTATTCGAGTTAAAGTTTGTCTCTCTAGAAGATTTATCTCCCTAGAAAGGAGGTGATCCAGCCGCACCTTCCGGTACGGCTACCTTGTTACGACTTCACCCCCCTCACCCTCCACACCTTCGGCGCCTCCCCCCTTGCGGTTGGGCCGGCGACTTCGGGTGCAGACGACTCGGGTGGTGTGACGGGCGGTGTGTACAAGGCCCGGGAACGCATTCACCGCGGCATGCTGATCCGCGATTACTAGCAACTCCGACTTCATGGGGGCGGGTTGCAGCCCCCAATCCGAACTGGGGCCGGCTTTCCGGGATCCGCTCCCCCTCGCGGGGTGGCATCCCTCTGTACCGGCCATTGTAGCACGTGTGCAGCCCAGGGCATAAGGGGCATGATGACTTGACGTCGTCCCCGCCCTCCTCCGCCTTGACGGCGGCGGTCCCGCGTGGGTTCCCGGCATCACCCGATGGCAACACGCGGCGGGGGTTGCGCTCGTTGCGGGACTTAACCCAACATCTCACGACACGAGCTGACGACAGCCATGCACCACCTGTATGGGCTCCTCTCGGCCACGGGGTCTCCCCCGCTTCACCCATATGTCAAGCCCTGGTAAGGTTCTTCGCGTTGCTTCGAATTAAGCCACATGCTCCGCTGCTTGTGCGGGCCCCCGTCAATTCCTTTGAGTTTTAGCCTTGCGGCCGTACTCCCCAGGCGGGACGCTTAATGCGTTGGCTGCGGCACGGGGGGATCGTCCCCCCACACCTAGCGTCCATCGTTTACGGCTGGGACTACCAGGGTATCTAATCCTGTTCGCTCCCCCAGCTTTCGCGCCTCAGCGTCGGTCTCGGCCCAGAGGGCCGCCTTCGCCACCGGTGTTCCACCCGATATCTGCGCATTCCACCGCTACACCGGGTGTTCCACCCTCCCCTACCGGACCCAAGCCGCGGAGGTTCCGGGGGCTTCGGGGGGTTGAGCCCCCCGCTTCGACCCCCGGCCTGCCGGGCCGCCTACGCGCGCTTTACGCCCAATGAATCCGGATAACGCTCGCCCCCTACGTATTACCGCGGCTGCTGGCACGTAGTTAGCCGGAGCTTCTTCTGCAGGTACCGTCAAAGTCTTCCCTGCTGAAAGCGGTTTACAACCCGAAGGCCTCCGTCCCGCACGCGGCGTTGCTGCGTCAGGGTTCCCCCCATTGCGCAAAATTCCCCACTGCTGCCTCCCGTAGGAGTCTGGGCCGTATCTCAGTCCCAATGTGGCCGGTCGACCTCTCAGTCCGGCTACCCATCGCGGGCACGGTGGGCCGTTACCCCGCCGTCTACCTAATGGGCCGCGACCCCATCCCGCGCCGTCAGGGCTTTCCCGGGGAGGCCATGGGGCCTCCCCGGAGCATCCGGTATTAGCCGCCGTTTCCAGCGGTTGTCCCGGAGCGCGGGGCAGGTTGGTCACGTGTTACTCACCCGTTCGCCACTCTATATCTGGCCGAAGCCAGTTTAATCGTTCGACTTGCATGTGTTAAGCACGCCGCCAGCGTTCATCCTGAGCCAGGATCAAACTCTCCGTTCGAACAGCGCCCGGAGGCGCCGTAGGATCGATGTGAGTCTCGATTCTGTTTGAAAACTCTCCGTCGGGGCCCCTCGGCCCCTGACAGGGAAAAAGTTAAAGCTTGCTCTCTCGAATGTCCGTCTGACATCCGAGAAGACGTATTGTCCGTCTCTCGAATTCCATCCTCAGTATCCGGTTGTCAAGGTTCCGCGGGAGGCTTCCCGCCCCGCCGCCCTCGCGAGCGGCGCAAGAAATACTTTACAGGGACTCGCATCCCCCGTCAAGCGGTTCACGAAATCTCGACAACTTCGCTCTCCCGCCCGACGGGCCGCCCGGACCGCCGGGGGCGCCGCCTTCCGCACTTCCGAAAAAGGCAGCTCGCATATGATACAGCTCCCGGGATTTCGCGCAAGGGGGAATTTGAAAAATCTTTCATCCGCACGAATGGCCCCTGAGACGGCCGAAATTCCGTCGCAATACGTTATGCGTCGCCTCGTTTAATTGCCATGACGGCCGTGACCATATCCCTTACCGGCCCCTTGGCCATGTCCGTGGCCCTCGTAGGAATCGCCCTCCTGGCCGCTGTGGCATGCGTCGATGCGATCACGCAGCTGACGCATAGTCATAGAAGCACACTCCTCGAGCGTGTATGAGGGATCGAGGCTCATCAGCTCTTGGGCAGCCTGATAGCGACCAACGCCCAAACCCGCCGCAGCTGCCGCATCGCGAGTGGCGCTATCGGCACGGCGACAAGCATGTTCACAGGATGCAGAGGACAGCGCCTCGTCGCTTTGAGCAACAAGGCTCTCCCCCAAGCGATTGTTCTCAGAAACCACGTTGACGTCAATAAACGCATCTTTCTCAGCATAAGAGCCGAATGCGTCACTCGACAGCAGCGCGCCGATGACGTCGCCGTAAGGGCGATTCAGCATATCAACAGCGCCGAGCACGACAGCGCCATCATCATTGAGCGCTTCGGCTTCAATCACGCTACCGAACGTATTAACCGTAAGCTCAAGAGAGGGATTCACCTCAATGTCCACGAAAGCAGACGGCGCACGATACACGCCATAGGCACCGACGAGGGCCAGCGCGAGCAAAAGGCATGCGGCCCAAGCAGTGACGACACGCACTCGCGGGCGACGCCGCAGGGAGGCGCGATGCACCTCAACAGAAGGAGCATCCGGCCGCCTCTTCCGCTCTTCCTCGAGAAGGGCCAGCGTGCGTCCGCGGAGCGCCTCGGAAGCATGCTGAGCATCGTAGGCCTCACGGATACGCTGCTCAAGATCGGTCATGAGAGGGCCTCCTTCAGCGTCTTTTTGCCGCGGGCAATCCAGGAATACACGGTATTCACGGGGACGTCGAGCATCGAGGCGATCTCCGGAGCCGTGTAGCCCTCGTACAGGGCAAGATACACGGGAGTGCGGGGAGGGTCATCGAGGTCGCTCATGGCATCGAGCACTTCTTTCACACGCGAATCGGGCTGAGCCTCCTCATCGCGGGACGCGAGCGATTCGAATGAGGTCTCATCAAGCGGCACATTCTTACTCGCAGCCGCCCGCCGCATATCGCGGCACGTGTTCGAAGCAACGCGAATCAACCACGCCTTGCGATGTTCCTCTTCACGAAACTGAACATCATCTGCGAGTGCGTATTTTAGAAATGAATTCTGGAACGCGTCCTCGGCATCCGCATGGCGACAAAGCGCCGTAAGGCAAACGCGCCACACGGTATCGCCATGACGCGCCATAGTCTCTTCTATGTCAGGGGCAGATCTCACGCACTCGCAGGGTTTGTTTAGCGAGCGCAGCCGTGGCCGCCGCCATGGTGACGGCCATGGCCATGACCCTGGCCGTTCCCGCTGCCGTAGTTGTCGCAGACGCCATCACCGTCGGCATCCACGTAGCCCGGGCAGTTCGCTCCAGCACCGGCGCAGTTGTCGCATATGCCGTCGCCGTCGGCATCCACATACCCAGAGCACGCGCCGTCTTGGTAGTTGTCGCAGACGCCATCGCCGTCGGCATCAGTGTAGCCGGGGCACGCACCATTCTCATGCCGGTCGCACGCACCGTTGGCATTGCGGTCGGCGTAATTCGGACACGTCGCCGCAGCCGAACGGGAGCCGATCGCCATCGGCGACGACGGGGAAAGGGCGGCGAAAGCCACCGCCGGCACGCAAAGCGCCAACGCGAGCACCACGACAACAACGAAGGTAGACTTCTGCATAATTAAGGTTCCTCCTTGAGTTTTCTTCCGTCTCTGCA
>DBEZMF010000014.1:0-2022 GCA_048250755.1 Collinsella sp.
CGGCATCATGCCCGGCATGCTCGGCATGATCGCCTTCTGGCTGTACTACTGGCTGCTGTCCAAGAAGATCAACCCCATGGTGCTGATCGTGGCCACCATGGTCGTGGGCATCATCGGCGCGTTCTTCGGCGTGCTGGCGTAGGTTCCTGCGTTTTATTCTGCCCCCAAGGGAAACGGCGACCCGTTGCGGTCGCCGTTTTTTATTACCGAAAGTTAGCTGGAGGTGCTTCGTGATTCGATCTGACAATCCACCCGATAATGGCGTGAGCGGGGCGATGTATCTATTTGGCACGGCGCTCTTGTGGAGTTTTATCGGCATCCTCGTTCGCGCCAATTCGCAGTCAGCTCTTTTGATCGGTGCCGTTACGGCAATATTTATGGCGCTCTTTATCCTGCTCGTCGGTAGGCCCGTCCTCCGCGTCAGCCGTCTTATTGTCCTTGTGGCCGTCTGCAACTTCGTGACGGGCACCACGTTTAACTTTGCCAACCAGCTCACGACGGTCGGCAACGCGATCGTTCTGCAGTACACCTCGATGATTTTTGTTATCGTGTATCAGTCGCTCGCAACTCGCACGTTGCCCTCGCCTGCGAAGATTGCCTCCGTGTTGGTTGCTTTTACGGGTATGGGACTTTTCTTTTTAGGCGATTTGAGCGCCGAGGGCATGCTCGGCAACCTGCTTGCCGTCATTTCGGGAGCCACCTTTGGGCTGTGTTTCTTTTTAAACTCTCGCCCCGATGCGTCGCCCATGGTGTCCTCGCTCATCTCCTGCGGCATCTCGATACTGCCGATCGTCTATTTTGCCGGCGACCTAGGCTCCGTAAAACCCTTTGAGTGGGGGCTTATGCTGGTGCATGGCCTTTTTTGCAGCGGCCTTGCGAGTGTGCTGTATGCCAAGGGGATTGCGCGCACTAACGCGTTTGCGGCCAACTTGGTTTGCATGAGCGAGGTCGTGCTCGCTCCCTGCTGGTCGGCGCTCCTCTTTGGCGAGGTCTTTCGCTGGAACGAGTTTTTGGGCGCGGCGATAATCGTGTTGGTGATTGTAGGCAACTTGGCATACGATGCCTTTGGCGATGGCTTTCTGGTGGCGCTTGTCCGCCATCGAAACAAAGAGCGCGCCTGATGGGATACGTCTGCCGTTTACGGTAAAAAACACCCCGCTAAGCGAGTGGTATTAAATAGTAAGAACCTGCATATCTATAATTGGTATCAAATCATTTGTGCCTGGCATAGGTGTTAACAGCACACCAGGTACGCTTCGGGCCGTGTGGTCGAGTTTCCGGATTGATATCAACAGCGCGCGCGACGGTGACCGGCTATGACTCGAGATTTCCTATTTTGGAGGAACCATGCTTACCCAAGCAATCCTCGTCGGCTTAGTCGGAGCGTTTGGAGGCCTCGACTACCAGCTCGGCACCCTCTACGCGTTCCGCCCCATCGTCCTGTGCCCGCTCGTGGGCCTGGTGCTGGGGGACCTGCAGACTGGTCTTGCCGTCGGCGCCAGCCTGGAGCTGCTGTTCATGGGTTCGGTTTCCATCGGCGCCTACGTGCCGCCTAACGAAACGATCGGCGGCGTGCTCGCCTGCGCGTTTGCCATTCAGCTCGGTCAGGGTACCGAGACGGCCATCGCGCTCGCCATGCCCATCGCTGTCCTTTCGCTGACGATCGGCAACATTACTAGTGCCTTGTTCACCGTGTTTGTCGATATGGCAGACAGGTTCGCCCTCAAGGGAAACCTTAAAGGCATTTACGCCGTTCATTGGGGCATGGGTCTTTGGGGCTGCCTTGAGTATTTCCTGCTGTGCGGCGGCGCCTTCTATCTGGGCTCCGATGCCATCCAGGGCCTGCTCGACTTCGTCCCGTCCTTCATCATTGATGGTTGCGGCGTTGCCGCCAACATCCTGCCTGCCATGGGCTTCGCCATGCTCGGCCGCCTGGTGCTCACCAAGCAGCTCGTGCCCTTCTACTTCCTGGGCTTCCTGCTGTGCTCCTACGCCAACGTGCCCGTCCTGGGCGTCGCCCTG
>DBEZMF010000015.1:0-19537 GCA_048250755.1 Collinsella sp.
GTCGATTTCCTCGCCCTGGCGCCCACCGGCATCGCCGCGCTGAACCTCACGGACGGCTCGACGATCCACCGCACGCTGAAAATCGCGCCGGGGGTCTGCGCCCCCGATGGCCCCAAGGGGTCCCGCAAGGTGCTCGACGCCGCGAAGGTAATCATCATCGACGAGATCTCGATGTGCCGCATCGACCTGTTCGAACACGTGATGGGGATGATCTCCCAGTCCATGACGCGCAACGGCGCGAAGCAGGTGGTCCTCGTCGGCGATTTCTTCCAGCTGCCGCCGGTCGTGACCGAACGCGACTCGGCGCTGCTGATGAAGTTCTATCCCGGAAACCTCCAGGGCTGGTGCTTCAAGTCGAGGTACTGGACCGGCTTCGATTTCGAGCCGCACGTCCTCAAGACGGTCGTGCGCCAATCCGCCCCCGATTTCATCGACAACCTGAACCGCGCCCGCGTCGGCGACGCGTCGTGCCTCGATTACTTCAACGCGCACTCGAAGAGCTCCCGCGCCTACCTGCCGAAGGACACGCTGGTGCTGTGCGCCAACAACCGCATCGCCGATTCGATCAACCGCGAGAACGTTGACGCGCTCGACGCACCGAAGGTCGAGTTCGCGGCCGCCGCGACCGGCACGGTGTCAAACGGCGACAAGATGGCGCCGGAGAGGATCGTCCTGTGCCGCGGCGCCCGCGTGATGTCGCTCGTGAACAGCCCTCAGGAGGGTTACGTCAACGGCACGCAGGGCACCGTCACCGACGCGTCCGCGGACGCCGTGACGGTCAAGTTCGACGGGGTGGACGAGAAGGTCCGCATCGAGCGGCACAGATGGGAGATCAACAAGTCCGAGGCCGTCGTCGAGATGGACGATGAGGGCAGGCCCGTCAACAGGGTCAAGACCGCCGTCGTGGGTACCTATACCCAGATCCCGCTCAAGCTCGCCTACGCCATCACCATCCACAAGTCGCAGGGCCTGACGTTCGATGCCTGCTGCGTCCACACGAAGGTCTTCGCCGAGGGCCAGCTGTACGTCGGCCTGTCCCGCGTGCGCTCCGCCGCCGGCCTCACCGTGTTCCCCAAGATTGAGCCGAACCGCCTGATCGCCAGCCGCGAGGTCGTGGAGTTCTACGATTCCCTCGAGCACAGGATGGAGGAGCCGGTCCAAATCGAGTGCCCGCGCCGCTACGAGTCGCGGGTCCGCGCCTACATCCGAGACCTCATGGACGGCAGGGACCCCGACGCCCCCACGCCTCCCGCCCTGGAAGGCGCCCTGGAGAACAGCAAGGGAGGTACCCCGGAACCGGGGACCGAAAGGCCGGCTTGAACCCTCGAGGAGAAGATTGGGGCGGATATAGTTGCCCGTGCCACCTTCGCCCTCAAATTTGCAGTTTCGAGTGCCATGTCCAAGGACCATCTTGAGGCCAAGATGCTCCTAGCCGGGTACGTACTTGATTGGGGACGCGCTCCGCATGAGCTCTATGTCGTCTGCAAGGAGGGCGGTTATCGCGTCAGCGCATCGGAACTGGGCATCCGGCGCTCCGAGATTGAGGCGAGGATTGCGAAAAACTCCGGCTTCGACTTGGGCTCCGCTCGTCGTCAGCCGAGCCCGTCCGACTCTCGTCCTGGGAAGCGGAAGGGCTCGGCGAAAGAGTCCGCCGGTCGCACCCGAAATACACGCAAGGCGAATAAGCGGTAGCGACAACGGAAATGGGAAGGCCGAATCTCCCGGCCTCCCCATTTCATTTTCGCGGGCGGATCGCTACCGTCTGCCGGTGAGCTCCCAGTCCCAGATATACTCCTCGACCTGCTCGGCGAGATGGAGCGGGGCGGGAAGGTTCACCCTCATATCGTTCTTGTAGAGCTGCACCATGCAGCCGCGCAGGGCCTCGGCGTATTTGACGCTGGCAAGCGCCTCGGCCTCGCCACCGGGCGACAGAAGGCAGTACTCGTTGATCGTCTTCTCGCAGAACGCCGCGGTGGGCGAATCGTACTTCGATCCGCGTGCGGACCATTTGTACTGGGCGTCGCCCGGTCGCGGGGCCAACGCGAGGAAGTAGCCGTCCATCTTGAAGAGTCCCTGCTTGTCGCGCCTGTTCGGCACGGTGCCGTCGTCTGCGCCGCCCGCGGCCACCTCGTCCGTGAACCAGTCGGGGACCTCGCCGTTGAGACCGGAGCGTATACGCAGGATGCGCAGCTTGCTGCCCGCGAGGCCAAGCGGCTCCTCATAACCGGTCGGTCCGTAGCTCAAGGGTCCCGACTCGAGGCCGGAGTCGCTGATGCCGGGCCACCAGTCTCTCTGGCGGATGCGGCCGTAGGAGTTGACGAGGAGGAGTTCCGGCCTGTCGCCGGTGGCGCGGACTATGCCGTGGAGCATCCTCTTCAGGGCCATTCCGTTTGCCCGCTTGCAGGAGTCCGGAAAGCCCTCGGAACCGCTCAGCCGGGCGAACTCGATGAGGGCGCGCCAGTACGGTAGGCTTCCGTCAGGTAGGAGGGGGCAGTACACGGTGACGGCACCGCTTCTCATGTCCTGTCGGACGCAATAGGGGAAGCTCGCCCGCGCCTTGCCGTTGCCGGAGTTGTAGACCTTCAACCCTATCGCCGGGATCGAGGTATCGATGCCGCGCGAATTGCGTGCCGGTTCGGGTACGAAACCGAGCTGGCGCATGAGGTCGCGGACGGCGACGCGCGCGCGGATCTCGGGACTGTCCTTCGAGTCCTCGGGTTCGATGAATTGGGTCAGGCGCCCGGTTTTCGCGAACGCGATGCGCAGGGCGCGCTTGGGGTCTCCGCCGTCGTCTTTGCCCTTGGGCTTGTAGCTCTCGGCGCCCGGCAGGACCACTATGCACGCGGTCGGGTCGGTCGCCTCGGGAAGCGCGGCGGCGACTTTGCGCCAGCGGATCTTCGCCTGGCTGTCGCCGGTATTCCCCATGCGGTTCAGGAGGTCGTTTGCCGGGATGTTATCGATCTCGACCTCGAAGCCGTCGACGGCCCCCTCCCCACCGAGAAAGCGGGAGATCTCGGCCCTTGCCATATCGAGGAGCCGGGCATCGTCCTGGTTGCCGATCAGCTGGAATACGGCCCTGTCCCTGCCGGTGCAGTGGGCGAGTCTGGCGCGGTTGGCCCGGCCCCAGGTCTCCTGTCTCGCCCGTGCGCTGACGGGGTCCTTGTCCCAATCCGCCTGCCTGGGTTCCTCTATGGACGCCTTGAGATGGGTCAGTTGAAGCGAGTCGAGCGCACCGACGGGCTCCGCGATATCTTTGAGCCGAGCCGCGACGGCCTCGAAGAACATGGCCTTGTCGATGACGGATGCCCCGCTTGCGACCGAAGGCTTCGATGCCCAGGAGGCGGTCATCGCGTAGGGGGATAGGATCTGCGGCTGCGAGCCGTCGCGGGCGTACCTGCCCATGTCCTCAAGATACTCGCGGACTGCGGGCAATCCGGTCCCGCTGGCGAACTCGTAGTTCGCCAGGGCCGCGGGGTCCCAGGCCAAGTCGCGCTTCTGTTTGTCGTAGCCGTAGGGGACGACGCGGAGCGTGCCGCCTTCCGTGCGGACGTAGGCGTTGACATCGTGTTTGAGGAACGGGTCGTCCTGCCATGGCTTGCCGATGAAGCGGCGGACGGCGACATCCATGTTGAGCCTTGCCTTGCGGCCGACCGGCAGCGTCTCGACGTGGAATCTGAGGGCGAACGCCCACGGGTCCTCCTTGTGCCAGTGGATATCGGAAATCAGCTCGTAGACGTTTCCGTTTCCGCGTGAGACTCTGCTGAAGTTCTCGACCATGCCGTTGGCGAGTTCGAGGGGGATGTCGGCGATGGCGTCGGCGACTTGCGCGGAGAATGCGGGGAAGGTGAGCCTGCCCGTGGGACGGCCGTCGCCGCTGAACAGGCAGATCTCTTCGCCACGCACGGCCTCTTCGAACGTCTCGGGGTGCAGCATCCCCATCACCTTGCGGTAGGCGGGGAATTGGGTATCGATGTCCTTGCGGGAGGAGATCCAGACCGCGATGACGTTGCATAGCTTCGCGAGATCAATGGGGGCGAGGGCGATAAGCCAGCTGTCGGTATGTACGTTGGGGCGTACGGGGTTCAGCTCGACGGCCCGGTCGAGCCAGCAGCGCAGGTCGTCCTTGAGGACTTTGGTGTTGAGGTAGCCGCCCTCTTTCCTCGGGGGCATGAGCGTGAAGAGGGCGTCGCGCAGGCTGTCGGGCAAGCCGACGACGTGCACGGTCGTCTTGGTGTCGGGGACGGGTGCGAATGACATGAGGTGCAGCTAAGAGTCCGACATTTCCGATTCCTTTCCTGAATGACTCGTAGAACGGCCCGTAGAGGGCTTTGGCGACCTCCGGCTGGTCGCTATCGTGCATGAGGCGTTCCATGTAGGCGCCGAGCTCTTCCAGGGTCCTGAACGAGAGTTTCCCGTCGCCGCCGCGGAAGGCCGCATCGGCGAAATAGACATGCGGCGCGGGCCTCTCCTTATCGGCAAGCCTCGCCAGGCGTCCGAATATCTGGATGATCGTGACCATGAGCGTGGAGATCGCGTCGTCTACGAGGAATTGCCTGCCCATGGTCCTCCATGCGCCCATGGGAAGGTTCTCGTCCCGCTCCATGGTCTTCCATGTGCGCCAGGCGGAGGCCCTGACCTCGGTCGCGAACTCCCCGGGATTGGCCGGGTAGTCGCCGACCTCCCTTTCGATGAGGCCGTTGAGTTTGCGGTATCGCCCGCCGAGGTCGTGCGGTGTGCCCATCGGCCGCACCGAGAAGATGAGGCTCGTGAACACGGCATGGCCGCCGCGGTCGACGATATTGAAGCCGCGCTCGATGGCCATGGCCGGCGCCACGAGCACTTTGGTCGGATGGTCGCAGAACTTGTAGACTTCGCTCCGGGGCACGAAGTGCTCCCTGCGCTCGTGGTTGTTGCGCACCAGGGCCGCGACCTTGATTGCCTGGCCCTTGCGTCGGAACTCTTGCTCGATGCGGTCGCGTGCGTCCTCGGCCTCCCGGTAGCTGTTCACGATGACCAGGGCCTTTCCCGCGCCATCCGCGTCGAGTTCGTCCTTCAGCGTGGCCATGGTCTGCGATAGGACGATGCCGAGGTTGCCGGAACGCATCTCGGCGGCGCTGCCGGACACGTTCTGCTCGATGCCGAGGTCCCTCACGGTCGAGGTGGAGAGCTTGGCCGCCTTCCACGGCTCCGCCTCGAGGAGGTAGTCGACCGGCCTGTTCACGTGGTATTGCAGGCAGCCGGGCTCCCAGCTCGAACCGGAGAGCAGGAGCACGTGCGGCCCCAGCGCCGCCCCGGCGGGGTCGGTATCGAGCCAGGGCAGCGAGCACATGAAGGCCCGCCCGAAGGCGAACTGCCGGAAAAGCCTGAGGTCGTTGCCGTCGAGCTTCATCCCGAAGATGTTGCCGATCAGCGAGTTGGGGAGATAGTGCTGCTGGCGCGTGTAGCTGAACTTGAGGAAGTTGTACAGCTCGTCGACGGAATCGTCCTTGAAGCTGAGGAGGTCCTGCGCGGAGGCGAGTTCGCGCAGGTACGAGTCGAACCGGATGACCTTGAGGGCGAAGGAGAACCTGGTCCGCAGCTCGTCGGGAAGCTCCGAGCATCCGCATGCAGCGAGGTATTCGTTCAACGAGTAGCTGTGGGTGTCGTCGTCGATGCCCTCGCAGGAGGTCGCGACCGCCTGCGAGAGCTTGTTGAGGGCCGCGTCGCCGCCATCGAGGCTCTTCTTGGCAATCTCGAATCTATAGGGGTTGATGAGTTTGTCGGCATCCTCGTAAACCTGTTTGGGAAGGCCCTGCTCCAGGAGGTCGTTCAGAAGCGAGAGCGACGTGAACGCCTCGTCCTTGACGATGCGCCATTTCGCCACGCGGTCGTCCCTGACGGATTTGAGCAGCGCCTTCGCGACGGGCTCGGATTTCTGGCGCAGGTCGTAGAAAAGCTCCTCGTTGAAGTCCCTCATCTTGTCGTCCGGGCGCCGCTTCATGGCTGCGGCTGTCGGGTCGGCGGCGTTGCGGATGAGCTCCTGGAAGCTCATGCTAGGGGCGAAGCAGCCGTCGAGCTGCGCCTGCACGCGGTCCGCCTCATCGAACAGGACGACGTCGAACTGCTGAAGGGCCTCCTCGAAGAATGCCTTGCGCTCCCTTCCGACGATCATGGTGGCGAAGCCGGTGGGAGTCGTGACCACGACGTCGGATGTCAGGGACTCGCGGGCCATGGCCTGCGATGGGCACGCGTCCCAGTACGGGCATGAGTTCGCGCCGCCCTTCTTGGACCGGAGGCCGCGACATGGCGTGCTGCCGTATCCGCAGGCCTCGGGATCGGAAGAGGAGAGCCCGTCCATGATGCAGGCGGTCTCCAGGTATTTGGATGCGGAATGGCCGAGGAGCATGGAGTCATCGTGGTCGAAGAACTCGTCGAGCCGTTCGATGCGCCTGCCGCGCGACACCAGGGGCGAGGCGCTGATTCCCGCCTCGCGAAGCAGGACGACGCTTTCCATCACGTCCGATACCGAGTTGAGCAGGGATACCGCGCGCAGGCCGCGCTTCGCGAGGCAGACGATGAGCATGTTGGCGAGGACGGACTTGCCGGCGCCGACGAGGCCGACGAGGCTCACGACCTCATCGAGGCGCAGGCCGTCAGCGACGGATGTGCTGCCGCCGCGGGCCCGCTTGAGGAGCCCCTGGTCCTTGACCCTTCTGAGCACGGCGGCGTAGTGGGTCTTCCCGGTCTTCTCCCCGACTTCGTCCGCGGTCGAGATGAGCTCGTCGAGGGTGATATCGATGGGCGGGCGCCTGCTCTTGCGGGGGATATCGTCAATCTTGCCCGTTTGGGGCGGCACGGCATCGGGTATGGTCACCCAACGGATCGATCCGGTTACCGTGGTATCGCCGGTCGCCTCGGGCTTGCATGTGTAGGAATACCGTCCTTTGGGTCTCGCGACCACGTTTTTATGGGAGAGTTTGACATCGCCGAGGAGGCGGTCTATATAGATCGGCATGCGGTCGATCCCGGTAAGGGGGTGCTCGCGCAGGGCCATTCCGCCGTTGGCGATATCGAAGAACCGGTACCGCTCATATTCCGCGCGCTCGTAGAGGCCCAGCAGTCGCCGCCAGGCCGTGGATGAAGCCAGCGAGAACAGGTGTCGGCGCGCCATCTGCATGAGGTGGCCGTCCGCGCCGATGGTCTCGGGCCTGATGAGCTGGTAGTTCGATAGGAGCCTGTCGGCCTTTCGGGGATCGGCGCCGGGACCGCATACGCGTACCGCGAGCGCGAGCAGCGACTCCACATTCAGGAACTCGTCGAGGGATAGGTCGCTGTCCTCGGGATAGCGCACCTCGAGATTGCGCTTCAGCTGGTCGAAGCCTTCCTGGGCTGTATCATTCGGCTCGCTCATCGCGTGCCTCCCTTCGCGGCGGCATCGAGTCGTTTCGAGAAGCTGCGCAGCGTTTCGCATGAATAGCCGGTCTTGCCGCGCAGGACGGCATTGCATAGCGCGCGATATCCGGGATGGTCCCGTTCGACTTGGTCCGGCACGACATAGGCCACCTCGTCCGCGCACATCTGGGCGATGCCGGTGTCGTCCTCTATCTCGCGGGCAAGCCGCTCGGCGCGGCCGTATGCCTTGGCGTCGACGGCAAGCTGTCGGCCGTCCGGCAGATGGATCAGGATGTCGCAGGTGTCCTTGAGGGGCCACATTTCGTATTTCAGACCGAGGCCCGCTGCGGCCTCGGCGATCGCCAGCTCGAGCTTTCCGGGGGAAGAGATGTAGTGCATGACGCCGCGGGATAGGCGGAAGGCGTCGTGCGCGACGCTGTCCAGCTTGTCGAAATCGCCTGTGACGGCCTTGGCGCACGTCGCCGATGAGCAGTGGGGCTGCTTGCCTCGCATGGTCATCGTCCAGCCGCAATTCGGGCATACTTTTGCGGCGCCCGGGACGGGTTCGTAGGCCATGGAGACGAATTCCTGCAACCACACCGGGTCGATGGTGTCGGCTTCGCCCTGGTCGAGGGGGTCGGGGTCGCCCAGGGCGAGCCCCGTCTTGATCCTGACGTATTCGTTCCAGGTGAGCAGCGGGTGGCGGATGAGCATCCTGCGTCCGTACACGTATTGCTCCTGGGTGCCGGCTCGGAGGAATTCATACACCCTGCGTTCCTGATGGCCGCCCAAGAGGTCGTTTTCCGCAAAGCGCAGCACCTCGTAGCATTTCGACGTCGCGGCGAAGTAGTCGCCGTCTACTGACGCCAGGGGCCCGATCTCGATGGACCGGCACCCTTCGACGGCTTCCCTGCACTCGTCGCGCCACCGGGCCGTCCACTCGCGCACGTCTGACGCTGCGCTGTTCCTGATGAAATCGGACTCATTGAACGTCGGCAGCAGCTCTTCCGCATCGTCGGAGCACTCAGCGCACAGCGCGGCGAGGATATTCATGCCGTGTCTGAATGCCTGGCTGTAGGGATACCTATGCGGGTCGGCCTCGTAGAGGCCGTCCTTCTCGGCGATGCCGTATGCGATGAGGAATACGGCGGTCTCGAAGCGGTTGGCGATATCGCGGGCTTTGCCGGCGGCTTCGGCCGCGGCGATCGGGTCGGACATGGACCACCTCTTTATTGGAATTGGCATACACAGCAGCTTTGATACCCGCCCCCGCCGCGCTTTACACGCCCCTACCGAAACTCGACGGATAAAAATGCCCCTGCACCGGCTCGAATCGAGTGAAAGACTTCCCGCGCACGGGGTAGAAAAAGCTGGGACGGCACGCATCCGCGCGAAGGGTTTGACATGTCTAGGGTGGCTTACGGGCAAAAGGGATACATCGGCGCCTCCATGAGCGCGAACGCGCGGGCGGCCTACGAGGCGGGGGAGATGCCCCGCGCGAAATGGACCAAGGCGGCGATCCTCGGCGCCTTGAGGGGCTACTGCGATGAGATGGACCTGCTCTACGACCCCGCGGTCGAGTCCGAGACCAGGGCCGCGCTCTTCGACCGGTTCATCGCCTACTCGTCCTGGCACCACACCGGCGCCTACGCCCGCGAGACGGAGTTCTTCGCCCTGGACGAGGCCGCCGTGGTCGGGGCGTTCCGCGAGCTCGGGCCCGAGGAGACGGCCGAGCGCGACCGGATCCGGGCGCAGGCTGCGGCCCGGGTGCGGGAGGCGGAACGGCATCGGAGGGAAGCGGAATGCCTATTCGAGTACCGCTTCTCCTGCTCCCCATATAGCGCCATGGCGTACGAGGCGTTCCATCCCGAGCTGTGCGAGCGCCGCGTGAGCAAACGCAGGAAGCAGGAGCTCGTCGTGTACCGGCTGCCGGACGGCAGCGAGCCGTCGGGCTATGCGGAGATGTCCGTCCCGGCGGACTATGCGGACAGCAGCCATGTGGTGCCGTCGGTTTTCATATCCGGCACGGGCGGGGATCGCGCGTGGCGCGATATCGACTTCGACGAGGCCGAGCGGAAATTCGCAGCGGCGGCGAGAAGGGCCGCGGCCTTTCGCGAGGGGAGACCGAAGCTCATGCAGGACGAGGCCAGGCGCGCTGCGATACGTGAGACTCGGCACCGCGTCTGCACCGCCCCCATTTTGAAGAGCATAAAGGAGATTCACAGGTGACGGGGAAGAATGTCTATACGATGACGGCGATGACGAGGCGAGCGTTCGTGGGCCTCGCGGTCATGGCGGCGCAGGCCGGACTCGCGGGCTGCGTGAGGAACGGGGCGCCGGACGCCGGCTCCTCCGACGGCGGCGCCGGGAAGTCGGGCGATGCCGGCACCTCGTCGCCGTTCGCGCCGCAGCAGTCCGCCCAGGCGTCCGTGGACGGCATCTCGATCGACCGCGTGACGATCGAGGAAGGCACGGGGCCGGACGGCAAGCCGTTCCGCTACATCCGGGTTGCCTATACCTTCGAGAACGTCACGGACTCGGACGCTGTCGCACCCTATACCGACATCAACGCATACCAGGACGGGATCAAGCTCGACAGGTCCTACAAGGTGCAGGACCAGCGGGCGCAGAAGCAGATCGAGCCGGGCGGGAAATTGAAGTCGTTCACGGCGTTCGCCCCCGATTCTGAGACGGTTCCGGTCACGGTCAAGGTGATGGCGCCCGGCGAGAAGGAGCCGAGGTCGGAGCGATGCTACTGCATCGTGAACCCGGGCCTGCAATAGGCCGCCCCGCTCGCACGTCCACACATATATGTATATGCGCGTCTATGCGTTTACGTACATGCGCATATGGGTAGACTCACATCGAGTAGAGACGAAACGGGAGGGGATGGTCCGCATGGCGCCGTTCATCAGTGAAAATATCGACCTGGTTCCTTGCATGGCCATGGCATTCAACGCGGCGATTGCGACCATGGGTTTTCTGAAAATGGTTGCATGGACCGAGCACGGCATGTCGTCGAGGATGTCCAGATACATCGACAGGTTCGGCAAGATGGGCATCGACCGCGAGATTTTGGAGGTCTATGCGCGATCGTATCTCGACGAGTCGCGCAACGCGCTCATCTGCTGGATCGTTGGCCTCGCCATCACTATGGCTGTGGGGATTGTCATCTGGGCCCACGACGTCGGCGCGGCAGTCCTCCTGACATCCGTGGTCGCGGCGGCGGTATCGATCAGGTGCATCGTCATGGCAGTGAGGGATGTGGCGGATATCCGCGACGTCCTGGCCGAAACCGACCTAGGCACCCCGACCGCGTGATTTGCCTGGCATCCAATCAATAGGGACAAGCAGATATTCAGAAGGGACTCGATATGGGTATGCAAAGCTATATGGCGACGGTATTTGTCGGCGAGCGTGAGATTGGCGGGCCTTTTGTAAACGGTGATTTTCGTTCAAGCCTGAACTTCGCGAGGCGAGAGCTTCGCGGATACCTGCGCCTGGCTGAGAGTATCTGACGGCAGGAAGTCATGGGTGGTCGCCGTCATGGCCTTCGTTGTGTAACCGCCCCGGCGCTTGATTTTGGCATCCTTACCGAGACGAAGGATAGCGAGACCGCCACCGTGGAGTCCAGCTTTACCGTGACGTCGGCCTACACGGCCGAGGATTTCGTATCGGATACGCGAAGCGCGTTTCTTGCCTGCGTCACGGAAGATTTCGGCGAGCAGGTCGCATCGGAGGCTGCAAGTCTCGTCGATGGTCAAATCGCTCGATGTCGTGGTATAGGCGCTTCGAGATATGGAACGACCTCGCATCCTACGACATATGCGGCGTTGCGAACGCCGATCATCTCATCGACGGGCTCGAGGAGCTTTCCGTCGCGCTCGCCGATGGCCGCGCGTTCGACGCAAACGGTGGAAACCCCGTCTTCCATGCTTTTCACCGGGCCGAGCGGCAAAGTGGCGACAGAGAGTTACCTGTGCCTGCCAGACGTACTCATCGACATCATTGAGACAGGGGCTTCGGGCAACCGGAGCTCTTTTCTAATATGAGCCGGCACCTCCACGGTACCGGCCCAATAACGACTGCCTACATATCCCAGATCTCGCTCAGCCGCTCATCGTCCGCGGCCTCCTCCTCGAAGCGGAACTCGTAGGGGATGGCCAACCTGGTGAGCTCAAAGGCCACCTTTCTGGTCATGGCGTTCGAGATCCGCGCCGCGCGCGCATCCTCCGCGGCTAAGTCCTGCTCGCGGAAGTAGGGGAGCGGGTAGGGGTTGCCGTCCGTCTCATCGACAATCTTCTCCACCAGGCACCCGACCTCGCGCTCTTGGATTTCCGCCAGATTCTCGAGGTACTTCCATGCCACGGCAGTGGCGCGGGCTCGCGGCAGGCGCGGGCTTTCCCAGTTCTTGACGGTCTTCACGTCGACGCCCGCTGCCTCCGCGACGTCGGACTGGTAGAGCCCCAGGCTCTCGCGCAGCACCTTGAAGCCCGCCTTGGTGTGGATGGTCTGCATATCCGTTCCTTTCATCTAGATTCTCTTCTCGAAGAGCCCGTGATAGACCTCATCGATCTCGTCCTGGTATTCGCACAGGAATTCGCAGCGTCCGACCACGAGTGCGACGAAAAGCTCGTCGACGGTGGCAATGCCGTAATCGTGGAACCCAGCGGGAAGGTAGAGCGTCCCGTTGTAGGGCGCATGTCCGACCCGGTAGCAAGAGAAGTCCCCGAAGGCCGATCCCTCCACGCGGTACAGGCTGTAGTAGTCCCCGGCACGCTTCGCAGCGTCGATCGCCTCCGTGTGGCCGGCGATATGGCGGATGATCTTCCCGTCCGCACGGTTCGCGGCCGCCTCGCGCGCGAGCGTGCGCAGCTCGGGCATGCGGTCGAGCGGGTCGACGGTGTGGACCGTATCCATGTGTTCCGTGAACCCCTCGCCGTCGCGCGTGATTTCGCTCACTGTGGCGACGAACCGGGCGAAACCGCGCTGGCAGACCCCGACCCTGGAGGCCGCCGAGACCTTATGCGCCGCACGCAGTGCCTCCTCCCGGCTGTCTCCCTCGTAATGCAGCTCCGACGAATGGAGCGGCCGCACGTCGATATCCTCGGTTCCCGTGAACAGCATCTCGCGCGATTCCGTCACGAAGATCGTTTCCATATAGTCCTCCCATATGCGCACCGGGCGGCCCCATACCGCCTGCTCTACCTCTCTTGTACCCCCTGAGGGGAAACGTAAACGCACGCCGCGGAAAAATCGCCGGACCGGGTTCGGGAAAAGGACGGGGCCGAAAACGGCCCCTGTCTTGAAATCTGGATATGGAATCAATCATCGCCATGTCGAACGCTTATATGCGAACTCGGAATCGATCATCGCTGCGCAGTCCCTCCGAGGGCGGGGCCGTCGTGCTATCTGGCGGAACTAGCCTTATTTACCCGCCGTCGGGCGTAGCGCCAACAGGTCATTCCTGATCTCATCGAGCAGCTTCCTGCACTTGAGCTCCGCGGCCTCCATCGGGCTGACGTATCCATCCTCATGCGGGTCGAAAATCATATCCGGGTCTGGCAGCCATTTGCCGTCGTCCTCGCCGAAGGCGGTCTCGGTCATGATGTCGCAGAGGCCCAGGAGCCTGACGAAGATATCGCTCTCCCCGACATATGGGGTCGCGCGTCGGCACGCGCGGAGGTACACGTCGAGCGTCTGGAGGAACAGGTCCTCGGTGCCGATCTCCCAGGGAGGACGGGACTTATCGTCTTCCGGGTTCACCTTGATGTCGTGCAGAATCGAGTCCGGCACGCAGCGCAGGTCTGTAGTCGGCCAGACGAAATGATCGGTCTCCTCGCACAGGTCGAGGAAGTCGTAGGCCTGGTTCCATAGCACGCAGAGCACATCCAGCTGGTTTTCGGTGAGTTTTTCGTCCATGGTCCTATCTCCTGATTCTATGAGGAGGTCGGCGACGTCGATGTGCGCCCAGCAGGCGATATCCTCGACCTTCTCGAAGTCGCTCGGAGCGTGCGTCCCGCGCCGCCAGTCCTTAATCGATGAGATCGAGACGTGCATCGCGCCCGCGAGCTCCCGCATCCTGGCGGCGCCTTTGGCGCCGTGTCCTAGCAACGAATCGAACACGGCGGGGGAGAACGCGAACGTCCCGTCGCCAATCCTGTAGGCGTCTTTCCGCATTGCGGCATCTCTCTTTCTCAATCCTTGCCGACAATGTTATCTGTGGCGCGGCCGTCTACGGAGACGAACCTGGACGGACCTCTACCCGTCCGGCTTCACGGAGAACCACAGACCGTCGTCGCAGATCAGCCCGCGCGCGACACATCGACCGCCGACGTCCACTAGGACGCCGGTCACGGTGGCGTCCGCCTTGCCGAACATGCTGGGGCAGGGCAGCGTCGCGCCGACCCTGGCGATCTCGAAGCGCCGCCCGTCGCACACGATTGCCCTCGGGGTGTTGAGCCCGCACTTTCGGTCGGTCTCGACCGCTATGGGGACGACCTTGGCGTCGAACCTGCTGCATCCGCCCACGTGCCGGACCTCCCTCCCGCTCGGTATCGCGCGCCACGCGCGCGATACCCCCGCCGTCTCCCACCCTGGATACCGCCCTGCGATCCCAACGGGGAGGGCATCCGGGGCGGTACCGCCCGCGCTGCGGTCTCACCGCGCAGCAGGTGGCCTATGGCCATGCCTATTCGGCCGACCCGATGCGGTTGCCGTTCGTGTAGTCGGAATAGGCCCGCTCCCAAGCGTCCTGCACGCGGCGGGAGTCGCATATCTTGCAGAAGATACCCGTCTTGGGCGAGCCGTCGCGCAGCATGAACGTGATGAAGCAGAAGTCTCCGATATCGGGATCCTCGTTCATCATCATGGCGCCGCAGGTGTCCAGCACCTCGCGGTTGTCCTCCTGCGACCCGCCGAGGATATCGATCGTGCAGGTGGCCGTATCCGACGGTCCGACGAGGCCATCCGGCACCGCCGGCAGTGCATCCGGGTCGGTTCCGTCGATCTCCCCAAGGATGCGCGTCTCGAACGTCGAGTTTGCCGCGCGCAGGCGTCCGAGTGCGTCCGCGTATGCGATCGACGAGACGAGGCGTTCGAGCTCCCTGGCGGCAGCCTCGGCGCTGTCCGCATATCCCCGCGGGTCCTTTTCCATGAGCGCGTCGGCGAGCATGGCGACGGCCGCCTCGGCAACCCTGCCGGACTTGCCCATGTCGTCGGCGCACTCGCCGGCGAGTGCCGACAGCGCGCTCGAGTAGAAGGGGATGTCGCTGCGGCGTCCGAACCTCTCGGCCACGCGCCCGCAGGACTCCCTCCATCGTTCCATCAGCGCGAGCCTCAGGTTCGCCGTCTCATCGTGCTCGATGGGCGACACCGTGTCGTGATCCGTAGCCATGTCCATATCCTTCCGTTTCCGTTCCATCCCGCTCCCATGGCTTCCCTAGAGAGCCGTTTACCCCGAATCGCCCCCGCTCATGCCCGCTAAATTGAGATCGGGGCGGAAGGCCGCCTGTCCGTATCTTCCCGTCCGCATCGGAATCGTCTGTTTCCGATGCGCCCGAACGGGGTATCAACTGGTAATACCGAATGAACGACTTGGGCAAGGAGCAGCCATGTATACGGACGATGACGAGATCGGGCGCGCCGTCGCTGCCGATCTGGAGGAATGCTGGCAGGGCGAGGGCTGGTACCGAATCTGCTTCACCGATGGGATGGGATCGTATCCGGCCACATGGTATGGAACCGAAGCGGACCTTGCCGACGACCTTCGCGGTGCCTACGGGGATGCCGGCGAGATCCATCTGCCCTACGCCGAAATCTCTGTGATCGATCAGGCGGTTGAGAAGGTCTGGCAGGGCGAGGGATGGTATCGGGTGACGGGCGGCGACGGCGAGAAATGGGAGCCGGACTTCTACGTTACACGCGAATGCCTGGTCGCCGCACTGCGCGACGCCTACGACGAGGCATCCTTCAGCGGCGCCATATGCGTCCCACGTGTAGAGCCGGCCCCGGACCCTAACCGTCGCCGAACGCACGCCTTCTGAACCGCCCCGTGATTCAAACTGGGCGAGAACCGAACCGGAGGAATCGCTACGCGTTTCCCACAACCGGCTGCCTACGGGACGTATGGGGTCCCTCCGGTCATCCGACCATGGAAAACGCCGGGCTCCGGTGCCAGCCCAATACATAGCCGCACAAACGCACATCTATGCGCTTACGCATCTGAGCATCTGGGTACATACATGGCGACGAAGGCGGGGGGATCGCCCCCCCGTCGGAACCGAAAGGATAGAAGCCAATGAGCATCAACCGAGTCAACATCACCGGAAACCTCACCCGCGATCCCGAGCTCCGCGCCACCGCGGCCGGCACCCAGGTGCTCTCGTTCGGCATCGCCGTCAACGATCGCCGAAAGAACCCGCAGACCGGCGAGTGGGAGGACTATCCCAATTACATCGACTGTACCATGTTCGGCACCCGCGCCGAGGCTGTCGGTCGCTATATCTCCAAGGGGAGCAAGGTCGCGATCGAGGGCAAGCTGCGCTATAGCTCCTGGGAGCGCGACGGCCAGAAGCGCAGCAAGCTCGAGGTCATCGTCGACGAGATCGAGTTCATGAACTCCCGCCCTGCCGCGTCTCCTGCTGCCGCGGTTGATGGTGGACAGCAGTATGCGGTCCCCGAGGCTCCCGCCGTCGAGGTTGCGGACGAGGACATCCCGTTCTAGCCGACCCGTACAACCCCATACTCAAGTGATCGCCCCACCGGAGACGGCGGGGCTTTTTCATGCCGTAGCCCGTCTCCATACGTTTCACACACCCGGCTGCCTATGGGACGGATGGGGTCCCGCCGGTCATCCGGCCATGGAAATCGCAGGCCAGGGGCCTGCCGACCGGTGTCCGGGCGGCCCGCTGGGCAAATTATCGAATTACGCAGACGCATACGTGCGCATTTACGTGTTTGTGCGTTTACGCATGTGCGCAGCTGGGTACATACATACCAGCGGCAAGGGAGGCCGCGACCGCGTCGGCGCGGGATCGCCGAATATCGGAAGGAGGCCGTCATGGCCGGTTGCAAGAGGGAAGTAATGGAGCCGAGCGGAAGGGAGAAGGTCGCCGCCGCCGCCGCGCTGGTCGCGGGGCTCGTCGGGATGTGGTTCATGCTCGCATACAGCTATGTCTACATCAACTGCGCCGTGTTCCCGGTGGCGGGTGCGCTCATCGCGTACGCCTACGACGTGGCGGAGAGGACGGTGGCGGCACGGAAGGAGTGCTGCCGCAAGGTCGAAACGCGCCGCGCGTATCGCGCCGCGAGGGCGTCGGAATACGGCGCATAGCGGCGTCGGCGGGCAAGAATAAGTAAACGCGCATCCGCACAGGTATGCAGATGTGCGTTTACGCATCCGCATAACTGGGTACATATATGGCAGCGGCAGGGCCCTAGCGCCCTGCCGTCGGCGGATGCGGGACCGGTAGCGACTCGCCGGCCCCGTGCCCGCCGCCGGCAGGCGGCAGATATCCGAGAAGGCCGCCCGGAAATCGGGCGGCACCCGTAGAAGGGAAACACATGAAGACAATCGTTTTGGTCAACCAAAAGGGCGGCGTCGGCAAGACGACGTTCGCCGACGAGATCGCCTGGGGCCTCGAGCGCCGCGGGCGCGAGGTCGGCTTCATCAACCTCGACCCGCAGGGCGGCGCGAGTCACGAGCAGAAGACCGTCGAGGGCGAGAAGGCCGTCACCGTCGTCGACACCCCGGGCTATCTGAACGACAAGCTCGGCGGCTGCGTGGAGGTCGCCGACATCGCGATCGTCCCCGTCGAGCCCAGCCAGCGCGGCCTTCGCGCGATGAAGCGCACGATCCAGCTCATCACAGGCGTCAACCCCGAGCTCGAGATCGGCCTGATCGTGAACCGCTATTCCGACAAGCGAATCATCGACCGCAGCTTTACCGATTTCCTCACCGCCGACGACCTGCCCATCCTGGGCTGCGTGCCGACCGCCGAGGCGTTCAAGCGCGGCGCGTCGTTCAACCGACCGGTGTCCGAGGTGCAGCCGGGCGGCCGCGCGGCGGACGCGATCGAGGGGATTCTGGACAAGGTGGAGGCGATGCTGTAATGGCGAGGACCAAGAAGGCGGACTCCGCCATCAACAGCTTTTTCACGGACACCTCCAAGGAGATGGTCGAGCGCCAGGAGACGATCGTCGAGAAGGTCGTGAACCCCGACTCCGAGCCGGCAGCTGAGAAAAAGGCGGCGGCCTCTGAGGGTCCGACGCACCGCCTGAGCGTGATCGTCCCCGACGACCTCTACTGGCAGCTCAAGGAGTACCTGGTGGAGCACCGCCGCGAGGGCTACCGCAGTGCGAGCGATCTCATGCGCTCGCTGCTCGAGGAGCATCTGCGCAAGGACCGCTAGGCCGGTCGGAACGTCATCGAATAGAAGGGAAAACGGAAATGACAGCATTCGAGTACAGCGCCCAGGGCTACCGCGTCGCGCCCTATATCGCGGATCTCGGCAAGAAGGAGGCCTAGATGGATGCCGATGCCGGGCGCGTCCGCACCGCCCTGCGACTCCAGGCCGTCGCGGCCCGCGTCCACCACATGGACTGTGCGGGTTTCGCCGAGGAGGTGTGCGATGCCGTGGACGTCGCCGGGCGTCTGGGCTATCTGGGCTGCTTGCACGCGGTTGTGAGGCTCGCGGCGGCCCGCGAGGCGATGCCGGACGCCGACGGGATGACGTGCGGCGAGCTAGGCTGTCTCGCCGGCCTCCGCCGCCAGGCGCGCGCCACCGACACGCTGGATGCCGACAGCTTCACCGCCCGCATCCTCGCTGCCCTGGATATCAAGGGGTGGTCGGATCGATCTTCCTACCAAATCGCGGCGATGCGCCTGGCCGACCTGATTGCCCCGGTCTCGCTGATGGCGTCCCCGGAGCGCACGGAGCGCGGAGACCGCGCCCTGTATTCCTACACCTGCGGGCGATGCGGCGCACGCGTGACCGTATCGGTGTGCACGCGTTGCCCGTCCTGCGGCGCCCCCATGGTCGCCGCAGGACATGGCGCTCCGGTGATGAAAGGGGCGATCCATGTCGACTCGTAAGCTGATAAAGGGCGACCGCTACCGCGCCGGGCTGTGGAAGCTGGAGGACAGCTGCTATGAGGGGCATGTCCGTATGCCCAACGCCAAGTTCATGATCAGAACGTACCGCTGTACGCAAGGCGAGGCGGTCGCGAAGTTCGATTCGTGGGTGGAGGCGGAAGGCCTCGACCTCGCTGAGGATGGGGCCAGGGAAGCCTGCGAGGGCAGCATCGATGACGGTATGGGGACTGCGAGGCGCCCGTTAAACCGCGAGGAGCGCCGTGCGATGGAACGCCGCGACAGGAAGGCGAAGAGGCGCCAGGCGCGAAAGGCGGCATCGGAGGCCGATGCCGCGCGACAGTCACAGGATACGGGGAAGGAAGAGACGGAAATGCAGAAGGTATCGAAAACGGACGGGCAGAAGACGGCGGCCGCGGGGACAAAGGCTCCGGAGACGGAGCCGGCTAGGTGCTACACGCTCATGTGCACGGGCGATCTGGGGATGGCCCCGGTGATGGTATTCCGCAACGAGGGCGACGCGAACGACATGATGCGCGCCCTGGAGCAGGTCGCGAAGGTGACGTCGCCCGATACCGTCTACGACGTTATGGAGGCCCCGTTCAAGGAGGCCATTTGAAGGGTGCTGAGGGGCCGGGGAGTGCAGGCCGCACAGCTGCCCGAACCTGCCGCCGTCCCAGTCCAGCGCCCCGCGTCTCCCGCCCTGGCTCCCGTACTGAGGACCATATCGGGAGAGACACCGCACTACCGCGCGCGCTTCGAGGTCGCAGCGGCCGACGGCGCGGACGCGGCCGAGGCCGTGAAGGAGATCGTCATGGGCTGGCTGCACGCCAAGGGCCTGGACGTACCGGAGGGCGCCGCGGACATCGCGGTGCCCGCGGGCTGGACGGCCGCTGACGAGCCCGACGCCGCCAAGGCCGTCCGCTTTCTCGGCCTATCCGGCGCGCAAGGCGCGGCATGGGCGGTCGAGGCCGATGAGCTCGACGGCGAGTTCTCGCGCCGCCGCTGGCACACGAGGATCGGCCTCGCACCCGCCGGAGACGGCGGGTGCATCCTCAACGTGCAGGTATCGCA
>DBEZMF010000016.1:0-1278 GCA_048250755.1 Collinsella sp.
TTAATCCCTCTTCGAGCGCGGCCCGTAACTAGGGACGAACACCGATTCGGGCATCTCTTCGCCGCCATAGCAGAGCACCGAGGTGCCATCCATCTTTCCGATCTCATCGGGCGTGTAGCCATAGGCCTCCATGATGCGCGCCGTGTCGTAGCCGATCGGGCGGCTCTTCCTGAGCACGGGGTCTCCCATCGATTCGAAGCGGATCGGAGAGGTGGGAAGGACCTTCTCGCCGAAGGCGTCGTAGTGGACGGATCTTAAGATGTCGTTGGCATAGGCCTCCTCATCGTTCAAGATGTCCTGGGCCTGGTAGAGACGTTGATAGGGAAAGTCGTTCTCCTTGAAGATGCGCTCCCAATACTCCCAATCCTGGGTGGCGAACTGATCCTCTAGGATCTTCACGACCTCGGTGTTGATGCCGCGTCCATCGTTGATCACGGAAGAGCGGTTGTAGCGCTCGTCACCTATGAGGTCATCGAGGCCGATCGAGCGCATGACGTGGTCGTAGAAGATGTCGTAGCTGCCGTAGCAGATCATGAACCACACATCATCCTTGGTGCGGTAGGAGTTGTTCGTCGGGCAGGTGACGTTGTAGCGGGACTTGGGCCACTTATCGCCGAACTGGGTGGAGGCGAGCATGATCTGCATCGCCCAGAGCGCGCAGTGGTACAGGTTCACCGTCACCTTATCGCCCTCCCCGGTGCGGTCCTTGCGCACAAGAGCACCGAGCACGCCTGCAGTAAGGGCCATCGAGGCGTTCCAATCCCCGATCGCTGCCGGCCAGTTGATGGGTTGGAAGTTATCGGCTTGCGGCAACGAGGCGAAGAAGCCGCCGCGAGCACCATAGGCCGTGGTGTCGAATCCCTTGCTGTCGCGCTCAGGTCCGTATTCCCCATAGCCGCGCATCTGCGCCCAGACGAGGTGGGGATGGCGCGCATGCACCGCTTCGTAGTCGAGGCCGAGCTTCTTTAGGGCATTGTCGCGGAAGCTCGTGATCATGACATCGGCATCCGCTAGGAGCTTCTCGACAAACGCCGCACCCTCCGGGTCCTTCAAATTCACGCTCAAGAATTCCTTGTTCATGGATGCCAGGTCGAACGCAGGATCGTCGATATCGGTCTTCTGCATGCCGAATCCTGGGCCATTGGTGCGGTACTCATCCCCTGAGAACGGTTCGATCTTGTAGATGGTCGCTCCCATCTCGCCTAAGATGCGCGGACATGCCGGAGCTGCCACATACCCGGTGAGCTCGACGACCTTGATGCCTTCCAAACCTTTCAT
>DBEZMF010000017.1:0-11627 GCA_048250755.1 Collinsella sp.
GCGGAAAGGACGTCTTTGGCCTCGGCTCGCGCGCGCCTCTTGCGGCGCGCCGCCTGCTCGACTTTCTTCTCCTCTTCCTCGAGCCTCGTCGTGCGGGCATGCGCGCCGCGCACGGGCAGCCTGCCCTTGCGTGCCGCCGCCTCCTTTTCCTTGGGTTTCTTATTGGTCTTATCGAACAGCAGCATTCGCCTCCGCCCCCTTCCTCTTCGCCTTGCGCTTGGCCTTTCGCGAAGGGCGTCCCGGCACGGGAGAGGTCTGCGCGCCCTCGAGCACGGGGGTGGAGCGGTAGAGGATCCTCTGGTCCTCGAGCTTGAAGTCGAGCCAGAGCGGGACGAACTTCTCAAATTTCATGTGATGGGGCCGCCAGAACCCCGCGAGCCAGAACGGCAGCGACGCGCACATGACCGGCAGGGCGGCGTCGCGCACCTCGATGCCGAGGGCGAACTGGCAGAGCGCCGCGGCTCCGACGGCGGAGGCGAGTCCGCCTGCGAGGCACGCGAGCGTGCGCGCGGAGAGCTTGCCCACGATCTTCTCGGTGTACTCGCCGATGTCCTTCTGGACCCTTACGGATAGCATTTGCACATCCTCCTTCCCTTAGGCGGGGAGCCAGGACGTGTCGAGCTGGCCGAAGTAGATGGCGGCGGCGATTATGATCGCCCCGCCAGCGATGGTCGAGATCGCGCTGGCGATCTGAGCGCCTCCCTGCTGCTCTCGGATGGCGAGGCCGAGCGACACCGCGCCCCAGACGATTAAGAAACCCCCTAGGAACGTGACGCAGCCGGAGACGAGTCCGATGATGTTTGAGAGCATCTTGGCTCCTTTGCATGTCTTGCTTGTGGGCGGCCGCAACGGTTGGGTTTGAGGCGGCCGCCCCGGTTGGTACAATTGGTCGTGGAGCGCATCTCGCGCCCCTTTGCATCCGGGACGGCGCACGGCGGGCTTGTGTGGAAGCTGGCCGCGCCGCGCTTGTCAAGGGAGTGTCGGCTCCCGCCGTCCCATCTCTCATCTCATGGGCGCATCACCGCCTCTCCTTTCCCGGTACTCCTTGAAGTCGAAACGCTCCTCGTGCCTCGCGCCCGCATGCCCGGGGTCCACCTCGGGATAGGAGGGATGCTCCTCGATGCGGTACTTCGCGCCCTTCAGGGGGTAGGTCCCGCTGATGAGCACGATCGACTCGTCGCGCGGGAGCCTTCCCACCTCGTCGGGCGTCATGAGGTCGCGTTCGATCACGTTGTAGTTCTGGGTGGTGGAGCGGTTCGCGCCCCTCGAGTCGCTTTCCGTGAGCACCTTCACGGTCTGCTTGCCGACCATCTTGGAGATCATCTCGTTGGTCTCGGTCGACTTGCCGCCGAGAAACACCACGGTGTCGCAGCAGTCCAGGATGGTCTTCGCGCCCTCCTTCTTGTAGGCGCGCTCGAGCTGGCTGGCCGACTGCAGGATGATGCTGAAGCTCACGTTGCGCGAGCGGGCCGTGGCGATGACGCGCTCGAAGTCGGGCACCGTGCCGATGTTGCCGAACTCGTCGAGCAGGAAGTGCACGGGGCGCTTGAGCGAGCCCCCGAAGCGAGCGAGAGCCGTCTTGTAGAGCACGCTCGTGGCCTGCCACATGAGCAGCGCGAAGAGGAAGTCGAAAGTCGAGTCCGAGTCCGACATGCTCGCGAAGATGGCGTGGCTGCCCTCTCCCGAGCCGAGAGAGTCGAGCGCCATCTCGTCGTATGCGACGAGATCGGAGACCGCATCGACCGAAAGGGGCTTCAAGCGCACGTTGCAGCTAATGATGATCGACTTCAGGGTCTTCCCGGCCGCCACCTTGAAGGCGCGGTAGTTCGACAGCGCGAAGTCCTCCTCCGGGTCGCGGGGCTCGGCGATGCGGACCCAGCCCCAGTCGCCCCCGTCGTCGAAGGGGCGCTCTTCCCGCGCCTCGCGCCCGCGCCCGCGCTCCATGAAGCGCATGCCCGTCTCGAGCTCCTCGAATATGAGGTCGAGCGGGCTCATGTAGGACTCGTCCTCCTCGCGCGCCTCCGCGAGGCTCAGTAGCAGCATGAGGGAGTTGAGGTCCCTCTCCTCGGGTCGCGCGTGGTAGACGAGGTAGGCCACCAGCGCCGTGTAGAGCAGGCGCTCGGAGTTCTCCCAGAAGGGGTCCGACCCCTTGCGGTCGTCGGGCGTGGTGTTCTTGATCAGGCACTCCACGAAGACGAGGATGTCGGCCTGGTCCTTCACGTATGAAAGCGGGTTGTAGTGCATCGAGCGGGAGAAGTCGGTCGTGTCGAAGGTGCGTATGTCGTATCCGGCGTCCTCGAGCATCCAGCCGACATCGCCGAGGAGGGTTCCCTTGGGATCGGTGACGAGGAAGTCGGCGTTTGCCTGCATGAGGTTGGGCTTGACGTAGTAGCGCGTCTTGCCCGATCCGGGGCCGCCGAGCACGCAGACGTTGCGGTTTCGGTCGTGCTTGAGGTCGAAGCGCTTCGGCTTGAGCGCGAGCGCGAAGTCCCTCGAGAGCAGGATGTTGTTCGCCTTGTCTTTCCTGTCCATGAACGCTCGTCCCTCCTTGAGGGTTCCCCAGCGGGCGGAGCCGTGCTCCTCGCCCTGGCGGTACGTGCCCGCGCGCACGAGGCTGCGCGCCCAGACCGCCCAGGGTATGCATGCGGCCATGAGGCCCACGGCAAGCGCCATGGGCTCCGCCGCGAGCCCCGTTTCGGGAATCGCCGACAGCAGGACTGGGGCGTCGCATGCGGGGAACCCCGACGCGGCGGCCGCAGCCGCGAGCGCGTCTCCGGCGCAGAAGCAGGCGGCGCTTGCGGCACCCGCCGCGAGCGCCTGCGCAAGCGGCCTCATTTCGCCCTCGTCTCGACGCCGCGCGACATCTCGCGCGACTTTCCCTTGGCGGCCTCCAGTCGGGATGACGCCTCCCTGGCGCGCGCCGCCTTCTCCGCGATGGGTTCGCCCTTGATACGCTCGCGCATCTGCGAGAGTTCCTTTCCCGCGCGCTGGGCGGATGCGCGCGTGGTCTTCTCGAGGTCCTTGAAAGCCTCGTTCACTGCGGGCGCATCCTCGACCATGAAGACGAGATGCTCGCCCTCCGGCATGGGCGCGAACTCGTGTCGGATGCCCTCGCGCGAGAGTTTCTCGTCGATGACCTGGCGGATGGTCTCGTACTCGGGAAGCGCTGTGAATTCGGACAGGTCGAGCTTTGCCCACTCGGCCACGCTGCGGCCAGGTTCGGCCCCGCCTTCGATTGCGTCTTCGCCGCGGGCGCGCCTGAACGCCGATGCGAGCCGCTCGCCGCTGGCCATCATGGCCGCCTCGCCGGCATCCTGGCCTATGCGGATCATCCAGTCGACGAGTTTCTCTCCGGAGTCGTCGCCGAAGTCGTTTGTCATGCTTCTTGTCCCTTCCTCTTGGTGGGACAGACTGTCCCAGTCGCTTTCCGAAAACAGAGAAGGCGGGGTGAACCCGCCTTCGTAAGTGTGTTCAGCGAAGCTCCGCCCGCGCGCCGCGCGTGGGCGTCATCGCCGTTTTGTTCAGTTGCTGGATGGAATCGCGTGCGCGTCTGGCGGCATCCTCGATGCTCGGAACCGCCTCCATGTACTCGAGGCGCTTGCACTGCTCTGGAGTTGCGCGATGCATGCACTCTATCGCATGTGAGAACCTCTCGGGCTCCTGCACGATGCGGCCGAAGGACCAACTCTCGAAGGCGAGCCAGCCGGAGTCGGTGCGCTTCAGCGTCCACCACTCGTCGCCGCCGTCGACCTGCTGCACGAAGGCGAGATCCTCGTACACGATCCCCTGGCGCAGCGCCCAGTTTCCGTGCGCGAAGAAGCCGCGCAGCTCTTCCACGCTGCCGGCCTTCGCGAACTCGTAGGGGTATTCCTCGAGGTAGGGGTCGTCTTGCCAGGGGTATCCGCCCCGCCTGAGCCAGCCGTTCTCCTGGCATTTGTCGGTGAGCTCCCGCTTGGTTCTCTCGTCGGCTTCCTTCAACCTGCCCGTCATCGTTCCTCCATCGCCTTCCGGAGTCGGCTGCCATCCGCACGCCGACTGCCCTCGATTCTTGTCGCGATTTACTCACAGACTCGCCGATGGCGTCGGCGGGAGAAGGCGCCGTCGTCCCGGCAAGTCCCGTCGGTCACATCCTTGACGCAATCCTCATATCCGGCCCCGTGAGGTGGATGGGGATGGTGGTCTCCGAGAGCCGGCTCGCGATAGCCTCGGCGGTCTCCGTCTCTCCCTTCCTTCCAAGCCTTTTCGATAGCGCCTGGGGCGAGTAGTTCGAGGTGAAGATGGTCGGCCTCATGTTTTCGTATCGGGCGTTTATCACAAGGAACATCATGTTCGAGGACCACTCCTTGGCATCCTCTTTGCCGAGGTCGTCGAGGACGAGGACGTCGCATGCAGCGTATCTGGAAATGACCGAATCAGTCTCCCCGTTCCCCGAGAAGCTCGCCTTGATCCTCTCGAGCATCGCCGATGCCGTTGTGAACACCGTGCGGTAGCCGGCGTCCACGAAGGCGTTCGCCAAGGCTGCGGCTGAATAGCTTTTTCCCCTTCCGACCGAGCCGTATATGTAGAGGCCTCGCCCTGCGCTGCCTTCGAACGACTCGAGGTAGTCGATGAGGTCCTGGTGCTGGACGGTCGCGCCGAGGAACCGCTTCGGGATCCCCGCGCGCTTGCGGCGCTCGGCCAGGCGCGCTTCCCTCTTCGCGGCTTCCATCCTCTCGGCTCGCGCCCTTTGCCCGCGTGCGCCCTCGCAGTCGCATTCGCGGAACCCCGCGACGATCCGCCTGGCGCCGAACTCGACCACGCATGGAGCGAGGGGGCGACCGCAGTATTCGCAGCAAGCCTCCGAATGCGTCGGCTTCGATTCGCCCATGGCACGTCCTATCTGTAATCTTTGTTTTCCGTCTTTGTTATTAGCTGGCAAGGCGTCAGGGGTCGGCATGGCGTCTGGTCATGCAGAAGGCGGCACGGGCGCGGCCCGCGGTCATCCGATGGCATTTCGCCATGCGTCGACTGGCCGGCCCCCTCGATTGCCCCCTTCGCCCTTCGGGCCGCCTCGAAGTCTATGCGGTAGACCTTCGTCTCCCTCCCTTTGGAAAGCTCTTGGCGGCCTACCTCGAACACAAGGCCCGCCTCCTCGAGCTTCCTCACCGCTCGGACAACGCTTCGCGTGTCGACTCCGAGAATCTTGCCCAGATGCGCCTTGCTCTCGAAGTAGGGGGATCCGCTTTCGCAGAAGCCGTAGATCCGGGCGTACACAAGGAGGGGGAGGCCTGTGAGGCCGAGCCCCCTCGTCATGAACTCCCTTACGATGATGAAAGCCTCGTCGCTACGCTCCGCCATGCCGGTCGTTCCCCGCGTCCCTAGACCGCATTGCGCTTGCTCCACTCGAGGAGCTCGTCGCGATAGGCGAAGAACCCGCGCTTCTTGCCGTTCATGCGCCTCAAAGGCAGGGGGTCGTCCTCGCGCTTGTGCCACTCGTAGACGCTGTTTCGGCTTACGCGGAACAGAATTGCAATCTCCTCGACCGAATACGTGTCCTGGACAAGGACGGGCGTCTTGACGAAGACGCCAGATGTTTTTCTATCAGAAATCATATCGAGTGCTCCTTCCGAAGGCGGCGGAACGCGGCAGCGCGCGCAAGAGCGCCGTCAGCATGCCTACCGCCTTCCAAGGGCCCGGTCGACAGCTTCGATATCGAAGCGAATGGTCTTCGCGCTGAGCCTCACGCAGGGAATCGAGCCCTTGCGGGCCATCGACAGCACCCTTCTGGGCGTTATTCCGAGATGCCGGGACACTTCCTCCGCATCAACGAGGTCGGACAGCGATCGGCTCGATCCTCCGAATCGCCGAAGGCCTCTGATGCCGTCTTCCGATACGTCCATGGGTTTCCTTTCGTCTCCACAAGGCGCTCTTAAAGCGTTTCGAGCACCGATAGCTCCAATAAAGTCCTTTCGGTCATGTTCGAGCCGGAGTCGAGTGGGGTCAAAACGGTAAAAGCGGGCTTGTCCCGCTAAGTCCCTGCATGTCATTCGTTGACGAAATCTGCGCAATCCGCCGCAAGCGCCACCCAGGTAGTAGTTTTGCTTTATGTGCCTTGATTTTCGGGATGCGTCCTGCAACTTGAAGGCCTTGGCCGCAGATAATCGAGATGATGAGGTGGGGACCTGACAAGGAAGAAGAGAACGACATAGCAAAGCGGCCCCGTCCAATTCGGAGGGCCGCTTTGCTGGTAGGGGAACTCACCAGATGAATCGGGGCTATCATGAAAGATAAGCCGACTCCGCATTGCCGAAGGCGATGAGGCCGGTCGCTTGGTGATGCTGATCCCTTATCGAAGGGAATCCTGAATCCGCCCTAGGTGGGAGGAGAGCTTCTCGAAAGAATCCGTGGAGATGCAGTGCTCCATGCGGCATGCCTCTTTGGAGGCAACTTCCGCATTCACCCCGGCGTTGGCGAGCAGACGCTCGAAGAAGCGGTGTTTAGATAGCGTCTCCTCGGCAAGGTGCTTTCCAGCTGCGGTCAAGCGAACGTCGTGATCGACCACCTCGACAAGGCCCTTACGAGCCAGGTTGCCGAGCGCCTTGGTGACGCTCGCCTTCGAGAAGCCCAGGCGCTCGGCGATGTCCACGTTGCGGCACGACCCGCGCAGGCGGCGGATCACGAGGATGGCCTCGAGGTAGTCTTCGGACGACTTGGTTGTCGCCCTGCTCCGTGAGCCGCAGCTCGCATCGGCTTCATCCCTCATTCAAATCATCCTCTCGTTCGCCTAGTCCCTGCAGGCGACACGGCTTCGCGAACAGTCCGCCGCACGAGCCGACCCCGCATCGGCAAAGACGATGGGGCCGGCCGATTGGCGATGCCGATCCCTCATCGAAGAGAATCCTCGATCCGCTCCAGGCAGGAGGAGGGGTTCTCGAAAGAATCCGTAGATGCACTGCTCCATGCGGCACGCCTCTTCTGCCATCCGGGAAGGGACGTGGAATCGGCTTCCGCTACGTCGAGTGAAGACAACTAACGAACGCACCCCATGAACCTAAGGACGCTTTTGCTGGATCCGGGCGCCCGCAGGTCGACCTTCTCGCAGCCGTCTCGCCCCACCATCAGAGCCGAAGTACAGACCTTGAACAAGAACTCAAGGTCATGGGTGATAACAGCTACGGGACGGCCTTCGGCAAGCTCCTCGATGAGCCCGGCAATCCTCGCCATGTGCATGAAGTCGAGGCCCGATGTCGGCTCATCCAGAACGACGATCTCCTTGCTGCTCAGAAAGGCGCAAGCCAGCGCCAAACGCTGCTTCTGGCCCCCTGATAGGTTTTGCGGATGCTCGGTCCTCTTGTCCCATAGGTCGATGGCCTTGACGATGCGCGCTGCCTCGTCAAGGCGGTCGTTATCAATGTCTTTCCAGTCGGTCAGGATCTCGTTTTCCACCGTATCGAAAAACAGCTGGTAATCGACGTCTTGCATCATGTAGTACGAACAGCGAAGCCTCTGCCGCGGTCCAACCCCCCACGAGAAGGCTTGCCGCCCGCCGGCAAGGCCGCACATCGCTCGGGCGAGCGTGCTCTTTCCGACTCCGTTCGCCCCAAGGACGCCCATAACCTCGCCTTCTCGCAAAGAGAGCGTCAAGGGCCCAATCAGGGCTCGCCCGCCTGCAGAGACCGAAACGCCCTTCATTGAGGCAGCCTCTGCCCCGAGCTGACGGTGGTTTTCCGGATTCAAGCCGCGCAAATCAAGTGCACGAAGCCCATAGCGCGCGCAATCCTCGGCACGAAGCCGACCCGCTGCGAACGAATCGATGATTTGGCCGCCCGCCATGACGTAGAGCCTGTCGTAGAGATCCGCCAGAAAGTAAAGCCTGTGCTCGGCGATGACGACGGTCTTGCCGAGGGCCTTCAAATCGGCGAGGATTCGGCGAAAGTCCTCTATCCCTCCGTGGTCGAGGCTGGCGGACGGCTCGTCGAAGAAAATCACCTGGGTGTCGTAGACGAGCGTCGAGGCTATGGCGACGCGCTGCTTCTCTCCTCCCGAGAGGCCTACGAGGTCCTTGCCCGCCAGATGCGCGATTTTCATGCTCTCGAAAGCCGACTCGACCCTTTCGACCAGCTCCTCGCGAGGCATGCCCAGATTCTCGCCGACGAGGGCCACCTCGTCGGCCGCCTTGCGGGTGAAGAACTGGTCGGTCGGGTTCTGGAACACGTTGCCGATCGCACGGGCAAGCTCGCCGGAGGAGAACTCTCCCAGGCTTTTCCCGAGAAGCTCGATTCTCCCATCGAGCTCGCCTTCGTACTGATCGGGAATCAAGCCGTTCATGGCGCGCATGAGAGTGGTCTTCCCGCACCCGGAGTTGCCGGTGAGCACGACGAGCTCGCCGCGCTCCACCGAAAACCGCACGTTCTTCAATGCCGCGAGATCTTCTCCCTTGTACGAGAAAAACCGAATGTCGACGTCAATCACATCCATACCGCGACCCCCAAAAGAACGACTCCGGCGCCCAAGGCGGCCCCGTCAAGCAGACCGAAGGAGAGACTTCGGTAGCTCGTCTTTTCGCAGTCCGCTTCGATTCCTTTCGAAACCACGGAGGAGACGAGCGTCTCGCTCACGTGCAGGCACTTGTACACCAGGGGCACGAAGTAGAGCTCGAAGGCGCGCACAGGACGAAGCGGGCTCGGGCGCAGCCCGCGAACCCGCATCCCGCGCTTTATCTCCTTCACGCGGCCGCCCATCTCATCGAGGAAGCGCAACCCTATGACTGCGCCGACTGCGGCTCTGTTCGGAACGTGCAGATTGCGCATGCTCGCCAGAAGCTTCGAGGAGCTCGTCATCATGAGGGCGCAACCGACGTTGACGACGGGGAAGACCCTCACCACCAAAACCGCCACGCCCAGGAAGATGCTCGTGACATAGCCGATGTCGACATGCAGGATCAGCTGCACGACCCCGCACGCTACCGCAAAGAGCACAAGCTGCCTCAAGAAGGATGCCGGCGAGACGTCCAAAAGGACGAGAAACGACAGCACCAGCACGAGGACATATACCAGCTGATTGGCGAGAAACGCTTGGATGAGCGCCAGAAGCGTCAGCGCGAAGAGCGTCAGCGGGTGCAGATGCCCCTCGCGCCCGCCGTCGAGCAGACCCGTTCGCCCCATCAACCCAGCCTGCTTTCCTTCGCGCCCTTTTCGAAGAACTTGTCGTTAATGAACATTCCGAAACGCCCGGCCAGAAGCTCGGTCACAATGTTAATCAGCACGCAGATAACCATCATGTCGACCGTATACATCGCCACCATCTGCTGCGCCTGTTCAAGCGAGATGCTCTCGACGAAAGTCGCCAGCCCATCGGATCCCAGAACGAGCACGAACACTATCATGTGCATCGAATAGATGAACATCGATGCCGAAAACGACAGCCACACCCTCTTCTTGTTTCCGTAGTCGCCGACGATGATCTCTGCGACGATGCCCGCGATCAGGCACAAGGGCGTCGCGACGGCAAAGCCCATGATCGCGTAGAGCACGCCGTAGATCAACCAGAAGCAGAAAGCCGTCCCTCTTTTTTGCACCTTGCGCGCCATGATGATGTAAACGGGACCGACGAAGAAGGCCGCGAATCCCGCCGAGACGTACATGGAAAGCGCGCCGAACATGCCTGTTATCATGCCGACGCCCATCCCGAGGGCGAATCCGATCACTCCCAGTACCGCTATTGTCGCGATGTCCTTCAGTTTCATGTGAGCCTCCTTTTGCTCTGTTTGCTAGACCAATTGCCACTGGGAGCTCGCGTTGCGCTTGTCCCAGAAGTCTTTGTATTCTCCTTCGAGGGCGATCAGCTCGTTGTGCGTCCCTGTCTCCGCAACCTTGCCCGAGCTATCCATGACCACGATCTTGTCCGCCATGCGCACGGTTTCGAGCTTGTGCGCGACCACGATAAGCGTGGAGCGCCGTTTGAGCGTCTCTATTGAGCGAACGACGTTCTTCTCGTTTTCCGCATCGAGAGCCGACGTCGCCTCGTCCAGGAGCACGATGGGGGCTTGCTTGAGAAGCGCTCGAGCAATGGAAACGCGCTGCCGCTCGCCGCCGGAAAGCGAGCGACCTCCTTCGCCGCACAGCGTCTCCCAGCCCCCAGGAAGGCGCTCGACGACCTCCGTCACCCCGGCAAGGTCGGCGACCGCGCGAAGCTGCTCCTCCGAAGCATCTGGGTTCGCCATAAGGACGTTGTTTCTCAGCGTGTCGTTAAAGAGATAGACGTCTTGGAAAACGAAAGACACCCGAGCGAAAAGATCCTCTGTCGTCATATCGCGGACGTCTACGCCGCCGATCCTGACCGCTCCATCGTCGACGTCGTAAAAACGCGCGATCAGCTTGAGCAAGGTCGTCTTGCCGCAGCCAGATGGGCCCACGATGGCGACCATACTGCCTTCCGGAACGTCGAGGTCGACTCCACGAAGGATTGGCTTCTCCTTCATGTAAGAGAAGCGAACCTCTCCCATTCGGACGCTTGCATCGGTCGGGCGGGCTCTCGACTCGCCTACAACCGGCAGCTCGGCTGCTTCGACGACCTCGTCCATGCCGTCGAGCATTGCCCGGCGGTCCTCCATACCGAATAGGGCTGAGGCAATCTCGTTGAGGAGCGTGGTGAACCTTAATGCGACGCCGATCATGACCACCGTCTCAAGTGCCCCGATGCTTCCGCTTGCACCCAAGTAGCTCACCGCAATGATCATGCTCACAACGAGCATCTGCACGCTTGTTCCGGAAAGAATTTCGCCGAGGGCGCTCCACCACAGGCCGCGGATCGACCGCTTTCTACCTTCTACGAAACTGCTCTCGAGCTCCTCATAGTCGGCGCCCGCACGGCAGGCGCGCAGGGCTCCCTGGCATCGTGCGAACTCGACTATCCTCGCGGCGATATCTCGCTCGGCGGAATCCTCTAACCCGTTTCCTTTTCCGACGCATGCCTGTGAAACGCGCAGAAGAAGGAAAAGGATTGGGATGGAAAGCGTCAGCATGATTCCAATTTGCCAGCTCCAAAGCCACACGGCAGCGCAGAACACGATTGCGGCGGCAGCGTTTTTGATAAGTTGACCGACATAAAGCGCGGCGGCCTGTCCGGTCGAGATCATTTCCTGCGTAACCATGCGCGAAAGCCTTCCGGCGCTATCCGCCTTGAACCAGCCAAGTGGCAAACGCGACACCTTGTTCCCGATGACCACCTGCATATTGCGCATGAAGCCCAGCCCTGCCGCATAGCTGAGTTTGGTACCGAAGAACGAGGCTGTTGAGCCGACGACTGTCACCGCCGCAAGCGCGACTGCCCAGCCCCAAAACGTCAAGCCCCATTGGGGGTCGCCGGACTGGAGAGCCATGGTCGCCGGCATCATGATGGCGAGACCGATGCCGCACATCACGCCGGAAAGGGCGTAGAGCAAAGTTCCCAAACGGTGCTGGCGCCTATCGCTCTCGTCCATATAACGACGAAGTCTCGGTAAGAAGCGTTTGGAATTACTCATCTGCATCGCCCTCTTCTTCACTGCCGCAGAGGCCTCCTTGCTTGAGAAGCGCCTGATAATGCTCGTTGTCTTGAATCTCCGCATGCGTTCCAAGGGCGACGATCTTACCTTCTTCCAACACGGC
>DBEZMF010000018.1:0-20679 GCA_048250755.1 Collinsella sp.
GTTTTCAAGATGGTCGACTTGCCCGAGCCGTTCGGCCCGATGAGCGCCACGACGTCGCCCGCGCGAACCTCCAGATCGACGCCTTCGACTACGACCTTCTTGTCGTAGCCCGCCGACAGGTCGCTTATGCGGAAAAGCGGCGCTCCGTCAGCCTGCGTTTCGACCGGGGTTTCGAGGTTCGACTCCGCTCGGAGGGGGCGTTCCACGCGCAGTTCCGCACGAGCCGAAAGTGCCTTCTGGCGCTTTCGTGCGAGCTCAGGACTGTCTAAGCATGGAATGTCCCCTCCGAGCGTTTTGGGCCGCGGCACGAATTCCCCCATCTACCTCACCCGCTTCTTCAGCATGAGCGCGATAACCACCGGCGCGCCGAAGATGGCGGTGACGGCGCTGATGGAAAGCTCGACGGGGGAGAACAGCGTGCGCGCGATCAAATCGCAACCCGCGCAGAAGATGGCGCCTCCCAAGAAGCACGCAGGAATCACGCGGATGGGCTTCGACGACTTCAGCGCCGACTTCACGAGATACGGAACCGCGATGCCTACGAACGACACCGGACCAGCGAACGCGGTCACGCAGGCGGAGAGCATGCTCGCTAGAAGGACGAGCACCACGCGGAAGCGTGCGACGTTCACGCCGACGCTTTTCGCGTAGGCTTCTCCCAGCTGGAAGGCGGAAAGGGGCTTCGATATCGCGAATACGCATGCGCTCACGGTGATCACCACGACCGCGATGACCGTGATGTCGTCCCAGCTCGAACCCGAGAAGCTACCCAAAGACCAGTTGTGCAGGTTCACGATGGACTGGTCGTCGGCGAAGGCGATGAGAAAGTTCGTCGCCGCCGAGCAGATGTATCCCACCATGACGCCCGCCACGATGAGCATGGCCATGGAACTTATGCGCCGTGCGATGAGGAGCACGAAGCCGATGGTGATAAGCGATCCCAGAAACGCTGCGGCCACCATGGCCGGCGAGGACATGGCCTGGTTCGCGCCCAGAAGCACGATCATCGTAAGCGCGACGACGAACTTTGCGCCCGAGGAGACGCCCAAGATGAACGGGTCGGCGATGGGGTTGTTGAAAAACGTGTGCAGCAGGAACCCGGAGAGCGAAAGTGCCCCGCCGAGAAGCACGGCTGAAAGCACGCGCGGCAGGCGAATCTCCCAGATGACTTGGCTTTCCATGGAATTGGCCGCGCCGCCCGAAAGGATGCCGGGGATGTGGTCTGCGGGCACGAGCACGCTCCCGATGCACAGGTTGGCCCCGACGAGCACGATGAGGACAACAGCGAGCAGCGCCGTCACGACGCGACACCGCGCGGCGCGCCCCGATTCGTCGTATGTCATGGAAAGCCGGCTTCTCATGACGCTAGCCAAGCTTCCTCAGATAATGGAAGTCGCTCGCGTCATCGCCGGTGAACGCCCCGTGCAGCTCGTCGATAATGTCGGCGGTAGAAGTCATCTGCTGGTACATGTCGGCGCTTGTGACCCAGACGTTGCCGTTCTTTACAGCTTTGAACTGCGACAATAGCGCGTTTTTGCCTACGAAGTCGTTCAAGGTGGCAACCGATTCGTCGATGGTGCCGTTGTAGACGATGATGTCGGCATCCTTCGCCGTCGCGTAGAAGCGCTCCATTTCGAGCGTTACTGACGAACCTGACGTCGACGCCGTCTGCGCGTCATCGAGCGCGTAGTTGCCGCCTGCAAGCTCGATCATCTGCGCCACGTAGTCGCCCGCCCGCCGCGTGACGGCGGCCCCGTTCGAGTTTATGTAGAAATACGCCACGGTTTTACCTGACGACGCGAGCCCCGACGTTTGCTCGACGCGGGCCTTCTGCTCGTTGAACAGGTGCGCGGCCTCCTCTTCCTTGTCAAATAGGACGCCGAAAAGCTTTATCCACTCGACGCGCCCGAGTGCTTCGGGCTCGCTCGACGACTGTTCGGTGAGCACGACGAGCCCGAGCTTTTGCAGCTTTTCCTTCACATCGGGCGTGTGGTTGATCATGGTGTTCTCGATGGCGAGCGTGCAGCCCGAGGCCGATATTCGCTCGTAGTCGGGCGCGCTGTACTTGCCGCCGTAGGCGATCGCCCCACTTTCGAGCGCGCTTTTGAAGCCCGCGACCGAGCAATCGTCGGCCTTCGTGCCCGACATGAGGATATTGTCGTTTGCATCGAGCGCGTCGACCAGACACATCGTCGCCGACGACACGAGGTACACCTTGTCGGCGGGGCGCCTTATGACCGCGATGTCGGAGCTCAACCCATCAGGTACCTTTGCATTTTGCGGCACCACGAGGAAGCGCTCCCCGTTCGAAATGCAGATAAGCCGCAGGCCGCCTTCGTACTCGTCGACAGTGAAGTGCTCGGCGTATTCAAGCTGAAGCGTCCCCGTCGGCTTCCAGCCGCAGCCCAAATCGGCGTTGTGGAAGTCGGCTGCGGCGTTTGAAGCCGTTCCCGCAGGGGAGCCGCCGCTTGCTTCGTCGCCCGATTTCTCCTTCATGGTGGATGAATCGAAGTGGAGCGTGTAGTCGATGGTGTGCGGCGTCGACATGGCGACGGTCTCGGCCGACACGGCGATGTCCTCGTCGAGCGTGACGGGTATCTCGAACGTGGAGTTGCCGCCGTCGTTTACGGGCGCGTAGTCCACGCCGTTGACGGTCATTTTGTCGTAGTTCGAACTCGACCAGGTGATGGTCGCGGTGTAGGTGTCGCCATCCTTCACAATTGTTGTGGGTGAGGCGATGCTTGCGCGCCCTGACCCGCCGGAGAGCGAGACGCTCACAGTGTATTCCTGAGAGCCTGCCGTGCCACCGGTCGCGTTCGGGCTCGCACTGCACCCCGCGAAGGGAAGCGCGAGCAGGGCGACGAGAACGCAGGCGATCGCGCGCACCGCGATGCTGCGACGCTTCCTGCTTTCCCCCTTGGGAAGAATCGACCACATGGCGTTACTTCAGTGCGTCGGCGCGCAGATCGACGCCGGCGGATTCGAACACGAGCGTGCGGTCGTACCACTGCTCCTTTTTAATGCTCCAGGCGGCGCAGGCGATGTCCTCGTCGAGCGCTTCAACGGGCACGTCGTAGGTGTACTTGCCTTCCGCGTTTTCCACATAGGGGATGAAGTCGGCCTCGCTCGCGGCGGCAGCCTCGTCGCCCGTGCCCATGAAGAGCTTGCCATAGCCCGTGCCGGAAAGCGTCATCACGCAGTGCATGGAGCCGTTTTCCACGATGAGCTGGGCGTCCACAATCCTGAACATGTTCGAGCTGGAATCTACGGTGATCGGATAGGTGCCGTCGGCCACCTTGTCGGCGGTGATGGGGGCAGCGCTTGCGCCCTCGGGCGCATCGGCCGCCTGTTCGGTCTTTTCCTGGGAATCGGCATCGCTTGCCTTTGCGCTGTCGATTGAATTTCCGCCGCAGCCGGCGAGCGAGAACGCGAAAAGCGCCGCTGACAGGGCGAAGGCGAGGGTTTTCTTCAACATGGAGGGGGTTCCTTTCAATCGCTTCGACCGCCCGCGCCGTGCGGTGGGCGGGCGGGATGCGAATGCAACGGGCATGCGCCGTCGGTCGGGGAAGGCGCATGCCCGTTGCACGGGGACGCGACCGGCGCCCCCGTGCGCGGCGAGTTTACAGCTTGGCGATGGCGTCGTCCACGTGCGAGACGTAGATGTCGTCGACCGCGGCGTTCTGTCCCAGACCCTGGAGCAGGCACGTCACTTCGAAGCCAGCGGCCACGAACTTTGCAGCCCAGCTGTCGGGGTCGGTCTCGTCTGCCATGTCGTTGTTCGCGTGGTCGCCCGCGACCACCATGAACGGCGCGAGCACGGCCTTCTTGTACCCTGCGGCGCTCGCGGCGGCGATAACATCCTCGCAGGTCGGCTCAGCCTCGACGGTGCCGACGAAGAACTGCGTCAAGCCCTCGTTCTTGAACACTTCCTGCATCTTGGCATAGTCGGCGTTGGAATCGGCTTCGGTGCCGTGGCCCATGAGGCACAGCGCCGTCTTACCGTCGTCGAAGGACGCCATGTTCTCCTTAATGGCTGCGGCCACCTTCTTGTAGTCGTCGTCGGAGGTGAGCAGCGGGTCGCCGAGCGAGATCTTGTCGAACTTGTCGGCGTACTTGTCGAGCTCGTCTTTCACGTCGGCGTATTCCAGGCCAGCCATGAGATGCGTCGGCTGCACGACAATTTCCTTCACGCCGTCTTCCACGCAGCGGTCGAGCGCTTCGGTCATGTTGTCGATCGTGATGCCGTCGCGCTTCTTCAGCTTGTCGATGATGATCTGCGCGGTGAAGGCGCGGCGGATGTCGTAGTCCTGCCAGTACTTCTCGCGGATAGCGTCTTCGATGGCGCCGATGGTGATGTGGCGCGAGTCGTTGTAGCTCGTGCCGAAGCTCGTGACGAGGATGACCGGCTTCACGGCCTTCTCCTTTTCGCTCGATTTCTCGGAACTCGCGGAGGTGTTGGAGCAGCCCGCGAGCGCGACTCCGGCGAGCGCGACGGCTCCGGTTGCTGCGGCGCCCATGAAGCCGCGGCGTGACATCTGGTCGGACATGGTTTTTCCTTTCCTCGGTTTGCCGGTCCCCCGGCGACAGTTGCTTATCGGCACAAGCGAAAGAAAAGCGCGCTCGTCCGCAAAGGGATAGCGCGCCTGTTTCTTGCCGGCTGCGGCCGGCTCATTCGAAAGGGAAGCGCACTCCTCGGGGTTCACAAGGAGCTAACGCCACGGCGATGCCGTGAGGAAAAGGCGAAGCAGTCTGGCTTGGGGCGCGAGGCGGTTCGCCCGCGCGTCCTATACAGTAATGTCCCTTGCCCAGGATTCCCACCTGGTTCCCTCCGCAAGCCAGCGCGGGCTGTGCGGGCGCCGCGCCGGTCATTTCCTTTTATCCGATTGTCATATGCTCGTTGCCGAATCTTTTACTATGATAGTGGGCACTTGTGAACGTGTCAAAGCCAGGGCGGGCGGCATTGCGCCTCCTGCCTGCGTATTTGCGCCGATTGCCGCCGCAGGCGCCGTGTTTTGCCCGCTGCGCGAATGGCGGCGTAAACGGTTGCGATGAGAAACGGGAAGGGAAGGCTCGGATGATTCATATCGTTGGCGCAGGCTCGGGCGCCGCCGACCTTATCACGCTGCGCGGGGCGCGCCTTCTGCGCGCGGCCGACGTGGTCGTTTGGGCGGGAAGCCTTGTGAACCCCGAGCTGCTCGCTGAGTGCAAGGAATCCTGCATCGTCTACGACAGCGCGCATATGACCTTGGAGGAAGTGCTCGATGTGATGTACGCGGCAGATGCGCGGGGCGAGGAAGTGGTGCGCCTGCACACGGGCGACCCGTGCCTGTACGGCGCCATCCAAGAGCAGATGGACGCGCTCGACGCGCGCGGCGTGGACTACGAGGTGGTGCCCGGCGTGTCGAGCTTTTGCGGTGCCGCGGCGGCGCTTCGCCAGGAATACACGCTGCCGGGAATCAGCCAGTCGGTCGTGATCACGCGGCTTTCCGGACGTACCCCCATGCCCGCGGGCGAGGGCATGCGCACCATGGCGGAAAGCGGCTCGACTATGGTCATCTTCCTGAGCTCGGGTATGCTCGCCGAGCTTTCCGCTGAGCTTTTGGCCGCGGGCCGCAGCTCCGACGAGCCGGCGGCGCTCGTGTACAAGGCGACCTGGCCTGAGGAGCGCGTGGTGCGATGCACAGTGGGCACGCTCGCCGATGCGGGCGCGCGAGAGGGCATCGACCGCACGGCGCTCGTGGTGGTTGGCCGCGTGCTCGGAGCTCGCGGCGGGCTTGCGCACAACGGCGCGCAAGCGGAGTCGTACGAGCGCAGCAAGCTTTACGACCCTTCGTTTGCCACGGGCTATCGGAAGGCGAGCAGCTAGCGTGGCCTTCGAGCACTACATATATACCGGGACGACCCGCCTGCGCTGCGGCTACACCACGGGGAGCTGCGCCGCGCTCGCGGCGAAGGCGGCCTGCGAGATGCTCTTGTCACGAAAGCCCGTCGGCCTCGTGTCGATCGTCACCCCCGGCGGGCTGCCCGTCGAGGCGAACGTGGTCGACGCATGCATCGGCGAGGGGTGCGCCCAGTGCGCCGTGCGAAAGGACGCAGGCGACGATGCCGATGTGACCGACGGCGTGCTCGTGTACGCGCGCGTGGAACATGCGGGGTCGGGCACGGGTGCTGCGGGCGGCAAGGACGTGCCCGCGCGCGAATCGGAAGTTTCCGTCGATGGCGGCGTGGGCGTGGGGCGCGTGACGTTGCCCGGGCTCGAGCAGCCGGTGGGGGCGGCCGCCATCAACGCGACGCCGCGCGCGATGATCACTTCGGCGGTGCGCGAGGTGTGCGACGCGCACTGCTTTTCTGGAAATATTGCTGTGACGATTTCGGTACCCGAGGGCGTTTTCCTTGCCAAAAAGACCTTCAACCCGCACCTGGGGATAGAGGGCGGCATCTCCATCCTGGGCACGACGGGCATCGTCGAGCCGCGCAGCCTCGCTGCCTTGCGCGACAGTATCGAGCTCGAGATCCGTCAGCATGCGGCTATGGGGCGGCTCGGAGTCGTGCTCACGCCCGGCAACTACGGCGCGCAGTTCATCTCGGGGCATTTTCATCTAAACGGTGCGCCGGTGGTCTTCATCTCCAACTTTGTGGGCGATGCGATTGATTGCTGCGTTCGCGAGGGATTTACCAATGTCCTTCTTGTGGGACACATCGGCAAGCTGGTGAAGGTCGCGGGCGGCATCATGGACACCCATTCGCGTACCGCCGACTGCCGCGCGGAGATTCTGGCCGCCCACGCGGCCTTGGCCGGCGCGGGCGCGAAGACCGTGCGTGAGATCCTGTCGTCGGTCACGACCACGGCGGCGCTCGAGGTAATCGATGCCGCCGGCGTGGGGGACGCTGCGCGCGCCTCGCTCGCTGCGGCAATCGAGGACAGGTTGCGCCGCCGCGCGGCGGGCGCATGCGACATCGCCGCGGTCGTGTTCGACGCCGAGCGCCGCGAGCTTTTCCGCACGTCGGGCGCCAATGCAGTTATCGGGGAATTGGGGGCGACGTATGAGTAAAGGCGTTCTGTACGGGGTGCGCCGCGCAATCGGCTGGCCGGAGACGAAGGTGGTCATGAAGGTGCGCCGCTCGCTTGCGGACACGAAGCGCATCCTTCGCGAGGAGGGTACCTTCGACGGTGCCGAGCTCGTAGAGGACTGTGGGCTTCCGGGCGAGCGCGTGTACCGCTTGCTCGACGATGTGCCCGATTGGGGCAGCTACTTCTCGACGATGGTGGTGCACTAGATGAGGGTTTCCTGCATAGCGTTCACTGAGAGGGGGTATGCGTTGGCGGAGCGCACCGCACGCGCGCTTTCCGATTGCGCGCAGACAGGTGAAGATGACCCTGGCTGGGACGTTTCCGTTTCGCGCGGGTTCGGCGAGGGGAAGGCCGACCTGCGCGCATGGACGGCGCTCGCGTGGGAAGCGTCGGACGCGCTTCTGTTCGTGGGCGCGGCGGGCATCGCTGTGCGGGCGATCGCGCCGCATGTCGCCTCGAAGGCAACCGATTCCGCGGTTGTGGTGATCGACGAGGCGGGGCGCTTTACCGTCCCGCTTTTGTCGGGGCATTTGGGCGGTGCGAACGAGCTTGCGCAAACTGTGGCACGCGTGGCAGGGGCCATCCCCGTCATCACCACGGCGACCGACGTCCGCGGCGTGTGGGCGGTGGATACGTGGGCGCGCTGTGCGGGGCTCGCTGTTTCGAATCCCGAGGCCATCAAGCGAGTGTCGGCGCGGCTTCTTTCGGGCGGGCGCGTGGCGCTCTATTCCGAAATGCCGATTTCGGGACAGCCGCCTGAGGGGGTTGACATTGCGTCCGACCGCGCTCGGGCCGATATCGTCGTGTCGCCGTTCGCTGGCGCAAATGCAGGTGCGTCCGTGCGTGAGGCGGAGACAACGGGCGAGGTCGTGCCCGCCGGTGAGACGGGGAAGCCTGCGGGCGGGCGGGCGCAGGCGCCTGCGCCCGAGCCGCTTCGCCTTGTCGTGCCCTGCATCGTTGCGGGCATAGGGTGCCGTCGCGGTGCGTGCGTCGAAGCGATCGGGGAGGCGTTTCTTCTCGCGTGCGGGCAGGCGGGTATCTCGCCTTCGGCCGTGCGCAAGGCGGCGACGATCGACGTGAAGGCGCACGAGGAGGGTCTGCTCGCCTTCTGCCGCGCGCGCAATATTCCGCTTGCAACGTATTCCGCAGATGAGTTGTCGCAAGTCGAAGGCAGCGTTTCGCCATCTGATTTCGTGCGCGCGACGGTGGGGGTTGACAACGTGTGCGAGCGCGCGGCGCTCGCGGAGGGGGGCAAACTTATCTTCCCGAAGCTCGCTCACGGCGGCGTGACCGTCGCGTTTTCCAAGGTAACTATCAAACTTTCGTTTTAGGAGCGGTGATGGGAAAGCTCTTCGTGGTGGGGATCGGCCCGGGCGGCCCCGACGGCATGACGATTGCGGCTCGGCGTGCGCTCGAGGCGTCCGACATCGTTGTGGGTTACACGAAATACGTGGAGCTCGCGCTCGCCGCCGTGCCCGACGCGGCGCATCTCGCGACGCCGATGATGCACGAGGTCGAACGGTGCCGCCTGGCGCTTTCGCGCGCGCAGAGTGGAGAAGCCGTGGCGCTCGTGTGCAGCGGTGACGCGGGCGTGTACGGCATGGCGAGCCCCGTGCTGGAGCTTGCGGAGGACTACCCCGATGTAGACGTGGAAGTTATCGCCGGGGCCACCGCGGCTCAGAGCGGGTCGGCGGTGCTCGGCGCCCCGCTTGCCCACGACTTCGCGGTCGTGTCGCTCTCCGACCTGCTCACGCCATGGGAGGTCATCGAGCGCAGGCTCGCCGCCGTCGCGAGTGCCGACTTCTGCATCTGTTTGTACAACCCGCGCAGCAGAAAGCGCGCCGACAGGCTCTCGCGCGCGGCGAAGATTATGCTCGAATGGAAGGCCCCCGACACGCTCTGCGGCTGGGTACGCAACATCGGGCGCGAGGGGCAGCAGTCGGGCATGTGCAGGCTCTCCGAGCTGGGGGAGATCGACGCCGACATGTTCACCACCGTGTTCGTCGGCAACGCGGACACGAAGCTCGTAGGCGGCCGTATGGTCACGCCGCGCGGGTATCGGGAGATTCCATGCGAAAGGTAACGATCATCGGGGCGGGGCCCGGAAACCCCGACTTGCTCTCGCGCGCGGCGCTCGACGCGATCGACATCGCCGACGTGGTCATCGGCGCTCATCGCGCGCTTGCCGGCATCGACGTGCCGCCCGACGTGGTGAGATGCGAGCTCGTGAAGACGGCGGACATCGTCGCCGCGCTCACCGATGCGGCGTCGTGGCAGCGCGCCGTGGTCGTGATGACGGGCGATGTGGGGCTGTTCAGCGGCGCGCGCCGCCTGGTGGAGGCGCTCTCCGGCAACGCGCAGGTGGACGTGCGCGTCATTCCCGGCATAAGCTCAGCGTCGTATCTCGCCGCGCGCCTCGCGCGTCCATGGCAGGATTGGCGCCTTGCGAGCGCTCACGGCGTGGCGTGCGACATCGTGGCCGAGGCCGAGCGCGCAGGTGAGCTCTTCCTCGTCACGTCGGGCGGGGAAGACCCCTCGCGGCTTTCCAGCGAGCTTGTGCAGGCGGGCTTCGGGGACGCGCGCGTGACGGTGGCCGAGCGCCTGTCGTACCCCGACGAGCGCATCACCTGTGCGACCGCAAGTGAAATCGCAGGTCAGATGTTTGACGACTTGAACGTGATGCTTATCGAGTTCGCAGGCGGCGCCGGGTCGCCTGTGGGCTCTAGCGCATCCCGCGCCGCGAGCTCCCGCTGGCCGTACGCTTCCTCGGGCATTCCCGACGAGCTCTTCATCCGCGGCGACGTTCCCATGACCAAGCAGGAGGTACGCGCCGTCGCGCTCGCGAAGCTGCGCCTTGTCGCGACCGACACCGTGTGGGACGTCGGCGCCGGAACGGGGAGTGTATCGATCGAGGCGGCGCTCGTCGCGCGAGCGGGGTCGGTATGGGCGGTCGAGCGCAACGCGACCGGCGTGCGGCTCATCCGAGAGAACGCGGATGCATTCGGGTGCGGCAACGTGCATGCGGTCCCCGGCGTCGCCCCCGAAGCGCTCGCGAAACTGCCCGTCCCCGACGCCGTGTTCGTCGGCGGGAGCGCGGGCGAGCTTCCCTCCATCGTGGAGGCGGCGCTCGAGAAGAACTCGCAGGTTCGCCTATGCGTGCCATGCGTCACCGTTGAGACGCTCACCGAGGCGTGCGCGCTCCTCTCGGGTTCGCGCTTTAAGGGGTTCGAGGCGTGCCAGGTGTCGGCCGCCCGCGCCGAGGCTGTAGGCTCGCACCATCTCATGAAGGCGCAAAACCCCGTGTTCCTCGTCAGCGCGCGTGGTGCGGGCGCGGATGCCGAGGAGCTTGCCGAAGTCGGGGCGCTTGCTGAGTCGCCTGCCGGGGAGGACCCTTCTGCCGAGGGGAACCCATCCGTTGAGGTGGTCTCGCTTGCTAACTGCAACGCCGCAGGTGGGGAAGGCGGCGCCCGATGAGCACGTCCATCCCGCGCTTCATGGTCGCTGCGCCCTCGAGCGGGAGCGGCAAGACGGTCGTAACGTGCGCGCTCCTGCGCGCGCTCGCGCGCCGCGGCCTCGCATGCGCGGCCTTCAAATGCGGCCCCGACTACATTGACCCGCTCTTTCATCGCCGCGTCGTGGGTGCGCGCTCGGGCAACTTAGACGGTTTCTTCACCGACGCCCCGACGCTGCGCGCCCTGCTCGCACGCGGCGCCGCGGGCGCGGATGTCGCGGTGCTCGAGGGGGTCATGGGCTTCTACGACGGCATGGCGCCCGGCGTGGCCGACGCGAGCAGCTACCAGGTTGCGCGCGACACGGAAACGCCGGTCGTTTTAGTGGTGAACGGGCGCGGCGCGTCTTTATCGCTCGCCGCCGTAATCCGCGGCATCGCCGAGTTCCTGCCTTGTGCGAACGTGCGCGGCGTCGTGCTGAACAAGACGAGCGCCGCTGCCTGCGCCTATGCGGCGCCTGCGATCGAGAAGCACACGGGCGTCGCGGTTTTGGGGAATATCCCCGCCGACGAGGCGTTCTCGCTCGAAAGCCGGCATCTGGGGCTTGTGACCGCCGACGAGGTGGAGCAGCTCTCCGCGCGCATCGATAAGATGGCCGAGCTGGTGGAAAAGAGCGTCGACGTCGACCGCTTGCTCGAAATAGCGGCGACGGCACCCGATATCCGCGAGGAACCTTACCGGTTGGAGCCGATCGCGGGAGCGCGGCCCATCGTCGCCGTCGCGCGTGACGAGGCGTTCTCGTTCTACTACGAGGAGAACCTGCGCGCGCTCAAGGACCTGGGTTGCGAGCTGGCCTTTTTCAGCCCCCTGTGTGATAGCGATTTGCCCCGGGGGACAAGCGCCCTCTATCTGGGAGGCGGCTACCCGGAGCTCCATGCGCGGCAGCTCTCCGAGAACGCGCCGATGCGCGAGGCGGTGCGGCGTGCGGTGGAATCCGGCATGCCGACGGTCGCCGAATGCGGTGGGTTTCTGTACCTGCAGCGCGAAATCGCCGATAGCGAGGGGCGGCGCTGGCCTGTTGCGGGCGCCCTTGAGGGCGCAAGCGAGAACGGTGGAAGGCTGTCCCATTTCGGGTACGTGGAGCTCACTTCCCAACGCGACGGGCTCTACGGGCCGCGCGGCACACGCATCCGTGCGCACGAGTTCCACTACTGGCAGTCCACCTGCCCGGGCGGCGACTTCTGGGCGCAGAAGCCCCGGCGCGACAAGGGCTGGCCGTGCATGACGACCACCCTGTCCCTGGTTGCGGGCTTCCCGCATGTGTACTATCCTGCGAACCCCGACGTTGCGCGCGCTTTCGCGTCTGCCGCAGCGTCGTTCGCAGAGAGGAGACGGCATGGCTGAAGCAACCGAAACCGCGCTTGCCTGCATCCGCGAGGAAGTCGAGCGCGCGTTCTCGTCGGCGCCGGGCGCCGTGCTCGAGGCCGCGCTCTCCCGGATCGCGCCCGCAGACGAGTGCGCCCGCGCCGCCGCGTACGCCGCGTGGGACTCCATCGCGCACCCCTTGGGGGGATTGGGCGACTTTGAAGACGCCGTCGCGTGTATCGCCGCAGCTCAGGGGAGCGACGAGGTGGCCGAGTTTCCCCGTGCGCTCGCGGTATTCTTCTCCGACAACGGGGTCGTTGCCGAAGGCGTGTCGCAAAGCGGGCAAGACGTGACGCGAGCCGTCGCGCGCAACATGTGCGAGGGGGCCACGAGCGCTTGCCGCATGGCGGCGTTCGCGGGTGCCGAGGTCGTGCCCGTCGACGTGGGTATGGCCCGGGGCATAGAAGACGCGCGCATGGTGCGCGCGAACGTGCAGCGAGGGAGCGGCAACATCGCGCTCGGCTCCGCTATGTCTCGCGATGGGGCCGTGCGCGCGATCGAGGTCGGAATCGCCGTCGCGTGCGGGCTCGCCCGCGCCGGCGTGCGCCTTCTCGCCGCGGGCGAGATGGGCATCGGCAACACGACCACCTCGGCGGCGGTGGCCGCAGTGCTCATCCAGGCGGACGCGCGGAGCCTCGTCGGGCGCGGCGCGGGGCTCTCGGACGCCTCGCTCGCGCGCAAGCGCGACGTGGTCGAGCGCGCTATCGACGCGAACTCGCCCGATCCCGCCGACCCGATCGACGTGCTCTCGAAGGTGGGCGGCTTCGACATCGCGGCGATGTGCGGCTTCTACCTGGGGGCCGCGGCCTCGAAGGCGCCGACGCTCCTCGACGGGGTCATATCCTGCACGGCGGCCCTGTGCGCGGCGCGCCTGTGCCCCAACGCCTTGGGCTACCTCGTGGGCACCCACGCATCAAGTGAACCCGCAAGCCAGGAGCTCCTTCGCGAGCTCGGTATAAAGGCACCCCTCGACGCAGGCATGCACTTGGGCGAGGGCGCGGGCGCCATGGCGTATCTGCCCCTTCTGGATTCGGCGCTGCGCGTGTACCGGGATGGGAAGACGTTCACGGCGACTGGTATGGCTGCTTACGAGCATTTCGAGGCCGGAAAATGACGGTGACACTCGTCATCGGCGCCGCCGCGAGCGGCAAGAGCGCCTACGCCGAGTCCCTGTGCCTCGGGCACGACGGCCCTCGCGTGTACATGGCAACGATGGAGCCCTTCGGGGAAGAGGGCGCCCGCCGCATCGCGCGCCATCGGGCGCTGCGCGAGGGCAAGGGGTTTTCCACCCTCGAGCGCACGCGTGACGTGGGCGCCGCAGTGCCCGGGCTTTCGCGCGGCTGCACGCTTCTTTTGGAGGACGTGGGCAACCTGGTTGCAAACGAGCTTTTCGCGGAAGGCGGCTTGTCCCCACGTGACCCCGACGCTGTGGCGCGCGAGGTGCTCGGAGGCATTGAACGGCTCGCTCAGGCCGCTGCGTATACGGTGGTGGTCACCGTCGACGTGTTCGCCGATGGGATGCGCTACGATGAGGGGACCGAGGTATGGAGGCGCGCGCTCGCGCGCGTGAACGCGGGCGTGGCGGTGCTGGCCGACCGCGCAGTCGAAGTGGTATGCGGGATTCCCGTGTGGATGAAAGGCGAAGGACCTACAAGGTGAAGATAGCAGAGGCAATCGGCGCGGCGTTCGGAACGTTCTCGCGCATCCCTGTCCCGAAATCGGCCTGGACCGATTTCGGGTCAACCCATGCGCTTGCCGCGTTTCCCCTGGTGGGCCTTGCGGAAGGCTTCCTCATGACGGCGTGGGGGCACGTGGCGAACCTTCTCGGCGTGCCCGCGACCATCGTCGCGGCCGTGCTCGTGGCGCTGCCTGTGGCGGTGACGGGAGGCATCCACCTAGACGGGCTCTGCGACACCTCCGACGCACTTGCAAGTTGGGCCCCGCGCGAGCAAAAGCTCGAGATCATGCACGACCCGCGGGCGGGCGCCTTCGGGGTCATTGGTGTTGTCGTGTACCTTATTCTGCAGTTTTCCCTGTTCACCGCGCTGCCGCTTACGGCGGGGACGTTCCTCGCGCTTCTGTGCTCGCTCGTGTTCTCCCGCGCGCTTTCGGGGCTCGCCGTAGAATGCTGGCCTGCCGCGCGGGCGGACGGCATGGCCGCGGGGCTCTCGCCTTCGAAGAAGCGCGCGGCGATCGTTGTGCCGCTTTGCGTTTTCGCTGCGGCTTCGGCTGCAGGGATGGTCGCGTGCGCTCAGGCCGTCGGCGCCCTTATGGCGGTGGCGGGGCTTTTGGCGCTCGCGTGGTACCGCCATGTTGCCCTGTCCCGCTTCGGTGGGGTGACGGGGGATTTGGCCGGATGGTTTCTGCAATGGGCCGAGCTCGCGATGCTTGCCATGCTGGTGGCGGGGGGCATGCTCCTATGATGCTCGTGGTAGGTGGCGCGCATTCGGGGAAGAGGACCTTCGTGCGCGAAAAGCTCGGGTTCGCGGCGGACGATTTCGTCGACGCGGCGCAGCTAGCGGAGGGCGGCGTGCCCGCGGCTTTTGCCGGCCGCGTCGCGTACCGTGCTGAGGAACTCGTACGCGCGCTCGACGCTGACCGGGCGCTCGAGCGGCTGATCGGCTTCGACGCAGTGATTCTGTCCTTGGTCGGCTCGGGGGTCGTCCCCATGCGTGCGGAAGACGCCCAATGGCGCGAGCGCGCGGGGCGCCTGGGATGCGCGCTCGCTGCGCGCGCCGACGTCGTCGTGCGCATGACGTGCGGGATTCCCCAGGTCATCAAAGGAAACCTTGCCGATGCGCCTCGAGGGACGCAGGGCGCGGGCGCGCCTTTGGAAGTCGTCTTCGTGCGCCATGGTGCCACGGCGGGCACGGAAGACCATCGCTACAGCGGGGCGGGCATCGACGAGCCCCTGTCGAGCGCGGGCGAGCGCGCTTTGCGCGACCTCACGTGCAATCGTGACGTGTTCCGTGTTATCACGAGCGGAATGGCCCGCACCGACCAGACGGCGCGCATCCTCTTCCCGTACGCGGAGCTTATGGCGTGCCCCGGTCTGCGCGAGATGGATTTCGGTGACTTCGAGGGGCGAAGCGCCGCCGAGCTTAAAGAGGATGTGCGCTACCGCGCCTGGGTAGACTCCTGGTGCGAGACGCGCTGCCCGCATGGCGAGGGCAAGAGCGATTTCACCCGCCGCGTCGTCGCGGCGTTTCGGGAGGCGTGCGAATCGGAGCGCGCCCAGGGGAGTGGGCGCGCCGTCTTCGTCGTTCACGCGGGTACCGTGAAAGCGCTGCTCTCCGAGCTAGCTGTCCCGAAAATGGGATATTTCGACGTGCATACCGAGCCGGGCGGCGCATGGACCGCCACCTGGGATGGGCGCTGCCTTCGCGACGTTCGCCCCGCTTCGGGGGGCGATGCCCGGTGATGACGATTCTTGCCGTCGCCGCCGGGTTCGCGGCCGACCTTGCCTTCGGCGACCCGCGCTGGCTTCCCCATCCCGTCGTCGCCATGGGGCGCGCGATCACGTGGGCCGAAGGCCGCCTGCGGGGCGCATTCCCGCAAACGTCCGCGGGCACGCGCGCCGCAGGGCTTGTGCTCGCCGTGGCGCTTCCGCTTGCGTGTTGGCTTTTGACCTGGGGAATCCTGCATCTTTGCGGCATGGTTCACCCCGGCTTGCGCTTTGTGGCCGAGGCATGGGCGAGCTATCAGATTCTCGCGGCATGCGAGCTGCGCCGCCAGAGCCTGGCCGTGGCCCGCGCGTTCTCGAAGGGCGGCCTTGTCGCGGCTCGTGAAGCCGTCGGGCTCATCGTGGGACGCGACACGTCTGTTCTCGACGAGCAGGGCGTTGCGCGCGCCGCCGTGGAAACGGTGGCGGAGAACGCGAGCGACGGCGTCATCGCGCCGCTTTTCTACCTTATGATCGGTGGTGCGCCCTTGGGCATGGCGTACAAGGCGGTGAACACGCTCGACAGCATGGTGGGCTACAAAAACGAGCGCTACATCGACTTCGGCTGCGCCTCGGCGCGCCTCGACGATGCGGTGAACTGGATTCCCTCGCGCTTATCGGCCCTGCTCATGATCGCCGTGTGCCCGATCGTCGGGCTCGACGCGTGCGGGGCGGCGCGCATCTGGCGCCGCGACAGGCGTCGCCATGCGAGCCCCAACTCGGCGCAGACCGAGTCAGCGTGTGCGGGCGCGCTCGGGCTGCGCCTGGCAGGACCCGCGGTGTATTTCGGCAAGCTCGTTGAGAAACCGACGATAGGCGACGCATCCCGCGAAATCGAGTGGGGCGACATCGCCCGGGCGACAAGGCTCATGCTCGCCGCGTCCGTATGCGCGCTCGTCGTCTTCGGCGCCGCGCGCGCGGCGGTCGTGCTCGCCGTGGGGGCGATGTCATGAGGGAAGACCACGCTGCGTCCCGGGCTGCCGGGGGAATCCTGCGCGCCCGTACGCATGGGGGCAGTGCGCAATCGCTTGGCATCGCTTGCGAAGGGGGCGCCTCCGACTTCATCGATTTCTCGGTGAACGTGAATCCGGCAGGCCCCTCGCCGCGCGCTGTCGCCGCAGCCTGCAAGGCGCTTTCTCGAATCGACGCCTACCCCGATAGGGAAAGCCTCGCCCTTGTTCGCGCCCTATCGCGCGCCCAGGGCATTCCCGAAGATACTATCGTCTGCGGCGCGGGCGCGTCCGACATCATCTGGCGGCTCGCTGCGGCGGTGCGCCCGAAACGCATCGTCGTGTGCGCGCCGACGTTCTCTGAATATGCGGAGGCGGCATCGTACTACGGCGCATGCGTGCAGGAGTTCCCGCTCTCCGAAGCGGACGACTTCGACGTGCCCGCCTCCTTCGCCCGCGCGATCGAGGGGCCGGGAGACGTGGCGTACCTCTGCAATCCGAACAACCCGACGGGGCGCCTCGTCGACCCCCGCGTGATCGATGCCGCGGCTTGCCGCTGCGAGCAGGTGGGCGCGCTGCTCGTCGTGGACGAGTGCTTCCTCGGATTTGCGCCCGACGCCCGCGATAGGAGCGTGGCCGCACGCGCCGCGTGTTCGCGCCATGTGGCCGTGCTCTCTGCGTTCACCAAGCTCTACGGAATGGCGGGGTTACGGCTGGGATATCTGATCAGCGGAAACGCCCAACTCATCGATGGAATTCGCCGGGCGGGGCAGGCGTGGCCCGTCTCCTCGGTCGCCGAGGCTGCGGGCATCGCCGCCCTGGAAGACGTCGAATACGTCTCGCGCACGCGCGATGTATTGGCGGGCGAGCGAGCGTGGCTTTCCCACGAGCTCTCCTCGCTCGGGCTTTCCGTCGTGCCGTCGGATGCGAACTTCCTTTTAGTCCGCACGCCGACGAAAGACATTCCCGAACGCCTGTATAAACAGGGGGTTTTGGTCCGCACGTGCGACTCGTTTTCGGTACTGTCCCGTTTCTGGTGCCGCGTCGCGGTGCGCACGCGCAAGGAGAACGCCCGGCTTGCGATGGCGTTCAGCCGCGCGCTTCGGGCGGAAGGCGCATCGGGCGAAGGCGAACCCGACGAACGGGGCGGCGCTTCTTGCAGCGGTGCTATGGCGGGCGCGGATGGCCGAGGCTCGGCGAAGGAGGTCGATACCCGTGGGTAGGGCGAAGCCCATCATGATCCAGGGCACCATGTCGAACGCGGGGAAGAGCCTGCTTGCGGCGGGGCTGTGCCGCGTTCTTTCGCAGGACGGCCTGCGCGTGGCTCCCTTCAAGAGCCAGAACATGGCGCTCAACAGCGGTGTCACGGCCGACGGTCTCGAGATGGGGCGCGCCCAGATCATGCAGGCCGAAGCGTGCGGCATCGCGCCCGACGTGCGCATGAACCCCATCCTGCTCAAGCCCGAAAGCGACCACCGAAGCCAGCTCATCGTGGCCGGCAAGGCGCAGGGAGCCTTCGCTGCGAGGGACTACTTCGCGCGAAAGAAGGCGCTCATGCCGCAGATTTTGGAGGCGTTCGATTCGCTCGCGGAGGAAAACGACGTCATCGTCATCGAGGGCGCCGGCAGTCCCGTCGAAATCAACCTTGCCGAAAACGACATCGTCAACATGGGGCTCGCGCGCGCCGTGTCCTCCCCCGTGCTGCTCGCGGGCGACATCGATCCAGGCGGGGTGTTTGCCCAGCTCTACGGCACGGTCGCGCTCCTTGCGCCCGAGGACCGCGCGCTTTTGCGGGGGCTTGTTGTGAACAAGTTCCGCGGCGATGTGGAAATCCTGCGCCCGGGTTTGGTCCCGCTCGAGAAGATGTGCGGGGTTCCCGTCGTGGGGGTCGTGCCGTATCTTACGCTCGACCTGGACGACGAGGACTCGCTCGCGCCGCGCCTATCTGCCCGCGAGGCGCGCGGCGTCATCGACGTCGCCGTCGTGCGCCTTCCGCATCTGTCGAACTTCACCGACTTCGACCCGCTTTCGCGCGTGCCCGGCGTGGGCGTGCGCTACGTTTCCTCGACGACCGATCTGGGCCGACCCGACCTGGTGGTGCTCCCCGGCTCGAAGACCACGCTCGACGACGCACGCTGGCTTGCGGCTAGCGGCATCGGAGCCTGTGTACGCGCGCTTTCGGGCGCGGGCACGCCGGTGCTCGGCATATGCGGAGGCTACCAGCTTTTGGGAGACGAGCTTTCCGACCCGCACGGCAGGGAAGGCGCTGGCACCGCGCGCGGGCTCGGGCTCATCCCTGCAAGTACGGTGTTCAAGGAGGAAAAGCGCCTCGCCCAGTCGGAGCTGCGCATCACGGGCGCCCAAGGCGCGTTCTCGGTGTGGAACGGCATGACGGCGCGCGGGTACGAGATTCACGACGGCGAAACGACCGTCTCCTGCGCCCCTGCGGGCACGATTGGCGGCAAACCAGAAGGCGCGGCCTGCGGAAACGTGTTCGGAACCTATCTCCACGGCCTGTTCGACGAACCGGGGGTGGCACTCGCCCTCGCGCGCTCGCTCGCGCGCATGCGCGGTCTGCCCGAGAGCGTCGTGGGTGCTGAGGGCGCGGTGTCCGCGGCCGATCACCGTGCGCGCGAGTTCGACCGCCTGGCCGACTCCGTGCGCGGGGCGCTCGACATGGAGTATGTCTACCGCATTATCGAGGAGGGCGTATGATCCACGTGTATCATGGCGACGGCAAAGGCAAGACCACGGCGGCGATGGGGCTCGCCCTTCGCATGCTCGCCGCAGGCCGCCGCGTCGTCGTTGTGCAGTTCCTGAAAGACGGCGAAAGCGGGGAGGCGCGCCTGCTCGCCGAGCATTTCGGCGTGCCCGTGTTCGCGGGGAAGGCGTCGGACAAGTTTACCTGGTCCATGACGTCGGAAGAACTTGCCGCGACGCGCGAGTTGCACGATGGGAACCTCGCTTCCGCGCTCGCCGAGCTCGAGGGCGCGCAGGAGGGGCTGCTCGTGCTCGACGAGGCGCTCGACGCGCTTTCGAAGGGGCTTGTCGACGAGGCGCTCGTGGACCGCGCGCTCGATATGTCCGCGCGCGGCGTCGAAGTAGCGCTCACCGGGCGCGCGCCTTTCCGCAAGATCGTGGAGAAGGCCGACTACATAACCGAGATGCGGTGCGAGAAACACCCCTACGAGCAGGGGATATGTGCAAGGGAAGGAGTGGAGTACTAGATGGATTCCAAGGAGATGGCGCCCGGCGACATCGAGCGGCGCAGCTTTGAAATCATCACCGAAGAGCTCGGCGGCCGCACGTTCCCGCCGCTCGAAGAGCCCGTCGTGAAGCGCGTCATCCACACCACTGCCGACTTCTCGTACGCCGATTCCCTCGTGTTCACCCATGACGCCGCGCACTGTGCGCTCGACGCACTGCGCGCAGGGGCCACGGTGCTCACCGACACGAACATGGCGCTCGCAGGCATAAGCAAGCCCGCGCTCGCGAAGATCGGCTGCCAGGCCGTGTGCTATATGGCCGACCCGGATGTCGCCGCAACGGCGCGCGCCGCGGGCACGACTCGCGCCGTTGCGAGCATGGACAAAGCTTGCGGCATCGAGGGTCCGCTCATCGTGGCCGTCGGTAACGCCCCCACGGCACTTCTGCGCCTCGCCGAGCTCATGGACGCGGGGAAGATCGCGCCCGCGCTCGTCGTTGGGGTGCCGGTTGGGTTTGTGAACGTGGTCGAGGCGAAAGAGGAGCTACTCGCGCGACGCGTGCCGGCCATCGTCGCGAGGGGTCGCAAGGGCGGCTCGACCGTGGCGGCCGCCATTATGAACGCGCTGCTCTACCAGATCACGCGCCCAGGCGGCCCGAAGTGACGGCCCCCGCATCCGCGCCGGCGCTGCGCATCTTCGCCGGCACCACCGAGGGCCGCCTCCTGTGCGAATGGGCGAGCGGGGCGGGAATCCCCGCCCGTGCCTACGCGGCAACCGAGTACGGAGGCGAGCTTTTGGGCGAGCTTCCGGGCATCGAGGTGCATGCGGGCAGGCTCGACGAGGCCGACATGGAGCGTGAGCTTTCCGGCGCGCGCATCGTCGTCGACGCCACGCACCCCTTCGCTACGCTCGCAAGCGGCAACATCCGGGCCGCTTCGCTCGCCGTGGGTGCACGATGCCTGCGCCTTGCGCGCCCGGTCGAGGCGCTGCCCAAAGGCGTCGTGTCGGTCGCGTCGATCGCCTGCGCGGCGCGCTTTCTCTCCGAGAACCCGGGTCGCGCGCTTCTCACGACGGGGAGCAAGGAGCTTGCTCCCTACACGCGCGTCGCCGATTTCGCGGAGCGCTTCTTCGTGCG
>DBEZMF010000019.1:0-39481 GCA_048250755.1 Collinsella sp.
TCTTGGGGGTCGATGGTGAGCGGGTTTTGGTCCAGGACTACCAGGTCGGCGTACTTGCCAGGCTCCAAGCTGCCGAGGTTTTGCTCGTCGCCCGCTGCATAGGCGCTGCCCAGGGTGTAGTTGCGCAGAGCCGTTGCTGCATCGATGCGCTCGCTCGGCAACCAGCCGCCCTCGGGCCAGTGGCTTTTGGGGTCCTGGCGCGTGATAGCCGTGTAGAGCACGTTCATGCTGGTAACGGGCGTGATAGGGCTGTCGGTACCGAAGGCTTGGCGAATGCCGCGCTGCTTATAGGTTGCGAACGGCCACATGATGCGGCTGCGCTCCAGGCCCAGATCGCGCTCCGGTCCACCCGGATCGAGCGTAATATGGCAGGGCTGGCTCGAGGCGACCACGTTGAGCTTGCGCAGGCGGTCGATGTCCTCGGGCAGAAGGTTCTCTAGGTGCTCGAGCGTGTTATGGCCGTGCTGGGGCAGGCCGTACAGGTCGGCCGCTTCCTCGAAGATATCCAGCGCGGCATGAATCGCACCGTCACCAATAACGTGGATGCGTACGGTATGACCGCGCTCCGCGGCCGCCAGAACCAGTTTGCGCATGCGCTCAGCCGGGACCGTCAGACGGCCCCGGTCGCCCGGGAAGCGCGGATTGGTATAGGGCTCGGTGAGATATGCCGTGTGTTCGCTCGACACGCCATCGAAGAACTGCTTAAAACCTGGCGCCGAAAGCAGCGCGTTGTTCGCGTAACGTACCTGGAGCTCTTCTAGACGCGACTGGTCATCCAGCAGCGTGGGGAACAGATGGGCACGAATGCCCAGCTTGCCGGTCGTCTGCAGCTTGTCGTAGACATCGTCGCGGATAAAATCACAGCCCAGCATGGGCATGAGCGACATATCGCAGATCGAGGTGATGCCCTGCTCGGCCATGCGCCTCATTTGATCGGCGTAAGCGCTTGCGATGCGATCTTCGCCCAGCCACTCAAGACAGCGCGGCAACAGCTGCATGGCAGCCGCTTCGTGAGCAATGCCCGTGAGCTCGCCGTTTGCGTCCTTGTCGTAGCTGCCGCCCGCCGGCGGCTCGCTGTCGCGCGTGACGCCGAGCGCCTCGAGTGCGCGGCTGTTGAGCCACAGCGTGTGGCCGTCGCCCGAATACATAACGCAGGGACGATCGGGGAATGCCGCATCGAGCGACGCCTTGGTAGGATGCTCGGGCGGGTCCCAACGGTAGTCGCGCCAGCCCTGCGTCACAACCCAAGCGTCGTCGGGCAGGTCCTGGGAAAACTCGAGCGCGTGCTGTACCAGCGCCGCCTCGGACGTGCCCATATCCATGAGCATGTACGGCGAGGAACCGACCGAGGTATGGAAGAAGTGCAGATGAGCGTCATGGAAACCGGGGCAGACAAACTGCTCGCCGTAGTCGAGAACCGGCGTGGCGGCGGGAGCGGCGGCGATCACGTCATCGGGCTTGCCGACTGCGACGATACGGTCACCTGCGATGGCAATCGCCAGCTCACGAGCAGTATCGATGCCGTCTTGCGCGGTAAAGACGTTCTTGGAGCGGATAATCCGATCGATATGTTGCATGGGCATCCCCATCTCTGGCAGGAAATTCAACACCCCCGAGTGTACTCCCCCGTCTCGGTTACAAAATGCCAAGCGGCAAACGGCAGCTTTGCCAGCCCTAGCGGCAGGTGGCATACTGGAGAGAGCCTGTACGATTTTGCGATCAACCCAGCAAGGAGCAAATCGATCATGACGAAGACCAAGGCACAGCAGATTATGGCGGCGACCGAGGCTCGCGCGGCAGACGACGTCACCGCGGCCATCCGAGATATCGCCGCCGAGTTTGAGCCCTATATCATCAAGCAGCGCCGGCACTTCCATAAGCATCCGGAGCTGAGCCTCGCCGAAGAGCGCACAACCTCCGACATCGCCAACCAGCTCGACGCCATGAATATCCCCTATGAGCGCCCCCTTAAGACGGGCCTGGTGGCGACCCTCCGCGGCACCGCACCCGACGCCTACCGCGAGGACGGCACGCCGCGCCGCCGCATCCTGCTGCGCGCGGATATTGACGCCCTGCCCGTCACCGAGCAGACCGGCGAGGAATTCGCCAGCGTCAACGAGGGCTGCATGCACGCCTGCGGCCACGACTGCCACATCGCCATGATGCTCGGCACGCTGCAGATCCTGCGCCATATGACCGACGACATCCACGGCGAGGTCCGCATCGTCTTCCAGCCCAGTGAGGAAAACGGCCAGGGCGCCAAACTCATGATCGGCACGGGCGTGCTCGACGGCGTCGATGGCGCTTACGCCGCGCACATCTGGAGCGAGGTCGACGCCGGCACCGTAAGCTGCGAGCCCGGCCCGCGCATGGCCAATACCGACTGGTTCCGCATCGATGTCCGCGGCACCTCGTGCCACGGCGCCATGCCCCAGCGCGGCCACGACGCCGTCATGGTTGCCGCCGAGATCGTCAATGCCCTGCAGACCATCGTCTCGCGCGAAATCAGCCCCTACGAGCCGGCCGTCATCACCGTCGGCGAGCTGCATGGCGGCACCGCGCGCAACGTTATCGCCGGCACGGCCTACCTCGCCGGCACGGTGCGCACCTACGGCGATTCGACCCACGAGGAAATGCCGGAGCTTATGCGCCGCATCGTGGAGCATACTGCGGCCGCCTTGGGCGCCGAGGCAGAGCTCACCGACTACACCATCGCCAACTACAAGGTCGAAAACGACGCGGGCTCGAGCGAGCGCTGCCGTCAGGCTGTAATTAAGTGTCTGGGCCCCGCCGGCCAAGGCCATTATCGTGGCACGCTTTCGGGCGAGGATTTTTCGGAGTACCTGCGCCGCGTACCGGGCGTGCTCGCCTTTGTAGGTACGCGCAACCCCAAGATTGGCGCCACGTACGCCCAACATTCCTGCTTTTACAAGATCGACGAGAGCGTGCTGGCCAAGGGCTCCATGGTGGCAGCCCAGTATGCTATCGACTTTTTGGCCGAGCCCACGCAAGAGGAGCTCGACGGCCCCGCGATTACCGCGGTCGCCGAAACCAACCCCGACTTGGCCGCCAAGCTGCGCTCTGCCAAGGCCACGGCCGCTGAGGCGCGCGACGCCATGCACGATGCTCGCACCGCCCGCCATGCTGCAATCAAGGGCATCCACGATGCGCGGGCTGCCGCTCGCCACGAGGAAAAGCGCGACGAGTAGCCGTCACGCCCATCCATAACAGCCTGGCTAAAGCAAAGCGGGGGCGGACGTTATCTCAACGTTCGTCCCCGCTTATGTGTCGACCGTTTTTCTAGCGCGTCCTCCGTCACGCCAGGTAAGAGCGAAGGATGGTGAGCTAGCGTGGGGGTTCGAGGTGGATGATATCGTCGGGAACTCCGGCGGGCGCATAGCCGCCAAAGAGCAGACCGGCATCTGCCGGATTGATGAGGCGCACGATCCATACGACGACGACCAGCACGCACAACACGGTGACCGCAATGTCGATACCACGCTTTAGCTTGCTCGATGCCACCTCCTCGCGCACGAACGCGAGCACAAACGCAATCGGCACCACCCAAAACAGCGGATGGTAGGCAAAGGCAGCCGCATAATCGAGGCGCAGCGCCGCCAGCCACGCCCTCGTCATGCCGCATCCCGGACAAGGAATGCCCGTCATCAATCGAAAAATGCAGCCAATGTCGAGCAGGTAGAGCGCGAGCCAGGCGACAAAGAGCGCGCCGGTGCAAAAAAGGGCGCGGCGAAGGAGCTCTGCCGTGCCCCTATGTCCCTGGGAGCTGTTCACGCCGCCCTTATTGTTAGGCACGAGCGCCAAGGCGAGTGTTGTAAGCCGTTGCCATGGCATTGGTATTATTGATGACGATGTTCATAGCGAAGATGGGACCAAGGCCGCACAGGAGCGCGCCGAAGATCTGCCACAGAAGAACGGTGGTGCCGTTTTCCTGGAACACCAGGCCGTAGCGAGGAGCGTTGGCCTGCAGGCGGTTGCCAATCTTGTAATACCAGTAGTACGCGTAGAAGCCGCAGGTCACAAACGATAGAAGGATGAATTCCGCCAGACCCGGCGTGTAATCGCCGTCATCCTGACACAACGTGTTGACGTCGCGTGCCAAGCAATACAGGAAGTAGAACGAATAGATACCGCAGGTCACAAGAGAGAGCAGCAGCCAGCCGATCAGGCTGCGGTCAGCCTTAATGGGGCCATAGCCCATCGGAGCGGATGCGGACTGTTGGGCGTATTGACCGGTGTACTGCTGCTGAGGCTGGGGCGCGGGCTGAATAGCCTGGGCCGGAGCGGGCTGGGGCTGCGGGGCCGCAGCGGCAGAAGCGGCACCAACGGCGGATCCGCAAACAGGGCAGAATTTGGCATCATCCGAAATGGGAGAACCACAAGTGGGACAGAACATGAGCCTCTCCTTTTCCTAAGGCGTCGCACGCCTTCAAACCTTACACGTCTACGTTCTCAACAATAGCCGCGACGTTGTTGCGCAACATTGACAATTTCCGAGAAATTTTGCTGCAACCGTTTTCCCAGGCATTTTCTTGCTTTCGCAGTAGAAAAAGGCACCCCGGGCTCAGTTGCCCAGGGCGCCTCGACCGGCTATTCGGTTTGATTGTTTTCGGCAGCAGGATTATCGCCCGGCTCATCCGCCGGCGTGGCAACGGCATCCCAATCGGGCTCCGCAGGCGTCGCCTCGGACGCCGGTGCGGGGACAGGAGCAGGTGCCGGGGCAGGTGCAGGCGCGGGTGCCGGGGCAGGCGCAGCACCAGTGGCTGCCGTGGGATTGAATCCCGCAGGAGCAGGCTTCTTCTCACCCGGGAGCACAAAAGTCAAAACGTCGTCCTTGTCCTCATCGGCCCATTCGCTTGCATAACGTGCAGCCCAATAGCCAACGGCACGGTGCTTGAGCATCTTGCCAAAGACCGTAAGGAACACCGTGACGAATGCAATCAGCACCAGGAACAATACGAGCGTGACACCACCGGCGGTAACAATCGCCTCGATACCCGTGGGGCGATAGTAATAGCCGTACGCGCCAATTCCGGCGATGGCACCAAAGACAGCTGTCAAGATCCACGTAATGGCGTTGGAAACCAGGCCCGTCAAAACTCGGGAAGGAACGAAGCACAGAACAGCTTGGTCTTGTTGTGCTTAAAGGCCGCCCAAACCTTATCGAGCGAAAACGCGCTCTCGACGCGACCGGTCACCGCAAAGTGCATCACGGCGATGTCGGCGAACATCTTAAAGAAGACACCCAGAATCGCCGAGGCAATCAGAGCCAGGACAAGCAGGCCGAGCGAACCGAACAGCGCTGCCTCGAGTGCATAGGAGCCGTAATAAGAATACGAGCCCGCGGCGCCAATTACCACGCCCTCCACCAGCGAAAGCACTACACCGATAACGGGAATGGCAGCGATAACCTCGAGCACCACCGAGATGACGCTCGAAAAGACTCCGAGACCAAACGACGTGGAGCGCATGAGTGGACGGTCCATGCCGTCATCGACCTTGAGCGAAAGATCACGTCCCCACTCAATACCAAAGCCGGAACCGCACACGCTCGCAATGCAAGCTGCCAAAAAGCCGATGGCAGCCGCAATGCCGCCAATAACGGGAATAAACAACACGAGCACCGACACAACGCAAATCAGCGCCGGCAAAAACGCGATTTGGCATACACGCTGAAGCACGCCCGGAGTCTTTGTCATATCTTGGAACGCCTGAGCCGTGCAGCCCTTTGGCGCATTCGCCACGGGCGGTTGCGGAACAAACTGCTGAGGCTGAGGCTGACCCTGAGGGGCGGAGGCTGCAGCGCCGGCATTGGGGGCACCGCACACGCCGCAGAACTTGTCGTTATCGCCCATGGGGGCGCCACACTGCGAGCAGAACATCGAAATCATCCCTTCGTATCTTGAGCGAGTCACCTGGATCGCAAACGATGTCTTTGGCATCATTATCACCCAATGTGAGTTCAAATACTCAAAGATGACCGATTTGCAAGGTACACGGCGCCAGCAGGCGGTTCGTTGAATGCGTTCGCGCTAGTTCGTACCGCGGAAACCCTTGCCGACGATCTCGGAACTGTCGACAATCGTGATAAAGGCACCCGGATCGACTTCGCGCGCATAGCGGCGCAGCTGCACGGCCTCGCGACGGCTCAGCACGCTCATGATCACCGTCACGCACTTGCCCGAGAAGGCACCGTAGCCGCGACTGATGGTCGCCGTACGGTTGAGATGCTTGACGATAAACTCCTCGACCTTAAGGGGCTCGGAACAAATGACCGTGCAGACCTTACGAAGGTGAATGCTCTCGATGGCCTTGTCGACCACGAGCGTCTTGGCAAACAGGCCGAGCACGCAATACAGGCCGACACGCGGACCATACAAAAAGGCCGCGATGGCCACGATGCCGATATCAACCAACAGCAGCGCGCGGCCAATCTCGAGCGTGGTGCGGCGCTTGAGGATCATGGCGAGGATGTCTGTGCCGCCCGTCGAGGCGCCAATATCAAAGACGATGGCGCTGCCGAGCGCCGGCAGTATCACGGCAAAGCACAGGTCGAGCCACATATCGCCCGTCATCGAAACATCAGTCGGAATAAAGAGCTCAAAAAACGAAACATAGGCGGACAGCGCAAACGAGGCGAAGACGCTCCACAGGATTGCCTTGCGCTCCAAAAAGATAAAGCCCAAAACGACGAGAACCGCGTTGATAATCCACATAAAGACGCCGACGGGCAGGGTCGGGAACAGCGTGGACAGAATGACCGACACGCCCGAGGTGCCGCCAAAAGCAAAGTGATTAGGGGTTTTAAACGCAACGATGGCAAAGGCCGTAAGAATCAGGCCCAGATTGAGCTCGGCGAAAAAGCGCGGGAAGCCCGGCTCCTGGCTGCGCTTTTGGCCGGCACGCTCGCCGCGCTCAATATCGGTGCGATCAACCACGCGCTCCATCGGCACCACGGGAGGACGATGCACCTCCTCGGCAGCTCGCGATGCCGCCTCTGCCGCGGCAGCCTCAATTGCCCATGCCTGGCTTTCTGTTTCGTGCTCGTCAGCCATTACGGCAACCCCTCGTTAACAATTTGGAAACAATGCGCCCATTAGGGTAACGCGGAACGCGACGATTGCAACCCCTAGTTAGACGAGCGGTATGCCTACATCGGGGGCATACAAATAACGGCCGGCCGCACATACATCCGTGCGACCGGCCGTTTGACGTTTTCGCAGATAAAACCTGCCAAAATAAACCTGTCCCTTTTTGGCAGGTTACCTTTTTGGTAGGCTACTCGTGCTGGTTGGTGCGGTGCTCGTACTCCTCGGGGGTGATGACATCCTCGATGCGCAGGTTGACGCCCGCCACCTCAAGGCCGGTCATCGCAGCCAGACGCTCGGTCACGCGTGCCTTAACGTCGTCGAAAATCGCGGGCGCGTAGGCGCCGTACTCGATAATGACGGAAATGTTGACGACCACGCGGTTGTCATCGGTGACCTCGACCGTCACGCCCTTGGTCAGATTCTCGGCACCAAACTGCTCCTGCACAAAGTGCATGAGGTTGCCCTTCATGCCCAGAACGTGCGGCACCTCGCGGGTGGCCATGGCGACGATCTTCTCAATCACGCCGTTGGAATAGGTCAGCGAGTCCTCGGACTCGTCCGCCTCCTCGTCATCCTCGTCCGCCTCGTCTTCGGACTCTGCCTCGACGAGCGCCTCGTCCTCGAGCGTTACGTCCTCCGCCTCGGCGGCGACGGCCCCGTTCGTCTCGAGCTCGGTATCGGCCACATCGACCTTCGTGTTAAAAGCCATGGTTCCTCCTTATGCCTGCCACGGATGCGACAGTCGAATACATATTAGCGGCCGCTAAACAGACGGCCGAAGAAGTTAACGATACCGTTCTCGCCGTCGCGAATCTGGCCGATCACGGCGCCGATCAGCACAAAGAATGCGATGACGAGCGTGTCCCACAGGCCCAACGTAAGTACCAGCACGGCGAGGATAAAGCCTGCCACGGCGCCGAGCGTAGTGTTGGGGTGGCGCACGGCGTAGCTCCAGATAGCAGCGCCCGTGCCCTTGATGAGACCCATGGCTTCGTCAAAGTCGTTGGCGGCACTGTCGTGCTGCTCGCCGGCCTCGGGCTTGGTGTCGGCGGACTCGCCTGCCGGCATAGCGTTCTGATCGATCGTCAGGCGCGGCGTGCGGGCGGTCTTGTCTTGGTTGGTATCACTCACCGGAAACCTCCACGGTCTGGACGGTAGTCTTGGACGGCAAAAAACGGACGCGCGCGGTCGTACCCGGCGTGCCGAGCATGGTGTCACAGGCCACCTCGATGCGCTGCTGCATCGAGGTGGCAAGAGCGGCAACGTCCTTATCATCGAGCGCGATGGCCTCGACCTTAAAACGAACGTGCGACTCGTCGGAGCCTTGAACGCGCGCCTCGATATGTTCAACCATCACGCGATCATCGCACTCCGCCGCGGCACGGGCGCACGAGGAGAGAGCCGCGAGCGTGACCTCGATATTGCGCTCCCCTGCCGGATGCACGCAGGACGGCTCGCGGCGAGCAAACATCAGGCGGAAGAAGACCGCCAGCACGCCAAGCGCCACGACACCGCCGCACACTGTAACGACAATGCGCGGCATGGGGTCACGCATCAGCAGCATAAAGCGGTAGGTATATGGCCCCCAAAACTGGCAGACCAACGTGCCCAGCGCCACGACGGCGGCGGCAAGATATACGATCGCTAGGGCTCGTTTGAGCACGCGCATGCGGCGCTCCCTTCAAATCTCGATCCACAGAATGGAAAACAATTCGCATCATTATAAAAGAGCCGGGTCCGGTGCTGTACGCACGCGGATCCGGCTCATCTATTCCACGAGGCTTGCATGCTCGTTTCATTATGCCCAGATATGCGCGGCTTAACCCGCGCGGGCGCTACTCCTCCTCGAGGGCAGCGATGACCTCGTCGGTCATATCCATGGTGCTGTAGACGTCCTGGACGTCGTCGAGCTCCTCGAGACGGTCGATGAGGCGCTGAACCTTCTTGGCGTCGGTACCGGAGACCTCGGTCGGGGTGGTCGGAACCATGGTGGTCTCGGAGCCCTTGACCTGGATGCCCTGCTCCTCGAGTGCCTTGGAGACAGCCATGACGTCGTTGGCAGCGGTCCAGACGATCCACTCCTCGCCGGCGTCCTCGTAGTCCTCGCCACCGGCCTCGGCGATTGCCATCATGAACTCATCCTCGTCACCGGCAGCACCGTTGGCGATCATGGTCTCCTTCTTGGCGTTCTCGTCCAGGACCTCCTTGGCAACGACGATCTGGCCCTTGCGCTCAAACTGGAAGGCGACGGAACCGGAGGTGCCCAGGTTGCCACCAGCGTGGGAGAAGGCGGAACGGACATCGGCGGCGGTGCGGTTGCGGTTGTCGGTCAGGCAGTCGACGTAGACGGCAACGCCGGCGGGACCGTAGCCCTCGTACACGATGTTCTCGTAGACGGCGGCATCGGCACCCGAACCAAAGGCCTTATCGATAGCGGACTTGATCTTGTCCTTAGGCATGGACTGAGCCTTGGCCTTGGCAACGGCAGCGGCGAGGCTGGCGTTGTTCTCGGGCAGCGGGTCACCGCCGAGACGGGCAGCAACGGTGATGTTGCGGCTGAGCTTGGAGAAGAGGGCGGAACGCTTGGCGTCCTGCGCGCCCTTACGATGCTTGGTTGTGGCCCACTTAGAGTGTCCGGACATACGTGTCTCCTATCGGTTTCGACCTAAAGCCCAGCGTGAATGCTCGGGCAATATAAACAAACGTCGTTATGATATACCTACCGGCCTGCAAGATAAACCCCAAAATGAAGGCGTCGTGATGATGCCACCCTTTGGTGCAAAGTAACCTGACCCCAATGTACCAAATTAGGACCAGAGGAGGTCGCTGCGGGTGATCGTGGCACCGATGGCAAAAGGCATGCAGGCGATAACCGGATACAGGTAGCGCATGTAGGTCGAGCCGTTGCAGGGACCGATCAGACACACGGCGAGCACGCCCAGCAGCGGCACCCAAATGGCCAGCCCGCGCCACGAATGGCGGCGCAACAGGTAGACCACCACGGCGATCATAATCCACACGTAGGTAGCCGAGCTCATGGTGAGCGAGATAAACGGAATGCGCTGCACCGCCACGCGATACAGGTTGATCAGGTGGTCGCACCAGCGCACAACCTTGCTATCGACCGGATGGAAGTCAAAGTACTTGAGGTTATCGGGCTTCGCCATAATCTCGGCACTGCGCGCCGTGCTGTAGACCCACGTATCGCGGGCACTCGGATAAAAGTAGCCGTAGTAGTTATTGATGAGCGCCGAGATGTAGCACTCGGGATCCTTTTTGAACATCTGCGCCCAGACCTCAAAATAGGCCTTGATGTCCTCCTGCGAGGCGTACTCGTTAAAGCAATTTTTGACGGCGTCCGACTTATCCGGGTTGTAGCGGCGGCCCAGATTGTCGTACTTGAGCACACGGTCGATCACGGCACGCTCATCGTCGGTCACCAAGCCGTCGCAAGGAGCCTCCACGATAGTGCCGTCCTCCTTAACCGTAGGGTTGACACCCGAGTTGAGGCCGTCGTGCTTTTGGACGAAACGAGCCGTCTGCTGGAACGGAATCGAGAGGATTTCGCGCTTGGAACCAGGCGTGATGTCGTGCGCCGGCATAAAGACCTTGGTGAAGTACATATTAGAGGCAAGGCAGAGTCCAAGCACCGCAAGAACTCCCACCCAGCGGAAACGCGAGATGGCGCCCGAAGGCGCAGCACCGGCCTGCTTGACTGCACGACGAGCCACATGCGCGTCCCATGCGCAAAACGCCGCCGCGATTACGCATGCCGCCAGAGGAAACACCAGGCCGCCGTTGCGCAGAAACGTGGAACCCATGGCACCCAGAGCGAGCAGCAGCCAGTCATGGCGCGCAAAGAGCACGGGCCTCTGTTCGCCCGCACGCTCGGCATTGGCATCGCGACGGGGCAGGCCGCAGGCCACGAGCTTCACGGTCTGCACCAACAGCACCAAAAACGCGTCGGCAAACAGCACATCTTTGGTAAGCAGGGCCGCGTAGTTGGAGAACATGGGCATAAACACAAAGAACAGCAAGATCACGCCGCGGATCGGCAAGCTCACGCCCAGCTTGCGCAGCGACGAGATGGAATAGGCCATGCAGGCGGCCGTAATGACGAACTGAGCGCAGGTGTAGATGGCAAGTCCCGCATTGGCGCTGTTGAACAGTGAAAGCCCCAGCTGGACGCACGAACCGATGATAGCCGTGTGCACCACGGGGTGATGTCCGTTGAGCAACACGTTGGGATTGAGCAGACGCAGGTAGTCACTCGTGCCGTTGGGGTAGTTGAACCACTGGCGAATCTGCGCACCCGTATCCCCCATAAAAAGGCCGGGCAGCGAAGCGATGAGCGTGGGCGCCCAGGCGATCATAAGCACCAGAAAAGGCCCGGCAAAGGGATGGACCGAGAGCACGGCGTGAGCCACACGCCATACACGGCCAAAGTGCGCTTCGGAAAACGGAATGCGCCGAGAGCTCAGCCAATCTAGGCACTCAAAAGCCAGGTAGAAGGCAACGACCGCCAAGAGCATCCAGCCCACACCGCCTATCCAGGCGCAGATGATGCGGGCCTTGTCGCCGAGCACGATCTCGGCCGAATCGGTGAGGTCGTAGCTGCGACCAAACACCATGCAGACGGCAAAGAACAGCGACGGAAGGATCACCGAAGGACGCCAAGCATCGCCGCGGCCAAAGAACACGTAACGAAACGGCAGCGTGAGCAGGCAGGCAAGCGCAAGCAGCATGACCGCGTCGGTATGGCCGGCAAACGAGAGGAGCACCTCGTAGCACACGTACAGCATGCCCGAGGCTTTGGGATCAATCGCCAAGACTGCGTTGCTCGACACCGGGGCGGGATCGATGGAAAACGCCGTGGTCGCCAACAGCGCGAGCAAAAATGCGATGAGTGTCTGCTTGGCGGGGTAGCGCTTAAACCAGACGATGCGGGCAGCGTCACGCGCAGCCGTTGTGGAGAGGTCGGAATCCTTCACAGTCCGAAAGCCTTTCTAGAAACCTATCAAACTCGGCAAAACCACCACAAAGGTGCCTGTCCCCTTTGTGGTGGTCTTGGCTAGGCGTCCAGGTAGACGCGCTGAGGCTGGTTGCGGTGTCGGGCGAATATGATGAGCGCCAGGCCTGCAATCACAAGTGGCAGACTCAGCAGCTGACCCATGGTGATGACGCCGCCCAGCAGATAGCCCAGCTGGGCATCAGGCACGCGCACAAACTCAATGAGGAAGCGGACGATGCCGTAACCCATCACAAACACACCCATAAACGTACCCTGGGGCAGCAGCGGCTTTTTGCGGCTGAGCACCTGCAAGATGCAAAAGAGCACAATGCCCTCGAGAAATGCCTCGTAGAGCTGGGAGGGATGGCGCGGCATATCGCCTGCGGTGCCGCCAAAGATCACGCCCCAGGGCAGATCGGTCGGCTTGCCCCACAGCTCGCCGTTGACAAAGTTGGCACAGCGCCCCAGGCACAGGGCCAGCGGAGCACCGATGACCGCAAGGTCTGCCAGAGTCCACGCATCGAGCTTGTACATGCGGCACACGAGCACGCCGCCGATGATGCCGCCCACCAGGCCGCCATGGAAGCTCATACCGCCCTCGTTGGTGGCAAAGATCTCGAGCGGATGCGCCCAGTAGTATCCGTCGCCGTAAAAGATAACGTAGAACAGGCGGGCGCCGATAATGAGGCCAAAGACAACACCGACCACGACACTCGTCAGGTCGTCAATCGTGATATCGAAACCCCAACGGCGCTGCGTGCGGTACATGACGACTGCTGTGAGCAGAGCTCCAACCACATAGGCCAAGCCGTACCAGTAGATGGTGATGGGCCCTGCCGAAATGGCGACGGGATCAAGCATATGGTAGAAGTCGTTGAGCATGTCGACCCTCCTACTCCCTACATACAAATGCGGCCGCGGGCCTTGCGCTCGCAGCCGCATATTTGGGCGTAACGTCTATGCGGAGTATGCCGTCCGCAGTTTTCGCATCTTAGAACGGCGCATACTCGTCGTACAGGTCATCGGTCTCGCCGGAGGCATTGACCTGCTCGACACGGGTAACGCCGGGCACATGCTCCTTCAGGATGCGCTCGATACCCATGGACAGGGTCAGCGAGCTCATGGGGCAGCCGGCGCAAGCGCCCTGCAGCTCCAGTTTGACGACGCCCTCGTCGTCAACGCCCACATACTCCATATCGCCGCCGTCGGCCTGCAGGTTGGGGCGGATCTCCTCAAGAACCTTCTTAAGCAGCTCTTCGTTAACAGCCACAGGGGCTCCTTTCTCACAATAACGCGGGCGCGCCCGCGGACAGGGGCTATGTTACTACAGCCATGTACCCGCTCACGAGCCATCCATGCGCGTGGACACGACTTTCACGAGCAGTCAATTTGGGACGGGGCTCTTTTAGCTGCTTTTGCCGGCGCCCGGCGCTAGCACACGTTGCCGCTACTGCTGAGTTTGTTCCCCGGTGCCAATGTGGACATCGACGATGACCTGGCGGTAGCTAATGCCGCAGGAGTCGAGAATACGGCGACTGATGCGGCCGTCGTCGGTGTCGGCATACTTATTGTCCAGGTAGACAACCTCGCCCACACCTACCTGCGCCAGGATCTTGGCGCAGTCGTGGCACGGGAACAGCGTGACGTAGACTGTGGAACCCTCAAGGTCTTTGAGCGAGCCGCGGTAGTTGAGCACGGCGTTGGCCTCGGCATGGACTACGTAGTTATGCTTGTCCTGCAGCGGGTCATCGCTCGTGCCCCACGGGAAAAAGTCGTCGTTGAGTGCCGAGGGCGTACCGTTGTAGCCCACCGAAAGGATGCGGTGGTTGGTGCTGGCGATGCACGCGCCCACCTGCGTATTGGGGTCCTTGCTGCGGCGCTGCGCGGCGATGGCCACGCTCATAAAGAACTCGTCCCAGCTAATAACGTCGCGGCGCTTGCCCGACGTGGTTTGATGAAGATCGTCCGACATGGCAGACACCTCCGAAATCGCAATAGTTTGACCCATTGTAGCAGGTGAAAGGTGGAGACGTTTTTGTCCCACCGCCCCCATCGCTACGCGCGACGAGGCTTTTGGTTGATGCGGTACAGTTCGGCGAGACCCCGCAGCGTCAGTGCGTCGTCTACCGTCAGGCTGTGGCCGAGCAACGCCGCGAGCGCCTCGGCATCGTCGCCAGTGATGACGATGGGCACGCTGCCCTCGCCCGCCGCCTTGGTCGAGCGCATCTCGGCAAGCACCATGTCGAGCATGCCGTCGATGCGAGCCACCTCGCCCAGAACCACGCCCGAGCGCATGGCCTCGCGCGTGTTGCGACCGATCACATGCGTTGGTGCCGAGGGCTCGACCTGCGGCAGGCGCGCCGCAGCGGCCGAAAGCGAGCGGGCGCCAAGTGCCAGACCAGGCGCGATGACGCCGCCGACAAAGGTTCCGCGCGCATCGATGACCTCGATATTGGTCGTAGTGCCCAGGTCGATCGCGATGCACGGAGAGCCGTAGACGGCACGGGCCGCCACGGCGTCGGCGATGCGGTCGGGGCCGATCTCGGCCGGGTCGTCGTAGTGCACGGGCATGCCGGTCTTGAGGCCCGGCCCCACGGTGAGCACGCGCCCCGTGCAGGTGCGGGAAAGTGCCGCCTTCCACGGGCGCTCGAGCGCCGGCACCACGCAACTCAGCACGGCCGCCGCGGGAACGAGTACACCCGGCATGCCCGCATCGATTGCCAGCGCGCCCATGACCTGCACGAGCCTCATGCGCGCCTCGTCGGCCGTGATGCTCGACGGCGTCGTGATCTCGCACGTCGCAAGCGGGCATTCCTGCGCCGCGGCCGAATCCTCGGCAAACAGGCCAAAGCGAATGAATGTGTTGCCCACATCGACCGTCAATATATATGCGCACCCATTAAGCATCGTCGGCGCTCCTTTCGTCTGCCCAGCAGTATATCGCCTACCCAAACCAGCTAAAAAGCCCCGTCCCAAATTGACTACCTTGCGGCTATACTGATGCGCGGTCGTACGTGAGCTCACGCGTCGGCCCTTGGTAACCCGACTTCCCGCGCCGTATCCGTAGCGGCGCTTGCGGGGGAAGCGGATATACGCAAAGGAGTTCTATATGAGCAATCCCTCGAACCGCACCTCGATGCGCGGTCAACTCACGCTGCGCGGCGTCGTCATCGGCGTCCTTGGCTGCGTGATTATCACGGCAAGCTCGGCCTATACTGCCCTCAAGATGGGCGCCCTCCCCTGGCCGATCATTTTCGCTGCCGTCATTTCGCTGTTCTTCCTGAAGCTCATGGGCAACGCCAGCCTCAACGAGGCCAACGTCACCCACACCATCATGTCTGCGGGCGCCATGGTCGCCGGCGGCCTGGCGTTTACCATCCCGGGCGCCTGGATGCTGGGCTATGCCGACCAGATCAGCTGGCTTGACATGTTTATCGTGGCACTCGCCGGCACTATCCTGGGCCTTCTGGCGACAGCGCTCATCCACCGTCACTTTATCGTGGACGCCGCGCTGGAGTTCCCCACCGGCAACGCCGCAGCTCAGACCCTGCGCGCCACCGAGGCCGGCGGCAAGACCGGTAAGCAGCTCTTTGGCTCCATGGCCATCGCAGGCATCTACAGCGTGCTTCGCGACGCTCTGGGCGTGGTGCCCAGCATGCTTTGCACGCTCAATATCCCCGGCGTGACCTTTGCCATCTACAACTCGCCCATGCTGCTGTCCATCGGCTTTTTGGTGGGCTTTGCCCCCGTCGCCTTCTGGTTTGCCGGCGCGCTGCTGGGCAACTTTGGCATCATCGTTGGCGGCACCGCTGCCGGCCTGTTCGATATTGCGACCGCGCAGGGCATCGTCAAGTCCCTCGGTATGGGTCTTATGATGGGCTTCGGCGTCGCCGTCGTCCTTAAAGACATCCTGCCGCAGGTCACCGGTATCGTCCGTGGCCTCGCCGCCGACAGCTCCACCGACACCGACGAGCAATCGCTCATCTCGGGCTCCCTTAAGCTCGACGCCGGCATCATCGGCCTGGGCACCGCAGCCATCGCCGTGATCGTCGCCATCGCGCTCGACCTTGGTCCCGTTCCGGCCGTCATCGTCACGCTGTTCACCTTTGTCACCACCATCATGAGCGCTCAGAGCTGCGGCCAGACGGGTATCGATCCCATGGAGATCTTTGGCCTCATCGTCATGCTCATCGTGGCAGCCTTCGCGCAGCTCGCACAGGTCAAGCTGTTCTTTATCGCTGGCATCGTGGCCGTGGCGTGCGGCCTTGCGGGCGACGTCATGAACGACTTTAAGGCCGGAGCCGTACTGGGTACCAACCCGCGCGCACAGTGGGTCGGCCAGGCCATTGGCGGCATCGTGGGCGCCCTGGTCGCCGCCGCTGTCATGGTCGCGCTCGTCACCGCCTATGGTCCGGACGCCTTTGGCCCTGACAAGAGCTTTGTGGCCGCGCAGGCAAGCGTGGTCGCCACCATGGTCTCGGGCATCCCGAGCGTGCCGTGGTTTGCGGGCGGCTTTATCGCCGGCATCGTCATGTACTGGCTCGGCATTCCGGCCATGATGATCGGCCTGGGCGTGTACCTGCCGTTCTACATGTCGCTCACGGCCTTCTTGGGCTCCTGCGTCAAGCTCGCCTACGACAAGTGGGCCGCACACCGCGACGCCACCGCCGGCCTTTCGGACGAGGAGAAGGCCGCCAAGGATGCCGCCTTCCAGGAGCAGGGCCTGGTCGTTGCCAGCGGCCTGCTGGGCGGCGAGTCCATCGTTGGCGTTATCCTAGCGTTCATCTCGGTGGGATTGAGCCTGCTGGGCTAAACCCAACAACAACGTACCCGTGCAGAGCGTGGGGTCGGAATCAAACCGGCCCCGCGCTTTTTTGTCTATTTGACTCTTATGATCCTCACGGCGTTTTTAGTCATGCCGATTGGCCTTACTTCCAGGTCAACAAACCTTGTCTGACACCTCGCTCAGCGCGGTGTAGAGTAAGGACGACGGGCGGGATACACGGCCCGTGCCAGAACGAGGTGAACATGGAACTCGATAACCAACAGCTCAAGCGCCTGCGCGAGCGTCATCATCGGCGTCACGGCATCCGCCCTGCTCATAGCGAAGCCATGGAAAACGTCACCCGCTTCCTCAAGCGTGCGTTCAACATTCGCGAGGGACGCGCGCCCTATCACGTGATCCGCAAGCGTTTTGTAAACGGGGCGCGTCTGACTGGCTCCCACCTATGCATCCTCATCATCGCCATGTTGATCGCGAGCATCGGCCTCGATATCGATTCGGACATCGCCATCGTGGGCGCCATGCTCATCTGCCCGCTTATGGGATCGGTGCTTGCCATGGCATACGGCATCGCCACGCTCGACCGCGAGATTACCCTCGAGGCCGTCGCAGGCTTGGCTCTACAGATGGCCTTTTGCCTGGTCACGTCCACGTTGTACTTTAAGCTCTCGCCCCTTGGCACCACCACGGCCGCCATCATCGACAATTCGACACCGACTGTGTGGGACCTTGTCGTCGCGCTCGCGGGCGGCTTTGCGGGTGGCCTGGGCAACTCGCGCGACCAGGAACCCGCCACGCTCATCGCCGGCGTGGCCGTGGCGACCGCGCTCATGCCGCCCCTGTGTGCGGCGGGCTATGGCATCGCCATTGCAAGCGGGTCACTGTTTCTCTCGGCGCTTTATGAGTTTGGCATCAACGTGGTCTTTATCGCACTGGCCGCCGAAGCCGTGCTGCTTCTTTTGCGCGTGCCGCTCAAGCGCGACCTGAACGGCGACGGTATTGTGACTGCTGAAGAAAACGCCGAGGTCAACGAGCTATCGCGCAAGGTGCGCCGCCACATCATCGTGGGCACGGTGATCTTTGCCATCCCCTGCATCGTTATGACCGCGGGGTCCATTGGCTCGGCGCAGGCCGGCGTGCAGGACGGCTACGGCGTCACCGAAACCACGCGCGAACTTGCCGCGGTGCTGCCGGGCTTTAAGGATTACACCGTCGCCGTCGAGACCTCGGCTACCGAAGGCGAGGAAGAGGGCATGGTCGAGCGCGAGGTTGTCGCTCACGTGACAACAAGTGAGGCGCTCGGGGCACACGACCGCCGCGTTGCCCGCAAGCTCATCGATCTCAACGTGCCAGAGCTCGATCGCGTGGAGTTTGACGTGAAGTGATGCCGGCGCGGGATGAGCGCTCGCACGGACGCAAGTTATGACGAGGCGCAGACGCGATACGGACGCGAGCAAATAGCGTGGTGCAGTTCACACCCGCGCCCCGCTCGCCGTTTTATTGCCGTGAATCAACTGTCCACATCGACATCGCCAGACTCCACCATAAACGCCGGATCGGTGCTCACCAGATAAAAACGGGTCACCTTGGTATCTCTAAATAGGTAGAGCAAGCCCTGATCGCGTCGGCGCGAAATATGCGCCACGTGGACCGTACCGAATATTTCGCCGTTTTCATTCTTTAATATCAGAATGTTGGGGTCATCCGTACGCTTAAACTGCCCGTCTGTGCAGATTCCGTCTTGGTCAACCAGCTGCCATCGACAGTTGTCCTCCTCAAGAAAAGCCAGGGTTTCCCGACTCGTTTTGTCATCCCGATAGTAACCATCAATGGCGAAGCCTTCGGAAGCACATTCCTGCATATAGGATGTTTCTCGACTTATAGCGAACTGCCCCATAGCGCCCAGGAGCACAGCTAGGCAAACCACTGCAAGGGTTATCGAGATAGTACGGCGGCCCATATTAACCAGCCCGATACTTGTTTAACGGAGCGTGAAACATACTTGGCACCTCCGATATCAGAGCAAACGTCACCCGCAGCCCGGCGGCAGTCATATGTTTCCAACATCAAACCATATGGCAACCACTCGCGAGAGGAGTATCGGCGAACGGTGCATTTTTGCGCTCCATTGGTCAAACGTCAACGCGCGCTACAGCTCTTGCCCGATCAATTCAGATTTTGTCGCATACTACCGTAGATCCCCAACGCTTCCACCCCCAAGAGATCATTTTTAGTACGTAAAGAAGCCCTCGCCCGAGCTTTCGCCCAGCTTGCCTTCGTCGAGCATTTTCTTGAGGACGGACGCCATAGCCTTAAAGTTGTAGGGCATCATCATTTTTTTGAGCAGCGGGCTCACCAAGCCCGGCACCTTCTGATACTGCATGACGATGTTGTAGGCCGTCTGGATACCCACCGTGTCGAATACGCGAAACGGACCCTTGGGGGCACCGGTGCCACGCGTCCACGCGAGGTCGATGCTCTTGGGATCGCTCACGCCCGAGACATACAGGTCAAGGCCCGAAAGCAGCCACGGCACCAGCATGGAATTGAGCAGGTAGCCGTTCTTTTCCTTGTTGACGGGCAGCACCAGCATGCGGATGTCGTTGGCAAAGTCGACGAGCTCGTCGAAGTAGCGTTTGTCGGCCTGGTCCTGCGCCATGACCTCGGTCATGTTGTTCTTCCAGATGGAGTTGGCAAAGTGCAGCGACAAGTACTTCTCGGGGCGGCCGGTGTACTTGGCAAAGGTGCTCGGCAGCAGCGTGGAAGAGTTGGTAACGATGACGGTCTTTTGCGGTAGTACCGGGGCGAGCTTCTTGTAGAAGTCGATCTTTGCCTGGGTGTCCTCGGCCATAGACTCGATGACCAGGTCGGCGTCGGCCACGGCCTTGGCAAGATCGAGCTCCAGCTTGAGCGTGGAGTAGGCGCGCTCAACGGCAGCGAGCGCCGCCTCCTTGTCGAAGGGCTTGCCGCTATCGGCGATACCGGCACACCACTCGCCCGTGCCGTCCGCCATGCCCTCGATAGCAGCGATGTACTCCTTGCGCACGTGATCGATCTTGGGCTGGGTGCGGCCGATGCTGCCCTCGCTGCGCAGCCAAATCGTTACATCAAAGCCGCAGTAGGCAGCCTGAAAGGCAATCTGGCTTCCCAACACGCCGCCACCGGCAACACAAACGGTCTTGTAGCTCATGGAACGGTCCTCTCTTGCGTAATTCCATAGATGTGTATTTATTCAACCGTAAGAGGACTGCACACCGGGCATATGTTCTATAAACGGACAGTAATTTGCGGCGAGCGGCAACACCTGTTCATTATCTCAGGGTTCCATGTCCAGCAAAAACGGGTGGTAGCCGGTACGGCTACCACCCGTTTGTCTCATATCTAGCCCAAAGCAGGCCAGTTACTTCTTAATGCCACGTCCCAAACGCTTGGCGACCGATGCAACGGCCTCCTCGCTGGCCGGCCCGCAGCTCACGCAGCCATCGTGGGCACGCATCTGGCCGGTGACCTCGTCCATCGCGAGCGGCGCCACCTTCTCGAGCTTAAAGCCCTTGCCGGCGCGCATGTTTTCCTTGGCCACGCTGATCATGAGCTTAATGCGGTTGAGCTGGTTGACCTCGGACGCGCCGGGGTCGTAGTCCACCGCGACGATGTTGCTCTCGGGGTGCTGGCGGCGCAGCTCCTTGATCACGGCCTTGCCCACCACGTGGTTGGGCAGGCACGCGAAGGGCTGCGTGCAGATGATGTTGGGCGCGCCGTGATCAATCAGGTCGAGCATCTCGGCCGTGAGCAACCAGCCCTCGCCCATGTTGTTGCACACCGAAAGCACCGTGCGGGCCTTGTCGGCCATGGTGCCGATGCGCTCGGGCGCCTCAAAGCGGCGGGACTTCTCGAGCATCTCCTCCACCGGCGTACGCATCCAGTCCACGAGCTTAATAAGCGCTTGCATGCCCGCGCGCGTAGTGGCAGAGCTTCCCAGCTCGTCCTTCTGCAGCTCGGCATTGCTCATGGAGTACAGGAAGAAGTCGAGCAGGCCCGGCACCACGGCCTCGCAGCCCTCGCGCTCGATCACGTCGACCACATGGTTGTTAGCCGTGGGGTGGAACTTGACCAAGATCTCGCCGACCACGCCCACGCGCGGCTTGGTGCCCTCGCCCACAAGCGGCATGGTGTCGAACGCGTGGATGGCCTCGCGGCACAGCTTGGTGTAGTTGTGGCGGTTGAACTTGGGCGCCAGCTTGCGGGCTCGTGCCATGTACTCCTCGTAGAGCGCGTTGGCGGCACCGGACGTGGCCTCGTACGGGCGGCAGCGATAGAGCATCTGCATCATCACGTCGCCAAAGAGCACTGCGTACACGGCCTGCTTAAGCAGCGCCGGCGTAATCTTAAAGCCGGGGTTGTCCTCGCCGAGCGCCACGGCCGAAAGCGAGATCACCGGGATCTCGGGGTGACCGCTCTCGCGCAGGGCCTTGCGGATGAGCGCGATGTAGTTGGTGGCACGGCAGCCGCCGCCGGTTTGGCTGATAACCACGGCCGTCTTGGACAGATCGTACCGACCGCTCTCGATGGCCTCCATAATCTGACCCGTTACCAGGATCGACGGATAGCAAATGTCATTGTTCACATAGCGCAGGCCAGCCTCGACGGCGTCGTGATCGGTTGAGGGCAGCAGCTCCAAGTTGTAGCCGGCACCGCGGAACACCTCTTTGACCAGGTCAAAGTGAATCGGCGCCATCTGCGGGCACAGGATGGTATAGCCCTCGTCACGCATCTGCTCGGTAAAGGGCACCTTGGGCCATGCGGTCGAGGCGCTCTCACGCTGCGCCTCGAACGTGTACTTGCGGCTCGCGAACGCGGGGGCATCCGTGGAAGGCGCCACCGGCGCGGCATCGCCCTGCTCGTAGGCCTCGCCCGCGGCCGTGGCCTCTGCCAAGCGCTCGGCCTCCTGGTCCTTGAGCGCCGCCATGAGCGAGCGGATGCGGATGCGCGCGGCGCCCAGATTGGACACCTCATCGATCTTGAGCACGGTGTAGATCTTGCCGCTGGCCTCAAGGATTTCCTGCACCTGGTCGGTGGTCAGGGCGTCCAAGCCGCAGCCGAAGGAGTTGAGCTGAATCAGGTCCAGGTCGTTGCGCATCGTCACAAAACGGGCGACGGCGTACAGGCGGCTGTGGTACATCCACTGGTCGACGACGCGAATCGGACGCTCGGGCTTCACCAGGTGCGCAAGCGAATCCTCGGTAAAGACCGCAAAGCCAAAGCTCGAGATAAGCTCGGGAAGGGCGTGGTTGATCTCGGGGTCGTTGTGGTAAGGACGGCCGGCGAGTACGATGCCGTGGCCGCCGTGGTCCTCGACCCACTTAAGGGCCTCCTCGCCCATGGTCTGGATATCCTCGTGGAAGCGCGCATCGGCCTCAAAAGCAGCGTTGACGGCGGCATCGACCTCGGAGCGCGTGATCTTGGGACCGCGCACACGACCGCGACCGGCTTGCGCATCGGCCACACGGTCGACGGCGAGCACCTGGTATAGACGGCGCTTGAGCTCGGTCTTGTCGTGATAGGGCACAAACGGGTACAGGAACTCGATGTTCTGCTCGCGGATCTCGTCGATGTTGAGCGCCAGCGCCGTGGGGTAGCTCATGACGATGGGGCAGTTATAGCAGTTGCCGGCGGTCGGATCCTCCTTGCGCTCCCAGCGCACGCACGGCATCCAGATGAAGTCGACGTCACGGTCGATGAGGTTCATCACGTGGCCGTGGCTCATCTTGGCCGGGTAGCACACACTCTCGGACGGCATGGACTCGATGCCCGCCTGGTAGGTCTTTTTGCTCGACTGATCGGACAGCTGCACACTAAAGCCCAGGCGCGTAAAGAACGCATGCCAGAAGGGGTAGTTCTCGTACATGTTGAGTGCGCGCGGGATACCCACGGTGCCGCGCGGGGCCTCGTCGGGGCTCAGCACCTCGCGGTCAAAGAGCAGCTCGTTTTTCTTTTTGAAGAGGTTGGGGGCCTCGGTCTTCTGCTTTTTGTGACCGGCGCCCTTCTCGCAGCGGTTGCCGGTAATGAAGCGCCTGCCGCCGCCAAAGTCGTTGACGGTAAGCTGGCAGTTGTTAGAGCAACGGCCGCAGCGGACATGCTTTTGCGTCACGGTGAGGTGCGCGATGTCTTCGGCAGAAAGAATGGTCGAGGTGCCGTTCGCGCCGGCGCGATCGCGGGCGAGCAGGGCCGCACCGTAGGCGCCCATGCAGCCGGCGATGTCGGGGCGCACGGCGTGAACGCCGGTGAGCTGCTCAAACGCGCGCAGCGTGGCATCGGACATAAAGGTGCCGCCCTGGACGATCACCTGGCTGCCGATCTCCTTGGGATCGCGCAGCTTAATGACCTTGAACAGAGCATTCTTGATGACGGAATAGGACAGGCCGGCCGCGATGTCGCCCACCGTGGCGCCTTCCTTTTGCGCCTGCTTGACGCGCGAGTTCATAAAGACCGTGCAGCGACTGCCCAGGTCGACCGGGGCCTTGGCATGGATGGCGGCGTTGGCGAACGCGTGCACGTCCATGTTCATAGAGACGGCGAAGCTCTCGATAAAGCTACCGCAACCCGACGAGCAGGCCTCGTTGAGCATGATGTGCTCGATTACACCGTCCTTGACGCGCAGGCACTTCATGTCCTGGCCGCCAATGTCCAGAATAAACTCGACGCCGGGCAGGAACGCCTTGGCGCCGCGCAGGTGCGCAACGGTCTCGATCTCGCCGGAGTCGGCCTTGAGGGCTTCGATGAGCAGTGCCTCGCCATAGCCGGTAGTGGTCACGTGGCCGATGGTGCAGCCGGCGGGAATGTGGTTGTAGAAATCGGCCATGATGACCTTGGCCGTGCCCAGGATGTCGCCGTTGTTGTTGCCGTACCAGGTGTGCAGCAGCTGACCGTCCTCGCCCACGAGCGCGGCCTTCATGGTGGTGGAGCCGGCGTCGATGCCGATGAACACGCGTCCGGTGTAGCCTTCGAGCTTGCCCTTGGGGACGACCTCTGTGTCGTGGCGGGTCTTGAACTCGGCAAAGTCCTCGTCGGTGGCAAAGAGCGGATCCAGACGCTCGACCTCGGCACCCTGCGTGTCACCCAGGGCATCGATGGCCTCGATGAGCTGCGGGAACGTGCTGAGCTTATTGGACTCGTGCGCCATGGCGGCGCCGCTCGCCACAAACAGGTGAGCGTTTTGGGGCACGATACGGTGCTCCTCGTCCAGGTTGAGCGTGAGGTAGAAGCGGTGGCGCAGCTCGGAGAGGTACTGCAGCGGGCCGCCCAGGAAGGCGACGTTGCCGCGGATGGGACGGCCGCACGCCAGACCCGAGATGGTCTGGGTCACGACAGCCTGGAAGATGGAGGCGGCCACGTCCTCGGGGCGGGCGCCCTCGTTGAGCAGCGGCTGGACGTCGGTCTTGGCAAAAACGCCGCAGCGGCTGGCAATGGGATAGATGGTGGTGGCGTTGGCCGCGAGTTCGTTAAGGCCGCTGGCGTCAGTGTGCAGCAGGGTTGCCATCTGATCGATGAACGCGCCCGTGCCGCCGGCGCAGGTGCCGTTCATGCGCTGCTCAATGCCATTATCGAAGTAGATGATCTTGGCGTCCTCGCCGCCCAGCTCGATGGCGACATCGGTGGCCGGGATGAGGGTCTCGACGGCACGCTTGCTGGCGATGACCTCCTGGACAAACTCCAGGTCGAGCCACTGGGACAGCAGCAGGCCACCCGAGCCGGTAATGGCGCAGGTCATCTGGGCCGTCGGCAGCACGGTCACAGCGCCCTCGAACAGGTCGCGGGCGCAGGCACGGACGTCGGTGTGGTGGCGCTGGTACTTGGCGTAGACAATCTGGTTGTCGTCGTTGAGCACGGCGAGCTTAACGGTGGTGGAGCCCACGTCGATGCCCAGGTGCAGGTTGCCGTGGGCGTTGCCGGGGTTGAAGATCGCGCCTTCGGGGGCGTGGGCGGCGGCTACGGGCTCAGCGGCGGTGGCGGGCTCGCTGGCAACGGACGTCTCCCCTGCCGCGTTCTTGGCATCGGCAACTGCCTCGGCGACCTTCTCGGCAGCGGCAGTCGCGGCCTTCTGCGCGGCGTCCACCACGGCGGGCGCGGCCTCGCGTGCGGCAGCGACCATGCGGTCCTTGATGCCCTCGACGAGTTTGCTCATTGTCTCTCCTCTTAGTTGTTGGACTCGACGGTTGCGGCGGTGTCGGCCGCGTCCTCGAGCTGCAAGTTCAATAGCTTCATGCCGTATTCCGGCACGTTGATATCGATGGGTTGGCCATACAGGTCACCGGGGCGCACAAAAGCGAGCACCGTCATAATGCGCGCCATGGCCTCAGGCGATTCGGTGAGTCCACGCTCAAACCAGCGCTGAATCATGCCGACCTCGGCACTTACGACGTAGGTAACGTAGTAGTCAAAGAACGTGCCCAGCGCCAGGCCCAAAATGCCCGTCTGCGCACGCGGCACCACAGCCTCACGAGCGGTGTCGATGATCCTTTTAATGAAGGCCTGGTCGCCGCCCGGACCCAACAGCGCACCGATTAAGTCGCGGTTGGCCGCAAGATAACGCAGCAGCTCAACCGAACCGGGCGCCGGCTCGAGCTCATCTATGTTGTGATAGAGATCGGGCAGCTGAGCTGCGGTGATGAGCTCAATGCGCTCACGGATCTCGGCCAGCAAGCCGTCCTCGATTTGATTGATAAAGTCAGGGATATCGCGGTAGTGCGAATAGAACGTGCGGCGCGTAAGACCGGCGCGCTCGGTGAGCGACGCGACATTAATGCGCGAAAGGTCGCCGCTTTCGGCAAGCTCGCTGGCAAGTGCCTGGCGAAGGGCACGCTGCGAGCGAAGGGACCGGCGATCGCATTTCTCGAGCTGGGACAAGCGTCCTCCTTGTTACTCAGCCTGTGCGCTATTGCACAGTGCGAGTATTATTGCACACCGTGTGCATCAACACGTAAAGGCAATATTTTGGATGTGATAAAGGGACAGCCCCTTTGTCCCTTTGTCCCAGCCTGAAGCGACATTGCCGATTGTCCAAAATGTCATTCGTGGGTAGAATAGTGTCGACGGCAGCCCAAGTTCTGGAAAGCTGGGCAGCGCCGTTGCTTGTTTTAGGGGGTCAACGCCTTAGCGGCGGCGACCCCTTCTGTTACGCTTCGAGCGTTGCTTGAGTGCCTCGGAAAGTCCGATAAGCGTCGTAAGAAGCGAGACCAATGCGGTCAGGAGCCTCACGAAATCAATCAAATCGGTCATGGGCATCACCTCCCATCAGATGGAGGGCGCTGCCCGGCACATGGAACTGCCGCCAACGATACCGATTCTATCAAAGCGCAGTTAAATATGCGAATATATGTTCGTGTTTAAAGAAGCTCGTCCCCACTGTGACAAAGGGACAGTCCCTTTGTCACATTATTCGATGACGGTGCAGGAGTTCTGCTTGCGCATGGTGGCGAGCATGTGTTTGGGGACGGCGTGGACCATGCAGTTGCCGATAGTTGCGCTCGCGGCGGCCTTAGCTGCATCGCTTGCGTTTTTGGTCGCGTAGCTGTGGCGGAAACGCTTGAGCATGGCGATATCGTTGCCGCCGTCGCCGTAGACCGCGACCTCGTCCTCGGCAATACCGTAGTAGCCCGCCAGCCAGGCAATACTCTCGCCCTTGTTGCACGTCACGTCCGTGATTTCGAACATCACGGGGTCAAACGGCGCGTTGACCACACGGTCCGAACGCTCGGCAAGATACGCCTTAAGGTCGCGCTCCAGCTCGCGCGAGGTCACGCGACAGTTGATCTTGCACACATCGTGGCGCAAGATGTCGCCGATCGACTGGTCGAAATACTGCTCCTCGTGATAGCCGCCACGTGCACGCATGCCACGCATCACGATACGCTTGATGGGGCTGTCCTTTTTAAAGCCCGCCTGGTGCATCTCGAACGAACCACTCGAGAACATGCCGTCGGGCGTGGAGCAGTCAAAGCAGATATCCGGAAACTCCTTGAGTAGCTCCTCGGTGATCTGCGGGTCGACGGTCCAGGTTTTGAGCACCTCGCCATGACTGTCGCGCACGATGGATCCGTTGGAGCAGCAGGCGTCAAGCGCCAGGCCTGTAAAGCCATGCTCGCCGATCGGCAGCGTCGAGCGTCCGGTCGCGGGAACCACATGCAAGCCAGCCTCGGTCAGCTCGCGAATGGCGCGGCGGATAGTCCCATCTGCCTCGTGCAGGGCGTTAAGCAGCGTTCCGTCTAAATCACTCGCGAACATCTTGATCATGGGCATGCCTCTCCTTCGTCTGCACGATATTGTAGACGAAGGAGAGGCATGCCCAAACAATGCCGTCCCGGCGCGGCGTACCACCGCCTTCACAAATTCACGGTGCCCCAGCGCGTTAAGACAATCACCACAAGCGACTTTTCAGCCGATACAACAGCGCCGTCGTCAACGTCAGCACCGCTAACATGGCTGCGAATACAATCACCGGTGTCCATCGATCATATGCAACCCCGTACGTCAATTGGCCGATAGGTGTTGCGCAGGAAAGGACCATGTAAACGACCGAAAGCACTTTTCCGCAGAGTTCAGTCGGCGCTGCCCGCTGAACAAACGCGATGATTTCAACCGACGCAATGCTTGCCCACACCATGACCCATGCCGAAGCAACCGCAAACACGGTGAACACGCATGCATCTGCGCCGAACAGTTGCGCGACAATAATCGGTGCGACTCCAAAACAGATCATCGCAACATATCGACATATGTCATTGAAAGAAAAGCCATGCGGCCAAATGCCGACCAAGCCACTGCCGGCAAGACCACCCAAGCCCATAGCAACCTCAACTATCCCAACGCAGGACGACTGCATGCCGAGATGCTTTGTAACAATAATGGGAGCGCCAATCGTTAGCCCAACCAACGCAAGGTTCAAAACTGCCGCAAGCAAAATCACAGCGACCAATGGTGCATTTTGCAACAGATACCGAATCGACTCCCAAAAATCGTTTCGGCATGTCGTACGAGTCGCGCCGTCTCTCATCGTTTCAGATGAGGCATTTTGCTTGAGTGCGACCCCAAACAAGAGAGCTGAAATCGCAAACGCCACCGACGCGGTTGTGCAAAGAGCATCGATGCCAAAGCACCCATAGACTGCCGTCCCGACCACAGGACCCAAGATATTGCTCACCATGGTCACCTGCGAAACCAATGCAGTGGCCCGCTCAACCTTCTCTTCACCCGCCATGCGCACCGTCTCAATTTGGAGCATTGGCTTTAGCAGCGATTGAACGCCATATTGAACACAAAGTATCGCTACTACGACGACCGCAAGAGGCAATGAGTGCTTCATGGGGATAGACAGCAGAGATGCAGTCATCAGGGCAATGCCGAGGGCCACGAGGACCTCGCGATGTCTTCCCCTATCCGCCAAGATTCCGCCAGCCGGAGTTGCGAGTACGCCGGGTATGAACGCCGTCGCCACGACGGCGCCATATAACGTTGACGAGCCGCTGCAATCGAACAAGTAAAGCGGATACGCAAAGCACAGCGCCGACAACATCGAATACGCGCACAGCTGCGCAACCAGAAGTTCCACGAGCCTGATTGACCGCACTGTTTTTGATTTCAACGAAACGCCGACGTCTCTCAGCCCAGCCATAAGTCCGCCCCCATACATACCGCTAGTATGTATTTATCGACTTGAAAAGGGCAGCCGTGGCTACCCTTACAAATCAATTACATACCGTCAGTATCTATATTACCACCCGGCGCGGTCCCATACGTCCCAAATCTGCGCTGTTGTCTGAAGCACTTCTTCCCCCAAATCGAGTCCCACCGCGGCAGCCATCTGCGCCAAACATTGAGCGCGAGCAAGCATTCGATCCTTGGTCTCAAGCGGACGAAACAGTGGCAACAGCCAGAGATTCGCCAGCAACGATACGGCCTCTGCCGCTTCACGCGGGCATTCGCACGCAATAGAGCCGTCGGCGATGCCCTCCTCGATCACCGGCAAGAGATAGCCATCGGCAGACTCGTCAAACGAGCCCTGGTACTGCATCGCCAGTAGACGCGAGCTTTTCACCGGATCTGCCGCAGGATGTATGCGTGCCCATAGCTCAATTTGCGGAACAACGGACTCGGGAGCGTACAGTCGCTTGAGCTTTTGGGCTCCGGTCATATTACCGACGCCAAGCATCGAGCGGCGGTGCTCAACAATCGGAGCCATCGCCCGATCAAACGCGGCGTTGAAAATCTCTTCTTTGCACTTAAAGTGATGATAGACAGCGCCCTTGGTCATGCCATCAAGACGGTCGACGATATCTTGAATGCTCGTCCCCTCATAACCCTGTGCGCAGAATAGCTCCAGTGCCGCGTCGAGAATCTTCGCGACCGTCTCCTCGGGATATTTATTGCGACCCATAATCCGCCCATCCGCAACGCAAGTCTTGTGCCTCATTGCAGCATTTTAACGTTGCGGATGGCAGACGGTCGATTCTACACCGCGGCAGGGCCGTGTTCGCCGGTACGGATGCGGATGACTTCTTCGACCGGCTCGACCCAAATCTTGCCGTCGCCGACGGCACCGGTGCGAGCGGCGTTGCAGATGATCTCAACAATGCCGTCGACATGCTCGTCGGCGCAGATGAGGGTGAACTGCACCTTGGGGATCGTGTTGACAAGCAGCCCGTTGCCGCGCACGTATTCCTTCCAGCCATGTTGAGCGCCGCAGCCCTGCACCTGGTTGATAGTCATACCGCGAACATCAGCAGCAAACAGCGCGTCTTTAAGAACCTCAAGCTTCTCGGCACGAACGATCGCCGTAATCTTCTTCATAGTAAATTCCTCTCTTCAATAAAAGAGATTGATTGTCCTTCACATAGCACGGGTTTTCCAGGTGCCCGAAATTGCCCCGAAAGAGGAGCGCCGCGTACTTCGGTACGCAAGCGACGGTTTGAGGGGCAAGGTCGATTGCCTGGGAAAGCCGTGCTGCTAATCGAGTCCGGAGAAAGAAGGATACGCGCTCTCGCCGTGTTGACTCGCGTCCAGGCCCAGCGCCTCGTCATCCTCGTCCACACGCAGGCTGCCGTGGAACAGCGCCTTGACCACCGCGGCGATCACCAAATCGAGCACCAATACGATAACGACCGTCACCACAATGCCCAGAATCTGCGAGACGAGCAGCGACACGTCGCCCGTGTAGAACAGGCCGCCCTTGCCGGTCCACGAGAGCTCCGGCACGCAGAACAGACCCGTGAGCACGCCGCCCAAAATGCCGCCGATACCGTGACAACCGAACGCGTCGAGTGCGTCGTCGTAGCCAAACTTGGCCTTGAGATGACTGATAGCCAGGTAGCAGACGGGCGACACGATCAAGCCCATGATCAGCGCTGCCCACGGCTCGACAAAGCCCGCGCCCGGCGTGACCACCACGAGGCCCGCGACCAGACCGGTGCTGGCGCCCACCAGCGTGGGGCGACCGGTGTGCACGCGCTCGACGACAAGCCACGAGACCATGCCCGCCGCGCTGGCCGTCACGGTGTTGAGGATGGCGAGCGCCGCAACGGCGTCGGCCTTGAACTCGCTGCCGCCGTTAAAGCCAAACCAGCCAAACCAAAGCAGCCCGGCGCCCAGCGCCACAAACGGCACGTTATGCGGGCGGTAGCTCACCATGCCAAAACCGCGACGACGGCCGAGCATTAAGCAGAGAATCAGGCCCGTCAGACCGGACGAGATGTGCACCACGTCTCCGCCGGCAAAGTCGAGCGCTCCGATGATGTCGCCGATAAAGGAGCCATCACCGCCCCAAACCATGTGGGCGAGCGGCGCATAGACCACGAGCAGCCAAATGCCCAGGAAGGCCGTCATGGCACCAAACTTAACGCGGCCGGCCAGGCTGCCCGTGACGATAGCTGCCGTGATCATGGCAAACGCCATCTGGAAGGCGATGTTGATGATCTGAGGGTAGACGGCACCGTCCGCGGCATTGCCCTCGACCGCCTGCAGTACCTGGTTGAGCACCGGCAAGCACAGCAGCTGGTCAAAGCCGCCAATAAACGGGCTCGAGCCATCGCCGCCGTAGGCCAGCGACCAGCCGGCAACAATCCACAGCACACCAACCAGGCCAATAGCGCCAAAGCACATAAGCATGGTGTTAATGACGTTTTTGCGCCTGGACAGACCGCCATAGAAAAACGCCAGACCCGGTGTCATTAAAAACACGAGCATGGTGCAGATGAGCATAAACGTTGTCGATCCCGTATCGTACATTCGCTCCCCCTTGGTCGCATGAACGTTGTCGGCGCTCATGATGCGGCCGAGGGCCAACTGGTGTAGACCAGATACGGCGTTGTTAAACGCTGCGTTGTCGAATGGAAACGGTGCCGCAATCTTGGAAACGGCACGGCAACGGGCGCGAAACGAACGGGAAACGTGCGAACGAGAAGGGCGCGCTTGGCTCCGCTCTGGCTAGCGCCGGAACAGCTCGCGGGCTCGGTCGCGGAGGTCGGTAGCTCGGATGACGCCCTCGTAGCGATTGATGCGCAGACGCGGGAAGGCGTTAAAGAAGCGCAGGTCACGACGGCTGAGCGACACACTCGGCACCGGACGGCTCATGCGCTTGCCGGCAAGGCGACGACTGAGCGACGGACGCGGCATGCTCGGCGCGACATCGGCAACGCGGCGGGCAGCGAGCGCCAGGCCGCGAGCACCATCCGAGATAAACGTCGGCATCGAAGCCTTCTCGCGCAGGGCATCGAGCGCGGCGTCACCCAGCTCGGCCAGCCACGCGTTAACGGCACGGCTACGGATGTGCGTCTGTGCCACCGAGTCAATCGTAGAATCGGGAATACGTTCGAGCATTGAGTCCGAGGCATCGGCAAGCGACTCATTGATGCGGTCGGCAAGGTCGGCCCGGACGCGCTCCAGCTGATCAGACAGACGCCGCCAGCTCGCCAACGAGCACACCGCGTCGACCATCATCGCGACCGCGACGATAAAGGCGGACAGCCGCACAATCAGCACCGGCAGATGGCCAAGCAGCCCCAGCAATGCCGGCTCCACTAAACGGCAAATGCACAGTGCACCCAGGCCAAACGCGCAGGCCCAGTACAGGCAGATGCGTCCGTGCAGGTTAAACGGCAGATGCGAGTAATCCCAAAACCGGGCACCCGTCGTTTTTTCCAACAGCACGCCCACGCTATATTCGATCACGCTGCATACGAGCGCGGCAGCGACAAACTGGCTCGAGGCGTCTGGGATTCCACGCAGCAGCAACCAGCACGCAATGCCGCCCGCACCGTAGATGGGACAACACGGCCCTAGCAAAAAGCCGCTGTTGGCAAAGCGTCCGTGGTTGAGCATGGCGCAGACTGTCGACTCCCATACCCAGCCGCAAAAACCGTAGAAGGCAAACGAGAGTACCAGCGCCGAGAGCGGACAGGCGGCAAGCGTCGCGCCGTCAAATGCCATGCCGATCGCGGTTCCCACCGTCTACCCACTCCTCTTTTCGTTCGATTCTTTGCTCGAGCCGTCGCTCGGGCCCTCGTTCAAATCGTTCGCGCCGCCTTTGCGCGGCAGACGGCCGGCAATCGTCTCGCGCAGCGCGCACCATTTATCCGCCAGGCACACAATCCATGCCTCGCGACACGTCGGCGGCACCGGCACCAGCGGAAACATATGCCGTACGATAATATTCCGCTCGCGCGGCGTCAGCTCAAAATCTTCCTCCGCACGCGCCAAGGCAAAAAACGGGTGGCGAAAGCCATGCAGCCGATGGCTTGGGTCGGGATCGTGCCAATCGTAGAGAAAGTAATCGTGCAGCAGGGCCCCGCGCAGCAGCGATAAGCGGTCGACGGAGATACCGACGCGGCCCAGGCGCTCGGCAAAGGACAGACTTGCCCGCGCCACCGAGGTCACATGCGTATACACCGTCACATCGCCATGCTGGATAAACTCGCGCGTCAGGTCCAGACGGCCCGCCTGTGCCAGTTGACGGGCAGCATGGTCTACTTCGCACGCGATTTTCTCGGCACGAACGGTATCGGACATGCGGCCTCCTTCCGGCGGCGCTCGGCGGCAAGCCACAGCCTGCACGCAATGAATAAAATCATCATGGAACTTATCAGTATGGCATCGGACAAAACGTTTTGCCCCACCAGTTGGCGAATTACCGCGCCGCCGTCACATATCAAACGCCAAAATGTGCGAGACTGTCTTGTGCAATTGTGCCGGCCGAGGGAGTGCCGGCGCACGATTCGCATGGAGTAACCCACAACGATGCTGCTTACGCAAACGACAACGCCCGAGGACGTCAAGGCTCTCGATCGCGCCGAGCTTCCGCTGCTCTGCGGCGAGATCCGTCAGGCAATCCTCGAAAGCTCCGCCGCCGTCGGCGGGCACGTTGCCCCCAACCTGGGCGTCGTTGAGCTTACGGTCGCGCTCCATCGCGTGTTTAACTCCCCCATCGACAAGATTGTCTTTGACGTTTCGCACCAGACCTACGCCCACAAGGCGCTGACGGGGCGTGCGTACACTTATATCAATCCGGAGCGTTATGGTGAGGCTTCTGGCTTTGCCAATCCCGACGAGTCCGAGCACGACCTGTTCGCCATGGGCCATACCTCCACGTCGGTGAGCCTGGGCTGCGGCCTTGCCCACGCGCGCGACCTGGCGGGCGACAGCTACAACGTCATTACCATCATTGGCGACGGTTCGCTTTCGGGCGGTCTGGCGTTTGAAGGCTTTAACAATGCCGCCGAGCTCGACAGCAACTTGATCATCGTCGTCAATGACAACGACCAGTCCATTGCCGAGAACCATGGCGGCCTGTATCGCAATCTGGCCGAGCTGCGCGCCAGCAACGGCACCTGTGAGCGCAACGTTTTCCGCGCGATGGGGCTCGACTACCGCTATCTGGACGCCGGTAACGATGTGTTGGCCCTAGTCGACGTGCTGCAGGAACTGCGCGATATCGATCATCCCATCGTGCTGCACGTCTCCACCGCGAAGGGCAAGGGCTTTGAGCCGGCCCAGAGCGACCCCGAGCGCTGGCATCATGTAGGCCCGTTTGACATGGCGACTGGGCGCAAGCTCTGCCCGGGCCATCCGAGCGAGCCTGCGCCGCGCACCTATGCCGACATTACGGGCGAGGCCCTGAGCGCTGCCATAGAGCGCGATCCGCAGGTTGTGGGCATCACGGCTGCAACGCCCTACATCATGGGCTTTACGCCCGAGCTTCGCGCCGCGGCAGGCAAGCAGTTCGTCGATGTGGGCATTGCCGAGGAGCACGCCGTGACCTTTGCCACCGCGCTTGCGCGCTCGGGCGCCAAGCCAGTCTTTGGTGTGTACGGCACGTTTTTGCAGCGCGCCTACGACGAGCTGTGGCACGACCTGTGCCTCAACGACGCCCCCGCAACCATCTTGGTATTTGGCGCGTCGATCTTTGGCACCACATCCGAGACGCATCTCTCGTTCTTTGATATTTCCATGCTGGGCGGTCTTCCCAACACGCACTACTTGGCGCCGGCCTGCATGGAGGAATATCTGTCCATGCTGAGCTGGTCGCTCGATCACCGCGAGCATCCTGTGGCGATTCGCGTGCCCGGCATTGGCCTGGTAAGCCGCCCCGACTTGGCGCCTGCCGAGGACGCCGATTACGGTGTCGCGCGCTACAACGTGGTGCGCCAGGGCCGCGACGTGGCCGTGCTCGCGCTCGGCGATTTCTTTGAGCTGGGCGAGCGTGTGGCAAACCGCTTGGCAGCCGAATACGGTATCGAGGCCACGCTCGTCAACCCTCGCTTTGCAACCGAGCTTGACCGCGAGTTCCTCGACAGCCTTGCCGCCAAGCATCGCGTTGTCGTCACCCTCGAGGACGGCATCTTGGACGGCGGTTGGGGCGAACGCGTCGCGTGCTACTTGGCCTGCACGCCCGTGCGCACGCGCACCTTCGGCATCGCCAAGGGCTTCCCCGACCGCTACGACCCCAACGAGCTGCTCGCTCAGAACGGCATGACGGTCGAGAACATGGCCGCCGAAGCCGTAAGGCTACTCAACGAGTAAGAAAACCTCCGCAAGGAAAGCATCCCTGCGGAGGTTTTTATTTTCGCGATACGATTATCTCAATCTGTAACATCTATGGCCCGAATTCTCGTCTACCTGTTACAGATTGAGACAAACCGTCTTTGCCCCTGACCTTTGTCTCAATCTGTAACAGATAGAGACCTTTTGGCCGTCTAACTGTTACAGATCGAGACATTCGAATTCCCCTGAAGAGAAAATCTCAATCTGTAACAGTTACTCGGCAAAAATGGCTGCAGATGTTACAGATCGAGACAAAACAGCGAGGCATGCCGTTGCATCGGCCAGAACCACCACAAAGGTGCCTGCCCTTTTGGTAGGTAGAATTACCCATAAGGCAAGTATGTTTCTGAGTTATTTCGTGTTGACCCGTCTGAGCGCGATAGGGTATAACTCTACTCAACCGCTAGGGATTTTATTGAGAAAGGTGTTCTACCATGAGCAAGAACCTCTCCCAGCAGGTCGTTCTCGACCGCCGCGGCTTTGTCGCCGCCACCTTCGCAACCGTCGCCGGCCTTGGTCTTGCCGGCTGCTCCGACACCAGCGCCGAGGCCGACAAGGGTTCCGCCGCCGGTTCCTCCAAGAGCTCCGAAGATACCGAGGCTTCCACCACACTCGATGCCAAGGCATTCGACAAGCTCGTCGACAACGGCCCCAAGGCCGATGACGACGCCATCGCCGCCAGCGCCTGGGCGACGGCCGTCAAGGACGCCGGCGTCTTTAAGATCGGTGGCGTTCAGACCTCCACGCTCTTCTCCCTCCTCAACGAGAAAGACGGTCAGACCCGCGGCTTCGATGCCGGTATCGCACAGCTTCTGTCCAACTACATTCTGGGCGAGAACAAGGTCGAGATCACCCAGGTGACCTCGGACACGCGCGAGTCCGTCCTGCAGAACGGCCAGGTCGACGCCGTCTTTGCCACCTACACCATCACTGACGAGCGCAAGAAGCTCGTCTCCTTTGCCGGTCCCTATTACTACACGCAGCAGGCCATCCTGGTGCTCGCCGATAACGACGACATCAAGAGCGTCGACGACCTGGCCGACAAGAACGTCGCCGTCCAGTCCGGCTCCAACGGCCCCGCCATCCTGGAGGAGTTCGCCCCCAAGGCCAGCCAGCAGGAGTTCAAGACCGACGAGGAGGCCCGCCAGGCACTCCAGCAGGGCCGTGTTGATGCCTACGTCATCGATAACAACATGCAGCAGAGTGCCCTGGTCCGCGAGCCCGGTAAGTACAAGATCGCCGGCAAGCCCTTCGGCAGTAAGGAGCCCTATGGCATTGGCCTGCCGCTCGATTCCGACGGTGTCGCCTTTGTCAACGACTTCCTTAAGAAGATCGAGGATGACGGCACCTGGACCGAGCTGTGGCAGATCTGCATTGGCGACCGTACGGGCGACACCAATGTTCCCGAGCTGCCCGAGATCGGCGCCTAGGCAGCGAGCCTAGTAACGGCCGCTACGAAACCATACGGAAACGCACGATGCGCTTTATTGCGCTAAACTGTTTCCTTACTGAGTTGTCGGGGCTTCCGTACACACGGGAGCCCCTTTCCTTATCGGCGGGAGGTCCGCATGAGTCTCTCCGAGCTCTGGTCGCTCTATGGCCAGAACTATATCGACGCCCTGCTAGCAACCTGGGGCATGACGCTTGAGTCGTTTGCCATCGCCATGGTACTGGCTGTCGCTGTCACCGTGATGCGCGTGTCGCCGCTCAAGCCGCTGCGCGTCTTTGGCGACCTGTATGTCCAGGTCTTCCGTAACATCCCCGGCATCGCGCTACTCATCATCGTCGTCTATGCGCTGCCGCCGCTCAAGGTCGTCCTGCCCTACCGCACCTGCGTCATCGTCGCCACAGTGCTCTTGGGTTCTGCCTTTGGCTCCGAGAACTTTATGAGCGGCATCAACACCGTCGGTGTCGGCCAAGTGGAAGCCGCCCGCTCGCTGGGCATGAGCTTCAGCCGTATCCTCGCCAAGATCGTGATTCCGCAGGCGCTGCGCTCGAGCGTGCTGCCAATGACCAACCTCTTTATCGCCGTCATGCTCACCACCGCGCTCGGCAGTCAGGTACCGCTTAAACCGCAGGAGCTCACCGGCGTGGTGAGCTACATCAACACGCGCTCGCTCGGCGGCGTCGCCGCGTTCTTTATCTCGGCACTCGGCTACCTGGGCACGGCCTTTGTGGTGAGCCACATTGGCAACTATATCGATAAGAAGGTGAGGATCCTCCGATGAGCAAACATTCCTCCCCTGCACTTACCATGCGCGATGCGCTCTACGAGGCTCCCGGCCCCAAGATGCGCGCCAAGATTCGCGTCGGCACCGCCATCTCACTTGTTGCCGTGGCCGCGCTCATCGCTCTGGTACTGCAGCGCTTTTACGTGACCGGCCAGCTTTCGGTCCATTTCTGGTACTTCTTTACGCACCTCACCACCTGGAAGTTCCTGCTTGCCGGTTTTGAGGGCACCGTTAAAGTCGCACTCACCGCTGGCGTCATTGCGCTGGTACTGGGCTTAGCCCTTATGCTCGGCCGCACGAGCGGCATCAAGCCGTTGCAGCTGGTCTGCCGCGTGCTCACCGATTTCTTCCGTGGCGTGCCGAGCCTGCTGTTCATCTACTTCTTCTTTTTGGTGCTGCCCCAGTACAAGATTGCGCTGCCGTCGTTTTGGATGCTCACGCTTCCCGTCGCGCTCGCTGCGGCCGGCGTACTGGCCGAGATCTTCCGTGCCGGCGTCAACGCCGTGCCGCGCGGTCAGGTCGAGGCCGCCCAGGCACTCGGTCTCTCCAAGGCTAAAATCACCTTTAAAATCGTGTTGCCGCAGGCGATTCGCTTTATCATTCCGTCGTTGATTTCGCAGCTCGTGGTCGTAGTCAAAGACACCACCGTCGCCTACGTGGTGAGCTACCCCGACCTCATGCAAAATGCCCGCGTGCTCATTACCAACTACGACGCCCTCGTGTCGGTCTACCTGGTTATCGCGGTCATCTACATCCTCATCAACGTCGCGATCAACAAGGCCGCTGTCTACGTTTCGCACAAGACCGGCGCAACCATCATCCATTAACGATTTACTATTTCGAGTCATAAGGAGCCGAGCACCATGACACAGGGCACCTCTTCCACCGGCAATCAGCCGCTGATCGAGCTCAGGCACGTCGATAAGCACTACGGCGACCTGCACGTTCTCAACGACATCAATCTCTCGGTCGACCGCGGCGAAGTCGTCGTGGTGATCGGCCCCTCGGGCTCGGGCAAGTCGACCATGTGCCGCACCATCAACCGCCTGGAAACCATCGACTCGGGCGAGATCCTCATCGAGGGCGAGCCCCTGCCGCAGGAAGGCAAGGATCTTGCCCGCATGCGCGCCGAGTTGGGCATGGTGTTTCAGCAGTTCAACCTGTTCGCGCATATGACGGTGCTGCAGAACGTCATGCTGGGGCCGGTCGACGTGCTGGGCGTGTCCAAGGAGGAAGCTCGTGAGCGCGCCATGGACCTGCTGAGCCGCGTGGGCGTTGCCGAACAGGCCGACAAGGTGCCCGCTCAGCTCTCGGGCGGCCAGCAGCAGCGCGTGGCCATTGCCCGCTCGCTCGCCATGCAGCCCAAGGCCATGCTCTTTGACGAGCCCACGAGTGCCCTTGACCCCGAGATGATCAACGAGGTGCTCGAGGTCATGGTCCGTCTGGCCCAGCAGGGCATGACGATGATCGTCATCACGCACGAGATGAACTTTGCCCGCCGCGTGGCCGACCGTGTCGTGTTTATGGCCGATGGCCAGATCGTGGAAACCGGCACGCCCGACGAGTTCTTCGACCACCCCAAGACCCAACGCGCCCAGGACTTCCTCAACTCCATCAAGGGCCACTAACCCAATTGCCACGCGGGGCAAATTCATCAACAGCGTTTGCCCCGCGCCGCCCTGCGCCATGTCCACCCGGATTCGAAAGCCACGCCCATGATTGGAACCCGCACCTCATCGTCCTATACCCCGCACGTCGACGTCGCCCCCGCCGACCGTCCACTCATCCTCGTCGCGCCGCGTTGGGAAGAGGCAAAGCCGTTTTTAAGCGAGACACTCTCCCCCAACGAGGAAATCGCGAGCGTCTTTGTCGACGCCATTCTTGCCGCCGGCGGCCTGCCGTTGCAGATGTCCATCACCGAGGACATCGAGGTCATCCGTCACTACGTGGAAATCGCCGACGGCATCGCCATTCCTGGCGGCCCGGATGTCAACCCCAAGCGCTGGGGTGACGAGCGTCCTTACGATCCCACGCTGTGCTGCGAGATTCGCGACCGTTTTGAGTTTAAGCTCGTCAACGAGGTGCTTCGCGCCAAAAAGCCGCTCTTTACCACCTGCCGCGGCACGCAGTTGCTCAATGTCGCCACTGGCGGCACCCTGTGCATGGACGTGCCGAGCCTGGGCGCTCGCGAGGGCCGCACGCAGTGGCGCCATACCCACGTGCTCAACGACCCCGTGCATCCCGTCGAGGTCGTGCCGGG
>DBEZMF010000020.1:0-3398 GCA_048250755.1 Collinsella sp.
GCCAATACCAAGGTATAGTAAAGGTCCCGGGGTCTTTTCGTCCTTCTGCGCTTAACGAGCATCTTTACTCGTACTGCAATTTCGCCGAGCTCCTGGTCGAGACAGTGGGGAAGTCGTTACGCCATTCGTGCAGGTCGGAACTTACCCGACAAGGAATTTCGCTACCTTAGGATGGTTATAGTTACCACCGCCGTTTACCGGGGCTTGAATTCACCGCTTCGTCCCCGAAGGGATTGACGGATCCTCTTAACCTTCCGGCACCGGGCAGGCGTCAGTGCATATACAGCGGCTTTCGCCTTCGCATGCACCTGTGTTTTTGGTAAACAGTCGCTACCCCCTGGTCTGTGCCACCCACCAAAGCTCCCCGGGCTAGCCGGTTCACCCCAGCGGGTCTCCCTTATACCGAAGGCACGGGAGTGATTTGCCGAGTTCCTTGACCAGGATTCGCTCGATCGCCTTGGTATTCTCTACCTGACCACCAGTGTCGGTTTGGGGTACGGGCGGCCATGGCCCTCACGCCGAGGCTTTTCTCGACGGCCTGGACAACCGGATATCGAGCCATAACGGCTCCCATCATCACACCTCGCCATGCATGCCATGCGGATTTGCCTACATGACTGGCTGCGTGCTTGACCACGGAAAACCACCTCCGCGGCCGGCTCCCATTCCGTGTCACCCCTGCGCTGACCTACTACGGCTACGCTCCCAACGCCACGCGGCGACACCAACCCGAAGGAAGGAACCACCACGAGGCGGAGGTTAGTACTCACCGTCTCGGTTTTGCCGGTCCATGGTCGGTACGGGAATATCCACCCGTTCATCCATTCGACTACGCCTGTCGGCCTCGCCTTAGGACCCGACTCACCCGGGGACGACGAACGTGGCCCCGGAACCCTTGGTCATCCAGCGGACGGGATCCTCACCCGTCTCTCGCTACTCATGTCTGCATTCTCACTCCCACGAAGTCCACGGCACGGTTACCCGGCCGCTTCGCCCCTCGCAGGACGCTCTCCTACCCAGCAACCATGAAGATTGCTGCCGCGTCTTCGGTGGTGTGCTTGAGCCCCGCTACATTGTCGGCGCGGAACCACTAGACCAGTGAGCTGTTACGCACTCTTTCAAGGATGGCTGCTTCTGAGCCAACCTCCTGGCTGTCTATGCGACTCCACATCCTTTCCCACTTAGCACACGCTTCGGGACCTTAGACGACGGTCTGGGCTGTCTCCCTCTCGACGACGGAGCTTATCCCCCGCCGACTCACTGCCGGAATACACGTCAACGGTATTCGGAGTTCGGCTGCTGTTGGTACCCAACAAGGGCCCGCAAGCATCCGGTAGCTCTACCCCCGCGACGCAATCGACCGACGCTGCACCTAAATGCATTTCGGAGAGAACCAGCTATCACGGAATTTGATTGGCCTTTCACCCCTAGCCCCAGGTCATCCCCCCGGTTTTCAACCCAGGTGGGTTCGGTCCTCCACGCGGTCTTACCCGCGCTTCAACCTGCCCAGGGCTAGATCATCCCGCTTCGGGTCCAGGACAAGCGACTAAAAACGCCTTTTAAGACTCGCTTTCGCTACGCATACGCCACACGGCTTATGCTCGCCACCCGCCACTGACTCGCAGACTCATTTTTCGATAGGCACGCCGTCACCCCACCAGGGAGGCTCCGACGGTTTGTGGGCGCACGGTTTCAGGAACTGTTTCACTCCCCTCCCGGGGTGCTTTTCACCTTTCCCTCACGGTACTGGTACGCTATCGGTCAGACAGGTATGCTTAGACTTACCCAACGGTCTGGGCTGATTCACGCGGGATTCCACGAGGCCCGCGCTACTTGGGACAACACGATCGGAAGACGGCTCACGTCCAGGTACGGGGCTGGCACCCTCTACGGCCAGGCCTTCAAGCCTGTTCCCCTGGCAAGCCGTTTTATGACTCCCGCCCGGCCCGTCGGAACCGGGACACGTGATCCCACAACACCGGCAACGCAACCCCCGACGGGTATCACGCGCAACCGGTTTGGTCTGATCCGCTTTCGCTCGCCACTACTCACGGAGTATCCCTTCCTGCAGGTACTGAGATGTTTCACTTCCCTGCGTACCCCCCGCCCATAGGCGGTGCCGGCCCATGACGGCCGGCGGGTTCCCCCATTCGGAGACCCTAGGATCAAAGCCATGTTGGAGGCTCCCCTAGGATTATCGCATCCTCAAACGTCCTTCATCGGTACTGTCTGCCAAGGCATCCACCATACGCCCTCGCAAGCGGCACAACAGCAAAACAAATTGTCATTGCCCCACCCGCGGGTTTCCTGATAGCAAGATCGCCAGACGACAAATCTTAACACTAAAATGATCACAAAACGATCGATCTCGAAACCAAACTCAATTGAAGAGTTTGGCGAAATCGCGATAAGCAAAAAGAAACGTTCTTTCAGTTTCTCTTGCTCGCGTCCACTATCCAGTTCTCAAACCACCACGCGCCACACGATCCGACCAGCCACCCAGGACCGGCCGCCACGCATGGGCATCGAACCGCGCCACAGAAAACCTGTGGGGTGGCGGTCCGGGAGCCCAAAAGCATACCCATACCACTCCCGGACATCCCGACGGGACGTCCAAGCCCATGATCTCTTCCACACCAGCATCCACACTATAAGGCATGACTGTCACGCCATCGTGTGGCACACACTGTCCAAAAAACATTGGACTGAATTCTCCGTAGAAAGGAGGTGATCCAGCCGCACCTTCCGGTACGGCTACCTTGTTACGACTTAGTCCCAATCACGAGTCTCACCTTAGACGGCTCCCCCCAAAAGGTTGGGCCACCGGCTTCGGGTGCTACCCACTTTCATGACTTGACGGGCGGTGTGTACAAGGCCCGGGAACGCATTCACCGCGGCGTTGCTGATCCGCGATTACTAGCGACTCCGCCTTCATGGAGTCGGGTTGCAGACTCCAATCCGAACTGAGACCGGTTTTAAGGGATCCGCTCCACCTCACAGTGTCGCATCCCGTTGTACCGGCCATTGTAGCATGCGTGAAGCCCTGGACGTAAGGGGCATGATGATCTGACGTCATCCCCACCTTCCTCCGAGTTGACCCCGGCGGTCCCCCGTGAGTTCCCACCACGACGTGCTGGCAACACAGGGCGAGGGTTGCGCTCGTTGCGGGACTTAACCCAACATCTCACGACACGAGCTGACGACGACCATGCACCACCTGTGAACCCGCCCCGAAGGGAGGCCCCATCTCTGGGGCTGTCGGGAACATGTCAAGCCCAGGTAAGGTTCTTCGCGTTGCATCGAATTAATCCGCATGCTCCGCCGCTTGTGCGGGCCCCCGTCAATTTCTTTGAGTTTTAGCCTTGCGGCCGTACTCCCCAGGCGGGATGCTTAACGCG
>DBEZMF010000021.1:0-2362 GCA_048250755.1 Collinsella sp.
TTTATGGAGGGCCTGCCATGTCTAGGACATTCACCGAGGAGGAGATCTCCGAGTTAAAGGAATCCGGATTCGCAGCGAGCGGCACATCGAGAAGCAGGATCCTGTCCGTCCTCGACCTTCTCGTCCGATTCACTGACGAGAGAACGGGCATATCCGCATCGGAAATCGCGCGCGTCATAGGTATCTGCTCCGAAAAGCCGACGTCGGAGAACGCCATCCTCAAGGACCTGCACCAGATAAGCGAAAGCATGCCAATGGGGATCCGCGTAGCGATACCAGGCCACGGCGAGAACGTCGGGTTCAGGGCCGTGAACAAGCCCTTGTCGTCCGAGGAGGCGATCCTCATCTCGGACGTGCTGGGGACGAGCTCCTTCATCGGCGAGGGGCAGAAAGACGAAATCTCCTCGAAGGTGCTTGCATTCTCTTCCGACTACGACGTCGACGAAAGTGTGGAGACCGTGTTCGTCGACCGCAAGGCCGGCAAGGACACTGACGCGATTTTCAGCGTCCTCCATGCCGCATCTCGAGCGATTCGGACGAACGAAAGGATGGCCTTCAAGAAGCAGGTTCATCTGATGAACGGATCGACCGTAAAAATCGGGCCGTACGAGGGGGACCCGGTGGCGATCGTGTTCAGCTTCGGCAGATACTACCTCGAGATCATGCATGTCGACGAAAGCGGTTCCTCAAGCCCCTACTTCCACCGACTAGACGATATCGTAGACCCGGTTGTCACCGGAAAGCCGCTGTCGGACTATGAAAAGGTCGAGGCGCTGAGGACGCGGGTGGTTGCGGACACGCGCCAGCGGATCGACATGTTCGGCTCGGACACCGCCAGGACGCTGTTCCTCAAAGTCTCCGGCAGTCATGCCAAGTACGTTTACGAAAGGTTCGGCCACGACCTCAAGTTCTGCCATATCGACGAGAGCGGCGGAGATAACGTCGTCGGCTACGCCTGCGTCAACGTGATGCTGTCACCCACTTTTTTCAGGTGGCTATTCGGGATGGGCGGCGCGGTGAAGCTGGCGAAGCCGAAGGGAAAACGATGGGTCGGGAGCTTCCCGAATGCCGCCGCCTCCGACTTCGAATCCTATATGCGAGATTACGAAGCGGCCGCGGAGGGCTATAAAGCCGCGCTGGAAGCTGCTATTTTGCAATTGGCCTGAAAAGCCGCCAACGAGAAAACGACCCCGATCGACTCGATTCGGAGAGCAAAGACACCCTTTTAAAGGCTTTGACCTGCGGGACGGAGCAGAGATGAACGACAGTAGCCAGGTTATCTACAACGTAAAAAAGACCGCGACAAGAATAATCCAAGGGTATTTAAAGCTATGGGTCGAAGAAAGGTGCCCAGATAATGAAAGCTGGACAAAGCAGGTTGAGTCCATTTGCGACGAGGCGCGCCGCAGGGGCGACGAGAACCCTCGCTTTAAGCCTAGCTATGACGCGGTAACCGCGCCACTTGACCGCGTTGGTCTCGAGAAAATGGACATGGGCAGCTGGGACCTAACCGCGCTGCGAACGATCGTCCTGCACATTCACCCCCTGGGCATATGGCTCTCTAAAGAGCAATACGAGCTCTTCGTAAAAATCGTGGATGACAAAAACTACGATTCGCACGAATCGACGAACGAACCCATGGAATACGTCAAACCGTGGTCATGCGAGGCCCTGGACCGCATAGAGCTTTTTGCGAAGAGCGCAAATGGCTCGCTGCAGGAAGACCATTACAAGGAGTATTTCGAAGAGTCCATCAAGACGATTCGAGAAACGCGGGAAAGGAACAGAGAGGAATACGATGCGCGCTATGGGCAAATAGCGGAGCTAAAACGACAAGCGGAAACCGAAGCACATGACATAGCAACATCTCGCGACCCCCTGAATGCCTACGGTGCCGCATTTCCGAAATGGATCTGCAAACTCCCTAACGACTCTCGCGCGTCCTTCCACCTTTGGCACAGCTTCAATGAGGCATTAGTGGCCGAAGGATTTACGCTCGCAGCATCGAACCTCGCGGATGCGTATTATTCAGGTGATGAAATCACTCCCATCGACTACGAAAAGGCAGCCTACTATTTTGAAAAACGAGGCGTAGATGGCCTCATGTGGTATCAACGAATCCAGTATGCCGGATTACATTTGCGTGGCTTGATTTCGAACGCCTCAGCCGATAGGGGCAATGCCATTCTTTCCGAAATGGAATCTCCCTCGATGAAACTATGCCTTGCAAGGGAGTATCTATTCGGCAGATGGATACCGAAGAATTATGCAAAAGCGGCCGCGCTTTACGAGGCTTCCCCCACAAAAAGAGCGACCCCTGAATCCAATTCAAGCATCATGACGCCACAGGACTATGCAAACC
>DBEZMF010000022.1:0-1640 GCA_048250755.1 Collinsella sp.
CGGGCCGGGGAGCTTGCGGCAGCTTCGCGCGCCCGGCGGCGTCGCCTCCGCTTCGGGCTCTGGGCTCCGGGGCGGGGTGCGCCGTGCGCCCAGGCCGCCATCTATCTCGTGTATACGAGATAGGCTACTTGCTGGAAACGGCGCAGGCGCCCCGCAGGGGCTCCTGCGCGGGTTCTACCTGCCTCCGAGGAGCCCTTCCGCCGTCTCGGCGATCTCTCCGAGCGCCTGCCTGTCCAGCTCGCTCGGCGGGTTTTCTTCCGTCTTCGACTCGTAGCTCCTGAGCGCGCGAAGGGCGCTTGCGAGCGCCGCCGCGGGCTTGGGCGCGGGACCCTTCGCGTCTTCTTCGGCGGCGGGCTCGGCGGTCGACTTCTTGAGGAACTCGGTCGTCTCCTTCTTGCCCAAGGGCTGCGCCCGCCATGCCGCATGGAGCCGGTCCTGCGCATCGGAATCCAGATCGGCGAGGATCCCCACGGCGTCCGCCGAGAGCGCGTCCGCGAGCGCGGCCTCGCGCCACTGGGGCGTGAGCCTCTCCTCGATCTTGCGCGCGAGAGACTCCTGGCGCTGGATGGTCTTGCCCGATACCTTGCGTCCGGTCTGCTCGGATATGATCGCCGCCTTGATGTCCTCGGTGCGCACGCCCGCAAGCCCCGGGTTCTCTGCCCTCATGCGCTCGACCTCCACGCCGAGCGCGCGGCTCGCCGCTGCACGCTCCGATACGGTGAGGCTGCGCACGAAGTAATTGGCGGCATGCAGCAGCATGACGGACTGCTCGTCGGTGATGTCGCGGATGACACGGCAGGGAATCTGAGCGTATTTCTCGTCTTCTTCGGCGAGCAGGGCGTAGGCCGCCTTGCGGCGGTGCCCGCTCACCATCTGCCAGCCCCCGTCGTCGAGCTTGCGGACGAGCGGCAGGTCGGTGAGCCCCTCCTCCTTTATGCTCCTTGCCAGCTGGGCTATGCCCGCATCGTCCATCGAGTAGGCGGCGTTGGCGGGATGGTCGGCTATCTCGCCGACGGGGATCCTCTCGACGGGGTAGTCGCTTCGGGTCGACGCGTTCCTGTCGAGCAAGCCCGAGATGGTGAAGCCGGATGCGACCGATTTAGCCATGGAGCACCTCCTCTGCGAGCCTCTCGTAGTCCTTCGCGGGGCGGCTGTCGGGCTTGAACGTCGCCACGGGCTGCCACTGCCAGCTCCCCTCGCACACCTTGGAGCTCGCGTGTATGACGGTGGCGAACTGGTTTTCGGGGAAGTAGGAGTCCAGCACTTCGGCCCCGGTCGCCTCGGCGTTGGTCATGAGGCCGGGCACGCAGGTGCGCAGTATGCGCCATGAAGGCGTGGGCACGCGCAGCGCGTCGGAGATGGACTCGATGGCGCTGACCGTGAGGGCGGTGCCGCGCATGACGGTGGAGTCGAGCTTCACCGGCACGATCACCATGCCGTCGCCCGCAGCGGCCAGGTAGGCGTTGAAGGCGAGGCGCTTCATCGTGGGGCTGCAGTCGACGATGCAGACGTCGTAGTCGCCCGCGCAGTCGTCGAGCGCGAAGCGAAGGCGCTGCTCGCGCAGGAGCAGCTCGTTCTGGTCGACGAGTTCTATGGTCGAGGGCACGACGGAGAGCCCATCGGCCTCGGTTTCGAAGGCA
>DBEZMF010000023.1:0-4394 GCA_048250755.1 Collinsella sp.
GGGGTGCTTGGTTTTGGAAGTTCGCGAAGCCCACTTCCAAAACCAAGCACCCCACCCCGGCCCTCGTCCGTATGTTCTTCCGCTGGGCGAGCCATAGACGCCGCGCACCGATCTACTAAAGCATGAGCTTGAAATTGGTGCTATATTCGGCTTGAGTTGTTTAATGCTAGTACGGGAGGCTGATATGGGGCTGTTCAAGAAGAAAAACCCGCAGGATGCCTTTGATCCCGATGTGTTTACCATCACGGATACGATTTTGGACCCGCCGCGGTTTACGTTTTTGCCGGCTATCTACCAGGATGCCACGCGTCGCAAGTGGGCCGTGCATCAGCGCGGCGGCGAGCCGAAGATTTTTGACTATGCGGACGTGTTGCAGTGCGAAGTGGCCGAGGCGGGCGATCCGGAGGCCGAAGAAGCGGTCTCTAAACAGGAATTTGCCCAGCGTATCCTGGCAAATCCTGCCAAGGCGGCGAAAATAAACGCTGCCAAGCGTAATATGTGTCTTGGTATGGGCGTTGTTGTGGCGGTTCAGACGGGAAAAGACGAGGTTTCCAAATTAGAGATTCCCGTTATGACCGACGAAGTCAAACGCGATTCAAGTCTATATAAGTCGTATCGGAATGTCGCCGAGAAGATCAAGGCCGAATTTGATGCCATGGGAGGGCTGGCCTAATTTTGGCGGCATACGTTTCTGAATGAGGAGTCTGTGCAATGGCAGGCGAATCTTATGCAATTCCCCCCAAAGATCGTGCTGTTGAGGGAATTCTTTGGTATATCCAGCACCATCAGCTTGCCGGCGGCGATCGCCTGCCGGCCGAGCGCGTGCTGTGCGAAGAGATTGGCGTTTCGCGTACGGCGTTGCGTGCCGGTATCACGCGGCTCATCTCGTGTGGAACGCTCGAGAGCCGTCGCGGATCGGGTACGTATGTGTGTCCTCCCAAGCCGTTGAACATCTTCCAGGAAACGTATAACTTTTCCGATGCTGTACGGACTGCCGGCCTGCACCCCTCTTCTCGTCTGGTTTCCACCGGGACCATCGAGGCGGATGAGGCGCTTGCCGACAAGCTTGGGGTGGCTGTAGGCGCTCCCTTGCTCCGCATGCAGCGCGTTCGACTTATTGAGGGCGAGCCGGCGTCAATCGAGACCGCTCACGTTAACCTGTCCCTGTGCCCATCGCTTCCCGAACACGATTTTGAGTGTGAGAGCCTTTACGATGTCTTGCTCAAAGAAGGTGGCGTGCGTGTTGAGCATGGACGTGAGCATATCTCCATCTCGCGTTTGGACGTCGAAGAGGCCGAGCTGCTCCAGCAAGAAGAGGGAACGCCGGTGTTCTATGAGAGCTCGATCGAATTTGATAAGGACATGCGTTTTGTGGAGCATTGCAAATCGGTGATTTTGCCCACAAAGTTCCGCTTTGCCGATAACGGCGAAGAGAACGGCATGAGGAGCGTGGCAGGTGAACAATGGCTGAAACAGTAGATGCCACCCCGGTTTATATGCGCATTCGACGCCGCATCGAGGAACGTATCGAGCGCGGTATATATCCCACGGGTTCCATGATTCCGTCCGAAAAAGACCTCGCCGAGGAATTTGGTACGACACGCTTGACCATCCGAAGCGCTGTCGATGAGCTGGTTCGGCGCGGGCAGATTCGCCGTGTTCGGGGAAAAGGTGCCTTTGTGGCGCAGAAAGTACCTGCTTTTTTTGAACGCACGGTCGGTTTCCGTGAATCGGTCCGTGCTTCGGGCGGCGAGCCGTCCGTCCGTATTCTCGCGCGTTCCATGCGTTATGCGGGGCCATATTACGCCGACCTGTTTGGCATCGCCGAGGACGACCTGCTCTATTCCGTTCGACGCCTGAACTGCATAAACGGTAGCCCCGTATCGATTGAGACGGCGCTGATTCCCTGCCTGCTGTTCCCAACCATCGAAGATATTGACGTGTCGGTCTTCAGTTTGTACGAGACCTATGAGATGCTGGGCCGAAAGCCAGCCATGGCACAGGAAAAGCTCGATATCGAAGCGCTGGGCGCACGAGATGCCGGCCTCCTTGGACTGGAACAGGGCGATCTTGTTTTGCTTTTGGAATGCGTGAGCTATGACGCGAGCGGTCAGGCTATCGAGTATGTAAAGTCCTTCAATCGTGGCGATACGGGCGGCTACACCTATACGTACTAGCTGGTATTTTGTGAATAACGGCTGGGAAACTAACCAGTTTTGATCGTTGGGTCAGCTGTATATACAACCTTACAGGGCTCAAAATCGACCGTTCGCCGATGGGGATAAATTAATCGACAAAGAGGTATCAAAAAGCCGTAACCTGTAACTGTGATTGGTATCAAATACTAATGATTTGTTACGAGGTGAGACGATGAAGATGCTCGATTACGTTCAGCTTGCCCATGTGCGTATGGGGGAGAACCTCGAGCGTTCGTCTGAGCTGGTAGCGCAGCTCGTTGATATTTTCCAGTCCGGTTCTTTTGACGCGCTGCGCATCGTTGCTTCGGGTTCGTCGCGCCATGCCGCCGATTGCGCCCGCGATTACCTGCAAGATGCCCTGCAAATGCAGGTGTCCGTTGTGACGCCCGAGGCCTTCGTCGATTTTGAACACACCTATCCGCAGCATGCGCTCAACATCGCCGTCTCGCAGAGTGGCTATTCGACCAATACGATTGCGGCGCTCGATTACATGCGCGCACACGATATGGCTGCAGTTGCGCTCACGGCAAACGTCGAGGCGCCCATCAAGGAGCACACTGACATCGTTCTTGACTACGGTGTGGGCGTCGAGTCGGTGGACTTTGTGACTCTGGGCGTCGAGGTGCTCGTTGAGTACCTGGTGCTCTTTGGTATTTACGGCGGTCAGGCGCGCGGAACGATTGACGCCAAGGGCGTTGCCCAGCGTCTTGACGACCTGCGCGAGGCCATCCAGGCCAATGCCGTGATGTGCAAGACCGCCGAGGAATATGTCCAAGACCACATGCTCGAACTTTCTGAGCACATGCCCGCCATGGTCGTCGGCAACGGTCCCAACTACGGCGTTGCCGAGGAGGCGGCGCTCAAGCTGAGCGAGACCATCAAGATTCCTGCCATGCATCACGAGGGCGAGGAGTTCATTCACGGTCCCGAGATGCAGATCGTTCCGGGCTATCTGGTGTTTATCGTCGACGATCCGCAGGGGTCGGAGCGTCTTGCGAATATCGCCGATGCGCTATCGAACGTTACGACAAAAACGGTGCTGCTCACGGCCCATCCCAGGGGTAAGGCTCACGAGGTTGCGGTGCCTCAGGTGGCTCCGCTGCTCAGCGCAATTCCCAATTTGGTGTTCTTCCAGACGATTGCGGCAATGATCGCCGAGCGTCTGAAGTCATGGGACGTGCACCCGTATCTTGATGCCGTCTCCAAGCAAATGGAGGTCAAGGCAGAGGGCTACGAAGAATCAGTCAATGCGCTTAAGGCCAAAGCGGCCGAGTGTTACGGAATGTAAGCGGGTTTGATGCCCGTTGGCATGGGGGATGTGAAGACAACCCCAGAAAGGAGAGACAAATGAAGGAAACCGAGAAGATCGAGATCATGCATTTCGACCAGGAGGGCTATCTCGAGGACGGCAAGGCGCTCTACGAGACCGGCAAGAAGATGACCGCGCTCGCCGACAAGGTCGCCGACGAGGGCTACGACGCCGTGTTCCTGATGGGCGTCGGCGGCACCTGGGACGAGCTCATGCAGCTCGAGTACCTCATGAACAAGTTTGGCGACCGCGACCTCGAGGTCTACCTGATCCACGCCGCCGAGTGGAACGCCATGGGCCACAAGCGCATGACCGAGAAGTCCGTCGTGCTCACCGCCTCCGAGTCCGGCACCACCCCCGAGGTCCTCGAGGCCGTCAAGAAGATGAAGGGCATGGGCGTGCGCGTCTACGCCATGACCAAGCCCGAGGGCCCCATCGGCCAGGCTGTGGGTGCCGAGAACTGCGTCGCCATGGCTTCTGACCATGGTTCGGGCGGCTGCGAGAAGGGCTACTACCTCGCCGACTGCTTCGGCCTGCGCCTGCTCAACCGCCGCGGCTGCTTCCCCAAGTTCGATTTGTTTATCGAGCAGACCAAGGACATCTGGAAGGACATGCTCGATATCCGCAAGCGCTTCGAGCCGCGCGCCGAGGAGCTCGCCAAGAAGTACGCCCTGGCCCCCTACACCATGTTCATCGGCTCCGGCGCCCTGTGGGGCGAGACCATCCTGTTCTCGATGTGCATCCTCGAGGAGATGCAGTGGAAGCGCACCCGCTACATCACCTCGGCCGACTTCTTCCACGGCACCCTCGAGCTCGTGGAGCCCGGCGTCCCGGTCTTCCTGTTCATGGGCGAGGACGAGAACCGCAAGCTCGACGAGCGCGTCCGC
>DBEZMF010000024.1:0-102171 GCA_048250755.1 Collinsella sp.
GCCGCTTTTCCGCATAAGCGACCTGTCGGCGGGCTACGACAAGAAGGTCGTAGTCGAAGGCGTCGATCTGGAGGTTCGCGCGGGCGACGTCGTGGCGCTCATCGGGCCGAACGGCTCGGGCAAGTCGACCATCTTGAAAACAATCACACGCCATCTGGCACCGCTTGCCGGCACGGTCGAGCTCGACGGGCGGGAGATTTCCCGATGGAAGACGGCGGAGTTCGCAAGGAACCTTGCCGTTATGCTGACAGATCGCCCCCGGACCGAGCTCCTCACCTGCCGCGATATCGTAGAGGCGGGAAGGCATCCCTACACCGGGCGAATGGGCACACTCACGCCCGATGACCATAATCGGGTCGACGAGGCCATGAAAACCGCACATGTGGAAGGGCTCGCCGAGCGCGACTTCATGCAGATAAGCGACGGGCAACGCCAGCGCGTCATGCTCGCACGCGCCATCGCGCAGGATCCACGTGTGCTCGTGCTCGATGAGCCCACGTCGTATCTCGATATCCGCTACCAGATCGACCTGCTGCGAATACTTCGCCACCTTGCGAAATCGCGGAATGTTGCTGTCATCATGTCCATCCACGAACTCGAGCTCGCGCAGAAAAGCGCCGACAAGGTGATTTGCGTGAAGGACGGCCGGGTCTTCCGCGCCGGCGCACCCGAGGACATATTCACGCGCGAGACGATTGGCGAGCTCTACGGCCTTCAACATGGCACCTTCAACGAGCGCTTCGGCAGCGTGGAAATTGGGCGCCCACACGGCGATGCACACACGTTCGTCATCGCCGGCGCAGGTACGGGGTCGGCTGTGTTTCGCCAGCTCATCCGGCAGGGCAAGGCGTTCTACGCGGGCGTTCTGCACGAAGGGGACATCGACTGCGAGCTCGCGCGCGACCTGGCGACGGAATGCGTGGCCGAGCGCGCCTTCGAGCCGATCGGGGATAAAACCATAGCCCGCGCCAAAGAGCTCCTCGTCCACTGCGCGCGCCTTATCGTGTGCCCCGCCGCCTTCGGTACCATAAACGCCCGCAACGCAGAGCTCGTCGAGTTCGCACGCTCGCATGGTATCGAGGTCATGCGAGCGTGCGAAGGCGCATCGGAGGATTCCAATGGATACGCCTAGGCGCGGTCCAAGAAATCGTCCGCATCCCCATCTGACACTATTTCACCGCAACTTAGAAGGTGTCGGCGTATAACGCTTCACCCCAAATTAAATTGATTCGTTGAATAGACACATTACAAATCTTTAGACTTCGTTTAATCCACAAGTGGGTATTATCACACATGAAGCACACGTGAAAGGATATACCCATGTCGCTTACACAGTCAGCAGAGCGTGCAGCGCTTAACAAGCTCATCGATTATCTCGACGACAACCCGCAAGAAAACATCGACAAAATCATGGATCTCGTGAACAAGCTGGTCCCCAATCGCGTATTTCCTGTACAGCGAGAGGCATTCACCAATGTCATCAAGAGCCGCGGCAATTGGTATGACCTGATTATGCGTGTGTTCAGCCTTAATCCCCAGATGCGAACCAAGCTGCTTAAGACCCTCATTGTCGACGCCAACCTGCTTGCTTGGCCAGAGCAGGAAAAGAACCGCGAAAAGTACCAGTGCAACGTTCCGTGGGCCATCCTGCTCGATCCCACGAGCGCCTGCAACCTGCATTGCACGGGCTGCTGGGCCGCCGAGTACGGCTACAAGCAGAATCTCTCGTTCGAAGACATCGACTCTATCGTTACGCAGGGCAAAGAGCTCGGTACGCATATCTACATCTATACCGGCGGCGAGCCGCTCGTCCGCAAGCACGACCTGATCAGAATTTGCGAAAAACATCAGGACTGCGTGTTTCTCTGCTTTACCAACTCCACGCTGATCGACGAGGCCTTCTGCGACGACATGATTCGCGTAGGTAATTTTGTCCCCGCCATCAGCGCCGAGGGCAATGAGCACACAACCGACGCCCGCCGCGGCGAAGGTACCTACGCAAAGATCGAGCACGCCATGAAACTCCTGCGCGAGCGCGACTTGCCGTTTGGTATCTCCACCTGTTGGACCAGCGCCAATGCCGATACGGTTGCTACCGAGGAGAACATGGACTGGATGATCGGCGAGGGAGCACTCTTCTGCTGGTACTTCCACTTTATGCCGGTTGGCCGCAATGCAACCTCCGAGCTCATGCCCACGCCCGAGCAGCGCGAGCACATGTATCACTTTATCCGCGAAATGCGTGAGAAGAAGCCGCTGTTTACGCTCGACTTCCAAAACGACGGCGAGTTTGTAGGCGGATGTATCGCCGGCGGCCGCCGCTACCTGCACATCAACGCCGCCGGAGACGTGGAACCGTGCGTGTTCATCCACTACTCAAACGCCAACATCCACGATGTGAGCTTACTCGACGCGCTGCGCTCTCCCCTCTTTATGAAGTACTACGAGAACATGCCGTTTAACGACAACTACCTCAAACCATGCCCCATGCTCGAGAATCCCGACGTGCTGCCCAAACTGGTCGCCGAGAGTGGCGCAATGAGCACCGACCTAATCGAGAAGGAGTCACCCGAGCAGCTGCGCGAAAAGACCCAGGCTGCCGCCGAGGCATGGTCACCTGTCGCCGACCGCATCTGGAACGACTCCGACGATCCGTTATACGCCAAGCGTCACGAGGACAAGTCGCAGGGCATGGCCGATAGCGACATGCACAAGTTCGAAAAACAGGGCCGCATACTCAAAAACGGCGATTAATGCTGCCCTACACGACAAACGCTCAGAAATGAAGCGGAGCAGTCTCGAGGCTCATCTTCGAGGCTGCTCCGCCTTACCATCAAAACAGTTTTACTAAGTTGCGGTGAAATAGGGACCAGAACGGCCTTCCAATAACCAAAACAATCCCTATTCCACCGCAACTTCTATAAGTTGTTGAATTATCGATGCTATTCGAAGCGAGATTCCAGACTCGACAGACCGTTGAGAGTCAGGTCGTTGGCGACCTCAGAGACACGCTCGATAGGAACCGAGCCGTCAGACAGCGCCCACGTGCGATAGATACCGATAATACCCGATAGCAAAAACGCCAAATAGTAGTCGAACATCTCGTCCTTGAGACCTTGAGGCAGCAGATCGCGCTCGGCAATCTCGTGTTCGAGCGGCGCACGAAGACGAGCCATAAAATCATCGAGCGGAATGTTCTCGATCAGCTGACGATTGAGCACCAAGTTGTTGCACAGTGCCTCGTTAACGGTTTTAAAGAAGGTCGCCGCCGCGCCAAGAGCGCGCTCGTTGGTGTCGCCGTCCATGGAAGCGAGCGTTTTCTCGACCGAGTCGACAATCATCTCCACCACATCGACGGCAATGGCATCGAGCAGGCCGTCAACCGTACCAAAGTGAACGTAAAAGGTCTTGCGGTCGACATTGGCCTCGCGCGCGATGGCACTCACCGTAATGTCTGCCAGCGGCTTTTCCATGAGCAGGCGCTCGAAAGCGGAAAGGATGGCATTACGGCTGCGAACAATGCGGCGGTCAAGACGCGGTTTGCTGGTTGCCATGGGCGTGTCCCTTCGATATGCGAGCATTCATCAACAGATGAGAGATAATCTACGTAAGAGGATTATCCCCCATACAGCACAAATATGCCCCGCATCATGAAGAACGCACGACTGCCCTACTGCGACTTAGGGTGCTTCTTCTTATTGAGTGCCGACGGAGATACGCGAATACCGTCGCCTGTCTGGCGCACATAGGCTTTATGAGCCGGCTTAGCGGTCCCAGAAGCCTTCTGAGCCTGCTTCTTGAGATCAACGGTAACAGCATTCGTGGGGTGGGGCTTTGTGGGCGCAGAGGGCGTTTGAGGCGTGCGGCCGAGCTTGCGCATCACACGATCCCAGCGCGCATGGATGCTCTCGTTGTGGGCGCTCTTAAGGCCCAGCAGGGGCGCAGCCAAAATGGTCGGCGCAATAAACGTAATGAGGCGCCACAGCAGATAGCCAGCGGTCGAAGCCGACCCAAAGAAATGACCCAAGAACAATGCAAAGCCGCCCTCAGCGCCACCAGTTCCACCGGGCAGGGGGACCGCAGAGCTCAGCAGCTGGACAAAGGCGCTCGCGGCCATGACCGAGAAAAAGTCGACCTCGTGGTGGCCAAAGGCAAGCATCAGGAAATACGGCACGAGGTAGAAAAACGCGAGTTGCAGCATGGTGATGACCACCGTGAGCAGCATGGAAGAAAAATGTCCGGCTGAAAGCTTGAACTTCTCGGAGAAGGAGTAGATCTCGCCATCGACAAACGTGCGCCATCCCTCGATCTTAGTGGCCGAGACACCAATGCGCTCGAGCCAATTGATGATGCAATGGGCGACGCGCGTGACGGTCTTAGGCATGAGAGCGACGGCGAAGATGCCAAGCAAGATGCAGCAGTGCCCACCAAAGCTAAAGACGCACAGCAGCGTCATGTCGCCATAGCGCTCGGCAAAAAACGGCATGCGAGCAAGCAGTAGGATATCGCCCCAGGCAACGAGGCCAAACTGATACACGATAAAGCGCGTGAACTGCGTGGCGCCAGCCTCGCCGACATTTTGGCCCGCCTTGGTCAGGCGGTAGATCTGGGCGGGAGTCGAGCCCATCATCATGGGCGTCAGGTTGCCAAAGAAGATGCCGCTCGCCTCGACCGAAATCAGGTCGCGGATGCCGACGGGTGAATATGGGTCGAGCCAGACGGCGATCGCATAGGCAACAATGCCAAAGAAAAGATACATGAACATGCAGAGACACGCGACAACGAGCCATGACGCCTGGACGCTCGACATAGCGGCCCAGAACTGCCCCATCTGCCCGGTTACCACCAGATAGACGATATAACCCACCAGCACGACGCCGATAAAGATGGCGCCGCGGCGTGCGCTCTTATTGTCATCTCCGCCCGAGGCCTCAACCTCGACCTGGGGCTTAGACGTATGCTGAGAGGACTCCGTCATGAGACTCCTTCTAACAGTCAAAATATCTTGCATATTGTACCCGCAAGGACCATAAGCAGAACGCAAAGCTCTGGTTCAAACGGGAATTGCAGACGGTTGTTTGAAAATAAAAAACCCGGCCTTCCATGGGAAGTCCGGGTATCAGATGCGTGGTAGCCCGTACCAGATTCGAACTGGTGATCTCCGCCTTGAGAGGGCGGCGTCCTAAACCGCTAGACGAACGGGCCATAGACCTTAGCAGAAAAGAAGTGGTAGCCCGTACCAGATTCGAACTGGTGATCTCTGCCTTGAGAGGGCGGCGTCCTAAACCGCTAGACGAACGGGCCACATGACATCTGCACTGCTGTGCTGCGAGGAAATATATTACGGGACAAAAAACGTCAGCGCAAGAAGAAATTCCAAATTGCCGATAAATTGTCGGCAGGTTATGGAACACGCAGGTAAACTGGGTGGCTAATTCAAGTTGAGATGGACCAAAAGAGCTTCGCGCTCGTTGGGAATGTTGTCTTCGATCACGGCGTCGAGGGCGGAGTTGAGAAGCTGCCCCAGTTCCGGCCCGGGCTTGACTCCAGCACGGATCAAGTCGCCGCCGTTGATGGCGAGCATCTTGAGCGTATAGGGCTCCCCCGCCTTCAGCAGCTCGTGCGACATCGCGCGCATCTCCTCAATCGTCTCAACGTAATAGAAGCACGACGGGGCCTTGCCGAGCGTGTCGGCACGCTTAAGATCCATGAGCTCGTCCATCAAACGCGGCGTGTCGACGCCCTCGCCCGAAAGCGCGCGCATCATATTGAGCAGGCAGGAGCGCTCGGGGCGCAGCGGCTTGTCGTGATATTTGATGAGCAGGCACACGTCGCGCACCAGGTCGTGCGAGAGCGCCAGGCAATCCATAATGACGCGCGCTTTCTTGGCGCCGAGCTCGGGATGACCGTAGAAGTGTCCGCTGCCGGCGTGATCGACCGTGAAACACTCGGGCTTGGACACATCGTGCAAAAACGCCGCCCACATAAGGCTCGACGAGGGCGCGACGCCGTCGCACAGCGCAAGCTCCCCTGCCACCGTCAGCACACGGGCGATATGCTCGTAAACGTTAAACGCATGATAGACACTTCGCTGATCAAAGCCGCGACCCGCTGCCAGCTCAGGCACAGAGGCACAGATGAGCTCGGGGTAGCGCAGCATCGCGTCTCCCCCATGACCGGTCGAAAGAATGCCCTCGAGCTCAATACCCACGCGCTCGCGCGCCACGGCGTCGAGCAGCGGCGCGCACTCGGCAAGCGCGCGCTTAGTCTCGGGCTCAATCATAAAGTCCAGGCGGCAGGCAAAGCGCACCGCACGCAACATGCGCAGGGCGTCCTCGTTAAAGCGACGCTTGGGATCGCCGACAGCGCGAATCAGCTTGCGCTCCAAGTCACCCTGGCCGTCGTAGCGGTCGACAAGCCCGCGCTCGGGATGCCAGGCCATAGCGTTGACGGTAAAGTCGCGGCGCGCCAGATCGTCCTCGAGCGAGGCGGCACGCTCCACACTCTGGGGATGGCGACCATCGGTGTAAAAGCCATCCAGACGGTACGTGGTGACCTCGATACGCTCGCCATCGGAAATAGCCGTGATTCCGCCAAATTTAATGCCCGACTCCACAACCGCGATGCCGGCGGCCTCGAGCGCCGCTTTGGACTCCTGCCACAGGCCGCTACAGCACATATCAACATCGTGGCTGGGGCACCCCATCAGGGCGTCGCGCACCCAACCGCCCACGTACCAAGCCTCAAGACCAGCCGCCTCAAGCGCGCGCAGGACGCACAGGGACGCATCGGACGGTTGAGTACCGTTGAGCGAAACATTGCACATGCCTATGGCCTCCTGCACTTGTGAGCGTTAATCGATGGTTCTCAAGAAGTCTAACAAGAAACGAGAAAGCGCGCACACGCAATCGCGTCGTCAATTCCATAAAACGAGACAGCAGACGCCATATGCGTTCAGTGCACAAAAAACACCCGCCTTGGAAATCCAAAGCGGGTGCTCGGCAACGATATATCGATGCGGTTAGCAGACCTGGCGAACCTCGATGTGCTTCTTATATTCGTCCACCTTGGCAAAATCGCCCAAGCCCGGGCACTCGACAACGTTGGCGCCGGTGGCCATCGAAAGGCGCAGGGCGTCCTCGACGCGCTCGGGGGCGTCGTGCCACACGGACAGGAAGGCAGCGAGCGAGGAATCGCCGGCGCACACCGTCGACAGCAGCTTGACGTCGAAGGTGCGATTGGCAAACCAGATGTGCTCGCCGTTGGAGAAGTACGCACCGGCGCCACCGAGGGTCAGCAGCACGTTCTTGGCGCCCTTAGCGTGCAGCTCGGCCATAGCGCCCTTGACGGACTCATCGTCGCCACCGCTCACCTTAATGCCAAAGATGTCGAGCAGCTCGTCGTCATTGGGCTTGATCAGCAGCGGCTCCATGGCAATGAGGTCTGCCAGCTGATGGCTCGAGATGTCGAGGACGAACTCGGCCCCCTTGGCCTTGACGCGGCGCAGGACCTCGGCCAAGAAGCCCTCGGAAGTGTTGGGAGGCAGCGAGCCGCTGATGACCAGGCAGGTCATGTCATCGAGCGAATCGATGAGCTCAAACATCTCCTGCTCGTTGGCCTCGTTGATGGCGGCACCGGCGTTGACCATGTTGTACTCGGTGTCGGGTCCGGCATTGAGGAACACGTTGACGCGCGTGATGCCGTCGGTCCAAACGGGCTTGACGGGCACGCCCAGGGCCTCGGCGCCCTTAACGATAAACTCGCCCGAGAAACCGGCGAAAAAGCCCAGGATCGTAGTGTCGACACCATAGTGGTCAAGCGTAAACGAGACGTTGAGGCCCTTGCCGTTGGGCGTGTAGACGGCATTGCGGGTACGCGTGACGGTGTTGGCGTCAAGGCCGTCGCAGGCGATGTTGTAATCAATGGCGGGATTTGCAGTGAGCGTGTAAATCATGAATGTTCCTTTCACGAAGCAACGTGTTAATGAAAGTATATTCCACGCATAGACAAAAGGCTAGGACAACTCGGTGAACGGTGTGGAAGCGATGAAGTACGGCAGGACACCTCTCCCCCGTGGCGGAACAAAAAGGCGCCCCAGCCGAAACCGGGGCGCCGCATGCGCACGAATATGTCGCGTTTCGATTACTGACGATCGAGCTTGCGGACAGCAACGCGCTTGCTGTACTCGTCGACGTGACCGAAGTCGCCGATGCCGACGGACTCGGCAACGTTGGCGCCGGTGGCCATAGCGAGCTTCATGGCCTCCTCGACGTTGTCGCGATCCCTGTACCACTTGTGCAGGAAAGCAGCGAGGGTGCAGTCGCCGGCGCAGACGGAAGAAACCAGCTTGATGTTGAACTCACGCTTGGCGTACCAAATATCCTCGCCGTTGGAGAAGTAAGCGTCGCCGCGGCTACCACGGGTGAGCAGCACGTTCTGAACGCCAGCGTCGTGAGCCATCTTCATGGCAACGCGGACCTCGTCGTCGGTGTCGACCGGCACGCCGAAGATGGCCTTCATCTCGTGATGGTTCGGCTTGATGAGCAGCGGCTTCTTGTGAGCGAGCTCCTTGAGCTTATCGGAGGACAGGTCCAGGACGACGTCGGCGCCACGAGCCTGAGCGTGCTCCATGACCTGAGCCAGGAAGTCGGGCGTAGCTTTGGGAGGCACGGAGCCGGAAACGATCAGGCACTCGAGATCGCCCGCGGTGTCCAGGATGTTGTAGAGCTCCTCCTGGTGCTGCGGCGTGATCGGAGCACCCGGGTTCAGGATGCCGTACTCGTGCTGGCCATCGTTGACGTAGGTGTTAATGCGCGTGATACCGTCGGTCCAGACCGGGCGGCAGAGGCAACCCAGGTTCATGACCTCCTCGACGATGAACTTGCCCGTGAAGCCAGCGAAGAAGCCGAGCGCGACGGTGTCGACACCCATCTTCTTAAAGGCGAAGGACACGTCGAGGCCCTTGCCGTTAGCCGTGTAGCTGGCCGAGCCGGTGCGGACGTTCTCGTCGGGCTCGAGCGGAGAGCTCGAAACCGTCATGTCGACAGCCGGGTTAGCGGTTAGCGTGTAGAACATTTACAGTACCCCCTGTATATGTGAGGGCCGCGTGGCCGGCCCATTCCAACCACGCGGTTACCTCTGATACCAAATTAGCGAGCTGCGGACTCGAGCAGTGCCTTGACCTCGGCGGCGGTGTTGCAGGCGAGCGCCTTCTCGGCGAGCTCGTCGCACTCGGCCTTGGTCCACTGGCTGATGGTCTTGCGGGCGCGCAAGATCGACGGAGCGCTCATCGAGAACTCCTCCAAGCCCCAGCTGATCAGCAGCGGCTCGAGCAGCGGATCGGCAGCGGCCTCGCCGCACATACCGACCATGATGCCGGCCTTCACGCCGCTCTCGATGATGTTCTTGAGCGAGCGGAGCACGGCGGGATAGTACACCTGGTACAGGTTGGAGATGGTGTCGTTACCACGGTCGGCGCACATGGTGTAGCCGATCAGGTCGTTGGTGCCGATGGAGAAGAAGTCAGCGACCTCGGCCAAGCGGTCAGCGAGCAGCGAGGCGGCAGGCGTCTCGACCATGATGCCGACCTCGATGTTCTCGTTGAACTTGCGACCCTCTTCGGTCAGCTCGGCCTTGCACTGCTCGACGAGCTCCTTGACAGCCAAGACCTCCTCGACGCAGGTGACGAGCGGGATCATGATCTTGACGTCACCGAAGGCGCTAGCGCGCAGCAGAGCGCGGAGCTGGACCTTGTACTGGTCGGGATTGGCCAGGCAGTAACGCACGGCGCGGAAGCCCATGAAGGGGTTGTCTTCCTTGACCATGTGCAGATACGGAATCTCCTTGTCGCCACCCACATCGAGCGTGCGGATGATGACCGGAGCACCCTTGAGCGCGCTGGCGACCTTACGGTAGGCGTTGAACTGCTCCTCCTCGGAAGGAAGCTCAGCAGAGTCCATGAACAGGAACTCGGAGCGGAACAGACCGATGGCCTCGGCGTCGTGATCGAGCGCGTTGGGCACGTCATCGGGGTTACCGATGTTGCAGGCGATGATCTTCTTGATGCCATCGGCAGTCACGGACGGCTTGCCGCGGAAGGCCTCGAGGGCTGCCTTCTCGGCAGCGAAGGCCTCGGCCTTGGCGGTGTAGGCAGCGAGCGTCTCTTCGTCAGGATCGGCCTCAACGATACCCTTGCCACCGTCGACGACAACGGTCATACCGTTGCGCAGCGCGGTGCAGCTGTTGGAAACCGAAAGGACAGCCGGAATCTCGAGGGCACGCGCGATGATCGCGGAGTGCGACGTGCGGCCACCGGTCTCGGTGACGATACCGGCAACGTGGGCCTTATCGATCGTGGCGGTCATGGACGGCGTGAGGTCATGCACGACAACGACGGTGTTCTCGGGCAGGACGGAGAGGTCGACGACCTCCTTGCCCAGCAGCTCAGCCAGAATACCGGTGCGGATGTCGGCGATGTCGGCCGCGCGCAGACGGAACATCTCGTCGTCCATGGACAGGAACATGTTCTCGAACATGGTCGAGGTGTCCATGAGCGCCTGCTCGGCGCAGGTGCCGCCGTCAATGGCGGCGTTAATGGCGTCGGTCATGCCCGGATCCTGAGCCAGGACAATGTGTCCGCTCATGATCTCGGCCTCGGCCTCGCCCACCGTCTCCTTCATGTGGTCGGCCTGAGCCTGTGTCTTCTCGCAGAAGACCGAAAGAGCGGTCTGATAGCGCTCCTTCTCTGCTGCCGAATCAGCAACCTCGTGCGGCTCAAACGTCAAGTCGGGATCGACGGCGACCATGACGGTGCCGATACCGATGCCCTCGGAAGCGTTGACTCCCTGATACATTCCCATTCCTCTCTCCGTGTCATGTGATAAAGCGTTTTGCCATATCCATGACAAAAGAGCGCAGCTACCTTAAGACAGGTCACTGCGCCCCCAAATATGAACTTAGTTGTTCAACATGCGACCCGTTTGAGTTCTACTCGCCAAGACCGCTCTTGATGAGCTCGATGGCAGCAGCCAGAGCCTCGGCCTCGTCGGCGCCGTCGCACTTGACCTCGACCTCGGTGCCGCAGGGGATACCAGCAGCCATGAGGGCCATCGGGGACTTGCCATTGACCTCCTTCTCGGGGGTGACGACCGTCACGTCACAGGCGTACTTGCCCATGGTGGAGGCGAACAGACCAGCCGGACGCATGTGCAGACCCTGAGGATTAACGAGGGTAGCCTTCTCAGAAACCATAATTGACTCCTTTTTTGTGTTTAACCCCTGTCATGCATGTGGCAGGAGTCAGATTCACGACGTTGTTTATATTAACTCACATCAAACGGTTTTTCATTGTGTTTCAGACGAATTATTGGACAGATGTGTTTGTCGTCCGCTTGCTCGCCCACAGGGGCCCGTGCGCGGCCTGTGAGATTTCCTGCTCTACAGTCCTGCTCGCACGAAGAGCACATTAAGTGCTCTTCGGCTCGTGCGGAACTCGCGATAAATCTCACAGGCCGCGCACGGGCCCCTGTGGGCGAGCAAGCTGTGGAAACTCGGTCGGTCCAGAGTAATGTCGGCTGAAAGGAATTCTGGCTGATAACCTGTTCGCGACAAAGACTCGATAGGCAGCCCCCTCTATGCCCTTTTATAAGTTGCGGTGAAATAGGGGCTGAATTTGGGGTTGAATCGTTTAAACAGTCCCTATTTCACCGCAACTTATGAGAGGGATAGAAAAATAGGCGGAGGCCCTGGAGAGGGACTCCGCCTTATATACAGGTGGCGATGGTATTCGCGTGTTGCGGGATTAGACCAGGCGGGCGTTGATCGTCTTGGCGATCTCGGCGGCGTCGGTGGAACCCTTGACGGTGGCACGGAAGTCCTCGTCCATAAGCGCCTCGGCGACCTTGGACAGGATCTTGAGGTGCGTGGTTCCAGCCTGAGCGCCCGGGATGAGCAGGGCGATGGCAACGTTGACGGGAGCGCCGTCCATGGTGTCCCAACCGGTCACGCCAGAGTCGTCCTTGACGACGATGACAGCGGCCTCGGTGATGGCGTCGGACTTGGCATGCGGAATGGCGAAGCCCTCCATCATGCCCGTGGTGCCCTCGGCCTCGCGGGCCAGGAAGGCGTTCATCACGGCGTCGGCATCGCCGGCGATACCGGCCTTAACGGCCTGGTTGGAGACAAAGCTCAGAGCCTCGTCACGAGAAGCGAAGTCCTCGGCGACAAAGACGTTCTCGACCTTCACGAAGTCAGCAGCCTCGGCCTTGGGGGCCTCGACGGCAGCGGCCTTGGGGGCCTCAACCGGCTTGGTTGCAGGAGCGGCCTTCTGGTTCTTCTCAAAGTCGTACTTCTTAAAGGCCACGAACAGGATGCCACCGACCACAGCGCCGATGAGGATAGCGAGGACCCAAAGCGGACCGTTCTCGACAACGGGCAGGACCAGGAAGCCACCGTGAGGCGCCGGATCGTGAACGTTGAACATAATGGTCAGGATCGAAGCGATAGAGGAACCGAACATCATGATGGGCATGACGGGCCAGATGTTCTTGGTCATGAACGGAATGGCGCCCTCGGTGATGTGGGTGCAACCAAGGATGAGGTTGACGATACCGGCGTCGTGATCCTCCTGGCTGAAGTACTTCTTGCCGACAACGACGGCAAAGGTGGTGATCAGCGGCGGAACGATGCAGGCGGCGGAGACGGCAGCCATGAAGTTGGTGCCGAAGTTGTAAGTGTCGGTGCCAACACCGGCGGCCAGAGCCTCGGTGAGCATAGCGGTACCGGTGACGTAAGCAGCCTTGTTGACCGGGCCGCCCATGTCAAAGGCGCACATGCAGCCGATGGCAAGACCCAGGACAACGGCGCCAGAGGCGGACAGGCCCTTGAGGAAGTCCATCATGGCGGTGTTGATGGCAGCCATGGGGCCGGAAATGCCGAGCATGACCAGACCGACGATAGCCGTCGAGAACAGCGGGTACAGGAAGATAGCTTTGAGGCCGTCCAGGTTCTTGGGCAGACCGGCAAAGACCTTCTCGAGCAGCAGGATGACATAGCCGGCGAGGAAGCCGCCGACGATGCCGCCCAGGAAGCCGAAGCCCACGCCGGCGCCACCGGCGTCGATCATGCCGGTCTCGGCGTTAACAGGCAGGCCCTGGATGGCGATCATACCGGCAACAAAGCCGGGGACGAGCGCCGGGCGCTTGCCGATGGACTCGGCGATATAGGCGGAAAGCACCGGAACCATGAGGTTCATGGCGATGCCGCCGATGATCTTGAGCATCGCAGCAAAGCTGTTGTAGTCAGACGCCGTCGAATCGAAGGACGTAATGCCCCACAGGAACGAGACGGCGGTCAGGACACCACCGGCAACGACGAAGACCAGCATATGGCTGACGCCGTTCATGAGGTGCTTGTAGATAACGTGGCCGATGGACTCCTTCTCCTCAACCTCGTCCTCGACATCGGCAGCGGCTGCAACCGTGCTGTCGCCCTTGGCGGCGAGCGCGCGGTCAATCAACTTACCGGCGGCCTCAACGGACAGGGCCTTGGAAACACCAACGGAAACCATGGGCTTACCGGCGAAACGCTCAGCCTGGACATCCTTGTCTGCTGCGACGACGACGGCCTTGGCACCAGCGATCTCACTCTTGGTGAGCTCGTTCTCGACACCGACCTGGCCATGAGTCTCGACCTTAATGGTCAGACCGCGCTCGGCAGCTGCCTTCTCCAGCGCCTCCTTCGCCATGAAGGTGTGCGCAATGCCGGTCGGGCAACCGGTCGCGGCGATGATGTCAAACTTAGCCATGTGTCCCTCCTTCTTGAGTACAGCGCCCGCGGGCGCTCCCCTACACGCGCTTCGATGCGCGTTTTTCCACAACTGAAAGATACCAACCTACCGTCCGCGTGAGAAGAGACAAGGTGCAATTCTCTGGTGAAAGGTTCTTTCATAACCGTAAACGGTAAGTGAAAGTTTACCATCAACACTTGAAACGGCAAGGTGTATCTTGTAATTAAAAATGCCCGTATACTATGGCATTGCGAATCAAATTAGATTTTCATGCCAACCAGGAGCCATCCATGACCGATAGTAGCAAGAGCGCACTTTCCCTCATTAGCACCCATCAGGGATACAGCGAGTCCGAGCAGCGCATTGTCGACTATATATTGGAGCACCAGTCCGAGGCTCCACGCCTCACGGCGGCTCAGCTCTCACGCGCCGCTGCCACGTCCGAGGCGACCGTTTCGCGCTTCTGCCGCAAGCTTGGGTTTGGCAGCTTCCGCAGCTTTCAGTTTTCGTTGGCGAGGGATTTGGAAAGACAGCGCAACGAGGGCCTGACCGACGAGGTCTCGCTCGACAATATGGAGCAGAGTCTAAAGAACATCCTGGCTGCCAAGGTGAGCGAGCTTAATGCGACTATCGACGGGATCGACCACGATACGCTGGCGGCTGTTGTGCATGCCCTTAAGCATGCAGGGGTTATTGAGTTTGCGGCTGTGGGCAATACGAACGCGGTCGCGCTCGATGCGACGTTTAAATTTTCTCAGCTGGGCCTGCGCTGCATGGCGAGCACCATTAGCGAGACATCAATCGGCTTTGCGCTCACGTTACGCCCGGGTGACGTCATCGTGCTTATCTCAAACTCTGGCAAATCGCGCCGACTGAATCGCATGGCAAAAGCGGCTCGCGGCTGTGGTGCCACCGTAGTCGTCATCAGCAGCGACAGCAAGTCTCCGCTTGCTCGTTTGGCAGACTACACCTTTAACACCGTGAACCACGAGGCGCTGCTCACCACGGGCGACTTTGCGTTCTCCAAAATCAGCGCCACGATGATCATCGAAGTCATCTACAACTTCCTGTTGCCCGAGATCGAAGACGCGCGTGAGCATATCAGCTACTACGAGGAGCTCATCCAGCCGGATAAGGTCGTTGAGTAGGTAAATTGGGGAGCCGATAGACGCCCCTCGCCACGAAACCCGCCCATCTACTACGTTTTAACCGCAACCGCCAACCATACACCCAAAATAGAGAAAACCGCAGGCGTTCTACCTGCGGTTTTCTTTTTGCAATTCTTGGCGTGGTTGCCGATGCCCTACCAAACGTAGTAGATGGACCCGTTTCGTGGCGGCCGGGTTGGACATGCGTGTGGCGACTCGGCCTAGGCACGCGCCTCCGCAAGCATCTGCCTGGCGTGCGCCAGGCTTGCCTCGGACTGATCGCCGCTCAACATGCGGGCGATCTCGGCGGTACGCGCTTCACCGATTACCTCGTCCAAATGCGTCTGGGGAACATCGCCCGGTTCCTTGCTGACGACATAATGCTTGTCAGCCATGACGGCGACCTGCGCCAAGTGGGTTACGACAATCACCTGATGCGTAGCGGCGAGATCTGCCAGCACGCCCGCGAGCGCACGCGCCGTGGAGCCACCGACACCAGCATCGACCTCGTCAAACACCAGCGTATCAACACCGTCCGCGTTACCGAGGACAACCTTACTTGCCAGCATGACGCGGCTGAGCTCGCCGCCCGACGCAATGCGGCGCAGGGGACGTGGCGTCAAGCCGGCACCGCTGCGGTATAGCAGCTCGTAGCTCGAAGGACCAACGGGCGTCCACTCAGCACGGGGAAGATCGCGCGACTCCCAGACGAGCTCGGCACTACCCATCTCCAAGCGCGCCATCTGGCGGCCAACCTCGTGGCAGAAGCGCGGGGCCGCCGTATTGCGAGCGCGCTTAAGTGCCTTGGCAGCGGCAAACAACTCGCGCTCGGCGCTCCCGAGTGCCTCACGCGCCTTTTTGATCTGCTCATCGCCATCATCGACCAGGGACAGCAGCTCTTGCGAGCGATCGCGCATAGCAAAAACATCGTCCATGGTGGGACCCCACTGACGCAACAGGCCCTTGAGGTCGGAATACCGCTCACGTATGCGAGCGAGCTCGCGCGGGTCGAAGGCGACGCCATCGCGATAGGCACGAAGCTCGTTCGCGCAATCCTCAAGGGAGATGCAGGCATCCGAAAGCGCATCGGCAATGTCGCCCAGTTTGCGATCGACGGTAGCCATACGGGAAAGCTCTGCCACGGCGCTGTTCACGGCATCGAGCGCTCCCCCTTCGGAGGCAAGCGATGCATGGGCATCGTTAGCCGTGGCAACCAGTACCTCGGCATGTTCGGAGCGCGGCAGCAGTTCCTCGAGTTCCTCATACTCGCCCGGCTTGGGGTCGACCTCGCCGATGCGCTCGAGGGCAAAGCGCGCCTCCTCGACGCGACTCCCCTGCGCACGCGAGGCCTCTTCGACACGTCGAACCTCCTTGGCGGCAGCACGCGATGCCTTAAAGCAGGCGCGGTACGCATCCAGCGCCTCGAGCGCAGAGCGTCCCGCCCAGGCATCGACCATCGCAACGTGATGCGCCGGGTCGAGCAAGCGCTGGTGCTCGTGCTGGCCGCACAGATCCATCATCACGCCAACGCGCTCCGAAAGCTCGCGCACGCTGGCGATGCGGCCGTCAATCTTCACGCGGCTGCGGCCCTCGGCAGAAAGGCTGCGCTGGACCGTGAAGCCCTCCGTGTCGTGCGGTCCGTCAAAGAGTCGCGCCTCGACGCTCGCCAGCGCCTCACCCTCGCGCACCGTCGAGGAATCCGCGCGCTCGCCCAAAATAAGCTTGAGGGCCGAGAGCAACGCGGTCTTGCCGGCGCCGGTCTCGCCGGTCAGGACAGTCAGACCGGCACTCGGCACTAGCGTCGCCTCGCGAATGAGTGCAATGTTAGAAACCTGCAGCTCATCGATCATGACGGACTCCGTAGAATACGCGGCTCACCGAGTTATAGAAGCTCTCGGGGCCATAATCGAGCAGCAGCACATCTCCGGGCCCGCGACGCACAGCCACGCTCTCAACGGTGCCATCGCAGGTAATAAACTGTCCATCGATAGCGATCGCCGGAACACTCGGACGGTCATCAGACATAAAGATTTCGACGACATCACTCGGCGAAGTCAAGAAAGCGCGAGCTTGAATGGTGTGCGGAGCAATGGGTACGCACACCATGCCCGTATAGTCGGGACTCACGATGGGGCCGCCGGCACTGAGCGCGTAACCCGTAGAACCAGTCGCCGTGGACACGACCACACCGTCGCCACGCAGGCGATCGATATGGTGGCCGGACACCGTGATGTCGAACTCGACCATATCGGACAGCGGACCGCGGGTAAGCGCCATGTCGTTGAGGGCGAAGGTGCGCACGACATCCTTTGTACCGTCTTCGCGCACGGACACGATATCCGCGGCGATGGTGGCGCGACGGCTCACGTGCAGCTCGCCGGAAAGGGCGTCGCTCACGACCTGCAGAATGTCGCGCTCCTCGGGGCTCGCAGCAGTTAAAAAGCCCAGGTGACCATAGGAAAGACCGAGGATAGGAATCTCGCGATGGTTGAGGATGCGGGCAGCGCGCAGCAACGTACCGTCGCCGCCGAGCGTAATGACCAGATCGGAGCCGTCAATATCAGGCGTGCTTTGAATCTTCGATCGCTGGTCGGCAGCCCATGCGACCTCATAGCCCTGGCGCGTCAGCCAAAGCTCGAGCATCAGGCCGCTCTCGACCGCCTCTTGCTTGTAGTAATTGGGAACCAGAAAGACCTTCATAGCGTTGCAGCTTTCTCGCTCAAAACCGATACCTGGGATTGAAGCTCGTCGTCGGTGCGGTCGCCGGGGGCAAACCTCATGCCGTACAGGAAAAACTCAACGTTGCCCTTGGCACCATGAATGGGTGACACGCACACATCGACCGGGAAGAGGCCCTTGGCAGCAAAGAGTTCAACCGCCGCCACGAGTGTATCGCGGCGCACGGCGGGATCGGTCACAATGCCGCCCTCGCCCACCAGCGCCGCCGGAGCCTCAAACTGCGGCTTTACGAGCGTGCAGAATGAACCCGTAGGAGCCAGGCACGCCAGTACCGCATCGATAATGTTCGCGATGCTGGTAAACGAGACATCACACACAGCCAGGTCGATGGCGCCGGAATAGCCAAGCTCAGGCAGCTGCGTCACGTTTGTGCGCTCATGCAGCGTCACGCGATCGTCCTGACGCAACGACCAATCGAACTGGGCGCGACCCACGTCCACCGAGACAACGGTCGCAGCTCCGCGCTTGAGCAGGCAATCGGTAAAACCGCCGGTAGAGCAGCCCACATCCAGACAGGCAAGGCCCGTCGGATTGATGCCAAACGCATCAAGCGCGCCTTCGAGCTTAAGACCGCCGCGGCCAACATAGGGAATGCGCCCCTTCACGTGCAGCGGCAGCCCCGGCATCACCTTAAGACCCGGCGAAGTCAAGCGCTCACCGCCACTCGAGACCAAGCCGGCCATAAGAGTGCGAAGGGCATCCGCGCGATCGGCGCAGATGCCCTGTGAAATCAGTTCGTCATCAAGACGCACGCGTTTCATGAATGCCATCAACCATTCGTATCCGGAGATGCAGCCTAGCTATCCTGGGATTCGTTTGCCGCATCCTCATCATATTCCTGCTCGAGCTTGTCGGCCTCACGCGGCGTCAGCTCAAACTTGTCGACCATATCGACCGCGCGGGAGCCCAGCTCAATCGCTTCGTCAAACAAATCGAGCGAACGCTCCAAGGAGGTATCCTTGGAACGAACGGTAGCGATGATCTGGTCCAAGCGGTCCGAGATCTCGTCGAAGTTGCGGACGGAACCCTCTGGCATAGCTACTCCTCGACGGAGTCGACAACAGCCTCGGCGGCGTCCGCATCCTCGGCCAGCACGCCAGCCTCAGCCTGGGCAACCGCAACCTTGGCGGCAGCCTCGGCAGCCTGTGCCTCCTCGCGAGCGCGATCTTCGGACAGCAGCTCTTGGTACAGGTCCTCGCCTGGCAGCTCCTCGCTGCGAGCGATCTTGCCCAGCACGCCGTTGACGAACGAAGCGGACTGGTCGGTGCCATAGGCCTTGGCAAGCTCGACGGCCTCGTTGATTACGATGGCGTCCGAGACCTCCTCGTCGGTGAGGAAGCGCATCTCATAGACGGCGATACGCAGCAAGTTGCGGTCGGCGCCGGGCATGCGCATAAGATCCCAGTTCTTGGCGACGGCGCGCAGAGCGCAGTCGATACGATCGATATGCTCGTAGGCACCGCGGCAAAGCTCCAGCGCATAGGGGTCGAGGGGACCCTTCGAGATCAGGAAATCGCCCTCGAGGACGCGCTCGAGCGGGCTGTCCGTGGCCTCGGCCTGGAACAGCAGCTGCAGCGCCTGACTGCGGGCAAGCGTGCGCCCGCGATAAACCTTAAGGCTCAAAGGTTACTCCTTGGGGAAAACGAGGCCGTCAATGCAAACGTCAACGCGCTCGACCTCGACGCCCACCTGAGCATCGATGGCAGCGACCACGGCGGCGCGAACGGCCTCGGCGAGCTTCTTGAACGGATAGCCAAAGAACACCACGACACGCACGGTGAGTGCGAGCTTTTCGCCGACGACCTCGGCCTCGACCGCCGGCTCGGAAGCAGGGGCCTTGGACGAGAGCATCATGGAGACAAGGTTGGTGGCAAGGTCCTTGACGCCAACGGAGGCGATGCCCTCGACATCCGACACGGCGCGCGAGACGATGGCGGTCAGAACATCGGGCGAAATGCCGATGCCGTCAATCTTGATTTCCTGGGGCATGAGTCCTCCTAGAAGAGTTGGTTGCTAGACGCGGGAGACGAACTTGCCGTCGCGGGTGTCAACCTTGATGACCTCGCCCTCGTTGAGGTACATGGGGACCTGGATGACAGCGCCGGTGTCGATCGTGGCCGGCTTGGTGGAACCCTGGACGGTGTCGCCCTTAAAGCCCGGGTCGGTCTGGACGATGGTGGTCTCGATGAACATCGGCGGGGTCACGCCCATGAGCTCATCGTCGGCGAAGAGCAGCTGGCAGATGTCGTTCTCGCGCAGCCACTTGGAGTTCTCGCCCACCATGTCCTCGGGAACGGGAACCTGCTCATAGGACTCGTTGTCCATGAAGATGTAGTCGGTGCCATCGTTGTAGAGGTACTGGAACTCACGGGTGGTGAGCATGACGCTCTCGAACTTAGTGCCGGCGTTGCAGGTGTTCTCGACGACGCGGCCGCTCTTGATGTCGCGTGTCTTGTAGCGCACAAACGCGCCGCCCTTGCCCGGCTTGACATGCTGGAACTCGACGATGGTGTAGACCTTGTCCTTGATGCGGAGACCGAGGCCGTTCTTGAAGTCGGCGGTAGAAATGGTAGGCATAGCGACCTTTCTTGTTATGGGCAGAACGCACAAGCGTCCAAATTACATACGATAGAAATTATACACTTGCAGACCGCGCCTGCGGCGAGCGCATAAAAAGAGAACGCGGGGCGCCCGAATTGCTCCGGACGCCCCGCCCAGAAATCTATCGAAATGGGCTAGCAGTCGATGACGTGCAGGTCGTGCGGGGTCTTGGTGAAGGGCTCGTAGCCGTTCTCGGTGACGACACCGTAGTCCTCCAGGCGCACGCCGCCCACACCGGGCAGGTAGACGCCGGGCTCCATGGTGACAACCGAGCCGATCTCGATGGTGTTCTTGCTGCGGTTGAAGTTGGGCAGCTCGTGGATGTCGATGCCCACGCCGTGGCCCAGGCCATGGTTGTAGTAATCGCCATAGCCGGCATCGCCGATGATCTTCTTGGAAAGCTTGAAAATGTCGTTGCCCTCGACGCCCGGATGGATGGCGGCGACGCACTCCTCGTGCGTACGGCGCACGAGCGCGTACAGGTCGAGCTGCTCCTGCGTGGGCTCGCCCATAACAACAGTGCGCGTCATGTCGGAACGATAATCGCAGTAGCCCGCGCCGTAATCCATGAGGACAAAGTCACCCTTCTCGATCACGCGGCCGCTCGGCACGGCATGCGGGTTGGCGGTGTTGGAGCCGCTCGCCACGATAGAGCCGAAGGCCAGGCTGTCGGCGCCGTTGGCGAACATAAAGTTCTCGAGCTCGTTGCGAACCTGCTTCTCGGTCATACCGGGCTTAATAAAGCCGAGCATGTGCTGGAAGGCGGCATCGGTGATCGACTGTGCGTGGCGCATGAGCTCGATCTCCTCGGCATCCTTGATGGCGCGCATCTTGCGGATGTCGTCGTGCATCAGCGGCAGCATGCAGGCGACGGAGCGGTCCTCCAGGCCGCGCTGAATGCCCTGGTAGAAATTAATCTGCATATCGTCCTCGACAGCGCAGACACGGCACTTGTTGGCCGCGATCTTGCCGGCGACCCAGCCGGGAATGGTACCCTCGTCCATGTCGTAGACCCAGGGGCTGCCGGCGGGCGTGTTCTCCTCAAAGCTGTTGAGGTAGCGCGAGTCGGTGTGGAACAGGCACTGGTCGGCCGTAATAAACGCAGCGTGCGGGAACTCGAAGGTGTAGTCGAAGACGCCCTTCACGCCCGTAAGCCAACGAAGGTTGGCCTCGTCGCGCACCACGATGGCGTCGTAGCCACGCTCGGCCATCAGGGCACGGACACGCTCGATACGACCGGCAGGACCGGCAGCAAACTCAGACATGCAGATTCCTTTCTTGTTGTCTCTATATAGACGGGACGGGTCTCAACCGAACGACGGGATCGCATGCGATCCACAACCGATTGGAAACCCGCCCCTCAACATGATACGAAAGACGATGGAAGTCAATAAATCTTAGAGAAGTTCTTTGCGAGAAGCCAAGTAGGCGTGAGCATGGCGCTCAAGAACCTCGTCCTCGACGCTCGTTAGGCGAATGGCGCCGAGCGCTGCGGGCAGCGGCAACATGCTGCGGTTCGAGCGGACAAACTGCTGTCTGCGGAACTCCTCGATATATGCGGCAGGCTCCAGATCGAAGGCAAGTTCCTCGATACCAAAGTCCTCCAGGCAGTCATCGACCTCAAAGACATAATCGATATCGAAGTCGCAGGCGTCATGTGCTAGGCGCGCCTCAAAGCGCATGCCCTCGGACAACAGCTGGTAGGCAGGGACCTGCGAAGCGGCATCGTCCAAGCAAGCGCGCAAGGCACGCTCCCCCGTCTTGCCAAAATCGAGCGCATGGCGGGCGCTCGGGTTCGTGGCCATCAGTACGTCCTTGCGGGCAGTCTGAGACCATTGAACAGCATTGACGAGCGCGACCTCCTCGCCCGCGAGAATCTCGGGGAGGATCTCAGTAAACTGATTCCAGCGGGACTTACTGCTCGAAAGCATGGTGCCAACAAGCACCACATAGCCGAGCTTGAGGTCCTCGGGGTCCGTCTCGCGAACAAGGTCGAGGTCACACACGACCAAGCCCGGTTCGGGACGAAACGCGATAGCGGGAAGCGCATTGGCCGACGAGGCGACGAGCGGCTTCATGGTCGTCGCGACCGTGAGCATGGCGTCGAACGTCGTCGGCAGCAGCGCGCACTCGGTGCGGCCGCACCACTGGTTGGCGCACCAGCTAACAACCGAGCAGGTTGCGGCATCGCCAACGGCGACAACCAGATCGTCGCAGGTAATGCCGTTGGCAGACAAGGCGCCAAAGATAGCATCGGCATCGGCCAACGTGGCACCAGCAGGCGAAACCTCGAGGACTAGCGTCGACACGGCAAAACCGGCGTCGACCAGCGCATGCTCGACGACCTCACCAAAACGCTCGGATGTGGCGTCGTTCCAAACCACCATCGCGCGCTTAGGCTTGCCAACGGCCGAGGCAAACATGCGCGACAGCTCATCGAACGCGCCCAATCCGACACGGACATCGACGCTGCGGTTTTGGAAATTGATCAGTTGGCGGCGAATCATAGCAGTCCACGCTCCAAAAGCATCTCGGCACAAAGGTAGGAAACGTCCTCGAAGGACTTGTTGCGAATATCAAGGGTAATATCGGCGGCCTGGCGATACAGCGGACGGCGATGCTCAAACAAGCGCGCAGCATGCTCGGGCGAGCGGAAATCGGGCCGCGTGTCGGACCGACGAATCTGGCGAATCGAATCCTCGAAGTCGCCCTCGAGGTACACACACGTACCCATTTCGTGCATCAGCTCAATATTCACCGGCGTCTCGACGATACCGCCACCGCACGAAACCAACAGGCTACGCTCGCTTTGGAGCGAACGGAGCGCCGAGGTCTCGAGCTCGCGAAAACGATCCTCACCCTCGGTCTCAAAAATCTCGGTTACCGACTTGCCGCAACGGCGCACGACCAGGCGGTCGGTATCGATAAAACGCCGCTTGAACATAGTGCCGACGTTGCGCGCGAGCGTCGATTTGCCCGCGCCCAAAAAGCCGATAAAGAAGATATGGTCGCAGCCGTGTTTGGTGTGCTGGGACATGACGAGACCTATTCCTCGCAGGGAAGGTCGCGCAGGGCCCGGCGCTCAAAGATACGGAAGATCTGCGTATACCACAGGTCCTGCGTGGCCTGCGGCTTTACCAGGATGGTATCGACGCCGGCGAAGTTGCCGCTCCACACGTCCGTGTAGAGCTGATCACCGATCAGCACCGCCTCGTCGGCCGTGGCGCCGAGGCGCTTAAGACCCGCCTTGAGGGCAAACGGCGCCGGCTTCATGGCATGGCTGATGGCCTCGAGTCCCAGCTCGCGTGCTGATGCCATGACCTGGTCGCGATGCCAGTTGTTGGACACCATGCACAGCTTAAAGCCTTTGGCGCGGGCGGTATCGAGCCAAGCGGAAACCGCAGCGGGAACCTGCTCGGTGTCGCGCGGCACCAGGGTGTTATCGCGATCGAGCAGAATGGCGCGTTTGCCGTCGGCCCAAAGGGTATCAAGGTCGATGCGATCGACCGAGGCAACGTAACGTTTGGGGCTAAAAATCCTCATGCTAATTCCAAGACTGTTGATGCTCTTCGTAGGTTTGCGAGAAGTACTCCTCGTCCTGCGTAATGTAGAAATACAGGTCATCGGAGTCGGTCGGCTCAAGCGTGGCCTTGAGTGCCTCGAGCGACGGAGAGCAGATGGGCGTGGGTGGCAGACCCTCATGCTTATAGGTGTTATACGGACTATCGCTCTGCAGGTCGTCGGCGGTAACCTCGCCACCGGTGACATACATCATGGTCGCATCGCTGTTGAGATAGCGCAGACCATCGAGCTTGCCGGCAAGACGGTTGTAGAAGACCGAGGCCACGTGCGCGCGCTGGTCGGCGTTGAGGCCCTCGCGCTCAACGATAGAGGCCAAGTTGACGATGTCGTAGTCGGACATCTCCACACCGTAGCGTTCCTTGATCTTGGCTTCGCAGCTCGCAAAGTCAAGCGACTTGTACTCGGTCTTAAACTGATCGAGCATAGCGCGAACCACGTCATCGGCCGTCGGCGAATCACCCAACGAATAAGTCTTGGGGAACAAGAAGCCCTCGAGCGAGTCGTTGGCGGCGCCCTTAAGGAAGCTATAGTCGTCCACGTAGTTGGAGGCCTTGGCCTGGTTGAGGAAGTCTTCCTTAGAGATGCTGTCGTAAGCCTGGGCCACACGGTCGGCGACTTGATCGACCGTTAGGCCCTCAGGGATAGTCAGCGCATTGGAGCCCGCGTTGGGGCCTTCCATGAGCTGCTGAACAACCTTGGTCGCATCCATGAGTGTGGTGAACGAATAAGTACCAGGCTTGAGCGACATATCGGCGTTGAGCTTTTTCACCGCCGCATAATAATCCTTGGGATTTTCGACGATATGATTCTCGGAGAGAATCGAAGCGATGCTGTCACCCGAGGCACCATCGGGAATCGTGATAGTAACCTGCTGGCCTGCAACGACTTTCGCACCCTCACCGCCAAAGAAGCCCTTGACGGCTGGCACGACAAAGAAAACGATCGCGACAAGCGCAAGCACGGCAACAACGCCACCGATAATCATAGGCACCGGGGAGCTTTTCTTTTGAGCACCGCGACGAGCATGCGTGTTGTAGCTCGAGCGGGTCGCCGGAGCAACGCCATGCGAACCACGAGCGTGATGCGAATGCGATTGGGGGGCCTGCGTTCGCTGGGTAGGTGCCTGCTGCTTAAAGCGGGTGCCGCCTGCAGGCTGGGCCGTACGAGCAGTGGGCTGCTGAGCCGCGTGAGAAGCCGAATGCTGAACCGAACGAGCAGAAGGCTGCTGACCCGTCCGTTGAACAGGTTGGGCCGAACGAGAGAAGGACTGCGCCGGGCGCGCGGCAGGCTGAGCTGCGCGCTGCGTCGGCTGTGCCGGACGCTGGCCAGGCTGGGCAGGGCGCGACGCCGGCTGCTGTGTACGATTCGGCTGGCGCGGATCGGAAGCACTAGGCATGCGAAACCTCCTCGTTTTTACGATCGAGCCACGTCTGCAAAAACAGGCTGGCGGCAACCATGTCGATCTTGCCCCTCATCTGCTTTTCGTTGAGTCCCTGCTCGCGCAGGATACGCTTGGCCTCTTGCGAGGACAGACGCTCGTCCTCAAACTCCAACGGAAGATCGAGCTCGTCGGCAATCTTTTGCGCCACAGCGGCAACGCGCTCGGCCTGAGGGCCGGGCTCACCGGCCATGGTCAGGGGACGTCCGCTTACCAGGATGTCGGGCTCATAGTCCTCAACCAGGTAGCGAAACGTCTTGGCCATACCGGTGACCTCGGCAGCCGGAAGCACCTTGACAGGCATCGCCATCTTGCCATCACGGCTCGAGACGGCGATGCCAATCCTGGTCTCCCCTATGTCCAGCGCGAGCGCAACCACAGCGACTTCTTAGATTCTTAGGCGCCGAGCGCGGTCTTAGCGGCCGCGAGGGCATCGGCGATGCCGGCAGCATTCTTGCCACCGGCCTGGGCCATGTTGGGACGGCCACCACCGCGACCGTCGACCAGGCCCGCGATCCGCTTGATCACGTTACCGGCGTGGAACCCGGCCTTGACGGCGTCATCGGAGCCGGCAGCGAGCAGGGCCGGAGTGCCCTTCTCAGTCACGCTGGCGATGACACAAGCGACAGGGCAGGCCACCTTCTGGTGCACGGTATCCCATACGTTGCGCAGGTCGGCAGCCTCAAGGCCCTGGAGCTCAGCAACGACGAGCTTGTAGCCACCGAGCTCGACAGCACCCTCGATGGCGCTGGAAATGGCGTCGGAGGAACCACCGGTCAGAGCCTTTTTGAGCTTGTTGGACATCTCACGCAGTTCGGCCTGCAGGTTCTCCACACGGGCGGGAACCTCGTCGACGCGGCACTTGAGCGCAGCGGCGGCGGCGTCAACGAGTGCCAGGCGGTCGGCCATATAGTCGAGAGCACCCTTAGAGGTCACGGCCTCGATACGGCGGACGTTCGAGCCCGTAGAGGACTCGGAAATAATCTTGAACAGGCCGATCTCGGCGGTGTTTGCAGCGTGCGTGCCACCGCAGAGCTCGCGAGAGAACGGCTGGTCCTCGGCGCCCACGGAGACGACGCGGACGACATCGCCGTACTTCTCTCCAAACAGAGCGACAGCGCCGGCAGCCTTAGCCTCGTCGATGCCCATAACACGGGTCACAACCGGCTTGGAGGCGAAGATCTGCTGGTTGACCAGGTCCTCGACAGCCTTGAGCTGCTCGGAGGACAGGGCCTCGAAGTGCGTAAAGTCAAAGCGCAGGTGCTCGGGCGTCACCAACGAGCCGGCCTGGGACACATGCTCGCCCAGGACCTGCTTAAGGGCGGCGTCGAGCAGGTGCGTGGCGGTGTGGTTGCGGCGCAGGAAGCCACGGCGCTCGGCGTCGAGCGCGGCGGTCACGGTAGCACCGACGGTCAGCGTGCCCTCGGCAACGTGTGAGACATGGGCATACAGGCCGTTGTGGTTCTTGGTATCGGCAACGGTCAGAACAACGCCCTCGGCGGAAAGCTCGCCGGCGTCACCCTGCTGGCCGCCCATCTCGGCGTAGAACGGGGTGCGGTCGAGCACGACCTCGACGTCCTCGCCGGCGGCAGCGGACTCGACGGACTCGCCGTTGCGAACGATGGCGACAACCTTGGCACCCTCGATCGCATCGTTGTCATAGCCGTCGAACTCGGTCGCGGCGACCTTGTCGGAAAGCTCGACCCACACGTCGTTGAAGCTGCCCCAGGCATCGCCCTTGGCGTTGGCACGAGCGCGGGCCTTCTGGTCCTCCATGCAGGCGGTGAAGCCGTCCATGTCAACGTCGTGGCCAGCAGCGCCGGCGATCTCGACAGTCAGGTCAATGGGGAAACCAAAGGTGTCGTGCAGCTTAAAGGCAATGTCGCCCGGAAGGACGGCGCCGTCGGCGAGCGCGGCCAGGGCCTCGTCCAGGTAAACACGGCCGTTGTCGAGCGTCGTGGAGAAGCGCTCCTCCTCGGAGGCGACAATACCCTTAACGAGCGCGACGTTCTTGAGCAGCTCGGGATAAGCCTCGCCCATCTGAGCGTTAACCTCGTCGATGAACTTGGTCAGGAAGGCGCCCTCGATGCCCAACAGGCGACCGTGGAACACGGCGCGGCGGAGCAGGCGGCGAAGGACGTACTCGCGTCCCTCGTTACCGGGGAGGATGCCGTCAGAGATCATAAAGTCAACGGCACGGGAGTGGTCGGCGATGATGCGCAGAGAACGGCTAGCACCGGAGTAATCGTCGGCGTCATAGGTCTTACCGCTGATCTCCTCGCCCAGCTTGATGAGATGCTGCATCAGATCGCCGTCGTAGTTGGCGGTCTTGTGCTGCATGATGGCGGCCATGCGCTCAAGGCCCATGCCCGTATCGAGGTTACGGTGCGGCAGCTCCGGCATGGAGCCGTCCTCCTGGCGATCGTACTGGGTAAAGACGAGGTTCCAGAACTCCAGGAAGCGGTCGCAGTCGCAGCCGGGCTTGCAGTCGGGACTACCGCAGCCGACCTCCTCGCCCATGTCAAAGTAGATCTCGGAGCAGGGACCGCAGGGGCCAGTGGGGCCAGCGGCCCAGAAGTTGTCGTCCTCGCCCAGGCGGGAGATGTGGTCCTCGGCAACGCCCAGAGAACGCCACACGTCGTGGGTCTCGTCGTCCTCGGTAAAGACGGTAAAGTACAGGCGGTCGAGCGGCAGCTTGAACTCCTTGGTGATGAGCTCAAAGGCCCAGGCGCAAGCCTGCTGCTTGGAGACGCCGCCAAAGGAGAAGTCGCCGAGCATCTCGAAGAAGGACAGGTGACGGCCATCCTCGCCGATGCAATCGATGTCGTTGGTGCGGACGCACTTCTGGCAGGAGATAGCGCCGATCTCCTTCATGGTCTTCTTGCCCTGGTAGTACTCCTTAAACTGGTTCATGCCGGCGTTGGCAAGCAGCAGCGAAGGATCGTCGGGGACGAGGGACGAAGAAGGATAGAGCTTAAGACCGCGCTCCTCAAAGAAGTTGAGGAACTTGGAGCGAATCTCGGCCGTAGTCATTGACGGGTAGTCAGCACTCATAGAGGGAATCTCCTCGGTTTCACATCGAAACAGTTCAAACGTAACGATATTACCATCCCACCGCGCAAGTGCAAAAAAGAGGGCCGCCAAACAGCGACCCTCCAGCGAAAGTGCACGTTATTCAGTACTGTGCGATCCTTTGAAAAAGGACTGCTGTAGAATTACATATAAGAGTCACCCGGAAGGAGCGATCGATGAAAAGTAAACGATTTGTCCTGAATGCACTTCTGGTACTAGCACTTTTAGCGCTCTTGGCCTTCTCCTGCTGGTACGCAAACCAACCAGCATTTGGCTACGTATTGTATGCAGTAATGTCCGGCGATAAGGCTTATTACACTCTACGCGCAATTGACGTTCTCTTTTTCTATGTAGCCGGCCCCTTATCAATCGCTTTGCTCGCGTTTCTTGTCATTTACAACTTCAAGAAACGTTAATAGGGCCTATTTAGAATCCGAATCGTCCATGGAGCCGTCGATGCCGGTTTTAGTATCGTCGTCCGAGTTGGAGTCATCGTCCTTGGCGAAGGGATTCTTGAAGAAGCCCGTGGCATCGGGTTGCAAACCCGAGAGCTTGATCCAGGGATTATCGAACTCGGGCTTAGGCATCGCTTGGGCCTCGGGCGCAGTCTCGTTGCCGATGAGCTCGGACTCGTAGATGAAGGTGTCGTCGCCGAGCGCGTCGTAGGCGGCGACCGGGTTGCCATCGGCATCGCGGTACGGCGTGCCCTTAAACACGGCGCCGTCATAGGCCACAAGCTGGCGGCCGGTCTCATTCTCGAAGTAGTACACGAAGATACCTTTGAGGGCCGCACAAAGCGGGATGGCAATAATCATGCCGATGGGGCCCATGAGTGCCGAGCCAATAACGAGCGCCGTGAGGCTCATGATGGGATGCACCTGCACCGAGCTCTGCATAACCTCAGGCGAAATCACGTTATCGGTGACGTTTTGCGCGACCATCGTCACGATAAGCGTCCATAACGCCAACATGGGGCTGAACATGAAACCAAGCACTGTGGCGATTGCTGCGCTCACCCAAGGACCGACGACCGGAACCAAATGCATGATGCCGGTAAAGATAGCCATGAGCGCCGCATACGGATGGCCGATGATCATAAAACCGATAAAGGCGAGGAAACCACCGCAGATGGACGTCACGACCATACCGCGCATGTAGCCGCCGACAGAGCGAGAAAGAATGGCGACCATAAAGCGATACGAGGTCTCCTTCTCCTGACCGATGATGGTGCAAATCTCGTGATGCATGCGAGGGTAGTCGCAGGCCATCCAGTAGGCAAGCACCAGACCAAGGAAGATCACGAACAACTGCGAGGCCGTATTGGTGATGAGCGGGAACACACCGCGGCCAAGCTCGGCAGCGATCTGAGACACATACTTCGATGCCACGGTAACCAGGGACGAAAGATTATCGTCCAAATACTCCTTGAGCGGCGTGTTGTTGAGCGTCTTGGCATGCGAGATCATCTCATTGAGATCGCCACCCGCAACACGAAGCTGCTCGGGCAGGCGGCTCAGGACTTCCATGATCTGACCAAAGAGAATCGGCGACAAGATGCAAACGACACCGACGAGCACGGCAACAACAACAATAAGCGCGACAAGCGAACCGATGCCGCGATTCACGCCATGGTGCTCGAGCCAGTTGGTGATCGGGGACATCACAAAAGCAATGATGGAACCGACGGCAAGAAACTCAATAACCGGTGCCAGGATGCCCATAAGGTTAAAGATGACAGCGGCGATGACAATGCAGCCGACAACAGCCCAAATGCGCAGCGTCAGAATGCGGGTGTCGCGCAGCACGCGATCGGTTTGTTGGGGGTGCTCACTCATGAACGAATCATCACTCCGTCGGGGTCGATCTTGTCCTGAATCTTCTTAAGCGTGCGGCGCAGCAGACGCGAAACCTGCACCTGAGAAATACCAAGCTTCTTGGCGATCTCGATCTGGGTCATGCCCTTCACAAAGCGCAGCTCGATCACCTCGCGCTCGCGCGGCGAGAAATCGCGAATGGCTTCTTCAATGACCAGGCGGTCATCGGTAAAGTCGAGCTCGTTGTCGTCGTCGGCGTAACGGTCGAGAATCGAGGGGGCATCGTCGGAATCGGACGCACCAGGAGCCTCGATGGGCACCGAGGTATAGGCCGAAGACGATTCCATAGCCTCGAGGACCTCATCGACAGTCACATCTAGATACTCAGCGATCTCCTCAACCTTGGGCGAACGCTGCAGCTCGTTGGTAAGTTTGTCAGTAGCTTGGTTGACCTTGGCCGAGAGCTCCTGCAAACGACGCGGTACGCGCACGCTCCAGCCCTTGTCGCGGAAATGGCGTTTGATCTCGCCCAGGATAGTGGGTGTTGCAAACGTTGTGAACTCGAGCCCGCGCTCAGGGTCAAAGCGGTCGATAGCCTTGAGCAAACCCAGATAGCCGACCTGCATGAGGTCGTCGAGCGGCTCGCCGCGATTCTTAAATTTGTTGGCAAGAAACCTTACCAGGTTCATATGGGACATGACGAGCTGCTCGCGGGCGTCCGGATCACCGGTCTCCTTGTAGCGACGAAACAGCTCGCGGGTTTTCTCCTTGTCCCAAGCGGTCTTGCCACTCCGGGAACGTTCGGTCATATTAGATATCCGCCTTGAGGTCGAGGGAAAGCGTCAGGGGCGCCGCAGTCTTTTCGTAGCAGTCGCACACGCTCGCGAGGATGAGCTCGGCATACACCGCAGCCTGGTCGTCTTCATCGACCGTAGCCTGATCGCCAAAGGTAATAGTCATGCCAACGTGGGTCTCATCGACATCGAATTTGATGGTGATGTCATCGCAGTCGACCGCGGTGCAACCAAAGATGAAAGCCTCCTCGGCAGCCATGCGGATGTCCTCGATGCGATCGACAGACATGGAACACAGGGCACCAACGTTGGCTGCCGTCATGCGCACAAGGCGAGCGAGACGCGGGTCGCCGGCAACGGTCAGCGTGATGGGGCAGGTTGCTTCGCTACTCATCGCAGGACTCCTCAGAGGTCTCGGAGGGTGTATAGGTGTAATACTGAGCCCGCTTGGATGCAGACTTCTGAGCCACATCTGCGCCATCGGCGGCCTCGTCCTCCGCCTTGCCAATCAAGACGCGCTCGGTCGGCTGCTCGGCTTCTTCGGCGGCAGCGGAAAGCTTGCGCTCGGCTTCAGCTGCAGGAGCCTTCACCTTATTGAAGAGCTTCTGCACAGCACCGGCGGCAGAGTCGGTCACGCTCGACACAGCATTGCTGGCCTCGGCCATGCTGCCCGTAACCTCGGAAATGTCGCGAACCACGGCTTCGACCTCTACGAGATTGGAGGTAAGAGCATCAACTGCCGTCTTGCTCGACTTAAGCAGCGGCTCCATCTGGGCAAGCGCCGGCGTAAGCTCATCGACAGCGCCATCGAGCTTTGCCACCACAGGCTGAGCCTCGGCGATGGTGTTGTTAAGGTCGTTCACGGTCTTATCGAGCGAGTCGACAACGGTGCGGGTCTTGCGCAGGGTAAGCGCGAGCTCAACGATAGCCCACACGCCGGCAACGGCGAGCAACAGCAGGGCGATTTGAATGGGACTCATACAAGCCTCCCAAAGGAATTGAAATACAGACGGTTTCCATGGTACCCCAAAGGGGACCGAACATGCCAAGAGCAGCAACGTGGGACAAAATTATCAGCAGCTACTTCGGTGCATTCCCGCTGCGGTCGCGTTCGCTTTGCTCTACGCGCCACTCTTCCCAGCCGCGCCCGGCAGGCTGCCAAAATGCACCGCGTTCCAAGCCTTCGGGTAAATAGCGCTGATCGACCCAGCCTTCGGGATAATCATGTGGATACTTATACACACCGTATTCATCGCTGCCCGGGCGATGGCGATCGCGCAGATAACTCGGCACCTCGCGAAGCCCACTAGAATGGATATCGGCCAGCGCCGCATCGATCGAAGCCTCACACGCGTTGGATTTTGGCGCCAAGCACACATAGAGTGCAGCCTGAGCCAGGTTAATGCGGCACTCGGGATAGCCAATGACCTCGGCAGACTTAAACGCGGCATGCGCCACCAAAAGCGCCTGCGGGTCGGCGTTGCCAACATCCTCAGAAGCGTGAATCATAATGCGGCGAGCGATAAACTTAGGATCCTCCCCAGCATCGATCATGCGCGCGAGCCAATAGATCGTGGCATCGGGGTCGCTACCGCGCATGGACTTGATGAACGCACTGATGATGTCGTAGTGCATGTCGCCGTTTTTGTCATACGTAAAGCCGCGACGCGGGTTGGCGATCTTCACGTCATCCACGGCGATGGGATAGCGCTCCCCCGCCGCCGGCGCCGGCGTTCCCTCGGTATCGGGACGTGTAACGGCAATCTCGCTCGCAAGCTCGAGCGTCGTGAGCGCCGAGCGAGCGTCACCCGCTGCCAGCGTGCAAATGGTCTTAACCGTATCCTCATCGGCCGAGAACTTACCGTTCAAGCCCTGCGGTGCCTCAAGCGCACGTTCAATAAGCGTGGCGATATCCTCATCCTTCAGATGCTCAAGCTCCACCACACGCCCACGCGACAACAGTGCCGAGTTGACCTCGAAGTACGGATTCTCCGTCGTGGCGCCAATCATAATGACGGTACGGTTCTCAACTGCATGCAGCAGGGCATCCTGCTGCGACTTAGAGAAGCGGTGAATCTCATCGATGAATAGAATGGTGCGGCGGTCGTAGGTATTCAGGCGCGTCTTGGCCTCATCAATCACACGGCGCAAGTCCTTCACGGTGCCCGTCACAGCGCTGACCTCGACAAACTCGCTCTTGGTATGGTTGGCGATAATATGGGCCAGCGTCGTCTTACCCGTACCGGCAGGCCCGTACAGAATCACGCTCGAAAGCACGTCGTGCTCGATCGCGGCACGCAACCATGAGCCCTTACCGACGGCCTTTTGCTGGCCCACGTACTCATCGAGCGAATTGGGGCGCATGCGCACCGCAAGCGGCGCATTCTGAAAGGAACGCTCACGCGTCGAAGCAGAAAAAAGGTCGTCCATAGCCATCCTGTACATCAATCAAAAACGTTTTCTACTAACCAGTATACCGAATATATACGAACTACCGTTCGTTAATATAGGTACGGTGCGGAAACTTCAGACCAGGGAACAGCTTGCTCGTCAGTTCGCAGAAATAACCGTCCGTCATGCTCGCGATATAATCCACCACGGCTTGATCCTTGTCGTCCTGCCAGGCGTAGGTGCGATCGTAGTAGGAAAGCTGCTGCTCAATGCGCGAAATATGGTGCTTAAAGATGTACGAGGACTCGTCACCACTGTTTAGATCCCGCAGGCAACGGTCGTAGAGCTTTTCGAACGCCTCGCGCAGCTCCACCTCGGAATCGCCTTCGATACCGCCCTTGCTATAGATCTTCTCGTAGTTCTCGCGCTTGCCTCGGCGGATTTCCTCAAACAGGTCCTCGCTCATCTCGATGCGCGGCTTACCATAGCTGTGCTCAACGATATCGATGGAAGCGTGCGTGAGGATCCAACTGTTGTAGGCACCGCCCCGGCCATCATCAAAGGCGTCGGGTGACAGCAGGCCCGCCGCAATGGCGTCTTGTCGATCGCGCCCAACGTAGGCAAGGATATCCGAGATGCGAACCACGCAGCCCTCGAGCGTCATGGGACGCAGATGCTCAATTGCGCTATAGCCAGTGGCAATGCAATCCTCAACCGTCTGGTCAAACTGGTCAAAGGAGCTCATGTCCGAAAGCTCAAACACGCGCTGCTCGTACTCGCCGTTGTGGCACAGCACGCCATCGAGCGTCTGGAGCGACACGTTGCGGCCGCACAAAGCGTCGAGCACACGGACCGACTGCACGTTATGGAAAAAATAACGCCCCGTGCGCTCATGATAGATATCGTTGAGGAAGCGCTCGCCGGCATGGCCGAAAGGCGTGTGTCCCAAGTCGTGACCCAGGCCAATCGCCTCGATCAGATCGCAATTGAGCCCCAGGGCGCGACCGATATCGCGCGCAATGCGGGAGACAAGCTGCACGTGCAAACCCCGGCGTGACAGATCGTCATTGCTACGAAAGCTAAAGACCTGCGTTTTGCCCGCATACCGGGTGTAAGCCGGAAGATGAAGTATCTTTTCGGTATCGCGCATAAACGCCGGACGCATAAGCGTGCCTTTGTCGGTAGTGCGATCAATACGACGAATGACCTGGTCGTCGTTGCAACGATACGGGTTGACATAGCCCGAAGCACGATCGGCGGCAATGCGCTCGACAAGTTCGTGCGACAACGCCGAGGGAATACGGTCCATGCGCGCCTTAATGACGGCCGTTTCTTGATTAGTTGCCATGGCATGCTCCTTAAGAAGGATGCGCAATCGGTTACAAAGTGCAGCCCACGACCTCGATTATGGCAAAAATCGGCACTAAAAACGGGAGCAATGGCAGGGAGCGCGATTTTGTGAAGAGGCAGGAGAGGGCCAGGGCCAGGAGTGCGACGGCAAATGCCACGATGCCACCCATAGGGTCGAGCGTGCAAAGCGCAAAGAGTGCTTTGGCGTCCCCCATGCCAATCCCCGGGGCTTGACGAAGGCGCCGCCAGAGGGACTCAGTCAGCACGAGAGCAAGATAAACAATGACGGCAAGACCCGCGTGGTCAAGCGCTGTGTTCAAACCGAGGTCGAGCCAAACACCCGCCAACGCCGCCACGGCACATGCGCCGGCAAGCCCATTGGGAAACCGTCGCTCTCGGGCATCAATTGCCACGCCGGCAAAGATGCAAATCCAAAACGGGATATAGACCATCGGACGCCTCCTCGAGCTGCATCGCAAAAGCAAAAACCACCACAAAGGTGCCTGTCCCCTTTGCGGTGGTTTTGGTGGTGGTTATTTGGCGCCTTGCATGACCTCGTCAAGGGTAACGTTGACGGCGTGCTGCGTCGGCACCCAGTCGACCTTCAGGAACAGCGCGGCCACCGTGATGGGGATATAGCTGAACATAAAGATCGGGAAGGTAAACAGGTTAGTCACCAGACGCCACTTTTGAGCGCAGTGAATGTGCTTGTACTCAAAGATAGTTGTGAGCAGCGCCAGGATAAAGAAGGTCTGATACATCATGGCGAAGGTCATAATGAGCGAAGCGGCGCACGCCTGCATCTCGACTTCGGTAGCCAAGAAGCCGTGCGAGAGCCCGCCCACGATGAGGAAGGTCGCGTTGGCGAGCATGGAGATCAGGGACAGCAGCATGCCCGGAGCGATAGTCATAAACATGTCGTAGGCGGCAAAGCGATGATAGCGGAACGTCGATTTGACAAGATGCTTGCCATAGGTAAAAAAGACCTGGTAGAAGCCCTTGGTCCAGCGCATGCGCTGTTTCCAGGATGCCTTGAACGTCACGGGCTGTTCGTCAAAGAACTCCGCCGGCGCATAGCCAATGCGAATGCCGTGAATGGCGCAGAACGTGGTGAACTGAATATCCTCGGTCAGCGTGTGGAACTGCCAGCCGTGCATGCCCTCGATAACACTGGCGGAGATGAGGTAGCCCGAACCCGAGACAGCGCAAGAAGTCTTGCAGATATTGCGCGCGTTGTTGAGAAAGCGCGCCTCGCGCAAATACCAGGTAGCATTAGCTGCCGAGATCCACGAGCTGCCAAAGTTCTTGGAGTTGCGATAGCTCGTGACCACATGGAATCCCTGGTCAAAGGCATCGTTCATCTTGGACACGTAATCGCGGGATATGACGTTATCAGCATCGAAAATAAAGTAGCCCTCAAACGTGTCGGGATACTCGTTAAGGATGCGGTCAAAACCAAAGTCCATGACCCAGCTCTTACCCTTGCGGGCCAGGTCGTTGCGCTCATAAACGATGGCGCCCGCCTCGCGCGCGAGCTGCGCCGTGTTGTCGGTGCAGGCATCGGCGACCACGAAGACCTCGATAAGCTCGGACGGATAATCCTGGTCCTTGATGGAGCGAACGAGGTTGGCAATCACGGCCTCCTCATTATGCGCCGCGATAAAGAAAGCATAGCGATGGAGTTTTTTGGCCTTGGGAGGCGCGACCTCGCCACGAAGAGCGCCAATGACAAAGAAGACCACCTGGTACAGAAAGCAGACCGTGAGCAGCGTGACGACAATCTGGTTGAAGATCACGATGGGTGTGTTGGTTTGTAAAAAGGCGAGCATGCAGGCCCCCAGCAACGCGTTACGTAAACAACCGTATATCTTACCGCAGGCTTACCGAGTTCAAGAAACCACCTAATACTGGCTAGGCTTCGAGAAGACCGAGCTGCGGAACGATTTCATCTCCAGCGGCCGTGCGACCGAGCGAGCGCGGAGCCAGATCATCGAGAACCGCAGCGAGATCCCACGGCAACTCGTCGCGGCACTCAATGCGCTCCCCCGTCACGGGATGGTCGAACGCCACGCGCCAAGAATGCAGGAACTGCCTGGTCAGGCCCTGGTCGGCGCGCACATCGCACTTGCCGTAGAGCGGATCGCCCACGCAGGCGTGGTTGATATGACGCATATGCACGCGAATCTGGTGCGTGCGACCGGTAAACAGATGGCACTCAACGAGCGTATAGCCATCGTCAAAGCGCGTGGAATCAAAGCGCTCGAGGACCTTAAAGGTCGTAATGGCCTGACGGGCAAAGGGGTCGTCCGAAACCGCCATCTTGACGCGGTCGCGCGTCGATCGGGCAATACCGGTGTTAATGGTTCCCTCATCCATAGCGATATGACCGTGAACGAGCGTGATATAGCGACGGTCGAGCGTGCGCGTGCGGATAAGATTTTGAAGCGCGCGCTGGGTGTCGTCGTCTTTTGCCGCGAGCATAAGGCCCGAGGTATCGCGATCCAGGCGATGCACGATGCCGGGGCGGTCCTCACCCTGCACGGTACCAAGATGGTCGATGCCGCAGTGGTAGACCAGAGCGTTCGCAAGGGTGCCGCTCTCGTGGCCATGGGCGGGATGGCACACCAGGCCCCGCTGCTTGGAGAGCACGATGAGGTAATCGTCCTCGTAGCGGATATCGAGGGGAATGGCCTCGGGAATCACGTCAGTCGGATCGTGAGGCTCGGGCAGGTCAACCGAGATGCGGTCACCGGCGCGTACGGCATACTTTTTTGACAAGCAGGTCTCGCCGTTGACGGCAACGGCGCCGCCCTCGATCAGGTGCGCGCAGGCAGAGCGCGTGGGGCAGCCGTCGTTGGCACCCAGAAAGGCGTCGAGACGCTGGCCAGAGCAATCGTCGGCAACAAGAATATGGATGTCGGCCATTAACGCTCATTCCTTTCGCGAATCTTGCGGGCACGCTCCCCACGCTGCTTGGCTTTGCGCTTGGCGCGGGCCTCATCACGGGAATTGAGCTCGGCAGTCGCATCGACCTCGCGAGCAGCGGGGCTCAAGAACATGTAACCGATGAGGGCAAGCACAACGCCTACGGTGATGCCGATATCGGCCACGTTAAAGACGGGAAAGTCGATGAAGGTGGTGGCAATAAAATCGGTCACAAAGCCAAAAGCCAGGCGATCGATCGCGTTGCCAATGGCGCCACCCGCGACCATAGCCATGCCCACAACCTCCAAGCGAGCAAGCTGGGGCGTGCGAAGCAAGTACACGGCAATGGCGACAATGACCGCAAGCGCCAGCAAAGCGAACGCAACGCCATGTCCCTCGCCCATGCTAAAGGCAGCACCGATATTACGGACAAACATAAAGTCGATGACACCGGGGATGACGGTCACATGCAAAGCGTCGCCCACGGCACGAACCGCAAGCTTGGTCAGCTGGTCAAGAAGCAGCACAACCAGCGCCACCCCACCAGCAACACCCAACCGCCAACGCAAAGGCGGCGTCATATCCGCAGAACGACCCAAATCAATCCCCTACCCTCAGATAATCAAATTACGTTTAACGCAATTAATCATCTTATAGTGACAAACGCCAAACGCGCAGCATATTCTCCAACGCTAGCGAAATAACCAGCACAAAACAAAAGCGACATCCCGAATAACGGAATGTCGCTTAATAGCTTTCGACTAAGAACGCAAGTCGAAAGAAAGCCTTTAGCTCCAGCAATGGAAACGCCGCGTTTTCGTCACCAACAGCGAAAACGTCCCTAAGCGAGCAAGGTGACGTGAAAGAGGAGGGAAGCGTGCTTTGGTACGCGACCGACGATTGAACGTCAGATTGCCGCTTAGGGGCGTTTGCAGCGTCGGTAGGTTACGGCGTTCTAGGAACGCCGTAACCTACAAAGCGTCGGCGCAGCGCTTGCAAATATGCGCGTGGCCGTTGTACTCGCCGACGGTGGTGCGATAGTTCCAGCAACGGTCGCAGCACTCGCCCTCGGCTGCCTCGATGGCAACGGAGAGCTCCTCGCCCTGGGTCAGCTCAACATCGGAGACGATGTAGAACTCGGCCAGGTCGACGGCCTTATCACCGGTCAGCAGCGCGTACATCTCTGCGGGAACGACCGCCTTGACGCGAACCTGCTGGCTCTTGGTGAAGGTGCCGGCAGAACGGGCATCCTCAAGGGCCTTGGTCACGGCGCTACGGAGTTCGAGCGAAGCCTCGAGCACGCCCTCAAACTCATTGGCCTCATCGACCGTGATGGGCGACTTGTACCAATCGAGCAGCGCGGCGTACTTCTGGTGATCGACGCAGCCGGCGGGCGCATAGGCCATGGCCTCATCGACCGTGTAGGACAGTATCGGCTGCAGATCGCGCATGAGCATCGAGAAAAGCTCGGCCAGCACGGTCTGGGCGCTGCGGCGCTCGAGCGAGCCGGGCTTGTCGCAGTACAGACGGTCCTTCAGGGCGTCGAGGTACACGTTGGAGAGCTCGGTAACCACGAAGTCGTAGAGCGCACGGTAGGCGCGCGGGAACTCGTAGCTGGCGTAAGCGTCGTCGACCTCGGCCTGGACCTGGGTCAGGCGGGCAACCATGAGCTTGTCGAGAGGCAGCAGGTCGGCAAAGGCGACGCCGTCGGTCTCGGGTTCAAACTGACCCTCAAGCTCGGAGAGCAGGAAGCGCAGCGTGTTGCGGAAACGACGGTAGGCATCGGACGTACGGGCAAGGATCTCATGGTCGATGGAAACGTCGGAGCTGGTATCGACGGACGCAACCCACAGACGGATGATGTCGGCGCCCATCTCGTCGCAGACCTTGTTGGGGTCGATGACGTTGCCGAGCGACTTGGACATCTTGCGGCCCTGGCCGTCGAGGGTGAAGCCCTGCGAGACGACTGCCTTGTACGGGGCGTGGCCGTTGGCACCCACCGAGGTGAGCAGCGAGCTCTGGAACCAACCACGATGCTGGTCGGAGCCCTCGAGGTACACATCCGCCGGGTACTCAAGCTCAGGGCGATACTCGCAGACGGCCTTCCAGGAGACGCCGGAATCCCACCACACGTCGAGAATGTCCTTATCGGCCTTGAGGTGATGGCCGCCGCACTTGGGGCAGACGCAGGCCTCGCCCAGGTAGCTCTCGGGAGCGTCGGTGAACCAAGCGTCGGAGCCCTTCTCGTGGAAGAGCTTGATGACGGCGTCGAGCGTGGCGTCGTTCATGACCTTCTCGCCGCAGTCGGCGCAAGTGTAGCTGGGGATAGGCACGCCCCAGTTGCGCTGACGGCTGATGCACCAGTCGGGACGCTGCTCGACCATGGCGCCGATGCGGTTGGCCGCGTGGGCCGGATACCACTTGACGTTCTCGCGAACCTCCTTGCCAGCCTGCTCACGCAAACCGGTCTTGTCCATAGAGACAAACCACTGGTCAGTAGCACGGAAGAGCACCGGGTGCTTGCAGCGCCAGCAGTGCGGATAGCTGTGCGTGATCTTCTTCTCGAGGACCAGGGTGCCGCGCTCGCGCAGGAACTCGATGATGTGCGGGTTGGCCTCATCGGTATCCATACCGCTGAAGGGGCCACCGGTGCCAAACTCCTCGCCGGTGTAGAACTTGCCGTCGTCATCGACCGGCATGCAGATGTCGGTGATGCCCTCCTTGAGGCAGGCAAAGTAGTCGTCGACGCCGTGGCCGGGCGAGTTGTGGACGATACCGGTACCGTCATCGACACCGACGTAATCGGCCAGCAGCGCCACGCCCTCAACACCGTCAAAGATTGGCTGCTTGTAGTGGATGCGGTGGAAGGTCTCGGCGGGAACCACATAGGGCTTGCCGTCGACCATAACCGGGGTGTACTCCCAGCCAAACTCCTCACAGCACTTGGGAGCCAGGTCCTCGAGCATGACCTCGGCACGACCATCGTGCTCAACGGCAACGTAGGCGGCGCCGGGCTTGAGGGAAACGGCCTGGTCGGAGGGGATGGTCCACGGCGTGGTCGTCCAGATGATAAAGTCAACCGGGCCGTCGAAGTTCTCGAGGCCGGCGGGCTTGGAAGTCATCTCGAAGCGCACGAAAATGGACGGGCTCGTCTCGTCGGAGTACTCGATCTCGGCCTCGGCCAGCGCGGTGTGGCAGTGCTTGCACCAGTGAACCGGCTTGTGACCGCGATAGATCATGCCCTTATCGAACATGGCCTTGAAGACCTCGATGTCGGCGGCGTCGTGCTGGTGATAGAGCGTCAGATACGGGTTGTCCCAGTCGCCAAGCACGCCCAAGCGACGGAAGCCGGCCTTCTGCAGCTCGATGTTCTCGACAGCGAACTCGTTGCAAAGCTCGCGGATCTTGGCCGTGGAGGTCTGGTTGAACTTCTCGGTGCCGAGCTTTTCCTCGACCTTATGCTCGATCGGCTGACCGTGGCAGTCCCAACCGGGGACATAGGGAACCTCATAGCCCTGCATCATCCAGTAACGGTTGATCATGTCCTTGGAGATCTTGTTCATGGCATGGCCGATGTGGATCGGACCGTTGGCGTACGGAGGACCGTCGTGCAGCACGAACTTCTTGTGACCCTCGTTCTTCTTCAGAACCTGCTCGTAGACCTTGTTGTCCTGCCAGTCCTTGAGTCGCTTGGGCTCGGACTTGGAAAGACCGGCACGCATGGGAAAACCGGTCTTGGGCAGATTCATCGTCTGCTTGTACTCGTTTGCCACGGTACCCCTTTCATGTCGTGGGCGCGCACGCCCGATGGGCACCAAAAAAAGCGCCCGTCCCTGCAAGCTGGGACGAAGCGCCACAAAACAGGCAGTCTGCCCGCAAAAGCTCTTCGCTTAACCACCCAGCTTAGATGCCCTCGCCCGCGTATTCGCGCGCTCGCATCCGTTACTCGGCTGGCCTGTATCGACGACCATCTCGGCGATGTCTACTAAGACGAGCCTGCGCGGCACGTCCGTTGGGACCGCAGCTCCGGGGTGATTTTCATCGGTCGCATGCACGGGTTCTCAGCGCTCCCCGCTCTCTGTAGCATGCGGACGGCCGACTACTCGTCCCCATCAACGCTTATGCAGAGTATGCTAGCACGTTCCGCGCCGGCGAAAAACCCTCAACACTGGTTTTATACGTTCGAAATTTCTCGCGACTGTGGACCTTCTCTAGGAGCAAAATACCTGAAAGCACTTTATCGAAAGAAAGAAGGTTGCCATGCGCACGATCGGAATGAGCGACTACACCGTTGGCGAGGATTGTTTTACCGAGCTGCCCGCCGCACTGGCAGAGTACGGAGCGACCAAGGTCGCCATCATTGGCGGCAAGCGAGCCCTGGCTGCAGCGCTGCCGGGCATCGAGGCGGCGCTTGAAGGTACCGATGTCGAGGTTCTGGAGACGCGCGTCTATGGCACCAACAGTACGCGTGCCAATATCGCCAAGGTCGTGAACTCCCCTGCCTGCCAGGAAGCCGACGTGCTCATCGCATGTGGCGGCGGCAAGGCACTCGACACCGTCAAGACGGCGGCCATCGAGCTCAAGAAGATCGTCTTTACCGTACCGACGATTTGCTCCAATTGCTCTGCCGCGACCGCCATTGCCGTTGTCTACAATGACGATGGCTCGCTCGAGGGCTATTCGTACCCCAACCGACCGGCGCACATCTTCATCAACCCCAAGATCATCGCCGAGGCACCGGCAGAGTACTTCTGGGCCGGCGTGGGCGATGCCCTGTCTAAGCAGCCCGAGGTCGAGTACGCCACGAGCGCCGGTAATTTGGAGCACACCGCCGGTCTTGGCCTGGCACTCGCCCACACCTGCTCCGAGCCGCTGTTTACCTATGGCGTCCAGGGTCTTGAGGACGTGCGCCAGGACCTGTCGACCGAGGCCGTCAAGCAAATCGCACTCGATATCGTGGTCAATACGGGCTATGTCTCGAACCTGACGAACCAGAACGATTACTACTACAACTCGAGCGTGGCGCACGCATTCTACAACGCCACATGCAGCATTCCGCGCGAGGGCACCTACCTGCACGGCGAAGTCGTGAGCCTGGGCGTGCTCGTGCTGTTCGCCTATACGGGCGATACCGAGAACCTTGAGCGCTACGCGGCCTTTAACAAGCAGATGGGCCTGCCCGTGACGCTTGAGCAGGTCGGGCTTTCCGAGTCCGATATCCCGGCCCTGTGCGAGTACGCGCACGCCACCAACGAGTGGAAGCAGGGCAACCCCGAGCCCTTCACCGACGAAAAGTTCGCCGCCGCCATCAAGGCCGCAAACGCCTACGGCCACACGCTCTAGGCCTAGCCCAAAACCACCACAAGGGAGCAGCACCTTTGTGGTGGTTTTTTATTGCTCCAGCATGCTGGGGTCGAACTCGCTAGCCGGGATCACGCGATAACCGTGGCGGAGCAGTAAATCAACGAAGACGCCGTTGCCCGCCGTAAGGGTGCCGCTGAATGTTCCGTCGTAGATGCGACCCGCGCCGCACGAGGGGCTGCGGTCCTGAAGGATGCACGCGACTATCTCTTCCGGTCCGCCTGCCTGCTCGCACATATCGAGCGCACGTTGGGCACCCAGGCGAAATTCGCGATCAACCGAGATGCCCTCGCAGGTACGGACCTCGCCGTTCACAATCTCGGACGGCTTGCGCGGCGTGGGCAGGCCCCCAAAGACCTCAGGGCACACCAAGAGGACCTCGGTCCCTGTACGCTCGCAGGCCTCGACCAACTCGCGATGATAGTTGTCGAGCCCGTTATACTTGCAGCTCTCGCCCATCAAACAGGCACTCACCACGATCTTCATTTCCATCCCTCTCAAGCAAAAAGCCCCATTTGAGTAAGCTGCTCAAATGGGGCGTCGGCGTTTACTGGCTCGGCCGCGGCTTTACTGCTGCTTGGGCATCAGCGGATTCTCGCGCGTGAGGAGGTTCATGAACTCCTCACCCGTAATGGTCTCCTTCTTGTACAGATAACGAGCCAGCTCATGGAGCTTAAACTTGTTCTCCTTGAGGATCTGCAGGGCGCGATCGTGCGCGTCCTCGATCAGCTTAGCGACAATCGCGTCCACGCGCTCGGCCGTACCGGGAGCGCAGGTAAGCGACGTGTCCTGGTTGAGGTACGCATTCTGCACGGTACCGAGCGCCATCATGCCAAACTCGTCGGACATACCAAAGCGCGTCACCATGTTGCGGGCGAGCTTGGTGGCCTGTTCGATATCGTTGGCGGCACCGGTCGTCATCTCGCCAAAGATGAGTTCCTCGGCCGCACGGCCGCCGCAGTAGACGGCAAGCTTGTCCAAGACCTCCTGGCGGGTGGTCAGGAAGCGCTCGTCCTCCTCGACCTGCATGGTATAGCCAAGAGCACCGCTCGTGCGCGGCACGATGGTGATCTTGGTAACCGGCGCGGAACCCTTTTGGCGGGCAGCGACGATGGCATGGCCGATCTCGTGGTAGGAAACGACCTGCTTCTCGTGGTCGGAAAGCACCGTGGACTTACGCTGTTGGCCGGCAATGACGACCTCCACCGACTCCTCGAAGTCGTCCTGAGTTGCACGCTTGCGACCCTCGCGAACGGCGCGCAGGGCGCCCTCGTTGATGATATTGGCCAGGTCGGCGCCCGAGGCACCGGGCGTGGCGCGGGCAATCGCGGTCAGATCGATCGGCGGTTGGGTCTTCACGCTCTTGGCGTGGAGCTCGAGGATGTTCTTACGGCCGGTCAGATCGGGCAACTCGACGGGGATGCGGCGGTCAAAACGACCGGGGCGCAGCAGCGCCGGATCGAGACTGTCGGGGCGGTTTGTTGCGGCAAGGACAACGATACCCTTGTGGTTGTCGAATCCATCCATCTCGGTCAGCAACTGATTGAGCGTCTGCTCGCGCTCGTCGTTGCCGCTAAAGCCGCCGCCGTCGCGCTTCTTACCGATGGTATCGATCTCATCGATAAAGACGATACACGGCGCCTTTTCCTTGGCCTGCTTAAACAGGTCACGAACCTTAGCAGCGCCGCGACCGACAAACATCTCAACGAACTCAGAGCCCGAAATGCTAAAGAACGGAACGCCCGCCTCGCCGGCAACAGCCTTGGCAAGCAGGGTCTTACCGGTACCCGGAGGGCCAACAAGGAGAGCACCGCGCGGCAACTTGGCGCCGATCTCCTCATAGCGCTGCGGCTTCTCCAGAAAGTCGACGACCTCCTTGAGAGACTCCTTGGCCTCTTCCTGGCCGGCGACGTCCTTAAAGGTCACGCCCACGTCCTTGGAGGCGATCACGCGCGCGCCGGACTTACCCAGTCCGCCGCCGCCAAAGCCACCGCCGCCAAAGTTCATCGAAGGACCGTCATCACCCATGGCCTTCTTCATGCGGCGGTTGAGCCACCAGCCGATCAAGAAGAAAATCGCCATGGGAAGGATGAGCGTAAGCAGGTAGTAGGTCATCAAACCCGAGTTTTTATCGGGAACGACCGACTCCAGCGAAGCGCCAGACTCAAGCACGCGATCGGTAAAGCCCGCATCGTTCGGCACACCGGTCGTCTTATAGGCGATGTTCTCGTCCTCGCCCTTCTTGGTGTAATAAATCGAGTAATCGTCCGTGTTGTACTCGACCTTGTCGACACTCTTCTTATCGAGCGCTTTGACAAACGTCGAGTAATCGGTCTTCGTAATCTGCTGCGTGTGACCGATGTTGGGGAACAGAACGGTCGAGAGCACGAGGTAGACGACGAAGGCGATGAGCACGTAGAGGATCATATTCCGTCTACGCTTGTTGTCATCCATCTCCATCTGCTTGAACTCCATCTACTGGGGTTAATAATGCTTTCTAGAATACCCAACCCGGACGGCGATAAACCGACGCCGGGCACGAAAAGACAGAGATGGCATCACTAGAAGTCGGCAAGGTTCAAATCTATACGGGCGACGGCAAGGGCAAGACGACGGCTGCGTTGGGGCGCGAGAGGATGTCGAGGAACTGATTGCGATAAAGCCCGCCACCACGGAGCTCTTGCTCACCGGCCGCGGGCTGCTGCCGTTGACCGACCTTGCGGACTTAGTCACCGAAATGCGCCCCGTCAAACACTACTTCGACGAAGGACTCCTAGCCCGCCAAGGCATCGAATACTAGCCATTGGGGACGTCCCGAATGGCTAGGCGGTGGCGCGGCCGAGCCAGTTGCCGCTGTGATGGTAGACGGTGAACATCATGGCGGTGATTACCCAGGTTACGGGGTAGACAAGCAGCAGGTGCTCAAGCGACGGATCGAAGGGCATGATCGCAAACACCCAAATCACTCTGAGTACGACGGTGCCAAAGATGGTGAGCATCATAGGCTGCAGACTCACGCCGGCGCCGCGGATGGAACCCGAGGCGTTCTCGATAATCGAGAAAATCGCATAGAACGGCGCAATGAAATGGAGGATAGTCGTGGTGTACGCCGAAATCGAAGCATCGTCGACAAACAAACGCGACAGCGGGCCCGAGAACACCAGCAGCACGGCAGACAGGCCACCAATGAGCATAAACGACAGCACGAGCGACGTATGGTAGCCCTTGCGCATGCGCTCGTAGTTGCGCGCGCCAAAGTTCTGCGCCGAGAACGTAGTGATCGATACGCCGAGCGCCTCGGTCACCATCCAGATAATGCCATCCAGGCGCCCAGATAGACCCCAAGCAGTCGTGACATCGGCGCCAAACGAATTAACCGACACCTGGATCAGCACGTTCGAGATCGAATAGGCAGCCGATTGAAAACCGAGTGGCAGACCACACGAGATCATACTCTTACAAATACCGCGATCGATGCCGAGCTTAGACAGCGAAAGACGCCATGCACCCGGAGCGCGCATCATGCGCAACACGATCATCGTTGCATTGGAGCAAATGGTCAGCGCCACTGCGATGCCGCAGCCCAGCGCCTCCATATGCAACACAGCGACAAAGATGATATCCAGCACCACGTTAACCAGGCAGCCAGAGGCAATGATCACGGCGGGCCCGCGCGTATCGCCCACGGCACGCAGCAGTGCGGTTCCCATATTCAGCAGCAGTGCCGCAACCATCGCGGCAAAATAACAGCGAGCATAGGCCACGCCCTCGGCCAATAGTTCATGCGGCGTGTTCATAAGCACCAGCATGGGCTCAACGAACACTATGCCAAGAATCGAGAAAACGATACCGCCCACCAGCGCGAGCGTCATGGCTGTATGGACCGAACGACTCAGTCGCTCATCATCGTGCTGACCAAAATACTGACCGGTAATGACCGCGCAGCCGGCGCCGACGCCAACGCAAAAGCCAATGCAGAGCTCGGTGAGCACCATCGTAGCTTGAATGCCACCTAGCGCGAGCTTGCCGCCAAACTGACCGACGATATAGGTACCGATAAGCGTGTAGGCCTGCTGAAAAAACGAACTAAAAAAGATGGGAACGCACAGCGAAAGCAGCTGCTGCCAAATAACACCCTGCGTTACATCGATAGCCGTAGATTTCTTAGCCACACGCCCTCCCCAAAAGCGTACGTCAACCGACAAAACAGTAATTAAAGACCTAAGCTAATAGCAGCTTAGCACCGACCGACGTCGACCGAAACACCCCGAGTCAGAGCCCGGTGCAAACTATCTGCCTAGTGATACAGCCCCGGCTGGTAGTGATACTCGTTGCTCACGTGCGGGCACAGCTGCCAAAAGGCGACGGCACTCGCCGCGGCCACGTTGAGCGAATCGACCCCGTGCGCCATCGGAATACGCACGGCTCGGTCGCAGCCCGCGATAGTCTTGGCGCCCAGGCCGGCACCCTCGGTGCCCATAAAGATCGCCAGGCGATCAACCTCCTGCAGCGCAGGATCGTCCAGCGAAACGGAGTCGTCCGTCAGTGCCATCGCAGCGCACGAAAAACCGGCTTCGTGCAGTTCCGCCAGGCCATCGTGCGGCCACACACGAGCCTCGCTGCCAATACGCGTCCACGGCACCTGAAACACCGTGCCCATGCTCACGCGGGCCGAGCGACGGTACAGCGGGTCGCAGCACGTCGGACTGACCAAAATACCGTCGACATTGAGCGCGGCGGCCGAGCGGAAAATCGCACCCACGTTCGTGTGGTCGACAATACCCTCGAGCACGCACACGCGCACCGGGCGCTCCCCCGCCGCCTCAACGACGCCACCCAAGAACTCATCAACCGGAATCTGCCGCGGGCGACGAAACGCCGCGAGCGCACCGCGCGTCACGTTAAAGCCCGTCAGCTGCTCCATGAGTTCCATGGAAGCCACGAACACAGGAACCGGACCTGCGCCCTCGCGCACAACCAGGCGCTCAAACAGCGGCATCATCTGGTCGAGCCAGCGTTCGCCCAAAAGAAAGCTCACCGGCTCATATCCGGCGCGAACCGCGCGCTCGATAACCTTGGCACTCTCGGCGATAAAGATGCCCTTTTGCGGCTCTAGCACGCAGCGCAGTTCACGCTCGGTCAGTCGCACGTAGGCATCGAGCCGCTCGTCCTCGAGCGAATCAATTCGCAGAACCTCAACGGCATCAGTCATAGCAGCCTGCCCGCACCCTTCTTTACAGCACATCTATACCAAACGAGGCGACGCTAAGCGCCGCCCCATACATTCAATCAACCCGATAATACCGTTCACGCCAGGCGATTTACGCCTCAACGCGACGATACGTCACGAACTCATAATCGACACCCTCGTCGCCCTCGCCCGAGGCAATCGTGGCAACACCGCCACGCCACGCAATCTCCCACGCGGGATCGGCGTCCAAATCGGGAAAGTACGTGTCCACGGCATGAGTGCAATGGTCGTGCGTGACCTCGGCCTCGGCGCAATACGGCAAAAACTGCCGATACACCTCGCCGCCACCGATCACCCAGGCAACGGGCTCATCGGCAACCGCGGCGAGCGCCTCGTCGATGCTATGCACCACGTCGACGCCCTCGACAGCAAAATCCTCGTCGCGGGTAAGCACGATATTGCGACGGTTCTTGAGTGGACGCCCACCGGGAAAACTCAGCAGCGTCTTGCGCCCCATGATGACCGGGCAGCCCTTGGTGCAGGCCACAAAATGGCGCATGTCGGCGCGATTGGACACCACCATGTCGCCCTCGCACCCAATGCCCCAATCGTCACACACGGCAACGATAGCAGATAGCTTACACGTCATGAGCGCCACCTACACCGCAATGGGAATGTTCTTGACCTGCGGGCCGTGCTCATAGCCCTCGACGATCAGGTCATCGGTCGTAAACGCATAGAAGTCATGCACATCGGGGTTGAGCGTTACCTTGGGTGCCGCAAACTGCGGACGCTCGATAAGTTCGCGGACAATATCGACATGACGGTCGTAGATATGGGCGTCGGCGATCACATGCAGCAGCTCGCCGGGAATCATATCGATCGACTGCGCAACCATCATCAGCAAGATGGCGTACTGGCACACATTCCAGTTGTTCGCGGCCAAAATGTCCTGGCTGCGCTGGTTGAGAATCATGTTGAGCGTCGGCTTGTCGTCCTGCGGGCGCTGCGTGACGTTATAGGTCACGCTGTACGCGCACGGATACAGGTGCATCTCGGACAGGTCGCTAAACACATACGTGTTGGTCATGATGCGGCGACTGTACGGTGTGTGCTTAAGATCGTACAGCACTCGGTCCATCTGGTCGAAATCGCCCTCGGCATAATGGCTCTTCTGGCCAATCTGGTACCCGTAGGCCTTGCCGATGGAGCCGGTCTCGTCGGCCCACTCATCCCAAATATGGCTGTTGAGGTCATGGACGTTATTGGACTTCTTTTGATAGATCCACAAAATCTCGTCCATCGCAGACCTAAGCGCCGTGCGGCGCAGGGTGAGCGCAGGGAACTCCTCGCGCAGGTCATAGCGCGCCGTAACGCCAAAGCTTTTAATGGTATAGGCAGGGGTGCCGTCCTCCCACACCGGACGGACCTTTTGGCCCTCGGTGGTGGTGCCATGGTCCAGAATGTCGCGGCACATGGATACAAACTGTTGATCAGCCTTGCTCATTGACCCTCCTGTCAGTCGCCTACAAGCGAGATTCATTGTAGCCCAGGCGCACGCGGCCCCACAGCCCAAACATAAGCCCTCATTTTCTGACATATGCCAGAAATTCCTTGCGCAAATCCGCACGTTCGCTATTCTATTGTTGACATATGTCAGATTTGGAGAGTGTATGGCAGGAAGACGAGAAAAATTACGCCGCGTTGGGATCATCCCCGAATACCGCGGCTTTACCCCCGACGGCCTTGCCAGTGGAGACGCCATCGACATGACGATCGACGAACTCGAGGTGCTGCGCCTGTGCGACCTGGAAGGCCTTAACCAAGAGGCAGTCGCACAGCAGATGGGCATCGCGCGCGCCACGGTGGCGGCTATTTGCAGCCGAGCACATCGTAAGGTGGCAAACGCGCTGGTCAACGGGCGAGCGCTCAGTATCGAGGGCGGCAATATCGCATACTCCCCCATCACCACGACAACGGCCGCATGGCCAGCAAAGGAGGTCAGCACCATGAGGGTGGCAACGACGTACGACAACGGCAACATCTTTATGCACTTTGGCCGCAGCGAACAGTTCAAGATCTACGACATCCAGGATGGCAAGGTGCTCAACGAGCAGGTCGTAGGCACCGGCGGCACCGGTCACGGCGCATTGGTGGGCCTGCTTACCAACGGTGGCGTTGACACGCTCATCTGCGGCGGTATCGGCGGAGGCGCCATCAACGCGCTCACCCAGGCCGGCATCACGGTCTATGCGGGCGCCCAGGGCAGCTGCGATGCCTGCGTCGAGGCCCTCATTGCCGGCACGCTCGCGCAGACCGGCGAGGCCACCTGCGGCTGCCACGGCCATCACGACCACGACGGACATGAGGGCTGCAGCTGCCACTAGCGGCAAGCACCTCGACGTCAACACGCTTCCGCGCGTGCGACAACCTGCGAACAAACGGCGTAGGCCGCCTGGAGTACCATCCAGGCGGCCTACGCCATACACGACTCAACCAGTCGTTACTTCTTATTGCGCATCTGCGCTTCCATCTGACGCAGCAGGTCCATATCGGACTTAGGACCGCCCATTCCCAGGCCGCCCATGCCGCCCAGGCCCATGGCATCCAGACCGGGAATATTGGGCATGCGCATCTTTTTGCCCTTCTTACCCTTCTTGCCCTTCTTGCCACCGGCCTGTGCCTGATTGGCCATCGAGCGCATGCGGCCCATCATCTTGTTCATCTCGCCCCACTGCTTCATAAGGCTATTGACCTCGGTGGGAGTCACGCCGGCGCCCTTGGCGATACGGGCGCGGCGCTGGCCGTTGATGATGGAGGGACGCAGGCGCTCCTCCTTGGTCATCGACATGATGATGGCCTCGTTCTTGTCGAAGATGCCCTCGTCCAAATTGCCGCCCATCTGGTTGAGCGCGCGCTGGCCGCCGGGGAGCATACCCAGGATGCCCTTCATGCCGCCCATCTTCTTGACAGCCTTCATCTGGTCGAGCATGTCGTTCATGGTAAAGCCCTCGCGCAGCATACGCTCGGCAGCCTCGAGCTGCTCGGCGTCAGCCGCCTCCTGGGCCTTCTCGATGATGCCGACAACATCGCCCATGCCCAAGATTCGCTTGGCCATTCGGTCGGGATAGAACGGCTCCAGCGAATCGGGCTTCTCGCCCATGCTCACGAACTTGATGGGCTTGCCGGTCACCTGGCGCACGGAAAGCGCGCCGCCGCCACGGGCATCGCCGTCGAGCTTGGAGATGATCACGCCGTCAAAGTCGGTGCGCTCGGCGAAGGTCGAGACGACGTTGACGATATCCTGGCCGGTCATGGCATCGACGACCATCAGCACCTGATCGGGCTTGACGGCCTTCTTGATATCCACGGCCTCCTGCATCATCTGCTCGTCGATCTGCAGACGACCGGCGGTATCGACGATGACTACATCGCGCAGGTGGTCGACTGCCTCCTGGATGGCACCCTTGGCGATATCGACCGGGTGCTCGCCGTCGCCGCGGAAGACCGGCACGCCGATCTCGCCACCGAGCGTGGCCAGCTGGTCGGCAGCAGCGGGACGGTAGACGTCGCACGCGGCGAGCAACGGCGAGCGACCCTGCTTCTTGAGCAGGTAGGCCAGCTTTACGGCAGCCGTGGTCTTACCGGAGCCCTGCAGACCCACAAGCATGATGACATTGGGAATACGGTTGCTAAAGACGAGCTTGCTCTCGGTGGAGCCGAGCATCTCGGTAAGCTCGTCGAGCACGATCTTGACGACGTTTTGCGCCGGAGAGAGCGACTCCATGACCTCTGCGGTCATGCAGCGCTCCTTGGTCTTGGCGACGAACTCCTTGACGACCTTAAAGTTAACGTCGGCCTCGAGCAGCGCCATGCGAATATCGCGCATGGCCGAAGTAATATCGGCCTCGGTCAGCTTGCCCTTGCCGCGCAGGCGGTCAAATGTGTCGTTGAGGCGATCGCTCAGGGAATCAAACACTAGTCACTCCTTAATTGGACTCGCCCACCAGGGCGCGGCAGAAATCTTTGGCATTGAACTCCTGCAGGTCATCGACCTGCTCGCCCACGCCCACGCGCAGGATCGGGAGCTTGAGCTTCTCGGCCACGGCCATGGCGATGCCGCCCTTAGCCGTGCCGTCGAGCTTAGTCATGATAATACCGTCCAGGCCCAGCGCCTCGTTAAACTCGAGCGCCTGGTTCAGACCGTTTTGGCCCGTCGCGGCGTCGATCACAAGCACGACCGAAACCGGCATGGGACCGGCGGCCATATTGGCGGCGCGCTTACGGGTCACATTGACCACCTTGGCAAGCTCGCGCATGAGCTCAGGGCTCGTGTGTAGACGGCCGGCGGTATCGATAAGCACCAGGTCGCTGCCGCGCTTGTCGGCCTCGTCGAGCACGTCGTAGCAAACACTTGCCGGGTCGGAGCCGCGGTCGCGCTTGATGACGGGGACGCCAGCGCGCTGGCCCCACACATCGAGCTGCTCGATAGCGGCAGCACGGAAGGTATCGGCCGAACCGATCACGACGTTCTTGCCGCGGGCGGCCATGGCGCTCGCGATCTTACCGACCGTCGTGGTCTTGCCGGCACCGTTAATGCCCACAAACAGCACGCAGCTCGGCGTATCGGAGAACGGATCGCGCTCGATGGGCACAAAGTGCTGCTCAAGCTGCTCGGCCAGGGCACGGCGAAGCTGTGGAGCGGTCTTGAGGTTCTTCTTGGCCGCGGCATCGCGCAGGTCATCGGAGACCTGAATGGCGATCTCGGCGCCCATGTCACCCATGACGAGGGTGTCCTCCAGGTCCTCCCAAAAATCCTCGTCGACCTCACCGCCAAAGTAGAAGACCTCGTTGAGGGCCTCGCGGCTTCGCTCAAGTCCGCGCGAGAGAGCATCGAAGAATCCCATTATGCATTCACGACCTTTCCGGTTTCGCGATCGAGTTTTTGCGAGACGACGCGACTGACGCCGTCGGCTTGCATCGAGACGCCATAGAGGACGTCAGCGTCCTCCATAGTACGGCGCTGATGCGAGATAACCAAGAGCTGCGTATCGGAACGCAACACATCGAGCGCGCCGATGAGCTTGGACAGGTTGGCGTCATCGAGCGCCGCCTCGACCTCGTCCAGCACATAGAACGGCACCGTGCGCGTGCGATACACGGCAAAGAGCAGGGCGAGCGCCGTCAGACTCTTCTCGCCGCCCGACATGAGCATCATCTTGGTGATGCGCTTGCCGCGCGGCTGCGCCACGACCTCGATACCCGTCTCGGCAGGATGCTCGGGATCGGTCATCTCCAAATGAGCCTGGCCGCCCGGGAAGAGCATGGCAAAGATCTCGCGGAAGTTCGCGTCGACCTTCTCAAACGTCACCAGGAAGGCCTTCCGCATCTTGCGATCAATGGCCACCGTGATCTTGGTGAGCGCCTTGCGCGCGCTCTCCAGATCGGCCAGCTGCTCCTCGATGTAGTCGGCGCGGCGCTTGAGCTGCTCGTACTCTTCCATGGCAACCTGGTTCACAGGACCCAGGTTGTTGATTTGGCGAACGAGCTGGTTGAGCTCACGCTCGGCAGCATCGCGGTCGGTGGGCGCCGGAAGCATGAGCGCTTCCTCGAGCACCGTCGTGCCATCGGCGGTAATGGCCTTGATGGCAGCCTCGACCTGCACCTCGAGCTTGCCACGCGCGACCTTGAACTCGTTTTGCGTGGCAGAGGCGGTATCGACTCGCTCCTTAGCGCGGGCAACCTCTGCCTTGGCATCCTCGATGGTCTTCTTGAGCGAAGCGGAGTCCGCCTCCTCCAGAGAAGCCTGGTCACGCAGGCGCGCTGCCCAATCCGACGCGCGTTCCAACAGGGCAGAATAGCGTTCGTGCATGGGATCGACGCGCAGGCGCAGCAGCTCGAGCGAGCGCGAGGCCTGGCGTGTTCCGCGGATACGACGGTCGATGCCCTCAAGACGATGCTCCAGGTCGGGCACGCGGCCCTTCAGCGAACGCAGGCGTTCGCTCGTCTGGGCTAGGCGAACCTTGGCGTCGGCGAGCTTGCCGGCAACCTCGGAATCGTCACGGCGAACGCGGTCGAGTTCGTCGTTGGCCTCGGAAATCTGCAAGCCCAGATCGCTTGCCTGCGCGCGGGCCTCGTCACGCGAACGGGTGAGCTCGTCAACGCGCGGGCGCGCGGCACGAACGGCCTCGGCAGCCTGCTCGCGGCGCTTGGAGATGCGCACGCGCTCGACCTCGGCATTATTGGCGCTTTGCTCCAAGCGGCCGATCTCGGAAAGCAGCGAGCGGCACTCGCCCTCAAGACGGGCGATCTCACCGGCGGCATCGCCCTCGGCGGCACGGGCCTCCTCGACGGCAGCGTTGGCCTCAACGACTTGGTCCGAAGCATGCTCAAAGATGGCAGCCAGATCGGGTTCCAGGCCCTCGAGCTCACGGATGCGGCGCTTGCGCTCCAAGGCACCCGAAGCCTCGCCGGCATCAAGCCCCACGCGCACCAGGCCGCCGCAGGCGACGCGGGCGCCATCGGGGGTCACGTAAGTCACACCGTCAACGACAGGCGCAGACAGCGCGGCAGCCAAGTCATCGAGCACGTAATAGCCGCCGAGCAGCGCCTCGACGACGGGTCCGTAGCCTGCGCGCACGGACAGACGATCAACCAGGCGGGTACCGGCAGCGCCCTCAGCGGCGGTAGAGCCGCTCACGCCGCGCGCCACCAGCAGTGCTTCGCCCGAGGCCTTCTTTTGGTCCAGAGCCGCACGACCGGCACGCTCAAGCGTGGCGGCGTCATCAAACAGCAGCGCATCGATATCGCCGGCGAGCAATTGCTCAACCAGGCCCTCAAGCTCGCGCGGGGCCTCCAGCACGTCGCCCAGACGACCCGAGACATCGTCGCCCAGCGCACCCACCAGACGGCTCACGAGCGGCGAGCTGTCGGCCATGCGGGCATCGAGTTTCTTTTGGCTGGCAAGCTCCGAGCGCACCTCGGACAACTTGTTGCGCACCTCACTCTCACGATTACGCAAGTCCTTCAGGGCTGCACGGGCGACCTCGGTGGCCTCACGCGCATCGGCCTGGGCCTGGCGCGCTTCCTCAAGAGCGCCTTCAAGCTCCTCGGCGCGGTCGCGACGGCTCCCGAGCGAAGCCGTGACCTCCTCGAGCTGTTCATCGATCTGCTCCAGGCGCGAGGCATACATGTTGTCCTCGACCTCGGCATTGCTCAAGGAATCCTTCACCTTGGCGAGCTCGAGCGCGGCGTTATCGGCTACGCGCTGCACATCGCGTTGTTCACGCGTAAGCTGCGAAATCTGATTGTCGAGCGCCACGCGCCGCTCGTGGAGCTCGGCGGCGGCAGGACCAGCGGCGTCAACGTCCTCCTGGGCCTGCATATGCGCACCGGTCACTTCCTCAAGCTGCGCACGCGCGTCCTCGAGCTCCTCGACCACGCGACGACGCTGATGCTCGGAGCTCGAAATCTGACCGCGCATGTCAGACAGGCGCGACACCATGTTGTGGCCCTTTTCTTCGAGCAGGCGCATGTCGGAGTTAATGCGGCCGACCACATCTTGCATATGGCGGCGTTGCTCGCCCAGGTCGCCCACAAACAGGCCCTTTTCCTCGAGCATGACCTGGAGCTTCTCGAGCTCGCGCTCCTTTTCGCCCAAGCGGTACTGCGCAAGCTCAAGCTCGGCCGCGCCCTCCTTGGAGCGGCTCTCCAGGTCGTTCCACTGCGACTGCAGCGAACGCAGCTCATCGACGGCCAGCATCTGCGTAAGCTCGTTCGCGCGCGAGGACAGCTCTTTGTACTTGCGCGCACGATCGACCTGACGCTCCAGCGGTCGCAGCTGACGGGCGATTTCCTTATTGATGTCGCGGGCACGCGTCAGGTGCTCGTCCATCGACTTAATCTTTTTGAGCGCACGCTCCTTGCGGCGCTTGTGCTTGGAGATGCCGGCGGCCTCCTCGATGAGGGCACGGCGCTCCTCGGGGCGGCTCTGCAAAATGGCATCGAGCTTGCCCTGGCTGATGATGGAATGCGTATCCTTGCCCAGGCCCGAATCGTGCAAGATGTCCTGAATGTCCATCAGGCGGCACGGGCTCGAGTTGATGAGGTACTCGCTTTCGCCCGAGCGATACATACGACGGGTGATGGCGACCTCGTCAAAATCGACGGGCAGCATATGGTCCGAGTTATCGAGCACCAACGTGACCTCGGCGACACCCACCGGCTTGCGCGCTGACGAGCCCGAGAAGATGACATCCTCCATGGCCTGGCCGCGCAGCTGCTTGGCGCTCTGCTCGCCCAGGACCCACAGAATCGAGTCGGAGATGTTCGATTTTCCCGAGCCGTTGGGACCGACGATGACGGTCAGGCCTGGCTCAAACGTCATATGGGCGCGGTCGGCAAACGACTTGAACCCTTTGAGCGTGAGGGACTTGAGATACACGGTTCCTCGCTTACACGTGCTTCTTATTCAGAATCACGCCGTTGGTGGTGTAACCCATGCGGTCGAGCGCCTCAAGCGCGGCGGCTCCCTCGGCTTCCTTCTTTGAGGAGCCGGAGCCGCGACCCTGACGAATACCATCGATCAACACCACGGCGGTAAAGGTGGGCGCATGCGCCGGGCCCTCGGAGCCAACGAGCTTATACGCCGGGGGCTCGTGACCGTCGGCTTGCACGCACTCCTGCAAAAACGACTTGGGGTTCGCAGGATGCTCGGCACGCTCGGAAGCCAAATGCGGCTTAAGCGTACGGTGAATGAACTCCGCCGCCGCATCCCAGCCGGCATCCAGGTACAGCGCGCCCACGAGCGACTCATAGACGTTCTCGAGCGCCGAATGCAGGCCGCGCGCACCGGTACCGGTCTCGGAGGCACCAAAGATGATGATGTCGTCAATGCCCAGCTCGTGAGAAACCTCGGACAGCGTAGCGCCCGAGACAAGCGACACCTTCAGGCGCGTGAGCTTGCCCTCGTCAAACTCCGGATAGGACTCAAACAGGGAGCGTGCGACCACAGCGCCCAAAATGGAATCGCCCAAGAACTCAAGGCGCTCATAGCTGGCAGAAACCGGCTGGCCCTCGACTGCCGAGGGATGCGTAAGCGCCGCGCGCAGCAGCACCTTATTGTTGAACTCGTGGCCCAAGATTTCCTGGGCGCGCGTAAGTCGTTCGGATAAAGCCAAGACTTAGGCCTCCTTGGCAGCTTCGATAGCGTCGACGGCGTCGGCGACAGAGTTGAGCGAGAGCAGGGTCTCGTCATCGATCTCGAGGTTGAACTCGTCCTCGATAGCCGTAACCAGCTGCAGGCGCTCGAGCGAGTTGGCATCGAGGTCGTCAAAGGTGGTCTCATCGCTAATTTCGGCAACATCGACGCCCAGAACGTCAGCAGCGACCTCGGCGATCTTGTCGAAGATTTCGGAGCGGTCCATAGCGCTTCCTCTCATAGTGCATGAATACCAAAAGAATGGTACCGCCCGGGCGGTACCAAGACACGGTTCTGATTCTACCCCACGACGTACGCCGCGAAGCACATAACAGCGCTCTAACTCGCTCTTATAAAACGATACCGTCCATAGAGTTGGCGACATTCTCAACCAGCCCGGCGCGCACGGCTTCGGCCGCCGCGAGCGTACCGTTTTTGACAGCCTCGACCGAGGTGGCGCCATGGCCGATCAGGACCACGCCGCGCAGGCCCAGAAGAATCGCGCCGCCCTTGGCGTCGCCAGAGAGCTTGGCCTTAATCTCGCGCATCTGCTTTTTAATGAGCAGCGCGGCGATCTTGGTGCCGAGCGAGGCCATAAAGGCGCCCTTGAGCTCCTGTAGCAAAAACTTGGCAGCGCCCTCGGTAGCTTTGAGAGCGATATTACCCGACATGCCATCGGCAACGACGACATCGAAGTTACCTGAGGTGATGTCCGTTCCCTCGCAGTTACCAACAAAGCCGGAAACGGCGACTTTCATGGCCGGGAAGCAGGCCTTGGTAAAGTTGGAGCCCTTCTCGTCCTCGGTGCCGTTGGCAAGCAGGCCCACGCGAGGATGCTCGATGCCCAGGACGACGCGGGCATAGGCGCTACCCATCTGGGCAAAACGCACCATGTCATCGACCTCCACATCGGGGTTGGCACCCATGTCGCACAGCACCGTCAGACCGCCGGCGCGATTGGGCAGCGCATTGGTCAGACAGGGTCGCACCGGCTGCTTCTTGCCTTCGGCCTGATACCTAAACGGCGTCACATAGGCGGTGGCGGCGGCGGTCATGGCACCGGTGGAGCCGGCGGAGAAGAACGCATCCGCGTTGCCCTTCTTAATGGCGCGGCAAGAAAGCACGATCGACGACTTACGCTTGGTCATCACGGCGCGAATGGGATCGTCATCCATGGCGATAACGTCAGGCGCCTCAAGGGCCTCAACACGTGCATGGGAAGCTGCAAAGGGATTGACGATTTCGGCGGGACCAGCTGCCAAGACCTCGATATCGGGATCGGCGGCAAGCGCAGCCTCGATACCATCAAGAACAACCTGAGGTTTCTCGTCTCCGCCCACAACGTCTACACAAACGCGAACGTTACTCATATACATGCTCCTTAAACAAAAATGGCCGACTCATTGAGCCGGCCATTGTGGTTCCATTTGGAACGGCATCGCATCCAGAGTATACCGTTACTCGGTAACGATAACCTCGCGGTCCTTGTAGAAACCGCAGCTGGGGCACACGTGGTGCGGAAGCTTAACAGCGCCGCAACGGGGGCACGTGGACTGAGCCGCAGCCGAGATCTTCATGTTGGCGGAACGACGGGTGTGAGTGCGGATACGACCCTGCTTTTGTTTAGGTACGGGCATAGTGACCTTCCTTATGAACTATCCAGTGTGGCGATTACGCGCAAGTAGCGATACTACCACAGTTTTACTCATCGAGCTTGAGATTCTTCAATGCTGCAAATGGATTTTCCGTGGCTTCGGCCCATTCGGCCTCGGCTTGGGCAGCACAATCGCATTGCTCCACGTTGAGATTGCAACCGCATGTGGGGCACAGACCACGGCAATCGGGCTTGCAGAGCACCACAAACGGCGTGTCCATAACGACCGCGTCATTGATGGGCTCACCCAGATCGACGATACGGTCCTCACCCAGGAGCTCGTAGCCGTCCTCGTAGGCCTCGGGATCCTCGGGCTCCTCAAAGAGGTAGAACTCCTCGATCTCGCCGGCGATATCAAACGAGGCGGGCTCCAGGCAACGGTCGCACTCGCCGGTGGCGTGCGCGCGGACCATGCCCGTGAGCAAGACACCGGTACCGGCATTGGTAAAGACAACGTCGTAGTCGATGCCGTCCTGAAGCTGGTACTCCTTCTCGCCCACCGTGTAGGTGGCGACATCGACCTTACCGGTCAGCGGATACGAATCTCCAGGAAACTCGAGCTGCTCGGAAAGATCGACGGTAACGCTCGGGAACTCAGCCATTACCATTGACCATTCTGTTGGGCGGCACCCTCGTTGAGCTGCTGACGGCAACGGGTAACGGTGCCAGTCAGGCTCTTGAGGTTCTCCTCCAGGTGAGTAAAGACCTGCTCTGCGTAGTCCTCGGCAGCATAACGCGTCTCGCGCTCGTACTGCTGGGCACGATCGCGGATGTCGTCGGCCTGCTGCTGCGCAAGGCGGACGATCTCCTGCTCACCGGCAATGGTGAGGGCCTGCTGCTGAGCGTCGGCGATGATGGAATCGGCCTGAGCGGCGGCGGAAGCCATAAGCTCCTCGCGCTCCTTAAGGATACGGCGGGACTTCTGCCACTCCTCGGGATAGCTCATGCGGATCTCGTCGAGGATGTTGAAGAACACGTCGGCGTCGATGACCTTGAACTGAGCGTTCTTGCCGAAAGGCGGCTTGGCTTCCTCGATCAGCCCTTCGAGCTCATCGACCAAGCTGACGATCCTATCGCCAGGAAAATTCTCGCCCGGCATCCGGTCTCCTTTCATAGGTAACATATCATCGTGCTAGTTTACCACATGCCACCAGGCAATAAAAAACGTCACGAAAAGCGATGTCTGAGCGCTTCAACCACGTTGGGTGGGACAAACGTCGATACATCGCTCCCAAGCGACGCAATCTGGCGTACCACCGAGCTCGAGATGTAACCGTACTGCGGAGCACTCATGACAAAGATGGACTCCAGCTCGCTATCCAAACGATAATTGAGGTCGGCCTGCTGCAGCTCATACTCAAAGTCGGTCATGGCGCGCAGGCCCTTGACCACGGCCCCCGCCCCCTGCTCACGAGCGAAGTCGACCAAGAGGCCGGTAAAGGGCAGGACTTCGACGCCGTCGATATCACCGAGCGCCTCGCGGGCCAGCGCCACGCGCTCATCGAGCATAAACGTGGTGCCCACACCGTTTTTACCCTGCGATTCGGCCACGGCGACAATCACGCTGGGAAAGATGCGTCGGGCGCGGCGGATCACATCGATATGGCCAAACGTGATGGGATCGAAGGTGCCCGGGACGATCACGCGGTTGATGGTGTCATTCATGGGCGTCCTCCTGAAACGTCGTGGCATCGTTGTTATCAGCATCGGTGACGGCACTATCGCCCTCACCGTCATCATCGCCGACCCAACGAAGCAGGTCGACCGAGGTAATGCCGTAGCGCTTCTCACGTACAGTCTCAAAGCCTACCGGATGCGCGCCCGCATCGGCGGCGGCATGCTCAAACAGGGCAAAAGCGCCAGGTGCAAACAGACCCTGCTGAGCCAGGTTCTGCAGCAGTTCCTCGACCGGCTCGGCACCAAAAGCATAGGGCGGGTCGAGCAGGACCAGATCAAAGGGGCCGCCCGGCACACGACCGCGCGAGGCACTCGCCAGCATGTCGCCCGTGACCACGCGCCAACGCGCGCGGTCACGGCAGAGCGACTCGATATTCTTGGTAATGAGCCGCGCGGCGTTGCGATCGATCTCAAACGTCGTGAGCGAGCGGGCCCCACGAGAGAGCATCTCTAACCCTAAGGCACCAGAGCCGCCAAAGGCGTCCAGCACACGAACCTCTTCCAAATCGAAATCGAATGCCGACATGACCATAGATGCGCACGCCTCGCGCACGCGATCGGTCGTGGGGCGAGTGACATCGCGACCACGGGGCTCCTCGATCTTACGACCGCGCCATTCGCCGCCGATGATTCTCATCCTCCGCTGACCTCCTTAAAGATATGTCGATAACGCATGGCGACCGCGTCGCGCAAGGGACGCGTCGCCACAGAGTCAAGATTGCAAGCATACCGCAAGAGCTCGACCGCGTCCAAATGGGCCCACTCGATCAGCTCATCGTCGGCGTCCAGGTCGACAAAGCGCAGGGTCACACCACCATGCTGGCGATAACCCAGGATCTCGCCTTCATGGCGCAGGCGCAGGTCCATCTGGGCGAGCGTAAAGCCGTCCGAGGTCTTTTCGAGCGACTGGAGACGGTCTTGTGCCGCCGAGGCGCCGCCGTTGCCCTTGGAGTGCGTCATGACCAGGCACGTGCCCGACACGCTGCCGCGGCCCACACGACCGCGTAGCTGATGCAGCGCCGCCAAGCCAAAGCGCTCACCGTTCTCGATGACCATGACGGTGGCGTTGGGCACGTCGACGCCCACCTCGACCACCGTAGTCGAGACGAGCACGTCAATCTCGCCACGCTTGAAGGCGTCGATCACGCGATCCTTCTCCCCCGCTGGCATACGGCCGTGAAGGCGCTCGATGGCAAGACCCGGCAACGCCAGACGCAGGCGATCGAGCTCGGTCGCCGTATCGTGCAGCGGCACAGGCACGGTCACGCGGCCCTCGTCGTCGCGGGCGATACCGGGCACGTCTTCAAGCTCATCGGCCGAGTCACTCGGCTCCACGAGCGGGCAAATCACGTAGGCCTGCTGGCCCTTTTCATGCGCCTCGCGGATGGCGCCATAGGCGAGGTCGCGGCTCGACTCGGTGAGCACGCGTGTCGTCACGCCAGCGCCAGGGACGGGCCGATGGCGGATGATACTCGTGTCCAGATCGCCGTAGACCGAAAGCGCCAGCGTACGCGGGATCGGTGTCGCCGTCATAACGAGCAGGTCCGCACCGGGGCCCTTCGCGCGTAGGGCGTTGCGTTGGCCAACGCCAAACCGGTGCTGCTCGTCGATGACGACAAGCGACAGATGCTTGAACGCAACGTTATCCGAAAGCACCGCATGGGTTCCAAAGAGAACGTCGAGCTCGCCCGATTCCAGCCGGTCATGGATCTGCTCGCGCTCGGCCGCCGGCGTGGCCCCCGTCAGGAGCGCCCAGGACATGCCAGCCTGCGAGAGCAGAGGGCCGGTCTTATCGGCATATTGGCGCGCCAGAACGCCCGTGGGCGCCATAACGCAGGCCTGCGTACCGCTATCGGCAGCCACAGCCAGCGCGCAGGCGGCAACGGCGGTCTTACCGGTACCGACATCGCCCAGCAGCAGGCGGTTCATCACGCGCCCGCCATCGCACATATCGCGCAGGATATCCTGGAACGCGGCCTCCTGCTCGTCGCTCAGCGAAAACGGCAGGGCTTGCTTGAGCGCAGCCAGGTGCTCGCCCGCGGTGTGGGCATAGGGCACCACATCGACCAGGCCGCCGTCGTTGCGCAGGCGCAGCGCGAGTTGCAAGTAGAGACACTCCTCGTAGGCCAGGCGACGACGCGCGATGTCGCGCTCTGCCATACTCGAAGGAAAATGGATTGAGCGCAGCGCGCGGGCATTGCTCATCAGGCGGCGCTTAACGCGCAGCGGTGCCGGAATGGGGTCAAAGGGATTGCCGACGAGCTCAATAGCGCCGCTTACGATGCGGCGCATCCACGCCTGGCTCACGCCATCGCTCACGTAATGGACCGGCAGAATGGTGCCTGCGGCGCGCCCGTCCTCGAGCTTTTCAAAGTGCGGCGAGGCCATCTGCTTAAAGCCGTAGGCAAACTCGACCTTGCCCATCACGGCCAGGCGGTCGCCCTGCTTAAGCTGCTGGGCGATCCAAGGCTGGCGGAAAAAGGCTACCTGCAGCACGCCCGTCTCGTCAACAAGTGAGACCTCGGTCACCTGCATGCGCGGACGCGGCTGCTTTTGGACGATACGGTCGACCGTGGCGACAATCGTGCAAACGGTGCCGATGGGCGCCATCTCGATGGACCACGAGCGGGTAAAGTCGAGGTATCGATGAGGGATATGGAGAAGGAGGTCCCCCACCGTCCGAATTCCCAGACGGCGAAGGGCCTCCTCACGTTTACCCGAAACATATTTGAGTCGCGCGATATCCTCGTCGAGCGCATTGCTCTGGGCAAAGCGCTCCGAGACGCGCGGCACGGAGCACAGCTCGGACATGGGCAGTTGCCTACTCGATCGAGAAGATCACGGGATAGAGCGGCTGCTCGCCACGATGGGCGTCGACCTCCAGATCGGGCTGAGCCTCCTCAATGGCGTCGACGATCTCCTGGAAGGCCTCATCGGACAGTTCCTCGCCGGCCAGAATCGTCAGCGCGTCGCCCTCCTCTTCCTCCTGCATACGGTTGATGCAATCGAGCGTGACCTGCTTCACGTCAGAGCCGACCACATCGATGGAGCCGGCAATGATGCCCATGACGTCACCGGAGTGAATCGGCGAGCCGTCGGAGGCACTGGAGTCGCGCACGGCGCGGGTGACCTCGCCATCGCGGACCTCGCTGATGGCGTCGACCATAGCGGCAACAGCATCCTCGAGCTCGGAATCGGGCAGGACCGCGAACAGCGCAGAGAAGGCCTGCGGGACGGTCTTGGTGGGAACGACTGCAACCTTTTTATCGGTGCAGGCAGAGGCTGCGGCCTCGGCAGCCATGCGGATGTTGCCGTTATTGGGCAGGATGATGACCGAGGTCGCGTTGACCTGGTCAACGGCGCCCAGCAGGTCTGCAGTCGAGGGGTTCATGGTCTGACCACCCGACACGATCACGTCGACGCCGAGGGACTTGAGGATGTCGGCCTCGCCGGAACCGGCGGCAACGGCGACAAAGCCCAGCGCCTTGGCGGGCTCGGAGGCCTTTTCCTGGTCCTCGTGAATCTTGGCGGTACGGTCGTGGGCCTCCATCTCCATGTTGTGGATAAAGACCTCATAGATCTGACCGAGCTGCAGCATGTGCTCGAGCACCAGGTTGGGGGTGTTGGAGTGCACATGGATCTTGTAGTCGGGATAGGCGCCCACGAGTAGCTCGCAGTCGCCCATGGAACCCAGGAACTTAAGGCACTCGTCCTCGTCAAACGGGGCGTCGGCCTTAAACAGGAACTCGTTGCAGTAGCGGAACTCCGAGCCCTCCCAATCGTCGTTGGCCTCGATCTCAACGCGACCAAGGGCCGCGTCGCGGGCAGAGCCAGCGGAATCAAACGTGGCGGAGAAATCCTCGACAACGGTGCTGCGGCCAAGCGCGGCGGCAACAAAGTTCTCAAGGAAAATAGCAAAGCCGAAGGCGCCGGAGTCAACCACGCCGTTCTCCTTGAGGACGGGCAGCAGGTCGGGCGTGCGAGCAACGGACTGATATGCCTCGACGACGATGGCGTCGAGCGCGTCCTCGGCCGAGAACTTCTTCTTCTCGCACTCGTCGGCCTTGGTCGAGACATCGCGCAGCACCGTGAGAATCGTGCCCTCGATGGGCTTGCGGACGGCCTGGAAGGCGACCTTGACGGCACGACGGAACGCAAAGGCGATGTTGGCGGACGTGATGGGCTCATCGGCAGAGACGAGACCCTCGGCCACGCCGCGCAGGATCTGCGAGGTGATGACACCGGAGTTGCCGCGGGCACCCATCAGGGAGCCGTGAGTGATGGCGGCGGCGATGGCTTCCATGTCGGCGTCGGCAGGAAGGGCGGAGAGCTCCTTGGTCACCGAAGCGAGCGTGAGCGACATGTTGGTACCGGTGTCGCCGTCGGGTACGGGGAAGACGTTGAGCTTGTTGATCTCCTCGGCCTTGTCGGAAACAGCAGCCGCAGCGATCGGAAAACAGGTGCGAATGGTCTTTGCAATCATGGGTATTTGAATCTCCGTTTTCGGATGCTAGTTCAGACGGCTCTTGAGCGCGTCGATATGGATGCCGATCTTAAGGCTGGCGGGATCGATCTGGGCGATCTCCTGCAGAGTGAAGGCAACGGAGCTCGAAAGATTGTGGCAGACGGACTTCATGTTGACGCCGTTCTCGAGCACGACGTGAAGATCGACCGTAAGGCCGTTCTCGTCGGCGGAGACAAGCACGCCCTTGCGGAGGCGCTGACCGGCAAGCAGGCGCACGCTCTCGGCGCCCTGGAGCTGCTCAGCCATACCGACAACGCCATAGCACGTCATCGCGGCATAACCGGCAATATCGGCAATAACGTCGTTCGAGACGCTCAGGCTGCCGTTAATGGTCTCAGACACAAGAATCTCCTTTTCTTGGTGCTCGCGGCACCATGTCGTGGGAGCAATCATTGCAATATTCTACAACGACCGCGGCATGTTGAGGTGGCGGGCCTCGGGATTACATCCTCGACACGAAATGTTGATATGGTAACGTTCGCGAACGGCGATCGCGGCATGAAAAAACCCGCCGCATAAGCGACGGGTTTTACAACCTGGCTCCCCGGGTAGGACTCGAACCTACAACAGCGCGGTTAACAGCCGCGTGCTCTACCATTGAGCTACCGAGGAATTTAAAGCCCAACAGAAAGGGCTGGAAAATTCTGGCTCCCCGGGTAGGACTCGAACCTACAACAGCGCGGTTAACAGCCGCGTGCTCTACCATTGAGCTACCGAGGAATAGGTGCGTGCTCTCAAGCAACGAAGTTTATTATACGGACGAATCAGCTCAGGGCAAGAACTTTTTTAAGAAATTTTCCGACCTAATCATTGGGGACGTTCTTAAACGACTAGTCATTCAAGAACGTCCCCAACGACTACATGAAAGCGCCCCCAAGCGAATGTGCTTGAGGGCGCTTCTTACTTGCGAGGTTAAGACTCAATATAGTCTTTCAGCTTGCTCGAACGGCTCGGGTGGCGGAGCTTGGCCAGGGTCTTGGACTCGATCTGGCGGATGCGCTCGCGCGTGACGCCAAACTCGCGGCCGACTTCCTCGAGCGTACGGGGATGTCCGTCGACAAGGCCAAAGCGCAGCTCGATAACCTTGCGCTCACGATCGGCAAGCGAGTCGAGCACCTGGGTGAGCTGCTCCTGCAGCATGGAGAAGCTGGCCGCATCGGGCGGAACGATGGCCTGGGAGTCCTCGATGAAGTCGCCCAGCTGGGAATCCTCTTCCTCGCCGATGGGGGTCTCGAGCGACACGGGCTCCTGCGAGATCTTCTGGATCTCGCGGACGCGGTCGGCACTCATGTCCATCTCGGCACCGATCTCCTCGGGGGTCGGGTCGCGACCCAGGTCCTGGAGAAGCTGACGCTGCACGCGGACGAGCTTGTTGATGGTCTCGACCATGTGCACGGGAATACGGATGGTACGGGCCTGGTCGGCGATAGCGCGCGTGATGGCCTGACGGATCCACCACGTGGCGTACGTGGAGAACTTAAAGCCCTTCTGGTAGTCGAACTTCTCGACGGCGCGGATCAGACCGAGGTTGCCCTCCTGGATCAGGTCCAGGAACAGCATGCCGCGACCGACATAGCGCTTGGCGATGGAGACGACCAGACGCAGGTTTGCGCTGATGAGCGCCTGCTTGGCTTCGAGGCCCACGTTCTCAATGCGCGTAAGACGACGCATCTCGGCACGCGTGAGTTCGAGCTCACCAGCATCGGCAGCCTCGAGCTTCTCGGTGGCCTCAAGACCGGCCTCGATCTTCATAGCCAGATCGACCTCTTCGGAAGCGGTCAGCAGGTCGACCTTGCCGATCTCCTTGAGGTACATACGGACCGGGTCGCCGGTCAGCATCACCGTGGAGGCGTCGATGCCGCGCACGCGCGAACGCGAACGGGACGTGCGCACGGTGCGCTTCTTCTTGCTCTTGGAAGAACCCATCTCGGCGTCGGCTTGACGGGCCATCTTGAGCTCGTGATCGTCGAGCGAGCCGGAATCGTGCTCGTCGTCGTCATCGAAATCGTCGGTATCGGTATCGTTATCGTCATCGTCGACGTCCATGGGGGCGTCGTCGTTACCGCTCGCGGAGATAATCTGGATGCCGCTGTTGCGCAGCGCGGAATACACCGCGGTGAGCTGCTCGTCAGAAACATCGATATCCTTCAGGGCGACCTGAATCTCGTCCTCGGTTACCGAAGTCCTGTTTGAGCCGTTGCCCATGAGCTTTGCAACGTAGGATTCCAGCCCAGTACCCGTGCTCTCAGTCTTTTTTGGCACAGATTCTCCCTTCATAGTCCACAGGACTCAATACTTTAGCACACACATTGACGTCTATACCCAAAAAGAGGACTGGATATAGGCGAGAATACGCTGGTTGACCACAACATCTAGGCTTGTTCGGTGCCTGCGGCCTCCAGGCCGATCAAACGGAACGGGTCCGCCACGCCGCCGATCGACTTTTGCAGTTCGCGCTGACGCTGCGAGTCCTGCGCGGCCTGCACGGTCAGCGCGCGACGCGCCTCATCATCGAGCGAACGGTCCTGGCGCAGCTTGGCCTGTGCGGCACGCATGCGGCGCTTGATGGTGTAGAGCTCGAGCGTATCGAGCATAAACACGATGTTCGTCTCGGTGGGATGCTTGCTCGTCGCCGAGATGCGCCCGGCACTCACAAGCGTTGCCGCATCGGGACACACCGAGCGCGCCGCATCCATGCAGGCTGCAGGATCGGTTCCCGGCGGCGTTGCCAGAACGGCCCATGCGATGGACTCGTGACGTGGGTCAACCCACTCGATGGAGCAGATGCGGTCGGCATACGTGCGGAACAGGTCGGGGTAGCTCGTAAGCATCGTCAACAGCTCGCGCTCCCCCGCCAAAGACTTGCGCTCAAGATCGGTAAGAACCATAGGGGCCGAGGCGTCTGTCGGGGCACCGGCGGGCGCAGCGCCCATACCATCAGGCACATCGATCGGCGGCAGGTCGTCGACGACCTCCACGGGCGCGGCGCCGTAGGCATCGAGCGGGACGTAGTCGTACGGCTCTTCTTCGACCGGCGCGGACACCGGCGGCGTCGCGCCCGATGCCCAAGCACCGCGACCGGCATCGCGAGAACCCGACGCCCGACCGCCCGCGCTACCGGACCGCTCAGTCTGTGCCCGCTGGCGCTCATAGTTCTGCTCACGACGTCGTTCCGCATCCTCGCGCTTGGCGACATCGCGAAACACGCGGCCCGAGCTCGCGCGCACGGTCTCCAGATCCAAACCCAGCAGATCGGCAATCTGGATAAAGTACGTATCGATCATATAGCTGTCACGAAGCGGATAGATGAGCGTCAGCGCGTCCTCCAGCGCCTTGGCGCGACCGCCCGGCGTGGTGATGTCGCTCGACTCCTGCAGCGAACGGTAGACAAAGTCCATAAGCGGCTCGGCAGCGTCGATGCGCGTCTGCAGTGCCTCGCCACCATGTGCGGTGATGAACTCCATGGGGTCGTTGCCGTCGGGGAGCACCACGCAGCGCAGGTCCATGGAATCCTGCTCGATAAACTGAATCGCGCGACGGGCGGCCTTTTGTCCAGCGGCATCGCCGTCGAACATATACACGATGCGCTTGGCAAAGCGAGTGAGCGTCTTGACGTGATGCTCCGTGAGCGCGGTGCCCAGCGTGGCGACAACGTTTTTAATCCCCGCTTCCCAACAGGCGATGCAGTCGGTATAGCCCTCTACCACGATGGCGGTATCCTGCGCGACGATAAACTCCTTGGCCCAATTAAAGCCGTAGAGGTTTCGCTTTTTATGAAACACGCTCGTCTCGGCGGTGTTGAGATACTTAGGCTGGCCGTCGCCCATAATGCGACCGCCAAAGGCAATGTTGTGACCCTGCTCGTCAAAGATGGGGAACATCACGCGGTCGTAAAAGCGGTCGGCAAGCTGCCCGCGCCCGCGACTCACGGCAACGTTGGCGTCGATCATCTCCTGCGGGGTAAAACCCGCCTGGGACAGGTGCGACACCAGCGCGTTACGGCCCGGTGCAAAGCCCAGGCAGTAGCGGCGGCAGACGTCGCCGCCCATGCCGCGGCTGGCAAAATACTCGCGCGGACGGCCGTCCTTACCGCGCATAAGCATGGTGTGGTAGAACTGGGCCGTCTCGGCGCACAGATCGTAGATGCGGGCACGCTTGGTGCCGCGCTCGCGGCGATCTCCGGTGTCATGCAGCTCAATACCCGCGCGATCGGCCAAGTAACGGATTGACTCGGGAAAGCTCAGGTTCTCGCGCTTCATGATATACGTGAAGACGTCGCCACCCTCGCCGCAGCCAAAGCAATGCCACACCTGCGTGGCGGGGATAATGTGGAAGGACGGTGTCTTCTCGCCATGGAAGGGGCAGCATCCCCAAAACTCATGGCCGCGAGGCTTGAGCTCGACCGTTTCCTGCACGATGGCAACCAGGTCAGACGCAGCGCGTACCTGGTCTTTTTCCTCATCGCTAATCACGGATGCTCACCCCCTGATCGCCCAAGTTGTGACGAATATCTTCGATATTACCCTCGACGGTCGCGATCAACTCATCCAGCGAATCGAACACACGCGAGGGACGCAGCCAGCGCGTAAACGCCAGCGAAACGGAAGCGCCGTACAGGTCGCCCGTATAACCAATTAAATTAGCCTCGAGATGCGCAGATGCCGCATCGTCAGCATACGTTGGCGGCAGGCCGACGTTCACGGCAGCGGGCCACGCGGAGTCATCGACCAGCACCAGACCCTCATACACGCCATCGGCTGGCACCTGAATGCCGTCGGGAACCTGCAAGTTTGCCGTGGGAAAGCCCATGCCAGAACCCTCGTGACGGCCGCGAATAACACCGCCACGCACCATATACGGACGGCCGAGTAACTCAGCAGCAAGCTCCACATGGCCCTGTCCCAGCTCATGACGAATGCGGGTGGCGCAAATGGCCTCACCGCCCTCGCAAAGCAGGTCGTGACCATACACGTCAACGCCGTGCTCAGAACCCCAGGAGCGCATCTCGGCAACACCAGAAGCACCGCCACGACCCAGCCTAAAGTCACTGCCAACGCGAATCGAGCGAATGTCGACTACGCGTGACAGCAGTGCGAGAAAACCGACATGGTCGAGTGCCGCAACCTCAGGCGTAAAGGGAACGGCCACCACCGCATCGACCCCGGTTTGAGCCAAGGCATGCAGACGGTCGGCCGTCGTCATCAATTTTTGAGCGGGCGAAGGGCTCACCACGACGTCCGGGTCGGGATCGAAGGTAACTACGACCGCCTTGCAGCCATGGGCACGGGCATCACGGACAAGCGCCGCAATGAGCTCCTGGTGTCCACGGTGCACGCCATCGAACACGCCGATGGCAATCGATGCGGCACCCAGGTGCTCATACTTATCAAACACATCGGCAGTAACGATGCGAGCCTCGTCCGACTCGCCCGCGAAAAAGATACGCGCGAGCTCGCGAGCGGACAACATCATCGAACACCGCCGATTGCCTGCGGAAATACGTGCTCCATGACAAAGCGGCCACCCTCAATGCGGGCGAGCGCCTTGAGTCCCCCATCGAGCACCAACGCAAACGGCGCCTTCGAAGCATCGAAATCGGCAAGCGCACGCTCAACGGGAATGCGTCGGCCGCAGAGAAGGTCGTCGGCAAGATTGCCCGGCAAGTCAACACGTGTGGCGCCCAGGGCCGCAATGGGATCCAGGGCAAAGCCAGCCGCGGACTCGGGAGAAAGCTCCTCGACCGCATGACAAGCGCCAATGGAAACAACACCGGAGGCCGTGCGGCGCAGCGCGGAAATGTGCGCGGCGCTCTCGCAGGCGCGGCCCAAGTCGCGAGCGAGCGCACGGATATAGGTGCCCTTGCTTACCGAAAACGCCACGGTCCACACACACGTATCACCCTCGCCGCCCACGGCGATCAGGTCGGCGGCATAGACCTCGACGGGGCGCGGAGGTAGGTCCACCGCATTGCCCTCGCGAGCAGACTTGTAGGCGCGAACGCCATTGACCGAGATAGCCGAAAACGCCGCGGGCACCTGCATCTGCGGACCCAGCATGGCGGCCAAGCGCTCACGCGCATAGGCAGGATCGCGGAGCTCGTCGGCAACAGCCACCGTGCGGACCGCCTCGCCCTCCGCATCATCGGTATTGGTCTCGGAGCCAAACGAAATGTCGGCGACGTAGTTTTTCGTATTGAGCGTGAGCATACCCAGCAAACGGGTGGCCTGACCCACGCCCACAACCATGACACCCGATGCCATGGGGTCGAGCGTACCGGCATGGCCGACGCGCCGCTCATGGAGAGCGCGTCGGCATTGCGAGACCACGTCATGGGACGTGCAGCCCACCGGCTTATCGACGGCGAGCAGCATATTCAATTGAGAAGGCGTACGACGAGCCATGTACCATCCAATAAGTTAGAGCTCGACGGTCACCGAAGCGGGATCCTCCCCCACCAGCTCGGCCAGCATGGGAAGTGCCACGGCGAGCGTCTCGCGAATTGATCCGTTGTTGGAAAAGCCGGCGGCGGCATGATGCCCGCCACCGCCAAAGTTAGCAGCAATCTCGGACACATCGAGGTCACCCTTGGAGCGCAGGTTGCCACGCACCATGGTATCGCCCTCAATGCCCTTTAAGAACATGCAAACCTCGACGCCCATCACCGAACGCACCACATCGACCAGGCCGTCGCACTCGTCCGAGGTGACACCGCAGGCCTCAAGGTCGCTCTGGTAGGCATAGCTATACGCCACGCGCCCATGCGCGACCGTCTTAATGCGACCCATGACAATGGACTTGAGGTGCAAAAACTCAACGCGCATGCTCTGGTAGACCTCGAGCGCAACGCGCGCCGGATCGGCACCGTGCGCCACCAGGCGCGAGGCCGCATGGAACGCGGCGGCATCGGCGTTTTGGTACTGAAAACGGCCGGTATCGGTAACCAAGCCACACAGCAGGCAGGTCGCAACACCATCACGTGCGACAATGCCGCAATTGTCCAAGAAACGGTCGATGATCATGGCGCAGGCCGCGGCATCGACGCGCCTCAGACTGAGCTCGGCAAACTCCTCGCGCGCCGGATGGTGGTCGAAACACACCACATGCTTGGAGCGGCGAAGCACCTCGGCCGAGTTGTTGAGGCGCTCGACGACCGGCACGTCCACCGAGATGAACAGGTCCGGATTGCCGGTGTACGCAGATGCCGGCACCAGGCGATCGGAGCCTTCCATAAAGCGGTAGATGCGCGGAACCGGGTCATCGTCTGCCAGCAGCAACGCAATGTTCTTGTTGGGGAAAAACTTCATAAGCGAGAGACCCAGACCCAGCACTGAGCCCAGAGCGTCGCCGTCGGGAGAAGTGTGTCCCGAAATCGCAATGGAGGACGCACCCTCGATGAGCTCGAGGATGCGTCGCTGAATATCTGCAGACTCGCACGAGGCGAGGTCGGCGGAATTAGTCATCTAAAGCTGCCTCCTGGGCGGCATCCACTATCGGATAGCCGTCCTCGTCCTTTTCGATCGCAAGCGTGGCGGGAACATTTTCCAGCGCACGCGTGATGCGCTCGGCCTCATCGGTCGAGCGATCGATGCGAAAATCGAGCTCGGGCGTGACACGCCAATCGAGCGAGCGAGCCAACAGGCTGCGAATACGGCCCTTGGCGCTTGCGAGCGCCTCCATGACCTCGTCGTAGCGGCTCGCATCGCACGACACGTACACGCGCGCGAACGAACGGTCCACCGCGACCTCGACCGCAGTCAAAGTAACCAGGTCGAGACGCGGATCGGAAACCTCAAAGAGCAGGATATAACCGAGCTTCTCGCGAAGCTGCTCGCCCAGACGGCGGGTTGCCTGCGTTTGCTTCATAGAGCTACCCCCTACTCGGTACGGGCAACCTGGTCGATGCGGTAACCCTCGATCTGGTCGCCGGGCTTGATGTCCTGGAAGTTCTCCAGGCCAATGCCGCCCTCGGAACCGCTCTTGAGGCTCTTGGCCTCGTCCTTGTAGTGGCGCATCGAGGCGATCTTGCCGTTGAAGACCACGATACCGTCGCGCACCAGACGCACGGAATCGGTCGCGGCGATCTCGCCCTCTTCGACGCGGACACCGGCAGCGATACCGACTTTGGGCACCTTGAAGGTGTCCAGGACGGTCGCGGTGCCCGTGGCGACCTCGACCTCGGTGGGCTTGAGCATGCCGATACGGGCGGCGTCGAGCTCCTCGAGGCACTTGTAGATGACGTCGTAGCAACGGATCTCGACGCCCTCGCGCTCGGCGGCGGAGCGGGCCTTACCGTCGGGACGGACGCCAAATCCGATGATGATGGCGTTGGAGGCGTCGGCCAGGACGACGTCGGTCTCGTTGATGGCGCCAACGGCGGAGTGGATCGTGTTGATGCGAACCTCGGACTGATCCATCTTGTCGAGCGAGTCCTGAAGGGCCTCGATGGAACCCTGGACGTCGGCCTTGATGATCAGGTTGAGCTCCTTGACCTCGGCGTCGGCGATGGTCTCGAAGAGGTTCTCGAGCGTGACGTGCTTGACGCGGCTCTGCTCCTCGATACGGGCCTTGAGCGAACGCTCGTCGGCAAGGGCGCGAGCCTCGCGCTCGTCCTCGAACACGCGGAACTCGTCACCGGCGTTGGGCACGGACTGCAGGCCCAGAATCTCGACGGCGTCGGAGGGACCGGCCTCGGTGACGGCGCGGCCCTTGGGGTCGAGCATGGCGCGGACGCGACCGTAGGTAAGGCCGGCGACCAGCGTATCGCCCACGTGCAGGGTACCGCGAGTCACGAGCACGGTAGCGACCGAGCCGCGGCCCCTGTCGAGCTTGGCCTCGAGGACATTGCCGGAGGCAAAGGTGTCCGGGTTGGCCTTAAGCTCGAGCACGTCGGCCTGGAGCAGCACAGTCTCCAGAAGGTCATCGATACCGATCTTCTGCTTGGCCGAGATGTTGACGAACATGTTCTGTCCGCCCCACTCCTCGGGGATGACGCCGTACTCGGTGAGCTCCTGGCGCACGCGGTCGGGGTTGGCGCCCGGCTTATCGATCTTGTTGACGGCAACGACGATGGGTACGCCGGCGGCCTTGGCGTGGTTGATCGACTCGACGGTCTGGGGCATGACGCCGTCGTCGGCGGCGACAATCAGGATGACGATGTCGGTCACCTTGGCGCCACGGGCACGCATGGCCGTAAAGGTAGCGTGACCCGGGGTATCGATGAAGGTGATCTTGCGGTCGTTGATCATGACCTGCGAAGCGCCGATGGCCTGCGTAATGCCGCCCGCCTCGCCGGCAGCAACGCCGGTGTGACGGATGGCGTCGAGCAGCGACGTCTTGCCGTGGTCGACGTGGCCCATGACGGTGACGACCGGGCCACGCGGCTTAAGGTCGGCGGGATCGTCGTAGAACGAGAAGGTGTTCTCCTCCTCGGGGGTGATGATCTTGATCTGACGGCCCAAGTCGTCAGCAACGAGCTCGACAAGGTCGTCGGACATGGACTGCGTCATGGTAAGCGGCGTACCCAGCAGGAACAGGCGCTTGATGATGTCGTTGGCCGGAACGTCGAGTGCCTCGGCAAGCTCCTGGACGGTAACGCCCTGGGAGACCTTGATGGCGTCGAGGTCCTCGGGGTTCACGCCCTGGGCCAGCGCCTCCTCTATCTTGCGCTCCTCCTGAGCCTTGGCAGCCTCGCGCTCGCGCTTCTCCTTGCGCTTCTTGCGGCGACCGGTGGACTCACGAGAGGCCTCCTCGACGGCAGCACGAGCCTCCTCGAGCACCTTCTCGCGGCTGTACTCCTCGGCCTCGCGAGCCATGCGGCTGTAGTGGTCCTCTTCGTTGTTGTGACCGCCCTTGCGTTTCTTGCCCTTGCCCTGCTTGTCGGGGTTGGGGAAGTCCATGCCAGCAACGACGTTGTTGCTGGCGTTGGTGCGATGGCTGTGCGGACGGCTCTCGGAGGCGTTGCGCTCGGAGTTGTTGTCGGAGGCGTTGCGATCGTTACGACGGCCACCGCGGCGGTCGTTGTTGCCGCCACGACGGTTACCGCGCTCGGCGGCGCGCTCGGCCTTGGCCTTGTCCTCGGCGTCTTTCTTCTCCTTGAGCACGGTCTCCTGTGCGGCGATCTGGTCGAGCAGCGAACGGAAGCGCGAGCCGGAGTCGGAAGCGGGGACGGCGCGGCGCTGGGCCTCGCGGGCAGCCTCCTCCTTCTCGCGGGCAAGGCGCTCCTGCTCGGCCTTCTTCTTGGCCTCGGCCTCGGCGCGGGCGGCCTCCTCAGCAGCCTGGGCGGCGGCGAACTGGCGGCGCTCCTCCTCGCGTGCCTTCTCGGCGGCGATGCGCTCACGCTCGGCCTCGGCAGCGCGCGCTGCCTCCTCGGCGGCGGCTGCCTCCTCCTCGGCCTGCTTGGCGGCCTCGACTTCCTTGGCGCGGGCCTCGATCACCGAGGCGAGCTGCTTGCGGACCATGGCGACGTAAGCGTCCTCCAGAGCGGAGGAAGCGGACTTAGCGGGAATCTTCATTTCGGCGAGATGACCCATCAGTTCCTTGGAGGTCATGCCGAACTCTTTGGCCAGGGTGGACACACGGACTTTTGCCATATGACTTCACCTACCCTTTCTGGCACCTTGGGTGCCTAGAGACTGAACGAGCGTGGGAGATGCGCCGGGACCCGCCCGGCGCGACCGCGCGCTAGATCAGATCCTCCGCATCATCGAAGGCGTCGGTGTCGTGGACACCGCAGAAACGGGAGCCGGGACGAGCCTGGTTGCGGCACTGGATGCCGTCCTCGGACACGTACTCGCAGCGGCGGACGTCCTCGTCCTCCTCGTCACCGATCAGGTCGGCGGCGGGCTCCTCGTGAACGGGAACGTTCTTGAGGATGTCGGCGGCAAGCGTCTCGGACTTGATGTCGATGTGCCAGCCGGTCAGGCGCGCGGCGAGGCGGGCGTTCTGCCCCTCCTTGCCGATGGCGAGAGACAACTGGTCGTCGGGCACGATGACGCCGGCGTAGGCCTTCTCCTCGTCGATGAGGACGCGGGTGACCTTAGCGGGCGACAGGGCGTTGGCGACGTAGACGGCAGGATCGGCATCCCACAGGATGACGTCGACGCGCTCGCCACGGAGCTCGCCCACGACAGCGCGAACACGGCTGCCCTTGGGGCCGACGCAGGCGCCCACGGGATCCAGACGGTCGTCGAGCGAGTGGACGGCGACCTTGGAGCGCTGGCCGGGCTCGCGGGCGATCGACTTGATCTGGACGGTGCCCTCATAGATCTCGGGCACCTCCTGCTCAAACAGACGACGCATGAGCTCGGGGTGGGTACGGGAGATGACAATCGGCGGACGGCTGTGCTCGCCACGAACCGGCTGCAGGTTGGAGTTGGGGTCGCGAACGTCGATGATCACGGCCTTGATGTGCTGGTTGTGCAGGTAGCGCTCGCCCATCGGACGCTCGTTGCGCTCGTTCTCGTAACGACGCTGATCGAAGTGCGGCAGCTCGGCCTCGACGCCCTCGCGAATCTTGACGATCGTGAAGTCGGGCGTGGACTGCAGCACGGTACCGCTGATGAGGTCACCGATGCGGCCGGAGAACTCCTCGTAGATCTGCTCGCGGGCGGAGTTGCGCACGATGGCGTTGATCTCGGCCTTGGCGTGCTGGGCGGCGATGCGGCTCGTGTTCTTGGGGGTAACGTCGATCTCCTCGAACTCGGTGAAGTTGCCCTCCTCGTCCATGGAATCGTCAATCGGCTCCAGACGGTAGACGTAGATCTTGCCGGTGGTGCGGTCGATGGTCACCTTGGCGCCCCACTCAAGATGCAGGATCTCGGCATAGCTCTTGGCGAGCGACTGCTCCAGGCGGTCGATCAGGTAGAGCTGGTCGATGTGCTTCTCCTGGCAAAGCTCCATCAGGGCGGACATCATGTCGGATGCTGCCATCTTACTTTCCTTCCTTCGCGGGCTTGAAGTCGTAGGTGGGCTTCAACTTGCACTTTTTAACATCAGAGAAATCGAGGGTAACGGACTCGCCGTCCTCGAGCTCGAGGGTCACGTTCGCCTCGGTGGCAGCGGCAATCTTGCCGGCGTACTTGCGACGGCCCTCGGTGGCGGTGGAGGTGAGCTCGCAGTTCTCGCCCACAAAGCGGGCAAAGTCGCACGGGCGGCGCAGCGGGCGCGCCATACCCGGGCTCGACACCTCGAGCGTATAGCTCGAAGAGATGGGGTCGAGCTCCTCAATCACATCGCCGACCCACTTGGTGTTGGCCGTGACGTCGTTGAGCGAAAGACTCTGACCCTCGGCACCCTCGATACGCACGCGCACGCAGGGGGCCTTGGTGGCACCCACGAGCTCGACGTCGACGATGTCGATATCGTGCTGGGGAGCGACGGCCTCGAGCGCGTCGATAATCGCCTGCTCGGTCTTGGTCTTGACCATTGCGGCACCTCCATCCATACAAAAAAGAAGCGGGGCCGAAACCCCACTTCTTTCAATTACAACTTCATTTGCAAGCAAACTATACCAATAGCTGCGGAAACGTGCAAGCACAGTACGAATCTGCAGGTCAGCGTGCGCACAGCTTCTCCACAAGAATAGGACAATTGACCGCAGACATCAGGGCAGGTACATGAAAAACGAGGGACGACCCAATCGGATCGCCCCTCGTCTTTTATGCGTCAGTTAAGCGCGCAATGCTTACTTGACCACCAGGTTGACCAGCTTGCCGGGCACGCAGATGGCCTTGACGACCGTCTTGCCGTCGAGCCACTTGGCGACGGCGGTCTCGGCGGCAGCCTGCATTTCCTCGTTGGAGGCATCGCGGGCCACGTCGATGCGGCCACGGACCTTGCCGAGTACCTGGACGACGATCTGCACCGTGTCCTCGATGGACTCGGCCAGGTCGAACTCGGGCCAGGCGGCGGTGTAAGCGTTGCCCTCGCAGCCGAGCGCCTCGTGCCACAGCTCGTCGGCCCAGAACGGGCAGATGGGCGCCAGGACGCTCACGATGTCCTTGGCCACGCCGTAGCACAGGGCCTTGTCGCGGTCAGCACCCTCGGTGGCGTTGAGGTAGGCGCTCGCCGCGTTGACGAGCTCCATGACGGCCGAGATCGCGGTGTTGAACTGGCCGCGATCGAAGTCCTCGGTGCACTTGGCGATGGTGCGGTGACGCTCACGGTAGAGCTTCATCGCAACCTCGTCGAGCACGGACTTGTCGAAGGCCACGTTGGCGTCACCCGACTGGACGAGCTGCCACACGATACGCCAGGCGCGCTTGATAAAGCGGTTGGCGCCCTCGACGGCCTTGGGATCCCAGTCGAAGTCCTTCTCGGGCGGGGCGATAAACAGGATCGCCAGACGCATGGTGTCGGCGCCGTAGGGCTCGATAACCGAACTCGGGGGCACGACGTTGCCTTTGGACTTGGACATGGTGTCGCCGTTCTCGTCCTTGACCATGCCCTGGCACAGCAGGTTGGTGAAGGGTTCGTCAACACTCAGCAGACCCAGGTCGCGCAGCGCCTTGGTAAAGAAGCGGCTGTAGAGCAGGTGCAGAATGGCGTGCTCGATGCCACCGATGTAGTTATCGACGGGCATCCAACGGTCGGCTGCCTCGCGGGAGAAGGGCAGCTCGGTGTTGTGCGGGTCGGTATAGCGCAGGTAATACCAGCTGGAGCAGGTGAACGTGTCCATGGTATCGGTCTCGCGCTTAGCCGGGCGGCCGCAGACCGGGCAGGTGGTCTCGTAGAAGTCCTTGCACTCGGCGAGGGTCTCGCCGGCGCCCAGGTCCAGGTTCTCGGGCAGCGTCACCGGCAGCTGATCCTCAGGCACGGGCACGATGCCGCAGTGCTCGCAGTGGATGGCCGGGATGGGGTTGCCCCAATAGCGTTGACGGCTGATGAGCCAGTCGCGCAGGCGGAACTCGACCTTGCGACGGCCGCAGCCCATGGCCTCGAGGTCGGCCACGATGGCAGCCTCGCCCTCGGAGTGCTTACCGCCGCGCATGCCGGTGTACTTGCCGGACTGGACAAGCGTGCCCTCGGCAGCGTGGGCGCAATCCCAGTCGACGGTCTCGGCATGGAAGGTATCGATGGTCTCGCCGGTGGCCTCGACGGCAGCGCGATCGTCATCGTCCAGGATGATCGGCACGATCGGCAGGTCGTACTTGCGGGCAAACTCAAAGTCGCGCTGGTCACCACAGGGAACGGCCATGACGGCGCCGGTTCCATAGTCGGCAACGACATAATCGGCAACCCACACGGGGACCTTCTCGCCGTTGACGGGGTTTACCACGTAGCGGCCGGTAAAGGCACCGTGCTTCTCGAGGGTGCCCTGGGCACGCTCGACGGCAGAGATATGCTTGGAGTCCTCGACGATCTTGGTGACGGCCTCCTCATACTCCGTGCCCTCGACGAGCTCGTGCAGACGAGCGTACTCGGGAGCCAGGACAAAAAAGGAGACGCCAAAGAGGGTGTCGGCACGCGTGGTAAAGACGGTGATCTTGCCCTCGTCGCCCTCAATGGGCTCGCCATCCTGGTCGCACAGGGTAAAGTCGACCTCGGCACCCTCGGAGCGACCGATCCAGTTGGCCTGCATCTGCTTGACGCGCTCGGGCCAGCCGGGGAGCTTCTCCAGGTCGTCGAGCAGCTCCTGGGAGTACTCGGTGATCTTGAAGTACCACTGCTCAAGGTCGCGCTTCTCGGGCTCGGTGCCGCAGCGCCAGCACTTGCCCTCGGTGACCTGCTCGTTGGCCAGAACGGTCTTGCAGTTAGGACACCAGTTGACCGGGTTCTTTTTGCGGTAGACCAGGCCCTTTTCCCACAGCTTCTCAAAGATCCACTGACCCCAGCGGTAGTAGTCGGGGCTGCAGGTCTTGACCATGCGATCCAGATCGTAGGAGAAGCCCATGCGCTTCATCGTGGCGAGCGCCTGGTCCATGTTCTTATACGTCCAGGCGGCAGCTTGCGTGTTGTGCTTGATGGCGGCGTTCTCGGCAGGCAGGCCAAAGGCGTCAAAGCCGATGGGGTGCAGCACGTCGTAGCCGCGCATGCGGGCCTGACGGGCCATGGCATCGCCGATGGTATAGTTGCGCGCGTGGCCCATGTGCAGGTCGCCCGACGGATACGGGAACATCTCGAGCACATACTTCTTGGGCTTGCTCTCGTCGGTGTCGACGGCAAAGAGGTTGGAGTCCTCCCAGGCCTTCATCCACTTGGACTCAATGGCCTGCGCGTCGTAGGCAGGGATCTCGTCCTTATGATCTGTGCAATCGCACATATCAGCTCCTTTAATCTTAGCTGGGGTCGGGCGGCTTGGCTTTATTCGCTACTGCGGACAGTCCTGCGCAAGACGAAGAGCACATTAAGTGCTCTTCTTTGCGTGCGGAACTTGTAGCGAACAAAGCCAAGCCGCCCGACCCTAAGGTTAACTTGACTGATGATAGCAAATACGACAAGCGAGATGCCTGCGACTTGCGGGCATCTCGCTTTATCTAAATAACGTGGTTGAAACTCAACCTTTATGTGAGGCTCTTACCTTATCGATAAGATACGGACTGCTGAGAATCCTTCACGACTACATCGTGGGCGCCGCCTTCGACGATCGAGGTCGAGCTCACCAGGGTCAGGCGTGCCTTTTCCTGGAGTTCGGGGATCGAGAGGGCGCCGCAGTTGCACATCGTGGACTTAACCTTGTAGAGCGTGCCGCCCACGCCGTCCTTGAGGGAACCGGCATAGGGAACGTAGGAGTCGACGCCCTCGACGAAGCTGAGCTTCGCGGCGCCGCCCAGGTCGTAGCGCTGCCAATTGCGAGCACGTGCAGAACCCTCGCCCCAGTACTCCTTCATGTACTGACCATTCACATTGACACGCTCGGTCGGGCTCTCGTCGAAGCGGGCGAAGTAGCGGCCCAACATCATAAAGTCGGCGCCCATGGCAAGGGCGAGCGTCATGTGGTAGTCGTAGACGATGCCGCCGTCGGAGCACACGGGCACGTAAACACCGGTCTCCTCGTAGTACTCGTCACGGGCGCGGCAGACGTCGATCAGCGCGGTGGCCTGGCCACGACCGATGCCCTTGGTCTCACGGGTGATGCAGATAGAACCGCCGCCGATACCGACCTTGATGAAGTCGGCACCGCAGTCCGCCAAAAAGCGGAAGCCCTCGGCGTCGACGACGTTACCGGCACCGACCTTGACGTCCTCGCCGTAGTTGGCGCGGATCCACTCGATAGTGCGCTTCTGCCACTCGCTGAAGCCCTCGGAGGAGTCGATGCACAGAACGTCGGCACCGGCCTCGATGAGCAGCGGCACGCGCTCGGCATAGTCGCGGGTGTTGATTCCGGCGCCGACCATGTAGCGCTTGTCGTTATCGAGCAGCTCGTTGGGGTTGGTCTTGTGGCTATCGTAGTCCTTGCGGAAGACGATGCCCATGAGGTGATCGTTGTCGTCGACGATGGGCAGGGCGTTGAGCTTGTTGTCCCAGATGACGTCGTTGGCAACCTTGAGGCTGATGTTCTTGTCGCCCACGATGAGCTGCTCACGCGGGGTCATGAACTCGGAGACCTTCGTCTGGTGGTCATCGCGGCTGGGGCGATAGTCACGGCTGGTGACGATACCCAGGAGCTTGCCCTTGGGAGTGCCGTCGTCGGTAACCGGCATGGTGGAGTGGCCGGTCTTCTCCTTGAGCTCGATGACCTGCTCCATGGTCATGTCGGGGGTCAGCGTGGAATCGGACTGAACGAAGCCGGCCTTGTGATCCTTGACGGCCTTGACCATAGCGGCCTCGGACTCGGCGCTCTGGGAACCGTAAATGAAGGACAGGCCGCCCTCGGTAGCGAGCGCGACACCCATGTCGACGCCCGAGACGGACTGCATGATGGCGGAAACCATGGGGATGTTCAGGGTGATTGCCGGCTTCTCACCGCGCTTAAAGCGGGTTAGCGGCGTCTTAAGAGAGACGTTGTTGGGGATGCACTGCGAGGACGAGTAACCAGGGACCAGCAGATACTCCGAAAACGTGTGGGACTCACCGGGAAAGAACGTAGCCATGTTTCTCCTTTTTCCATGCGACCGGTCGGCTGCAGGCCTCGTAGGACCCAGCCCAACCTTGGGCGCCCAATACTGGGGAAGTATCTTAACGCACTTTGACTGCTACAATGCATGATTTAAGAAGAGCACACGAGGGTTTGACGCAGGCTTTGCGTTTGCCCAGCAAACACTTTAGCGGGGAGACGTGGAGCACATGGAGTACAAGACGACGGCAAAGTTGGTCATTCAAGCGTGCGATAAGGATCTGCCGGGCGTGTTCGGCCACGGCTGCGTCTTGCTGCTGCAAGGTATTTCCCGCGAGCACTCGCTCAACCGCGCCGCCAAGAGCATGGGCATGGCGTATTCCAAGGCATGGCGCATTGTGAACGAAGCCGAAGGCCAGCTGGGCTGCAAGCTCATCGAGCGCGACGGCGCCCGCGGATCCACGCTCACGCCCGCCGGAGAGCGAGCCATAGCGGCCTACGAGGAGCTGCAGACCGACATCAACAACGTCATCGCCACCAAAGCCAACGCCCTCATCGCCAGCATTAAAAAGTAGCTCATTTGGGACGGGGCCTTATAGCCACACAACCCCTTCTCATAAGTTGCGGTGAAATAGGGACTGTTTATGCGGTTAAAGCCGTAAATCAATCCCTATTTCACCGCAACTTATGGAGTTGAGGATGATTTAGCTAGTTGCGGAGGGCATTATCTAGGGTGGCGGCCACGATCAAGGGGTCGTCGGTGCCGGCGAAGAGGCGGACGGTGCTCCCCTGTTTGCCACGTGGGGCCGAAAGACGCGTCGTTGCGCCGCCGGCAGGCGATGTGCGAAACTCCCCCGGCAAAGCGTCGAACAGCTCGCCTGCGCTACGCTCTATCAGGTCAAATTCAACTGCCGGGCCAAAACCGTGCTCGAGGATTCCCGTTGCAGCCGCATGGTCGGGATGCGAGCTCAGCCCGGGATAGCGCACGTTGCGCACCATCTCATTGGCGGCCAGATACTCGGCAAGCGCACGTGCGCGGTCGAAATGCGCCTGCATGCGGGCATCGAGCGAGTCCAGCCCGCGCTCCAGCACACCGACCTCGTCAGCAGGCATATCAAGCTTGGCCAAGCCACAGCCCTCGAGCAGGGCATGCGCGCACTCAGCCGCGGCATCCACGCGATGGCGTTTGAGCTGCGAGCGCGCCACCGAAGCGGCAACGAGCTTGCGCGGCGCCTCACCGGCGAACACGCGGTCGAGTGCCTCGAGCGACAGCACGGCACCCAAACGCAAAGGATCGCAGCCAAAGATGGAAGCCACGGTGTTATCCACCACAAACAGCGCATGGACCTCACGAGCAGCGCGGCCCAGAGCGCGCAGATCGGGCACACGCAGACCAAACCCGCCGATGGAGTTGACGAACCACCACAAGTGCGGACCCTCGACATCAAACGAAGCATCAAAGCCCTCGGACGCAGCGGCAAACGCCTCGGCGGACGACGAGCCCACCAGCGCGACATCGCAACCATCAAAGCCGTGCGCAAACGCATCGGCAAAGTCATCGGCAAACGTAACCAGACGATCGCCGGGACGTACAACCCCCAACAGAGACAGCGCCGCCGGCACATGCAGGGCCGCAACAAGACGCGCCTCACGCGCGCCAGTCCTTGCAGCCCAGGCCTCTTCTAGCTGCTGTACGCCCATACGGCAACCTCCCTTCATTAACAAAAACCCACGATGCGGATGTTTCCCGCATCGTGGGTAACGGCTGCAGTATAGCGCCGATATGCGACGAATCGCCTAGATGATGAGCGTATGATAGGTCACGCTCGCACCCGGGGCGTCAACGGTCACGCCATAGGCCTCGGGATAGATGCGCGTCGAGAACACGAGTGCGCCATCGTTCACAAACACCTCGACCGACGAGACATCGCCGACAATGCACACGTTACGAACCTCGTCGACGGGCTCCCAGCGCACGGTACGACCGCAACCGGCAGAAGCGCGACCCTCATCGGTAAATCGCATCTCAAAGCGCGCGGGCAGCTCGCCCTCGGCGGGCATAAACGCCAGTTTCAGATCGCCATCAACGGTCGCGGCAAACGCGCCGTCAACACCGTCGACAACAACGTCAAAGCAGGTATCGCCGGCAACCTCCAGCGAGCCCTCCCCCACGCGCACCGAGGCATAATGGTGCTCGATCTCGCGCGCCGGCTGCTGCAGCACCACGCCGCCGTCACCGGCCGTAAGCTCGCGCGGCACCGTCATGCAGTGCTGCCAGCCGCACGCCACGGAGGGTGCGTTGCCATAGGTCGGCTCATCGGGCATGCCCATCCAGCCGATCAGAATGTGACGACCATCCTCGGCCGTGAACTCCTGCGGAGCATAGAAGTCAAAACCGGCGTCCCACAGGCGGAACTCGCCCAGCTCATAGGCACCGTCACCACCGGTAATGTCACCCGTTACAGGCATGTAGCCAGCAGCGTATACGTTGCCGCGGTCCCAACGACCGCCCTCGAGCCCCTGGGGCGAGAAGGACAGCCACTTCGCCGGTACACCGCCATCCGCCTCAAGCTCAAGGTATCCCGGGCATTCCCACATAAACCCAAAACGCTCCGGCGTAGACACACGGCTCTCGAGCTCCCAACTAAGCATGTCAGCCGAGCCGTACACCAAGATCTCGCCCACATCGCGACCGGCACCCTCGCCGTGCATCGCACAAAAACGGCTCTCGATATGCGGCCCATCCACGCGAAGGCGCGCGCCCAGCACCATGTGATAACGCCCGTCCGCGTCACGCCACACCTTGGGATCGCGCACATGGCAGGTCAAATCCTCGGGATAATCCTCGGACGCCAGCACCACGCGCTTTTGGCTGAACTCCCGACCGGCAAGGCCATCAACGCTCTCGACATAAACAGTATCGGCGCGGCGACCGGTATTGACGTAGTCGTACGTGCCGTCTGCATCGGAAAGTTTAACGTTGCCTGTGTACAGTACGCGTATGCGGCCGTCCTCGGCAAGCGCGGAACCCGAATACACACCGTGACAATCGAACGGCTCGTCGGGCAGCAGTGGAGCGCCAACGTAGTCCCACGTCATAAGGTCGCGGCTCGTCGCATGACCCCAGGCCTTAACGCCACCCTCGACATCAAACGGCGCATATTGAAAATAAGCGTGGAACACGCCACCCGCTTGGCAAAGACCGTTGGGGTCGTTGAGCCAACCCGCCGGCGGCATAATATGGAAGCGCTGGCCATATGCGCCATGACCGCGCTCAGAGGCAGCGGCGTCAACAGCGGCAACCAGCTTTGCAAGGTCGCGACCAAGTGCATTAGACATATCAGAGTCCTAACGGATCGAAAGTTACAAGGCGTCAGAGATCGGCGCCAGATGCAGGGAACACCCGCGAGCATACAGCCCGCGGGCACCCCTCAATCAAAAGCTCTTAGGCCTGCTCGGAAGCCTTGGGCTCGTCCTTGTACAGGACAAACGAGACAGCAAAGGAAACCAGCGCGGCGACCGCAAACATGATTGCGTACTGTACGGGCTGGGCCAGGCACAGCAGGATGCCGAAGATGCCGGTAACGCCGGTGCCGGAAGCGGCGAGCGAGGTGAGAGCGCAGACCAGGGCACCGCAACCGCCGCCGATGCAGCCGGCGATGAAAGGCTTAAAGAAGCGCAGGTTCACACCAAAGATGGCCGGCTCGGTAATGCCCATGAAGGCGGACAGAGCCGAAGGGAGCGCCAGGCCCTTGATCTTGGCATCGCGGGTCTTAAAGGCAACGGCGAGCGCGGCGCCACCCTGGGCGATATTGGCAGCGCTGGCGATGGGCAGCCAATAGGTCACGCCGTACTGGGCGAGCTGGCCCAGGTCGATGGCGGTGTACATCTGGTGGATACCGGTAACGACCGTGGGGGCATAGAACAGGCCGACGATAAAGGAACCGATGCCGAAGGGCAGGGTCAGCAGGGCCTGGATCAGACCGAGGATGGCGTTCTCGGCCCAGACAAAGATGGGGCCGACGGCAACGAGCGTCACGAGCACGGTCACGAACACCGAGACGAGCGGGGTCACAAAGAGGTCGAACATCTCGGGAACGATCTTGTGCAGGCGCTTCTCGAGGAAGGCCAGAATGGCGCAGGCGATAACGATGGGGATAACGTGGCCCTGATAACCGACCCACTCAAAGCTGTAGACGCCGGGAATGACGGTGACCATGGTCTGCACGCCCTCGGAGGCAACCGTGTAGGCGCTCTGCAGCGAGGAGTTGATGAACGCACCGCCTACGACGGCACCAAGATACGGGTTGGCGCCAAAGGCCTTAGCGGCGGAGTAACCGATCAGGATCTGCAGAATGCCAAAAGACGTTCCCGAGACCAGGTCGGCGATCTTGTAGATAAAGTTATTGGTGTCGAGCGCGATAAAGCCGTTGGAGGCCATAAAGTTGAGGGCGCTCATAATGCCCAGCAGCAGGCCCGAAGCCACGATGGCGGGGATGATGGGGACAAAGACGTCGCCGAGCACCTTAATGGCACGCATAAAGATGTTCTGCTGCTGCGCCGCGGCCTCCTTGACCTCGGCCTTGGTAGCAGCTTCGACGCCACTGAGCGCGATGAACTCCTCGTAGACCTTGTTGACGGTGCCGGTGCCAAAAATAATCTGCAGCTGGCCCTGGGCCTCAAAGACGCCCTTGGCGCCGTCGATATTCTCAAGGGCCTCCTTGTCGACCTTGGCGTTATCGGCAATCACCAGACGCAGACGCGTGGCGCAGTGTGCGGCCGAAACAACGTTGCCGGCGCCACCGATGTTGTCGAGCACCTCTTGGGCTGATTTGCGGTAGTCCATGACTTCCCTTTCCTCCAACGGGCGCATCTGCACCCGGTCATCTTTGACACTTACACTGTAATCGTTTTCAGTTTCATATGTCTGTAATCGTTTTCACAGTAGGGTGAACGGTAGGAAAAAGCCGGCGAATGGTAGTTTTGAGACAAAAACTGGGGACTCAAAGGCAGGCAGACGCGTCCAAGGACTAGACATTCATGAGCTGATGTCCAAGTTTGAGCGTCCGCAGGCCGCTCTCCCCCTCCTCGCCATCGAGCGCGTCGAGCAGCATATTGGTCGCCTCGACGCCACTGGTCAGGTAGCCATAATGCACGGTGGGAATGCCGCCCGTCAGCGCGCGCAAAAACGCGTTGTCGCCAAAACCGCTCACGCGACGCACGCCCTCGCCCACGCCGCGCAGCTCGTCAAAAGCGCGCAGGGCGCCGGCCGCCATAGTGTCGGTCGCGCACGCGATAAACGAAACATCGGGATCGACGGAGAGCAGTTCGCGCGCAGCGCGATAGCCCGAGTCGAGCGTAAATGACCCCTGGCGAATCAGGCTCGGATCAAGCACCGCGCCCGCGGCGCGCAAGCCGGCCTCAAAACCGCGACGACGGTCGAAACCGGCCGCGCGGTCCTCTTCGGAAACTCCAATGTAGGCGATCTTGCCGTCCACGCGACCCGCAAGCGCACGGCCCAGCTCAAAGGCAGCCTCGTAATCGTCGTGATAGACACACGCCGCGCCCTCGACATGCTGACCGATCAGCACAATGGGCACGCGGCACGAGTCAATCGCCCGACGGTGCTCGTCGGTGATCATGGTTGCCACCAGCACAATGCCATCAACCGGATGGTTTTGGAATAAATCGAGGTATTCGAGCTCGCGATCGGGCGCATTGTCGGTGTTGGCAAGCAGCATCTGGTAGCCACGGCGACCGAGCACCTGGCCAATGCCAGCGGTAATGCGGCTCACGGATTCCGAGTTGATCTTAGGCACGATGACGCCGATGAGCTTGGTGGAACCGGTGCGCAGCGCGCGAGCCTGGCTGGATCGCACGTATCCGGTCAACTCGATTGCCTGCTTAATGCGCTCGGCCTTGTCCGCCGAGATATATCCACCGTTGAGGTAGCGCGAGACGGCGGCGCTCGAAACGCCCGCCAGCTCGGCCACATCTTTCATCTTTACCACGAGCACCCCTGACAACGAATTCACAAGCACCATGATAGCTGCCTTGCCAGCAAATTGAGTAAATAGAATTCCTGGTCGAGCAGATGCCCGCGCAGCGTCGAGCGGTCCGGCGTTTATTAAAACGCCGGAACCAAGTTATCCGTGGTATTCGCCGTTGTATTGGATGAGCGTCAGGTCCTCCACGCCGTCGAGCGCGCGGATGGCGTCGGCATAGGGCATGTCCACGCCGTCCGAGAACACCTCGACGGCCATCTCCACCTTGTCGCCGCGCATGGTCTTAGACTTAACGGTGAACTTGGTGCGGCCAAAGGCACGCACAATGTCGTCGCCCGTGGTCTGACCCGTATAGTGGATAACCATCATGTACACGCGCGCCTTGTCCTGGTGCGTAGCGAAGCCGGCGATCATCACGACGATCACCACTGCCGCAAGCCCTACGAGCGCGTACATGCCGGCGCCCGCTGTGATACCCGTGGTAATGGACCAAAACAGATACAACAGGTCGAGCGGATCCTTGACCGCCGTTCGGTAACGGACGATAGACAGAGCACCGACCATACCGAGCGAGATGACCACGTTGGTCGAGATCGCGAGCGTCACCATGCAGGTGAGCACGCACATGCCCACAAGCGTCACGGCAAAGCTGCGCGAGTACACCACGCCGGTAAAAAAGCGCTTGTACACGTAGTAGATCAGGATGCCCATGGCGAGCGCCACGAGCAGCGACAGGCCGATCTTGGCAGGGTCGACCTGGCCAAACGCCTCCAAGACGGAGTTCTTAAAAAAGTCCCTGGTGCTCATGGTCTAAATATCCCCTCGGTTCTCAAAATCCGATTCCCAGTAATTAAAACCGCGCAGGTAGGCGGTCTTTTCGTAACACAGGCAGTACTTGGAAACCGCCGTGAGCTCGGCCGCACCCGGCGGCACCAAATCGCGCACCAGCTGCGGGCAAAACTCGGTAAACTTGACCTCCATCACTAGTTTGCCGGGCTCCAAGACCGGCAGCGCGGGCAAGGTCGCATCAAAGATATCGAAGCTTCCCACCGCGGCGCGCACGTTCATGTCAAACGTAACGCGCACGGTGCCCTCGTCCATCACCCACGGCTCGCGCTCGTAGTCCACGATGGTGCGCGGGCGCATCATGTTGCAGATGCACTCGATATAGAACTCACGGCAGAGCTGATGCGGGCTGCGCAGCAAAAAGTCATAGTCGCCGGCGAGGACCTGCTCAAACTCGTCGCGGGTGAGCGGCGCATCCTCCTTGTAGATCCAGCTGCCGTACTTCTTTTTACGCTCGAGCTTAATCACCTTGTCGCTGCCGTTATAGATGCGCACGCGATACTTTTTGCGCATCAGGATACCGGCGTCTTTTTCCTCGTAGGCCGAGTTGCAGTAGTCGTCAAAATACAGGCTGCGGATGGTGTAACCGCCCGCCCGCGCATGCTTGTCCAGCTTAAAGACCGGCGACATGCGACAGGCAAGCGCGGCGTGCTCGCCCTCGTTAATGAGGTACTTGAGCTCGTGGCGGTAGCGCTCCTGCGTGGTTCGCGCGGGCGGAGCCGCCAGACGCTCAAGCAGCGCGCTAGCCCTCCTCATACGTGTCCTCCACGACCTTGCCGCCATCTTGCACGTAGAAGCACTTCATGCCGTACTGCTTGCCGTCGTCGGTCACGTAATAGTCAAACGCATCTTGCGTATAGCCGTCGGAGTTGGTGGCGCGCACATGCACAAAATATTGGCCGGCATCAGGTGCATCGCACGTTACCTCGGGCAGCAGCACGTCCTCGGCCTTAAAGACCACGTCGCTTATGGCATAGTCGCGCGCAAGCTCCACGGTATAGCGAATGTCGCGCGCCTTAAAGTCGTAGGACGCATCCCAGTTGATGCGCAGCTTACCGTTATCGATCTGCGGCACGCCGATGTAGAACGGCATGGGCTTTTTAAAACTCTCGCGAAAGCTCTTGTAGTTCTCCTCGATCTCGGAGGGAATCGCCGCGGCGATCTGCTCGTATTGGTCCTTAGTGACAGGCAGATGGTCGATATCGGGCGAAGCAAAGACTAGCGATTCAGTAACCTCGCGGTAGTGCTTGATCATCTTGCTCAGGCGTGCCTCGGTCATATACGAGCGCAGGTCCTTGACGGCGCGGTCGAGCTCGCTGCGGAACGATTTGCTGCGCAGCGCACGATTGAACAGTACGTTGCCCCAGTAGTTGCTTGCGCCGCGCTCCCAGCTCGCGTAGTCCGAAAACCCGGTAAGAGAAAGCTCCAGCTTACGCAGCATGCCGTCGTTATCCCAATCTAAAAAGTACCAGGTATTTGAGTTGAGCGGGCTGTACAGATAGCAGTTACGGTTCTGCGTATCGCAGTTGCCCGTCAGGATCTGAAACGCCAGCCAATAGACCAGATTTTCGGTATCAAAGTAGGTGCCGAGCACGTCGTCGATCTTTTGCGATTCGTCGTTGAGCGCATCGAGCATCTCGATGAGCTTGGTGTGGTCCGAATCGCCCTTAATCTCGAGCATGCCCTCAAATTTAGCCTGGTTGTAGTCGGGATCGTCGGCAAGTTTAATGGTGTCCTCGTAGCGATGGAAATCAAAGCTGTTCACCTTGTACAGGTGCCCGCTTTTATCCAAGCCATGTGCCTTAAGCGCCGTCTTGTTGAGCTGCTCCACCTGCGTAAACAGGCCGTAGTCCTCAAAGGTGTCGTTGGACTTTTCGGTCTGGTCGCACACCCACAGATGCACAAACTGCGTGCGCAGGCCCATCATCTGGGGAATCCCACGGATAAGATCGTAGGCCATCTTGTTGCGAAAACGCATACCCTCGCCCATGTGCTTGTTGAGCGCAATCGCGCGCTGTTGGCGCCAGGTACCCTTGCCCTTTTTGAGCTCCACCTTGTAATTCTTTTGCGAGTTATTGCTCGATGTCTGGCCGCGCACCTGCACGGTGGCATTGGGCGCTTCCTCGCCATAGCCAACCTCGCCGGCCACCGGGCCGTCTTCGTCGCCCGGCTGCAGCAGGCCCATAACCTGATAGCGCGTCACGCCCATGTCGGCATAGTCATACACCGAGTACGTGTTGATCTCGGCCCAGCTGTGGTCGGTGTTCTCGGAGCTGTTGCCGCGCGAGACCGTCAGGTACATGGTCACAATGCCCGAGTCGTCGTAAACCTCGTACAGCTCATCTTTATCGCGTAGATGCTTAGTACCGTCCGAGGACTCGGCCTTTTTAATCTTCTCCTGCTTTTTGACCTTTTTGGTCGAGGAGTCTTCCTGCACCGAGCAGCCCGAAAGCAACAGCGCACCGGCAGCCGCCTCAAACAGGCGACGGCGAGACATTATCCTATCGGTCATCAGAACCTCCCCAATGGTTGCGATACACGCGAACTACTGCGCGCTGAAACGCGCCGTGCGGCACGCCCTTGCGGCGGCACTCCTCATAGCGCTGCTCGGCACGGTCGAGCAAGCGGCCCAGCTGTGTAAAGCGACCCGTTTTGTCGGTCGCCACAATGGGCTGCTGGCTCAGGATACGATACGGCAAGTTGGCGGTATAGGTATCGAGCCGCAGCAGGGCCACGATAAAAAACACCACCGCACCCAACAAGAAGCCAAAGCCGTAAAATTGCTGCGGCAAAAGCAACGACACGGCAGTCGCCAGCCCGGCCACACCGGCAAACAGGCCCGAAGCCAGCACGGCCCCCTTATAGTCGGTAAAGTACAGCAAGATGAGCATCACCGTATTGCCCACGGCATACAGGCCATAGCCCACGCACAGTGTACGAAAATAACCGTGCATAAGGTTGTTAAAGCCCAACGGTAAGGCCGACAGCACCGTGGTCTCGAGCGAGATGACCGCCGCGGTCACAAACAGCTGCTTGAGCGCACAAAAGCGCAGTTCGCTGTTAAGCGTGGAGAGCATCTCCTCCTCGGCCACCACAATGTCGCCTACCACGCCGCCGTCGTTGAACAGGCTGTAGTAGTCGCGGTAGCGCGGATAGAAGTTGACCTCGACCGAGACCACAAAGTTGACGGTCGTGACCAGGATGGTCAAAAACGCGATGAGCGCCGGCACATCGTAGTAGGGCGCACCATAAAAGAAGCCCTTGACCTGCACGCCAACGGGACCGGCCCAAATAATCACCAGGTGCGCAAAGAGCCCCAGATTGGTTAACAGGCCCGTGAGCGCCAGCGGCATAAACTGATCGAGCCACTGCAAAAAGAGCCAGGGGCTGCGGTCGCTCTGAGGAAAATACCGGTATAGCAGAACCACGTCCCAGGCGAGCATGACGCCGTAGCCCAGAGCAATTGATGCCAACAGGCCCTCGACCGGCGGCAGCCCCAGTGCCAGCGCGGCCAGGGCGCATAGGCACGCGACGCCAATGGCAGCCGCAAAGCTGCACAGGATACCGCGGTAATCCTTGATGGCGGTGAGGTAGCTCATGCCGTTCCAGTTGACGATCATAATGTTGAACAGCCACAGGCACAGCAGTCCCTGCAGCAGTGTGGCGCCCGAGAACAGCAAAAAGGCGCCGTAGAGCACGGTGCCCGCAACGAGCATGATGGCATTAGATCCCCAAAACGAAGGCAAGATCTCATCCTCGCGCTCGGCAAACAACATATCGGCCAAAAAGCGCGTGACCGGCATAGAGAAAAAGCTCGTGAGCAAAAGTGAGGCCAGCAGTGTGTAGGTCACCATGCACACCAGCAGATCCTGGTTGGCACGGCCCACACCCCACAGACCGCACAGCACCAAGATAACCACCTGGAGCAGCACGCCCAACAGCATGGGACCCGTGCACACAATGCCGGCGTAGCCGTAAGCACGCATCGTGGCAAACAGGCCCTTGCGCCTAAACAGGCGCTTGAGCTCAAAACCGATTCCGGCCACCGGCTACTCCCCCTCTCTGGGCAGGTCAAACGCTTGCGCCGTCTCGTCGTACAGCGCGCGATAGTTGGCGAGCATCTGCTCGTGCAAAAAGTACGTGGCAACGCGACGCTGCCCGCGCTCCCCCATCTCAATGCGACGGGCGCGGCTCACGCACATGCGCTCCATGGCATCGGCCAAGCCCTTGCGATACATGGGCGGCGTCACAAATCCCGCCACGCCAAAGTCATCGCCTGGAGCGCCTTCGAGCAGCTCACGGCAGCAGCCCACCTCGGTCGTCACGCAAGGACGGCGCGCGGCAAGCGACTCTAGAACGCTGAGCGGCTGGCCCTCGGAGATGCTCGTTAAAATGGTAAAGTCGAGCTTTTCCATGTACTCGACCACGTTAACGCGACCGGTAAAGATCAGGTCGCGCACGCCCAGGGTATCGACCAGCGCGTGGCACTCGGCGCCGTACTCTTCGTCGTCCACGCCGCCCATGATGTGCAGGCGCACCTTGGGCAGGCGATCGTGCAGCTCAAAAAAGGCATAGATCATAGTCTTGACGTCCTTGATGGGCGCCAGGCGCACCACCGCGCCAATGTCCACCCAGCCGTCATCGGGCTTTATGGGAATGTCCTTAAAGCGGTCGAACTGGATACCGTTGGGGATGACCAGACATTTGTCTGCATCGCAACCCATATCGATCTGCGTCTTGCGGGCGTTATGGAACAAACTCGTCACGCGGAAGGCGCGGCGGTAGATCTCCTCCGAAAGCAGGTAGAAAAAGCGAATCCAGCGGTCCTTAAACGAAGGCACCACCCAATCGGCGCGAATGATCTCTTCCTCGCGCTCGCGGGTATAGATGCCATGCTCGGTCAGCAGCACCGGCGCATGGTGAACGCTTGAGCCCAGGCAGGCGAGCAGGCCGCCGTAGCCGGTCGAGATGGCGTGGTACACATCGGCCACCGGCACCTCGCTGCCCAGAAGGTAGAGCACGGGCAGCAGCATGGAGCGCATGGTGTGGAATGCATCGGCAAAGGGCGTGTATGGGTACTCGGCCAGGCACACGTCGCGAAAGATATCCATAAACGTGCGGCTCTGCAAAAACGAGAGCGGATGCACGCGACGGCGCTGGAAGATATCGAACAACACGTCCCAGTCCGGATTGGAGAGCGATACCAGGCGGCGCAGCGCCTCGCGCTCGCGGGCGTTAAAGTCGGCCTCTTCTTGCTCGCCCGATAGGCGCAGGGCATCGTCCAGAAATACCTCGTGCACCTCGACCACATTGCCGGGCAGCTCGTAGACAAACTTGCCGCGGTCGGCAGCATGCGCGCCGATCACCCACAGCACAAACTCGTGCTCGGGCATGGCCTGGATATAGCCATGCATCCAGGTAGATACGCCGCCGTGCACATAGGGGTAGCAACCCTCGAGTACCAAGCAGATTCTCATCTGTCGCCACCCTCCTTGCGTGCAATGGTCACCGTCTTGTCCGTGGCTTTAACCAGGTACAGATCGCCCGTCAGATGCGTAATCTCGCCACCCGTGACTGCACCCGGCTCGCCGTTGTTGGCGCGGAACATGAGCCACGCCTCGTCGTGGAAATTGCCCAGGCTGAGCGTCCAGGCATCCGCGCCTGTGTCCACGCTCACCGTCACGGACGAAAAACGCTGGATGGCGCCCGAGCATTCCGAACCGGTCTGGCGCCGCAGGTCGGGCGCAGACTTGGTAAGCCAGTCCAGGTAGTCGGTCAGGCCGCCCTTGTAGACCTCCCAGCCCTCCCTAGCGCCGCGATCGGGATCCAATAGGTCGTCCGGATGCATAAAGTGCGTACTCACATAGTGCATGTTGAGCTCGGACACAGCAGCCAGGCGCATGTAGGAATCGTCGACCATGCCGCCCGAGACAATACGCGGCTGCTCCACAATGCCATCGCTCGCCACGCCAAACTCCTGCACGTACGGCAGGTCGGTGCCATCCTCAAAATACGTACTGGCGATGGTCTTAATGCGCGGAACGTCGGTGCCGATGAGCTTGCGCGCTCGGGCCGAAAGGATATTCGACGGCGGCACGTAAACCGAGCCATGAGCGTTGGGCAGGACCTCGTCCTGAAACGCGATAAGTTCGTTGAGCGATGCGACGAGCGTCTCCTTGTTCTTCCACGTCTTGTAGTCGTACAGCGTGCCATAGTCGGTGTCCCAGAGCGCCAGCGGCTGATGGTTGTAGCCGTGAAAGCCCAGCTCTCCGCCCATCTGCAGCAGCATGCCGCCAAAGTAGCGGAACTGTGTGGTATCGGCCTGGCGCGCGGGCTCGGTCTGGTTGACCGTGTCCTCGTAGTTTTCGATCATCACGCCGGTATAGCGAATGCCGTATTTTTGCGCGAGCTTTTGCAGATCGGGCCACCAGACCTTGGTATAAAAGTCGGCGATGGAAAGCCCGTAGTCGCGCTTAATGTAGGTGCCGTCGCCCGAGGGCACGGGGCTGGGAAAGTCGTCCAGATAGAAGACGGCGCTGTTAATGACCGGATAGGCCGTGGCATCGCCCAGCAGGCTTATGGCCGAAGCATAGAACCCACGCATGACCTTGTCGTAGATGCCAATGTTGCACACCACGGTGTGACCACTGCCGCAATCGTTAGACCAAATGAGCGGCGTGCCCGCGTCACCGGTCCTTGCCCAGACGTGCGCCGTTTCGCGCAATGAAACCGAAAGCGAAGAATCGAAGGGGTCCGAGAACTCGTAGCGCTCTCCTCCGCCCAACATAAAGTCCTCGCTCGGAACGATACTTTCGGCTGTCGCATAGTCATATCCGGCCGATTCGATCCCAAGCTTGGAAGCAATAGCCTGCAGGCAGTTCGAGTTATCTGGCGTCATGCCCAGCATGAGTGAGCCGCCCGCACTCACACAACTCATCAGATCGGTCAGATGCGTACCCAGTCCGTCAAGCGAGGGCATAAGCACAATCACGCGATCAAACGACGTGAGCGATGGGATCGCGTCCGCACCGTCGGTGGCAATATCAACATCGCAATGGGCGATCTTCATGTCGAGCAGGATCTGGTCGAACTGTTCCTTTACGTCCTCGACGCCAGCTTGATCGGAATCGGTAATGACCAGGCACGTGGGCTTTTGGCCAAAGATTGCCGAGGAGGCAGGCACCGCATCGTTGGCGGCAAGCATCCCCAGCTTATGCTGACCCGCACTGTACTGCACGCCGGCACGCTCCACCAGCAGCACGGCGGCCATGGCAATAAAGACCGCCCACACCACGAGGAGTCCCATCCAACGAAAGCGGCCTGTACGGTCGCGGATATGTTGCGCCACACTCATCCGGCCTCCTCCCCGTCGCGCCAAAACGCCAACTTTTCGCGATTGTCGGCGCTCAAATACACATGCTGTTTGTCAATCGCATCGATCACACGGTGAACCTCGTCACCATCGCGGCGCATCACGGCAAGGCGCAGGCAAAGCATCCAAACCTCCTGCTCCTCGGGCACGTCGAGAACCAACTGATCGGTCACGGCCTGCGCCTCGTCGATCTGTCCGACATCGGCCAGCGTCGTCGCGTATCGAATGCGCAGCTCAAGGGTATCCTCGCGCTCGCAGCGACGCGCAAGCAGGCGCGCGTACTGTTGGCGCTGAATCTGAGCCACGCGCCCCTCAGCCAAGCCCGAGCCCAAGTATTCACCAAGAAAATCGCAGTATTCGTTGAGGTTTTGCGCGCTCGGGTCCGTCTTAAAGGCACGCTCCAGCTGCTGCAGCTTAAGGTCGGACTCCTTGGAGATCTGCGCCACCGCCGTCGCGGCATAGTGCGCCACCTCAACGTCGTCGTTAAGCTTAGCCGCCTGCAGCTGCGCCAGGTACGCGTCGGGCTCCTCGGTGAGCATGGAGAGCATTAGGCGGCGCCGGTATGCCGGGTCGTTGACGATAAGCGCCTCCTCGAGCGGCACTACGCCTGCATCGTCCTCACCACTCGGTACCGACATACTGCGATGCAGGTCGTCGTTGAAGCGCAGCGACTCCAGCGCAGACTCTTTCAGCCCCTCGCCATACACCGCGCTGCGGACCGATAGCAGAACCACCAACAACGGGCCCCACAGCGGCACAAGCACTATCAAAGCCAGCATGTGCCCGCGCACCGGCAGCAGGCCCAGCTTCATGAGCGTCCACAGCATCAGGCAAACCAGCGCATGAATCAGCAGCAAGACGGCAGCAACGACAAGCGAGATCAAGCGGCACCCCCCTCACCGTCACCGGTGTAAGAGATGTGCTGCAACAGCGCCACGATGTCCTCGCCGTCGACGGGCTCCACCGCAATATGCTTTGCGCTCAGGCGCTCGCGGATAATGGGCAGATCGCACGCCTTTGCCTGGCGCATAAGCAGGTAGAACACGTCGCCGTCGACCAAGCCCGCCGCGTCGCTCTCGCGGATTGCCGACCCAATTGCGCCCACCAGCTCGCCGACAGGCTCCATGCCCGGTACCACGCGCAGGAGCAAAAAACTCCCCATCTTGCTATCTGCGAGCGCCTGCGCCGCCGCGAGCTCTTGGCCAAAGGCAGCCTGCTTGAGCACGCAAGTGCCGTCAACGCAGCGTTTATCCTGCGCCACCGCCTCATAGTCAAAGGCACGGCCCAGCGCGCTTTCGACCAAGCCGCACAAGATGCGGAACAGGTTTTGATAATAGAGGGTCATTTGATTTTCGGCCGCACGACGCACAAAGATCAACACGGCGGGTGCCCCGTCGCGCTCGATCGTGAATCCAAACATAGGAAGCCCCGGCGTCAGCTCGCGGTTCACCCACAAGTTCGAACGACCCCCGTCGCCCAAAAGAGGTGCAAGCTGCTCAAGCGTGAGTGAGCGTGCGGCATCTTCGGCAATAGCGGGACTTGCAGCCACCAGACGTGCAAATGCCCCGCCCGAAACATGGTAGATCGCCACCGAATCGTTCACGAGGATCTCGCCCAGAAGCTCGCAGCACTTGCGATAGATGTCGCGTGGGTTGAGCACGTCGAGCTCCTGCGTCACGGCAAAGATCTTGCCAAAGCTGTCGTGGCGACCCACGATCTGGCGCCTGTACGCGCGCTTGTCCTCGATCGCGTCGTGGTAGAGCTGCGTAAGGAACGTATTGCGGTTGCGCACGAGCTCGTTTTGATCGCGCTCCGCCCTAATGGCTTCGCTGTTGCGCAGCTGAACATAGCCGCACACGGCACCCACAACAAAGTACGCAATAAACGGCAGCCAGTTAGACGGCTCGTAAAAGAGACCCTGGAAGGTATAGCCGTACTGAGTAAAGTAGCTCGCGGCCAAACCCACCGACGCCAGCAGCGCCGCAACCAGGCCAAAGTCCAAGCCATACAGCGTGCCGATCAGCACCACGTAGAGCAGGCGATAATCGAGCACGTTGAGCTGGGCCGATTGGGAGAACAGGTGCTCCAGCACCTCGAACAGGACCCAGGCAACGCCCGTCTCCAGGCATTTAATAGGCAGCGTGCGCATTTGGATGCGGTCGATGGCGGCGCGCAAGGGGTTGACCTTCTTTGCGCGGCCAGCACCCCAACGCGCTTGAATGGTCGAAAGATCGCGCAGCAAGTCGTAGCGCTGAAACCAACCATAACGCACGCGAACGACGTCGCTGACGGGCAGGGCGTAGCCGGCAGAATCGCCATAGGCAACTGAGAGCCCTGGGAACAACGCCTTGAGGGCCTCGCCCGCCTCGCCCGCCGTGTGATGGAAGGTATCGGCAACGTCGAGCGTCTCAAAGTTACCATCCCAGCTGTCGAAGATACGGCGTACCAGCACCGCAAGCTCCTCGGCACACAGCAGGGGAAACGCCGCATCCTGCGCGCCCTGCAGAGCGACCGATCCAGTTGAGCACGCATCGAACAACGGCACCAAAAACGGATCTTCCAGCGCGGCGGAGGCAGTGTACAGGAAGGGCACGCGCAGGATCTTGGCCTGAACGCCCTCGCGAGCAGCGTAGTAGCGGCACAGGTCGTTAGCTGCGTGCGCGATAATGCCCTTGCCCGTTCGCCCCGCGGCATCGGCGGCACCCTCGGCACCTGCGGGACCTGCTATATATAACAGCTGGATCCGGCGACCCATGCACGCGCGAAAGACCGAACGCAGCAGCTCGATATCGCCCACGCTATCGATATGCGGGGTAAGGTAATTAGAAAGGTAGACCACGCGGTCGAACTCATAGGCCTGATCCAGGTGTTGCAGAAGCTCTTTCCACGAGGCATGGGGCGATGACACGTCGCGGCGCGTGTCCTGCGCGGCGACAACCTGGACATGGTCCCCGGGGAACGCCTTGGCACAAAAGTCATCGTCAACATATGCGGTGTTGCCAACAACCAGCACTTCCATGGCGCACCCCTCCCCTAAAATCCACTTTTGTCATAGTCAAACATGCGTATTTTACGCTGTCAACGCGAGCTGAAGCGCCTTTAAGACTGTTTTAAGAACTTTTTTAGAGGATGTGGGGGCCAGGAGAACTAAATAGTGAATCCAATCTGTGGCAGATAAAGCGGCCCCCATACTCCACCAGCAGCGACATTTTCAATAATGCCCCTTGCGTAGGAATACAGGTCTTGCATGCCGAAGCTAAGAGCCTCCCTATCAAATGCTTCGTCGTCTAAATCAGACGGAGCACGATAGATACCGGACACGGATATTTCGGAACGGTAATAGTGCCCCTCATCGCTGGGAATGAGCTCTATGACGAGGTTGAGCTGCCGAAATCTAGCTCCATTTTCATCAGTGAAGGCATTCGTTATGTCATTTCTAACGTTAAACTCACCGTCTGACTTATTAACTCCCTCCTTAGGGGTCATTCCGCCATCAAATGAAAACCTGTCGACTTTTTTAGACATGCATGTAATCGATGAAGACTCAATGCGCTGCTTCTTCAGAGAGTCCATTTACATCTCCAATCGGAAGAGATTCTCATCAACCAAAGGATCAGAATCCCTATAAGCAGGAACTTTTCCTCCTGGTATTACAGACAAAAGCGACGAGCTAAGACTTGCACTCCTCTCATGAGGAGACAAGCCGAGATATCCGCGGACCTCAGGAACATCGCGAATGAGCCTCATAAGGGTATTGGCAGTAATAGATTGTTGCGATGCGCCGTTCTCCCAACGAGAGGCCGTGGGCTTCGAAACACCTAAGACCGACTCAAAATCATGCTGTGTTAAGCCGAGATCTGAGCGCAAATGCTTTATTTCCGAGGGAGATAGAAGCTCATGAGCCTTGGCGTATTGCGCGGCAAGTGCATGGGCGAGCTTAGTCGCCTCTGCAACAGTCATTTCATCGTTGCCGCACTCGCAAACATAATGCTCAATTCCTTTTACGGTAATTTTCTCTCCACGGTAAATTTCAGTCATTGGCGCCGTGGTAAATTGCATTTCTTTGCCGCATTCCATGCAACGCATGACTCCTCCTTTAATGAATGTATCCATCGATGTTCGCAGACAAAACGTTTAAATGTGCATTTCCTTCGGAATCAATTGAAAACTTAACGTACCAATCCTCGCATTCAAAACCTCGGCACACGTAGACATCTGCGTAAACATCATGCAGAGGCCCATCCATATCGAGCGCGATGGATTTTCTAAAATCATCAGGCTTCAGATAATCAAATAGGTCAGCAAGGAAATGATCGATGTCCAAATAACCAAACTGATTCATCAGGTGTCTGCGCACCCTACCATTTACAATCATCTTTCCCGAGCGAGCCAAAGACTTCGCTTCGTCAAGTGAATATGTCGGTCGGAGCTTGGTTCGATTCATAACCACCCCTTAGTTAGCATAATGCTAACTATATTCGTCTTGTTGCCAATTGGCAACTCTATATGACGGTCCGCATCGGGCGCATTAACGCCTTTTTTGCGTCTATCCGGAAGTGCAGGGTAAGACCGAGATCTGGGGACCAGACCTTGGTCTTACCCTTCCACGACCTGCGGTTTTGTCGTCAAAATTCGAGTTGTGCTCGGAGGTTTTCGATTTCCCCGCACTTCCGAAATAACGACTCCGCATCGAGGGTTCTAACAACAAAGGTGGCATCCACGACAACACCTAGTAGCCGCGGAAACGTCAAAGGGTCGTTACCGGAAAACCGAACAACGACCCTTCTTGGTCATCGCCTCACGTAGAGTGCACGACGACAGCATCACCGAGAACCTCTTACCGTAACGCCCATCAACCCAATAGGGCACTAATGAGGAACGATCAGAAATACAGATGTCCGCTCCCCAAATCTCCATCTAAATAAAACTAGGGGATGCCCTCCCTTAGGAAGGAACCCCCTTGCAAAACGATGGCCTATAGCACGCCTTCGTTTTTCATTTAGGACATCATAGCGCAGCATCACTATTTCGAAGAGCGGTTGGACACAAATAGATTGAGAACATTAATCGCCGCAAGCCCGCCTACAAGAGAACAGGCAACGGTTGTTTTATCCAAACAGCCCAATATGATGGCGCCGGCCATCAACGTAAGATTAAGAAGTATCGTTCCATATTGCGCTCAAGGAATCTGCTCGGCATCAACCTTATTCATGACGTCAAGTCGAGCCGACTCTGCCCTCTACTGGTTTGCGATCGTGTCATAAGTCATGCATCACAACGGTAATCTGCCAAACAGGGCCATGCCCCCGGACGCCAGGCCGGTTCGCTACGAATCGGGCGCTACACCAACTTTCTCGACACTACCTTACCAATCGGTACAATCTCGCCTTCCTCGCTCAAATCACCAACGAAAAAGCCTCCGTATCATCGAAGCGATTAATTCGCTTAGCCAGAATCTCGCAATCAGAAAGGATGACCTCGATGAACTCCACGTCCTTATATCCTGCTTCATAGAGACGCACTTCATCCTATTCAATGACTTTGCGAGACGCAGGGCGCATGTGCTCAGGCGAGCTAGCGACAATCTCGACATCTCATCCGAGCTCTCCCTCGATCTCAAGGCAGAGTTCACATAGCGTGCAAAAAATCATTGCTTCGCCGCAGACTAGACACAAATCAATATTGCTATCTGGCGTTCGCTCGTCACG
>DBEZMF010000025.1:0-4635 GCA_048250755.1 Collinsella sp.
ACGGCAGGCCCCGCCGACCGATTGCAAGCGGTCGGCGGGGCCATTGTGGCTCTTGACAGCGGATTGGGTCATATGAGCGAAAGCCCGCCAGAGCGAGCAAGGTGCCTTGAAGCGAGGTGGCATTGACCTTCCGGTCATGCCGCCGAAGCTGAAAGGCAGATTGCCGCTCTGGCGGGCTTGCAGCGTCGAGTGGTTACGGCGTTTGGTAAAACGCCGTAACCCCCTAGTACATCTTTGCGCCGGCGGGGATGGAAGCGTCAAGCTGGATCAAGTTGAGGCGCTCCTCGCCCTCCTCCTCGTGGACAGCGCTGATCAGCATGCCGCAGCTGGGAATACCCATCATCTTGCGCGGAGGCAGGTTGGTGATGGCGAGCAAGGTCTTGCCAACCAGGTCCTCGGGCTCGTAATAAGCGTGAATACCGGAGAGGATGGTGCGGTCGGTGCCGGTGCCGTCGTCGAGCGTAAAGTTCAGCAGCTTCTTGGACTTCTTGACGGCCTCGCATGCCTTGACCTTCACAGCGCGGAAGTCGCTCTTGGAGAAGGTATCAAAGTCGACGAACTCCTCAAACAGCGGCTCAACGGCGATCTTGGAGTAATCGAGCGTGGGCTTAAGCGACTTAACGAACGGGCTCGCGGCGTTGCCGGCCTCGGCAGCCTTGGCGGCAGCGGCACCGGACTGGAAACCCTTCTCGGGTTTCATGTGCGGGAACAGCAGCACGTCGCGGATGGAAGCCTGGTTGGTGAGCAGCATGACCACGCGGTCGATACCGATGCCGATACCGCCCGCAGGAGGCATACCGTACTCGAGGGCGCGCACGTAGTCCTCGTCATACTCCATGGCCTCATCGTCGCCGCCGGCCTTCTCGGCCATTTGGGCAGCAAAGCGCTCAGCCTGGTCGACCGGGTCGTTGAGCTCGGAAAATGCGTTGGCGTACTCGTGGCCGGCGATGACCAGCTCAAAGCGGTGGGTCAGACGCGGATCGTCCTCAAAACGCTTGGCAAGCGGGCTGACCTCGATGGGGTAATCGCACACGAACGTGGGGTTGACGATGGTGTCCTCGCCCAGCTCATCGTAAATCTCGGCGATGATCTTGCCAGCAGTCCACTCGGGCTTGATCTCCAGGCCCTTCTCGCGCGCGGCGGCAGCAAGCTCCTCGACTGGCGTGTCAATGGTGACCTGCTTGCCGAGCACGTCGGAGACGATGTCGGTCATGGGACGGCTGGCCCACTCACCAGAAAGGTCGATGGTCTGGCCCTGGTACTCGATGACCTCGGGGTTGCCGATGGCCTTGTTGGCAGCCTTGATGACACCCTGGGCGAGTGCCTTCATGCCCTCGAGGTCGGAGAAGGCACGGTAGGCCTCCATCGTGGTGAACTCGGGGTTGTGGGTAAGGTCCATGCCCTCGTTACGGAAGATGCGGCCGATCTCGAACACGCGCTCAAAACCACCGACAATGCAGCGCTTGAGGTGCAGCTCGGTGGCAATACGCAGGTAGCACTCCTGATCGAGCGCGTTGAAGTGGGTAATGAACGGCTTGGCAGTAGCGCCGCCTTGGATGGTCTGCAGGATGGGGGTCTCGACCTCCATGTAGCCGTCGGACTCCATAAAGCGACGGAAGGTGGAGAGAATCTGCGAACGCTTACGGAAGGTCTCGCGAACGTCGTCGTTGGCGATCAGGTCGACATAGCGCTGGCGATAGCGGGTCTCCTTGTCGGAAAGACCGTGGAACTTCTCGGGCAGCGGACGAACGGCCTTGGCAAGCAGGGTCGCGCTCTTAGGAGCAACGGAAAGCTGGCCGCGCTGGGTGCGCACGACCACGCCGGTCACGCCCAGGATGTCGCCCAGGTCGAGGGCCTTGAGCGTATTCCAGGCAGCCTCGTCCATGTCGTTGATGCGGCAGAACAGTTGAATCTCGGCAGTCGCATCGCGCACGACGATGAACATGATCTTGCCCTGACCGCGCTTGGCGACCACACGGCCGGCGATCTTCACGACATCCTCGGTGTCCTCACCATCGGCAAGATCGGCGTACTTAGTCTCGATATCGGCGACGTAGTCCTCAAGCTCAGAGTGCTCGGGATAGGGGTTCTGGCCCGCCTCGAACAGGGCGGCGCGCTTGGCCAGGCGGGTGGCGCGCTCGTCGTTGAGCGTCGATGCCTGATCGGCGGCGTTCTGGTTCTCTGCCATAAGTTAGCTCCTCAAACTAAAACGCTCCCCAGGATTCGGTCCCAGGGAGCGAAAACATACCTTTACGCGGGACCGTGGTCTAGCGTGCGATCTTGGCGATGGTGTAGACGCGAGTCTTGCCGGAAGGCGTAACGACCTCGACGGAGTCGCCCTCGCCGTGACCGATGATGGCGTGGCCGACCGGAGACTCGTTGGAGATCTTGTGCTCGAGCGAGTTGGTCTCGGTGGTACCGACGAGCGTGACTTCCATGACCTCGCCGTTGGGATCAATCAGCGAAACGGTGGAACCGATGGAGACGGTCAGGTCGCCCGTGGTGGCAGCAACCTGAGCGTTGGCGAGGATGGCCTGGATCTCGGCAATACGAGCGGCGTTCTGGGCCTGCTTGTCCTTAGCGGCGTCGTACTCGGAGTTCTCCGAAAGGTCGCCGAACGCGCGGGCTTCCTTGATGTCCTCGACGATCTCCTTGGCGTAATCGCCCTCACGCCAAGCGAGCTCCTCGACGAGCTTCTGGCGGCCCTCAGCGGTCAGTACGATCTGGCTTGCGTCCATACGGATATCTCCCCAACTCTGATCAAACAATCAACTGTCAACAAAACGAAAAAGACCGGCTAGCCTGCGGGCAAGCCGGTCAGGTGCTCACCCCAAAGGGATGGGACTACTCTGCGTCCGCGTCGCTGTCCTCTGCCTGCTTCTTCTTGGCAGCAGCGAGCTTGGCCTCGAGCTCAGCGATCTCCTTGTCCTCCTCGGACTGCTCGACCACGACCTCCTCGGCCTGCTTGGTCTCGGCCTTATCGTCGCCCTCCATACCCTCGCGGATATTCTTGACGGTAGAGCCGAGGGACTTACCGAGCTTCGGCAGGTTCTTGGGCCCAAAGATAATCAGGACAACAACGAGAATAATGATGAGCTCAGGAGCCCTCAGTCCAATCATGTAGACCTCCACAATACAGCGAGACAAGCTCGAATGAGTATACCGCGGGTATCGCGGTATCACAACAATAGCTAAAAAAAGGGACCGCAAGAAGCGGTCCCTCCTCATGCTCTGGTCGGGTTGACTGGATTTGAACCAGCGACCCCTGCGTCCCGAACGCAGTGCTCTACCAAACTGAGCCACAACCCGTTAGCTCGACTATAATAACAAAGATTTCCGTCGTGTGCCAGAGAAATTTTTACTTCTTTGGCGCTTCAATGCGAACCGTGTCGGAAACGAGCTCCGTTGCATAAGCCCACCAGCCGTTTTGTTGAGCGGCTGCCGCAAGATTGACTGCCGTGGCGGCAGTATCGCAGAGAGCAAACGAGCAGGCACCCGAACCGCACACGTTTGCGATAATGGTACCGTCCTGTGAACGAAGCCAGTCGAGCACCGTTTGAATCCGCGGCTCCATCTGCGCGGAAATGACACCCAGGTTGTTGTGGACGAGCGCGTAGGCCGCCTCTGCGTCTCCCGAGCGAAGGGCAGATGCGATCGCTCCGGGCTTGTCCGCAGGCACTGGGGTCTCGTCAAAACGTCGATAGGCTTCAATTGTTGAAACGCTTGCCTCGCGCGGCTTGACCAGCACGACGGGTGTCGCGGGTAGTGCGGGGTACTCGGTTGCCAGCACGTCTCCCCCACCCACGTAAAATGCAGGGCTGGCATGCAAAAAGAAGGGAACGTCGGCGCCAATGCCGCGCGCAATGTTGTCCAGCGCGGGGTCGGCACGGTCGATACCCCAACTCTCTGCCAAGGCGACAATGACCGCCGCGGCATCCGTCGAAGGACCGCCCAGGCCGGCACACAGCGGGATGCGCTTCTTAATCGTGATGCAGACATTGGCTTCGCGACCGTAATGCTCGGCCATAGCAGCGGCCGCACGATACGCCGTATTCTTTTGCATGGGAAAGTCGGATGCCGGAATCGTCTGGACGGTCAGCGCCTGTGCCGGCGTAACCGTCACGGTATCGACAAGACCGACGGCTGCCATCAGGGAATCGACCTTATGGTAGCCGCGGTCGTCACGCTCGGTATGAACCCCCAGATAGAGGTTGATCTTTGCCGGCGCGGAAAGGATCAGGGACCAATCGGTCACCGCTAGTGCTCCTCGAGCTGATTGCCGAGCGGGGTAAAAATGTGCTCGCCGCTCTCGGGGTCGAACAGCTCGACCTGGCCGGTGAGAACATCAATATACTGGTAGGACTGACGCGACTTGCGGCCACGGCGCTCGTCGACCTCGACGATAAAGACTGCCGGATGGACGCTCTTGATGGTGCCCATGCGCTCGACGACGCGGGTGCGGCCCATGTTGGCCTTCACCTTAACGCGATCGCCCACCATATCGGTCAGCTTCTCGTGGATGTCGTCGACGTGATTGACTTCCATCTCTTCCATGAACAGGGCCTCCAGAAGGTGCAATTCAAAAAGGGGATAATACCCCTAAGATAGACAAAACTCTAATACTATAGCACCCTG
>DBEZMF010000026.1:0-9223 GCA_048250755.1 Collinsella sp.
AGACAGGGTGCCTTACGCAGCCTAGCCGAAACGCACCGAGCAGACTGAAGCCCACCGGCCTAATGGCTTGGCGTCAGCATGCCGCGATTCGGTCGCACGGAGAGCATTTCCCAGTTGACAAAACTATAGGAACACCCCCCCTCGCTTGGTTTATAAACTCCGCTACATCCCCTTGCGCAGGTCGCACACGCCGGCTGCCGCCATCTCGCGCAGCAGCGTCTCGCGATCGCGCGTCACGATCAGATCCAACGGGAAGTGAATCTCGTCGAGCATCTTGCGAGCGTAATCGAGCTTACCAATTGCCATGCCAATGTGCGCATCGGTCGAAACGCCAATGCCCACGCCTAGCTCAGCGCAACGCTCAGCGATCTTGCGGCATACAGCCCAATGCTCAGTGTCGACACCGTGTTCAAGACTATGGTTGTTGATCTCGATAATCTTGTGCTTGGCCTTAGCCGCCAACAGCACCTCGTCGATATCGAACGGCACGCCCGAACGCCCCGTGTGACCCAGCATGAACACCTTGGGGTGCTCCAGGGCATTGATATACATCTCGGTCGTCTGGGCCAGCGTCACGCCTTCAGCAATCTGCGGATTATGCACGCTCGCAACCAAATAATCCAAATTTCGCGTAACCAAATCGAACAGCGAATGCTGACGGCTGTACGAATCGCCGGCAATATCGAGCGTGACAGGAGTGTCCTCGCCAAACAGGCTTCCGTCCAGCGAAACGATATCGGCCTCGGCACCACGCAGCACCAGCACGCCGCTCCAAATGCGCGGCCAGATATCCTGGTTGATAAAGAATTGGTAACTGCGCAGGTCATTGGGGCAAGCCGTAACCATAGAGCTCAGATGGTCGGCAGATCCGAGCACCTGCAGGCCACGCTCTGCCGCCCAGTACACATTCTCCTCAATGGTCGAATATGCATGCGCAGAGAATATCGTATGGGTATGAATGTCACAAGAAAGCAGGTAGGGCATCAGGTCTCCTTATCTGGCACGGCCGTCGCTTATATTCATTGTACGCATAGCCTTCGATAGTCGTAAAACCACTCCATCCCAAAGACACAACGTCCATGACAACGGGGTCTGGCTTAACACCAAACCCCGTTTCACGTAAAACATTGTAGGCAGAGCGCTTTACTTTTAACGATACTCGTCCGCCAACTGTTTCCAAGCGGGTAGCGAATTGATAATCGTTTCGTAACTCACGCAATAGCCCAGGCGGAACCAACCCGGCATACCAAAGCTGTCCGAGGGAACCGCAAGCAACTCATACTTCTTTGCACGCTCGCAAAACGCATTCGCATCGGGTTCCAGCGCCTTCACCCACAGGTAGAATGCACCATCCGGCTCAACATAGGTGTAGCCGTACTCCGCTAGTGCGTCGGTAAGCGCGGTGCGGTTGCGCGCATAGGCCTCGACATCGCTCGGCTCATCGATGCAATCGATGATTACGCGCTGGAAGAGTGCCGGTGCGCATACAAAACCTAGCGTACGGGCAGCACCCGCAACAGCCGGCATCAGACGGGCAGCCTGCGGATTGGTGTTGGGAACCAAGATCCACCCCACGCGCTCGCCCGGCAGCGACAGCGACTTGGAATACGAGTAGCACACGATGGTGTGCTCGTAGATCGAGGGCACCCAAGGCACCTCGGCACCGTACACAATCTCGCGGTACGGCTCATCCGAGATGAGCATAATCGGATTCTCGGGATCGCGCTGAGCGTTGGCCTCGCGCAGAACATTGGCCAGTCGCGTCAGCGTGTCGCATGTATATACGGCACCGGTCGGATTGTTGGGAGAGTCAATGATGACGGCCGCCGTCTTATCGCTGATCGCCTTGAGCACGTTGTCCACGCTCAGCTGGAACGTATCTTCATCGGCGAGCGCCTCAACACACGTACAGCCGGCCTTCTCAATCCAAACGCGATACTCCGGAAAGTACGGGGCGATAACAATAACCTCGTCGCCCGGGTTCGTAACGGCGTTGAGCGTGCAGGTGAGCGAAGCCGCGGCACCCACCGTCATAAATACGTCTTTGCCCTCATAGCTCGTGCCAAAGCGGCGGTTGAGCGATTCGGCCACAGCGGCACGACATTGCGGCAGGCCCGGTGCGGGCGTGTAGCCGTGCAGCTGGTCGCTCGGCAGCTCCAGGGCCTTCTTAATCGACTCAGCCACAGCAGCGGGCGCCGGAACGCTCGGATTGCCCAGCGAAAAATCGAATACGTTTTCCGCACCGATCTGCGCCTTGCGCTCAAGGCCATAGCTAAAAATCTCACGGATGATGGAGCTTTCCGCACCGCGAGCATACATAGTTTCGTTGATCATCTGTTCCCCTTTCGCATAGGCGCTATTGTACGCTTTAGCCGAGCAAAGTGCCGCAGCAATGTTGATTGGGGACAGACTTAAATGCGTGAAAACGCTCATTTAAGTCTGTCCCCAATCAACAGACGGCCCCATATCGCTCAAAAGAAAAAGCCTCCACAAGTTTCCCCGCGGAGGCTTTTGTTACAAGGACTATTTGTCGGCGTCGGTGTCGGCACCGGCATTGACGGCATGGTCATCGTCAGCACCATCGGATGCGGCTTCGGCATCCTCCTGCATGGCCGCCTGCGCAAAGGCCGCGGCATCAGCCGCCAGCTCCTCCTCGCTCATACGAGGCGCGCGCTTCTTGGTCGGCATGCCGGCCGCCTTGGCATTGCGCTCCTCCTTGGCCGCCAGGATATCGTCCTCGCGCTCAAGGTAGGCATCCCACTCGTTGTCGAGCAGGGCGTTCACGGCGTCGCCTTCGACGGTCTCGCGCTCAAGCAGCACCTTCGCCATCAGATCGAGCTGATCGCGACGGGCGTCCAGGATCTCGACCGCACGACGATGGGCCTCACGCATAATGCGCTGAACCTCGATATCGATGCGGCGCGCCGTCTCCTCGGAGTAATCCTGGTGATCGGCGTAATCGCGACCAAGGAACACCTGATGTTGCGCCTCGCCAAACACTTGCGTGCCCAGCTCCTCGCTCATGCCCAAGCGCGTGACCATCTCGCGCGCCATCTTGGTTGCGCGCTCCAGATCGTTGCTCGCGCCCGACGTAATGTCATCGCACATGAGCTCCTCGGCAACGCGACCGCCCAAGAACACGGCGAGCTCGTCGAGCATCTCGTTCTTGGTCTTGAGGAAGTGGTCCTCCTGCGGAAGCTGCAGCGTGTAGCCCAGAGCCTGACCGCGGCTGACGATCGAGATCTTGTGGACCGGATCGGAGTGCTCCAGGATGTGGCCCACCAGGGCGTGACCGCTCTCGTGGTAGGCAATCGTGGTGCGCTCGGCCTCGGTCATCACGCGACCCTTGCGCTGCGGTCCGGCAATCACGCGCTCCATCGATTCCTCGACCTCGTCCATCGAGATCACGGAACGATGACGGCGGGCGGCCAGCAGCGCAGACTCGTTGAGCAGGTTCGCCAAATCGGCACCAGTAAAGCCAACGGTCATCTGGGCGAGCTTCTCAAACTTAACGTCCTCGTCCATCGGCTTGTTCTCGGCATGCACGCGCAAGATCTGCTCGCGGCCCTTCACATCCGGACGGTCGACCGTAACCTGACGGTCAAAACGGCCGGGACGCAGCAATGCCGGATCCAGGATGTCAGGACGGTTGGTCGCAGCGATCAGGATGACCGACTCGCTTTCCTCAAAGCCGTCCATCTCGACCAGCAGCTGGTTGAGCGTCTGCTCGCGCTCGTCGTGACCGCCGCCCAAGCCAGCTCCGCGCTGACGTCCCACGGCATCGATCTCATCGATGAAGATGATCGACGGGGCCTGGGACTTGGCCTCCTTAAAGAGGTCACGCACACGGCTGGCGCCGACACCTACGAACATCTCGACAAAGTCGGAACCCGAGATGCTAAAGAACGGCACGCCCGCCTCGCCGGCAACGGCCTTGGCCAGCAGCGTTTTACCGGTGCCCGGAGGGCCAACCAGCAACACGCCACGTGGGATCTTGGCGCCCAGCTTGCGATAGCGATCCGGATCGCTCAAAAAGTCACGGATCTCCTCGAGCTCCTCGACTGCCTCGTCCACTCCGGCAACGTCTTCAAACTTGACCTTGGGGCGCGTGGCCTCGTTGGTCTTGGCGTTGGTCTTGCCAAACTGCATGTTCCTGTTGCTGGCGCCCATCATCTGGCGCATAAAGTAGAACATGATGGCGATAAGGGCGATCGTCGGAAGCACACTCATCGCCAAGTCGCCCCAAAAATCGGGATCGTTGGTGTTGACGATGTACTTGGTATCGGGGTGCTCCGCCATGAGCTCGGCAAGCGAATCGGAGCCGACATAGGTCGAAGAGAAGCTCTTGAGCTCGCTCGTATCGCCCTTGTCCTTTTTTGTCTTCCAGTAATGACCCGTCACGCTTCCGTCTTGAACCGTATAGGTCAGATCTTCGACGCGATCCTGCTTGATGGCGCTGACCATCTCGCTCGTCGCGAGCTTAACGGTATTGCTGGAGCTGGCAAAGCCGGAACCCATATTAAAGAAGGCATAGCCCAGAAGCGCGCAAGCCAAAAGAAAATACAGCCAGCCCGTACGCGTGGGCTTCTTGCCTCCGGGCATCCCCGGGATCTTTGGGTCCCGGGGAGTCTGGGAATTGTTGTCGTTACGGTCGTCGGGCATCTTACGAATAAACCTCCGGTTTCAAAATGCCAAGATACGGAAGGTTGCGATAGCGCTCGGCATAGTCGAGGCCGTAGCCCACCACAAAGGCATCGGGGCAATGGGTTCCAACATACTTGGGCGTGATGGCCGAGACGCGGTCCTCAACGTCCTTCCACAGGAAGGCGGCGACCTCCAGAGAAGCGGGCTTGCGGCTCTCGAGGTTCTTCATCAGATACTTGAGCGTCAGGCCCGAGTCCAGAATGTCCTCGACGATCAGCACGTCGCGACCGCGGATGTCGATATCCAGGTCCTTAATGATACGCACGATACCCGAGGACTTCACACCGTCGCCGTAGCTCGAAACAGCCATGAAATCGATGTTGGTCGGCAGCTCGATCTTACGCATCAGGTCGCCCATAAAGACCACGGCGCCGCGCAGGACCGCAATCAGCACCAGATCCTTACCCGCGTAGTCGCGCGTAATCTCCTCGCCCAGGCGAGAGACGATACCGTCGATATCCTCCTGCGTGAACAGAACCTTCTCGATATCCGGATGTTGAGAAGCCATGACAACCCTTTCTTGTGCTTATCGCCCACACACCGCCGTATGGACGCGAACTACACATTCTAGCAGCGCACGGGGTAAATTTACCAGCCCGTGTGCCATCAGCGCGGGAATACCGTCAACGTCGCACAGAATAGCAGGCGTGGGACGCTATTCCGCATCGACCACGCGGAGCAGATATGCCACGCGCGTTGCGGCCGTGCACTTAAAACGCTCGTCCGCGCGAACTCCGGCGACCCACACCACGGCACCCCCCGGCGCCGTCCTCACCATGGGCACGCCGGCGCGCTCGGAAACGGGAATGCGAGCCTCACCTAGCAAATCGGATACTTTCTTGCTTCGGCCACTCATCCCTAACGGGCACATCACGTCTCCCGGCGCGGGACCGTCCACCCACAGGCGCGCCAATCGCGCCTCGGCAGGGATCTCGCCACGCGAGCCCGCCAGGATCCGCTCACTATCGCTGTCGGCAAAACCCAGGGCAGCCGCGTCTACCAAAGCTGTCACTTCCCCGGCAGCCGCAAGCTCACGGGCGCGGCGCACGATATCGCATCCCGGCTCAACAGCCATCGGTTCTGTGACCAGCATACGTCCCCCGCCCAACGGCAAACGACCGGGTACGGTAACCCAGTCCGCGACCAGGCCCTCGCGAGCCGCCGGCGCCTTAAACGCCAGCATGCCAAACTCAATGCGTGCGTCAATCCCCGCCGGAAGCGTGACCGAGCCGGTGCCCTCGGCAACGCAGGAAAGGACTCGCTCCACATGTCGCATCTCGGGACGAGCGTCCGGATCGATGCGCTTAATCGCCAGTCGCACGATGCGCCGTGCGATTACCACCTCGGCCGCAGCCAGGCGCCTGGCATCGAGCACCAGCGCACCCGCTGCCTCTTTGCGCAAACAGCTTCGAAACGCCTGTGCCGAAAGCTGAGACAAAAACGCGTCCTCATCGCCTAAGATCTCGCAGGCGGCGCCAATCGTCTTGCAGACGCTCGCGTTGCGCTGCGCCACCACTGGCATTACTCGATGGCGCACGTAGTTTCGCAGATACGAGATATCCTCATTGCTCTCGTCTTCACGCCACGGCTGACCATGTACCTGTAGATAGCCCACGAGCTCGCCATGAGTTAGGTCGAGCAAGGGACGTACCACGATATTCCTCCGGCGAGGAATGCTCGATAGGCCAGCGGGCCCCGAACCCTTAATCGCGTTCATCAAAAACGTTTCCGCGCGATCCGAAGACGTGTGCGCGGTGCAGATACGAGCCGCCGTTCGCGGTGCCCCCGTCTGGGCGCAGAGCTCGCGAACATACCTCCGCGCCGCGGCATAGCGCACTTCGCGGGCCGCGGCCTCAATATTGCCCGACTCCCCATCAAAATAAGCGTGCTCCACGCACAGCGGTAAACCATATTTCGCGCAGAGCTCACGCACAAAGGCCTCGTCGCCATCGGACGCCTTGCCGCGCAGATGATGGTTTACATGCAGCACATGCAGACGCTCGCGAGCAATGGGGGCAACACCGCGTCCGTCTTGGATATCCAGCTTTGATGTGCACGCCATAAGAAGCAGTGCCGTCGAGTCCGCGCCGCCTGATACCATGAGCACGACAGGAGCAGCCTGCTGCCTCGTCCGGGTCTCATCGACTGTCCCAGGCACGGCATGGTGTCCATAATGCTGAGATACCGTAGGCATTTGCTTCCTCCTCTATTCGTCCGCACCCATTGTATCCTTTGGAATCTTATGTCTCGTCTGCACCTTCATATCCTCGGCAGTGGCTCTAAAGGCAACTGCGCACTCATCGAGGGCCCGCAGGGGCTCATTATGGTCGATGACGGACTGTCTCGCCGCGAGACATTAAAGCGCATGGCAGAACTGGGGCTCTCGACAGACAACGTTTCGGCTCTTCTCATTACTCATGAGCATAGCGATCACATCAAGGGCCTCGATGTCTGGTGCAAGCACTGGCACGGCCCCCTCTTTGCCAGCAGGGGCACTCTTTCGAGCAAAGAAAATCTTTCGCATCTGCCTGTCGAGGAATTCGATCCCGGTGACACCCTATCCATTGCCGGCATCCACGTGCAAACCTACTCAACATCACACGATGTCATCAATCCAGTCGGCTATCGATTTGACGCCCTCGATGATTCCATCGGCTTTGCCACCGACACCGGAGAGCTATCGAGCCAAGCCATGAACACCCTCAAAGATTGTCGAGTCCTCGCGCTCGAAAGCAACCATGATGTGACCATGCTGCGCGAGGGAGACTATCCCCGCTTTCTTCAGGAGCGCATCCTGTCAGCAAGGGGACACCTCTCCAATGGCCAAGCCGCCGAAGCCGCGCGCGAACTTGTTACCGATCGCACCGAACAGCTCATTGCCATGCATATCAGCCAAGATAACAATCGTCCGAGCCTTACCGTCAAAAGCTATGCCAAAGCTCTGGCCGCAACCCTGGATGACGAGCTCGGCAGCTCCGCCACCCTTCTCCAAGGATCGCGAAAACTCTCGATACGCCCCGCAAGCCAGTATCGGCCAGCAACCATTCAATAGACTGTCCTAAACAGCAAAAGGGGCCGGGAATCGCTTCCCAGCCCCTTTTGTTGTCTTTTAATAGCGAAGAACACCAACGAAGTTATTCGATGGAGATCTTCGTAACGTTCTTCTTCTCGACGATCTTGGGAACCGTAACGGTCAGGATACCGTCAGCGTACTTAGCCGAGAGGCCCTCGCTCGAAGCGTCCTTAAGATACACGCCACGCGTCGCGCTGTACGAGCTGAACTCCTTCTGCAGGAAGTTCTTCCCCTCGTTCTCCTCGTCTTCCTCGACATTCACGCTAATGGACAGACGGCCCTCGTTAAGCTCGACATCGATGTCGTCCTTGGCGACGCCGGTCAGATAAGCCTTGACCTCATAGCCATCGCCCTTATCCTCAACGTCAACGGGGAACGCCTTAGAAGCAATCGAGTTGTTTGCAAGGTCGGTCATATCATCAAACAGATCGAACAGCGAGCTAGCAGAAGGACGAACGCCAAAAACCGAACGATAAGGAACCATGCTTGCCATGTTTACCACTCCTTTTAAGGACTGCCGAGTCATCTTCTAGGTGACTGGGACTTCTTTTGACGCTCTTATATATGCCCACCCAGTGCTCATATATACATCGACTATAAAGTTTTTTGAGTCCAGTACTATAAGCATATCTAAGTGTGTATGACTCAGGTTTTAATAAGGTTAAAGTTCTTTTAACCAGAGCTTAAATAACAAGTATGTTCGCAGCTACAAATAACAGGGGGCTTACAATGAGCGCGTACACGTTGTTGGTAACGAGCTAAAGGGCATCATGGACGACCAAAACCAGAACAAAATTTTTATGCCGACGCAGGGGGAAGATACTTCCACGCAGCCGCCACGGTTCCATCGCCCCCACATCTCGCAAGAGCCTATTAATGATCCGGAGCCCGAGTATGTGACGAGAAATCGATATCAAACACTCGAGGATGCCCAAACGGGACGTAAACATATGGGCGTCGCCTCGGGAGACCCCGTATATCTGAAAGACGCACCATTATCTAAAAACAGCGCAGCTAGTGATGAGCCACTGAAAGCATCCGCCGCTCATCAACAAAGAGGTCCTCGACCGAAGCAAACCTTGACGCATTCGGCTCGCTATCTCGAAACGCCAAAACAAGGAAAATCGATCTTCGTTTCGTCAAGTAAACGACGCAAGCAGCATCGACTGACAATCCTGCTTTTGATCATTGTGGCCATAGCAGTTGCCCTTGTTATTCGTTTTATTTTCTTTAAATAAAAGCTCAATACCAAAAAGAATTAAATCGTCTGGCGTAAATGAGTCATTTATGCCCGGTAAACGCAAAAAAGGGGGGAGGCCGCGAGGCCTCCCCCTTCTCAGTTCAAGCGTACGGCTCGGTGCCGTCCACCGGTCAGCGGCGCCCTGGCCTCCCACGGGCTGACCCCGCAGTACTCTCGGCGCGATGGGGCTTAGCTTCCGGGTTCGG
>DBEZMF010000027.1:0-2256 GCA_048250755.1 Collinsella sp.
GTGTCCATCCTCGCAGTATCCGGTTCTCAAGGTGCACGCCTGCGCGGCTCATCCGGTTCCACCGGGCCGCGCGGCAAGGAGATATATTGCCAGACCGGAGGGGCCCCGCGGGCGGGAATCTGGGCGTACACATTTCCTACATATCTTGTGAGTCTCAGCTGTATTTAACAGTAATAAAGAGGGGACCTCGTTTCCGAGATCCCCTCCTCCGTCTATCTATAGAAATAGGCTTTCAAAGCCTTAGGCCAACAACTTGCGACCAGACTCCTCAATCGCGTCAAGTGCGGCATCAGCCTCGGCGGCATCCGCGCCCTTAGCGAAGATGTACAGCTTAATCTTGGGTTCGGTGCCGGAAGGACGAACAATACCCTTGTTGCCACCCTCAAGATCGAACTCAATAACATTAGCCTTCGGCAGGCCGTTCACGCAGGTGTTGTAATCAACGACGGCCTCAATCTTGGAACCGGCGAGCTCCGCGGGCGGGTTCTCGCGCAGACCAGCCATGATGCCGGCCATCTTTGCCGCACCCTCAGCGCCCGGATAGCTCAGCGAAATCGTCTTGTTGTGATAGTAGCCATACTTCTCGTACAGCTCGTGCATCGCGTCGGCAAGGTTCTTTCCCTGGAGCTTGTAATACTGCGCCATCTGGCAAATCAAAAGCGAAGTGCTCACGGCGTCCTTGTCGCGCACGTGGTCGCCGGCCAGATAGCCGTAGCTCTCCTCAAAACCGAAGATAAAGCGATCGACCTCGCCAGCATCGGAAAGAGAAGTAATGATGTCGCCGATGTACTTGAAGCCCGTCAGGCAGCGGCGGAGCTCAAAACCGTACTCGTCGGCCAGAGCGTCAACCATGGCGGAAGAAACGATAGTAGTAACGGCAACCTTCTTAGTGAGGTCCTCACCGCGAGCAGCGCGGGTCTTGCAGATATAGTCGAGCAGCAGAACGCCCATCTCATTGCCGGTCAGCAGCAGATAGTCATCGCCATTCTTAACGGCAACGCCAACGCGATCGGCGTCAGGATCGGTTGCAAGCAGCAGATCAGGGTGAACCTGCTCGCACAGGTCAATGCCCTTCTGCATGGCCTGACGAATCTCGGGGTTAGGATACGGGCAGGTCGGGAAATCGCCGTTAGGCTCCTTCTGCTCGGGAACAACCGTGACATCGGTGATGCCAGCGCGCTCGAGCACCGTCGTGACGGGAATGAGGCCGGTGCCGTTGAGCGGAGTGTAGACGAGCTTAAGCGGAGCGCCAGCGATCTCCTCGGCAGAAAGGTTGGTCACGCCGCGGGCGAGAACGGCGTCATAATAACGCTCGAGGCACGAGTCATCGATCCATTTGACCAGACCCTGCTCAAGAGCCTCATCGAAGTCCATGGACTTCACGCAGGTAAACGTATCGGTCTCGGCGATAGCCTTAGAAATTGCATCGGCAGCCTCGCTGGTAATCTGGCAGCCGTCGGGGCCATAGGCCTTATAGCCGTTATAAGGCGCTGGATTATGACTAGCGGTCATGCAAATGCCACCGGAGCACTTAAGGTCACGGACGGCCCAGGAAAGCGTCGGCACGGGAGAAATCTTAGGATACACGAGAGCAGTCACGCCGTTTGCGGCAAGAATGGCAGCCGTCGTCTTAACGAACAGTTCACCCTTATTGCGGCTATCGCGAGCGATGGCAACCGTCGGATGCTCGAAGGTCGCATTGAGATAGTCAGCAAAACCCTGCGTCGCGCGACCAACCGTATAGATATTCATACGGTTAGTGCCTGCACCGATAGTGCCACGTAGACCGGCGGTACCGAAGGCGAGATCTTGGAAGAAAGCGTCGGTGATGGCGTCTTCGTCACCCTGCTCCTTCATCGTGTTGAGCTCAGCGAGGAGCTCCTCGTCCTTGACATTGGCAATCCAAGTATCAAGCAGCTCATGAACATCTGCCATGTGAGTCCTTCCGTCACAATCAATAAAACAACCCGTGTAAAACAGGACAAGCGCATCAGCGCGCTAAAGCAAATATTAGTCCATTGAGAACAGAGAACCGGCCACAGAACGGTGAACGTTTATATTCACCGGTGGATGATTGGATTGATTTAATTGCTTAGTGAATGCCGCCTTTAACGCAAAGGGGGGAGGCCGCGAGGCCTCCCCCTTCTCAGTTCAAGCGTACGGCTCGGTGCCGTCCACCGGTCAGCGGCGCCCTGGCCTCCCACGGGCTGACCCCGCAGTACTCTCGGCGCGATGGGGCTTAGCTTCCGGGTTCGG
>DBEZMF010000028.1:0-52719 GCA_048250755.1 Collinsella sp.
GACCTGGAGGAATACATAGTCCACTGGAACACGAGCCGGAGGCAGGTAAGATTGAAGGGCCTGACCCCGGAGGAGTACCGGAATCAGGCCCTTGCGGCCTAGTCGCTATTTAGGGCGTCCAAGATTTGGGGCGCAGTTCAGTGTGGCGGGCTTTTTGCATGTCGCGCGTGGGATAGAGCACATGCGAGAGAAAAACGCGGCTATTCGCTGCCCGCTGTCTAGCTGCTCGCGCGTTGCACGAGCTTAACGGGGACAAGCGTCTCCATCTCGGGCTCTTCGCCGCGCAGCAGGGCGAGCAGGGCCTGACATCCCTCGTGCGCGAGGCGCTCGGGGAAGCGGCGGATGGTGCTGATTTGCGGCGTCGGAAGCTGCGCGTAAACGGAATCGTCGAAGCCGATGAGACGGACGTCTTCGGGTACGCGCTTGCCGGCGGCAACGAGCGCACGCAGCGCGCCCACGGCTGCGTGGTCGCTATGGGCGAAGACGCCGTCGACGGGGTAGCCCGTGGAGAGGAAGTCGGTCACGAGCTCTTCCGACTCGATGATGCTCGGCTGCTTACCCGAGACAAACAGCTGGTAGTCGCGGCGTAGCGGCATTCCGTGCGCGGCGAGCGCCCGCTCGTAGCCCATCTGGCGCTCGTTGCCGGGGTAGTTGGCGGTAAAACTCGAGATGCTCAGGATGTCCTTGCAGCCGCGCTCGATGAGGTGCTCGGTCGCCATGTAGCCACCGCCGATGTTGTCGGAGCCCACGTGTGGGAAACCGAGGTCGTTTTCGGGCGCACGGTCGATGCAGACCACGGGGATTCCGTGGGGGACGAACTCGCCGTCGAGCCTGCGCAGGCCGGAGATACAGATGATACCGTCGGCCTGCTTGCTTGCCAGCGTGCGGAAGTAGTCACGCTCGCGGGCGGGGTCATTGGCGCTGTTGCAAACAAAGACCGAGTAGTCCTCGGTTGCCAGCTCGCGCTCCACATGCAGGGCGATCTTGGAAAAGAAGTCGTTGGAGATGTCCGGCACGATCATGCCGATGGTCCGGGACTGGGCCATACGGAGGCTCTTCGCCGCCATGTTCGTGACGTAGCCGTATTCCTTTAGGGCGGCTTCCACGCGTTTGCGGGTGTCTTCGGAAAAACGGCCGCTGCCGTTGATGACGTGGGAGACCGTGGCGACGGATACGCCGGCCGCGACGGCAATCTGGCGCATGGATGGGCGCTTGCCTGGTGTGGGCATGGGGCCTCCTGCTGCTTTCGGGTGGTTAACAGATTAACCGAGATTGTAGCGCATGCGCGATGCCGTAATGGGTCGCTTCGAAGTCGTTTTGTCGCGCTCGGTCTGCACCTTGGATAAGAAGGAGTTCGTCGAGCACTCCGATCCGGAGCGCACGCGCGCCAACATCCCGCTGTTCCAGCAGGGCATCATGATACAGCAGCTCAACTCCGAGAAGCTCGTGGTCGAGACCATGGTGAAGTTCTGCGGCTAGTAATTACTGCATTACATATTCTGTTGTCACCTGGGAGGCTTGTTTTTGCGGGCCTCTTTGTGTTGCTATGGAGCCCTGGCCTGTCGATAAACAAAGCGCCCGCTTGCCGGGGAGCAAGCGGGCGCTTCTGAGCGAATATGTTTGCGGCCATAGCCGCTGCAGGTGATGGGTTGTCGACTAGTTAGTCGTCGTGCCGGAATCGTCACCCGAGGTGGAGACAGAAAGTGCGACCGTCAGCGTGATCGTGCTGTCGGTGGACTGCTTGCCGGTGGGGGAGACGCCCGTAACGGTGGCATCCTCGTTACCGCTTACGGGATTGCCGTTCTGGTCACAGAAGCCGATGTTATAGAAACCGGCGTTGTTGAGCGCGGTGACGGCGGCGGAGATGCTCTTGCCGTACAGGTTGCCCGGAACACTGGCCTTGCCGGACTTCTTGGCAATGACGACGGTAATCGTGGCGCCGGGCTTCTGCTTGCCACTGGGGTTCCAGCTGATCACGGTGCCCTCGGTAACCGAGTCGTTCTCCTGGTAGCTAACGTCGACGCCAAAGCCTGCCATATCGAGGGCGTTGCGCGCCTGGGCCTCGGTCATGTCGGTCAGATCGGGGACGGACGTGGTATCCGGGCCGCTCGAGACCTTGTACGAGATGGTCGTGCCCTTCGCGACTTCCTTACCGGCTCCGGTGCCCTGCTCAAAGACCTGGCCCTCATCGGCCTCGTTGGCCTCCTCGGAGGCGTTGCCCTTCAGGCCAACGCTTGCCAGCGCGGCCTCGGCCTGGTCCTTGGTCAGGCCGACAAGCTGGGGAACCTCAACCTTCTCGGAGGGCTTGGGACCCTTGGAGATTACCAGGTTCACCTTGGTGCCCTTGGCCTTCTTGGTGTTGCCGTTGGGCGTCTGCTCGGCGACCTTGCCCTCGTCGACATCGTCGTTGTAGCTTTGGTCGATGGTGCCGACCTCGAGGCCGGCTTCCTTGATCAGCTCGACGGCAGTCTGCTGGTCCTTGCCCAGCACATCGGGCACGGTGACCTGCTCGCCGCCAAAGAGTCCTGTGGCAAAGGCCACCACGATGCCGATGACGGCAACGGCTGCCACCACGGCGGCGATGATCTTGTTCTTGTTGGATTTGGGCTCTTCGACCTCGTAGGAGCCGGTGGAGCCCGAAACCGAGCTACGGGCGGTATTCTGGCCGCTCACGCCCGAGACGGGACGCACCATGGCGCGCGTCTGATCGGAAAGCTCGCGAGTCTTGGTGGCGCCCAGCTCACCGGGGGCACCGATGATGCGCGTGGGCTCCGAGACGTTGACGGCACGGCCCGACAGGTAGCTGTTGAGCACCTGACGCAGCTCGTCGGCGGTCTGGAAGCGGTTTGCCGGGTCCTTCTCCATGCACTTGAGGATGATGCGCTCAAGGTCGGCGTCGACACCGGAGTTGATCTGGCTCGGCGGAATAGGCAACTCGTTGACTTGCTTGAGTGCGACCGAGATGGCGTCGTCACCGTCAAAGGGAACGCGGCCAGTGGCGCACTCGTACATCACGACGCCCAGCGAGTAGATATCCGAGGTGGGGCCGAGGTCCTGACCGCGGGTCTGCTCGGGGCTGACGTAGTGGGCGGTTCCCAGCACGTTGTTGTCTTGCGTGAGGTGGCTGTTCTTGGCACGCGCGATGCCAAAGTCCATCACCTTGATGTTGCCGTCGGGCAGCACCATGATGTTCTGCGGCTTAATGTCGCGGTGGATAATCTCGTGCTTGTGGGCGACCGAAAGCGCAGAGCTGATCTGCGAGCCGATCTGGGCGACCTTCTTGGGGTCGAGGGCGCCGTGGCTCTTGATGCCGCTCTTAAGGTCGGTGCCGCGCAGGTACTCCATGACGATGTAATAGGTGTCGCCGTCCTTGCCCCAATCGTAGACGCCCACGATATAGGGGGAGGAGAGACCGGCTGCTGCCTGGGCCTCCTGCTTAAAGCGTGCGGCGAAGGTTGCGTCGCCAGCATACTGCGGCAGCATGATCTTAACGGCTACCGTGCGGTCGAGGACCTGGTCCTGTGCACGGTAGACGGTCGCCATGCCGCCTGTTCCCACCTTATCCTTGAGGAGGTATCTTCCCCCGAGGACCCTCTGTTCCATTCCTGCTCCTAACATAACTATTCGCTCAACGATGTGTGTAGTACCTACGATGTGGCCGCTGGGGCCGTGTGGCGCGTTGCCGCTAACTCTTAGGCCGCGGCGCGCCTCGGGTGTCCGATTCGATCATGGGCATCACGCTCCCTGTGCGGCAAGCGCCGCAGTCAGGACGATACCGGCGATCTTGGCGGCCTTGACGTCATGCTTGTCGTAATCCTCCAAGGCCACCGAGATGGCGACCGTGGGTGAATCGTAAGGTGCAAAGCCAACGAACATCGAGTTGACGTTGGTGCCGCCGGTCTCGGCCGAGCCGGTCTTGCCGGCGACCTTGACGCCGGGGATCTGGGCATCGGTGCCGGTGCCGGACTGGACGACGGCAAGCATGGCCTGCTTGACCTGGTCGGCCGTGGCGGAGCTGACGGCCTGCCCCAGCGAGCGGGACTGCGTGGTCTTGACCACGGTTCCGTCCGGGGCAAGTACCTGGGCTACAAAGTACGGGTCCATGACCACGCCGCTGTTAGCGATGGCGGCGGCAATCACGGCGTTTTGCATGACGGTGGTCTGCGGGCCGGGCGTGTGGTCCATGCCGACAGGCTGGCCGGCGCCGGCCCAGGCGGTCTCCCACTCGGTCATGAGCGACGGGTCGGCCATGATGGAGGCCGCGGAGGTCAGGTCCTGGCCGAGCTTTTGGCCGTAGCCAAAGGCGTTGGCAAACTGCACGAGCGTGTTTGCGCCAACTTCGTTTGCCACCTGGCCGAAGACGACGTTGGAGGACACGGCAAAGGCCTGCTGCAGGCTGATGGTGCCGTAGCTCTCGTTGGCATAGTTGGTGACCGGTGCGTTGCCGATGTCCATGGAGCCGGGCGCCTGGTAGGTGCTGGTAAGGCTGGCGGTACCGGTCTCGAGTGCCGCGGAAAGCGTAACGACCTTAAACGTTGAGCCCGGCGTGTACAGCGCGTCCATGGCGCGATTGTACATGGAGCCGTCCTCGCCGCCGCCCGTCTGCAGCAGTGCATCGATGTTGGTGTTGTCGTAGGTGGGCGAGCTGGCACATGCGAGCACCGCGCCGGTACGCGGGTCGATGACCACTACAGCGCCCTTAAAGCCCTTGAGCGCCTGCTCAGCAGCCGTCTGGATACGCGAGTCGATGGTGAGCTTGGCGGTGTTGCCCGGCTGGGTCTGGCCCGCGAGCGACGCGATGGCGTTGTTCCAGCTGGAGTAGTCCTTAGAACCGGTGAGCGTGTCGTTCATGACGCTCTCGATGGCGGCAGTGCCATACTGCTGGCTCACGTAGCCAACCACGTGCGCTGCCAGGTTACCGTTGGGGTAGGAGCGTACGTAGGTGCCGTCCTCCTGCTGCAGCGACTCGGCCAGCGTCACGCCGTCGGACGTGATGATGGAACCGCGCTGGATGTACTTGGAGCGGGCGATGGTGTGGTTGTTGGTCGGCATGTCCTGATAGTCCTTGGCCTTAATGACCTGGACATAGGTGAGGTTGCCGATAAGGATGGCGAACAGCGCCGTAAAGGCGAGCACCGCACGGGTTAGACGGTTGGCGAGCGCAACGCGGCCGAGCACACCGGATTCAGGCGTGTCGAGCAGGCGACGGCGCATACGCGAGCCGATGGAATGGCTGCCGCTGCCGTAGGAAGACGAGGTGGCAAAGCGCGTGCCCGTCGGGGCGGCGGCAGATGCGACCTGATCATCGGTGATGGCGGCCATGGTGCCGGTGCCGGTAAGCTCGGCCTCGCGTCCGGTCGCCTCGTCACCGGCGCGCAGCAGGAGCGCGACGATGATAAAGCTCGCCAGCAGAGAGGAGCCGCCCTGGCTCATAAAGGGCAGGGTGACGCCGGTCAGCGGGATCAGGCGGGTGACGCCGCCAACGATCAAGAAGGCCTGGAAGCTGATGGCGGCCGTAAGGCCTGTGGCACTAAAGGCGGCGAGGTCGGATTTAGCGCGGGCAGCCGTGGTGAGGCCACGCACGGCAAAGAGCATAAACAGGATGAGCACGGCGCCGCCGCCCAAAAGGCCCATCTCCTCGCCGATAGCCGAGAAGATAAAGTCGGACTCGACGACAGGGATGTTGTTGGCCATGCCGTTGCCGATGCCAACACCGACCAGGCCGCCATCGGCAAGCGAGAAGAGCGACTGGACGATCTGGTAGCCCTGGCCCTGGGCGTCCTTAAACGGATCGACCCAAACCTGGAAACGCACCTGAACGTGCGATAGGAACTTGTAGGCGCCCACGGCTCCGACGGCTAAGAGCGCAAGGCCGATAACGACATACGAAAAGCGCCCCGTGGCAACGTAGAGCATCAGCAAGAAGATGGTGTAGAACAGCACGGCCGAACCAAGATCGCGTTCGAAGACGACGACGAGCAGGCACACACCCCACACGGCAAACAGCGGCAGCAGCAGTCGCAGGCGAGGGATCTTAAAGCCCAGGATCTTGCGGTTGGAGATGGAGAGCAGCTCGCGGTTCTCGGCCAGGTACCCGGCCAGGAACAGCACGATAAAGACCTTGGCGAACTCGCCGGGCTGGATGGTAAAGCCCGCGATGCGAATCCACAGCTTGGAGCCCGAGATCGTGGTGCCGATAAAGATAGGCAGCATCAGCAGAATGATGCCGATGATGCCAAAGGTGTACTTGTAGCGCATGACCACGTCGAGGTTTTTGACTAGTGCAAGCGTTCCCACCATGAGCGCCACTGAGACAAACAGGATGATGAGCTGTGAGATGGCGAGAGCGGGGGCGAGACGCGTCACGAACGTGATGCCGATGCCCGAAAGTATAAATACGATGGGCAGGATGGCGGGGTCGGCACCGGGCGCCAAGATGCGCACGGCAATGTGGGCCGCGGCAAAGGCGGCAAAGAGGCCGATCGGTACGGCGAGCGTCTCAAAGGAGATGGCAGCGCCCGCGGTGAGGACGTACATCGCATACAGCAGGATGACGGGGAACGCCGAGGCGATGAGCAAGAGCAGCTCGGTGTTGCGGCGACTCATAAGCGGCACTCCCTTTCTAATTCTTATCGGAGGCTTCGGCCTCGGCGGACTGTTCGGCGGTTTTCTCGGAATCTGATTCGGAGGCCGATCCCTGATTGGTGTTGTCGCGAATCGTTTGCGCGTCGATCACCTGGCGGGTCTGCTCCTCGTCGATCTGGTGGCGGTACTTGGATATCGTGTCCTGCGCATCGTCGACACTTGTTTGCGGAATGCCCGCCTTGAGGCGGTTTTGCGTGTCTTCGGGCAGGTCGGACAGCTTGATGCTGGTTTCGCTTTCGAGCCAGTGGAGCTTGAGTCCGAGTGGCTTGCCGGGCAGGCCGCGCCAGACGGCGACATTGCCCTGGTAGGTACCCAGGTAGTACGAGCCGGTGACACCCGTGTAGGCCCAGATACCAGCTGCCAGCACAAAGACGAGGGCCAGGATGGCGGCGATAGTAACGTTGCGGCGACGCACGCGTTGCGCCTCGCGCATAACGCCATCGTCAACCAGGTCAACGACTACTACGGTTACGTTGTCGTGGCCGCCGGCGGCAAGCGCCGCGTCCACTAGGTTGTCGACGCAGATTTGCGCGGTTGAGGACTGCGTGGCGATGTTCTCGATATCGCTATCGGGAATCATGCTCGAAAGGCCGTCGGAGCACAGGATCAGACGGTCGCCTTCCTCGATATGCAGAGTGAAGTGGTCGGCATACATGGCGGGGTCCGAGCCCAGCGCACGGGTGATGACCGAACGGTTGGGGTGGACGCGAGCCTCGTCTGCCGTTATCTCGCCGGCGTCCACGAGTTCTTCCACATAGGAGTGGTCGCGGGTCACGCGGATGAGCGTGCCCTCGTGGAGCAGGTAGGCGCGCGAGTCGCCCACGTGGGCGATGGCGAGCGTATCGTTTTCGATATAGGCGCAAGTGGCTGTGCAGCCCATGCCGGGCTTGCCCAGGCCGTTCAGGGCCGCCTCGATTACGGCGGCGTTGGCTGCCTCGACGGCTGCGGCCAGGCGTGCTGCGTCGGCGGACTGCGGGGCCGTCTTGGCAATAGTCTCGACGGCGATGGAAGAAGCTACCTCGCCGGCAGCGTGACCGCCCATGCCGTCGCATACGCAAAAGAGCGGCGACTGCACCAGGTAGGAATCCTCATTGTGCGGGCGCACGCAGCCAACGTCGGAGCGGGCGCCCCACATGAGTTGCGTGGTGGTGCCGGCATCATAGGTCGAGTCGGTCTCGATGCGCTCCTCGGTCAGGGGCTCAAAGCTCATGGTCGAGCCGGGGTCTTTGAGCTTGGCCTCAACGGCGGCAACGTCGATCTCTGCTGTGTCACCGGGAGAGACGGTGTCGGTCTCGGCGTTTGATTCGGAATCGCCGGTGTCCGGGGAACCGGGCTCCTCGGACACGCGGGCGGTCGACTCGTCGTCTTGCGGGCTGACGTCTATAGGCTCGGGCGTCGGCGTAGACGCGGGCGCAACCTCGGATGTCGGGGCTATGGGAAACGCCGGCGCGGCGGGCTCGGGTGCCGCAAACACCGCAGCGCTCTCGTTGATTGCCGCGGCGACGGGCTCTGCAAAGTGAGCCGGCGCCGGGGTTGCTTCGGGCGCTGTGGGCTGTTCCGCAGCATGTGCGCCGATGGGCGCTGCTGCGGCATCCTCTTCGCCCTCGTTATCGGCGAGATCCGAAATATCATGCGTTACATGCGAAAGAGGCAGGGAGAACACGGTGTCCTCGGGCTCCACGGGTGTGGAGTCCGCCGGAGCGGCGTGGACCGGTGCAGCTGTGGTAGCGGCCGGTGCCTCGGTCATAGTTGCGGACTTGTTCTCCTCGTCGATCATCGACGGTTCACCTTCATGACCACGTCGCCAATCTGGACTTCGTCGCCCTCACGCAGCGTCGCGGGCTCCACGAGCTGGCGGCCGTTGACGAGCGTGCCGTTAAGCGAGTTGAGGTCCTCGATGATGAGCGCCGGGCCCTGCAGCGAAAAGCGCGCATGCGAGGCCGAGACGAACGGTTCGTTGATGCAGATGTCCGAAGACGGCGAGCGACCGACGATGACGGGGCCGAGCATGTCTACGTGGATGCCGCGGATACCGCGCGGACCCTTGTCCACATCGATCGTCCAGATAGCCGAGTCGCGGCGCTGTCCACGCACAAGTCCCACGCCGGTCTTCATGACGGCGAACAGGAAGATATAGAGCAGGGCGACCAGGACGATGCGGCCTGCAAAAAGGACGATATCGATGTTCATAAGCGACTATCCCCTAAATTCAAAGGTGCTCAGGCCAAACGTCAGCAGATCGCCGTTGCGCAGCGGGCAGCGCGTAATGCGGCGGTTGTTGACGAGCGTGCCGTTGGTGGAATTGAGGTCCTCGATCGACCAATCCGAGCCCGTAAAGGTGAGCTGGGCGTGGCGGCGCGACACGTTGGGGTCGCGCAGGGCAATGTCGGAAACTGAGCGCTCGCGACCGATGGTCACCTGTGCGGAGGTGATGCTATGGCTCTCGCCGCTCACGACGTCGACGAGCTGGGCGAGCGGGCGCTGCGGGGCGCGAGTGCTCGCTATGTTGGAGGCGATGCCGGCTGCGGCGCCTAGGCCCACGGCGGCACCGGTCGCGGCGGCTCCGCCCATGCCGGCAAGCGCGTCGCGCGAGACGGTCTGCGGCACCGGGATGGGTGCGGCGGCGGGGTCGGGGACGCTAGGCGCGAAGGGGTCTGCCACGGCAAGCGGGTCGGGAGCGGCGGCGCGAGGCGTCGGCTGCTGCTGGGGCATGGCAGCGGGGCGCTGCTGCTGCGGGGCAGCAAACTGCTGCTGGCCGGCGCGCGGGGCGCTGGCGGCACGGCTTGCCGCGGAGTTGTTCTGGCCCAGGCCGTTTTGATAGGCGCGCTCTTCTTCGTACAGGCGGCCGAGCGTGGGGGCATCGACGTTCTCGGCAAAGACCGAGAACTTGCCGGCGCGCAGCTGCGGATCGATCATAAAGCGCACGAGGGGCTCGCCGACAAAGACATAGCGGCGCTTTTCGGCCTGCGCTTTCACAAACTCGCGGACCTCGCGCGAAAGCTCGGGGTAGAACGGGGCGAGCATGGGATCGTCGTCGGCGGCGATCAGGATGGTATAGAGTGCCGGCGCCGTGTTGACGCCGTTGATCACCAGAGTCTGATCCTCCATGTCGCGAGCGGCCTGCTTGGCAAGCTTCTTAAAGGAGAACGGGGCACGGGTGGCACCGAAGATGCCGGCCACGTGGTCCTCGAAGATGTTCAGGAAGTTCACGAAAGATCACTCTCCGTATAGGTTCTTTGGTATCCGAGCAAATATAGGCATATCCCAACGATTATAGAGGATAGGGTTCCCGCAACCGCCGCCTTGGCGGCGACCGCGGCTGCAAGGCTGGCAATTTCCATATGGTGTGCAAGACAGGATGCCGCTGCGCAGCCGATGCCGGTGACGGCGATAGCGGCGATTGCGGCAAGGTTTGAGCCCTGGTCGGCACGCTTGGCATGGGCATTGAGCAGCGCAGATGACGCTGCGGCAGTTGTCGCGACCAGCACAAAGGCAGCCCAAAGGAGCGGGTCTTCCAGCGCTGCGGCAACGTTACCGAGCCCCAGCACGCCTCCGGCTGAAAGCGCGACCGTCGCCAGACGGGCAAAAAGCACGCCCATGCCCGTTGCCGCGGCGGCGCTTGCCGGGCCGAGCCAAAATGACGCGACGCCGGCGGCGACCCCAGCTGCCAGGAAGGTATTGCCAGTCAGACAGCCAAGCGCGAGTGCACAGGTGAGCGCGGCGCTCGCGGCAGCCTCGGTGCGACCCCAGGCGATCCACCAACCGGACATGGCGGCGGCAAAGATCACCGCGACGGGCAACATCGACAGGATGCCCTGCGCCTGCATGGTGGCGTTGGCCATGAGCACCAAAAAGCCCACAGCCGAGATGGCCGAGCCGATCTGGGGGGCCAGGCCAGCCGCCGCTCCGATCGCGATAGCCGCAATGACCAGGCCGGGAAGCGCCGCGACCCCGGCCGTTTGCATCAGCAAAAAGCTAAAGGCGCCGCACGTTAGCGCCGAGATAGCGTGCATGGTGTAGTCGCGCGCATGGCTCCAGCGCGTGCCCGCCCAGCCGAGCGCGGGGTCGACCTCGATGGCGTCGTCCTCGTAGTACGACGGCTCGATATCGTCGAGCTCCTGCTCGTCATCCGAAAGCTCGCCAACCATTTGCTCCAGACTGCGACGGCCCTCGCGCACGCTGCCCAGACCGGCAAGGATCTGGTCGCAAAATGCCTCGATGCTGTTGGGGCGGTCCTGCGGCATGGGGGAGAGCGCGCTCATGAGCGCGGCCTCGGCTCCCGGGGGAAAGTGTGGTATCAGCTCGCTGGGATAGGTGGCGCCGCCGATGATGCGGTCGAGCGAGTCGGCGGGCGTGGCCGCCATAAAGGGAGCGCTGCCGCACAAGCCCTCATAGATAACGCAGGCAAGGGCAAAGACATCGGCGCGTTCGTCGACCGTGCCGGTCTCGATGTCGAGCTGCTCGGGCGGCATGTAGCCGATGGTGCCGCCGCGCGAGCCGCCAAAGCCACCGGCGGACGACAGTCGCGCCATGCCAAAGTCGGTGAGCTTTACATTGCCCGAGTGGTCGATGAGCACGTTGGCGGGCTTAATGTCCAGGTGGAGTACGCCATTGCTGTGGGCGAAGGTGAGCGCCTGGCCCAGGGCATCGGCAATGGCCGCGGCCTCGTCAAAGGTGAGCGAGTGGCCGTCCACGCGATGCAAAAACTCGGCCAACGACATGCCGTCGACATACTCCATGACCAGGTAGGCATAGGCGGTGTCGTGCGTAAAGTCGATGACCTGCACGATATTGGGATGTTGAAGCATGGCGGCAGTGTGCGCCTCGCGCAGGACATCCATGATGTCGCTGGCGGGCATGCCGGCGCCGTTGATAAGGGGGATGCGCTTAATGGCGACGCGGCGGCGCAGGTGCGTGTCGCGGCAAATCTCGATGGAGCCAAAACCGCCGGTCGCAAGTGTCTCGAGCGGCTGGTACCGCTTGAGCAGCTCGCGAGAGCTGGTGCCCTCCAAAGGAACGTCCGGCGAGAACCGGGCGGTATGTTGCGAGAAAAGCGGCATGGCCAACCCTCGTGCGTTTAAAGTTCGTTTGCGAGCGGCGGGCGTGGGGCCGAGCCATTCGCGGTGGCATAGATGCTGCTAGTGTAGCACGCTCGGGTGCATGGGGAGGATAGCGGGATGCGAGGCTGTCTGTCTGGTTTGGTCTTAGCGCTTCTTCTTGTTCTTCTTCTGCTTGCGCTGCTTGCCTTTGGTCTCCTGGGGCTTGTCGCCCTGCTTGGCCTCGGCGGCGGCCTTCTCGGCCTTCATCTTCTTGCGTTTGGTCTCGATGCGGAGTTTTTTGTTGATGCGCGCCTTGAGGAAGGGGCCAAACTGCTCGGCATCGCCGCGAACAAAGGTGTCCTTGGGGATCGTCACGCCCTGGTCGGCGAACATAGCCACAAAGATGCGCTCGCCGTCGAGCACGTGGTCGAGCTTCTCAAACGGGAAGAACTGCGACTTGCCGCTCTTGCCCCAGACCATCAGGCCGTCCTCGTTGGCGGCGACGCGGCGGTAGCGGCCGCCCATGGACTCGTCGGCCTCGACGGCATCGATAAAGTCGCGGGCGAGCGTGTGGTGCAGGTTCTTGCTCCACCAGGCCAAAAAGGCGCCGAACACGATCAGCACGACGCCGAACTTGATCCAGCTGCCGCCGGCCACCAGCATGCCGATGCCGATGAGCGCGGCAATCGCGGCGGCGACGTACAGGGAGCCACGGCGCCTGGGCGAGGCGACCAGGCGCGCAAAGTCGGTGACGAGGTCGTTTTCGTACTGATACTCGTTGAGGTACAGGATGCCGTCGTCGGCTGCTGCCTGCGCCTCGAGCGCGACCTCGACCTGGTCGGCTGCTTCGGAGGGAACGAGGTTGCTCTCTGCGTCTGCCATGCTCTTTGGACTCCTATCGCGGCGGGCTCGCCGTACGGGTTATTATGAATGCAGTATGCCGTGCGACCGCATGGCCGTCGCGGCAACAAGTCTCAGTATACCCGGGGGAGCACCCATGGAATCGTTGTACCGAAAGTATCGCCCGCTCACCTTCGACTCCGTGGTGGGCCAGCAGCATATCGTCTCGACGCTCGAGCACGCTATCACCGAGGGACGCCTGTCCCACGCCTACCTGTTCTGCGGACCGCGCGGCACGGGCAAGACCACCATGGCGCGCATCCTTGCCAAGGCGCTGCTGTGCCGCAATGCCGAGGCGGCGCGCGCCGAGGGTGCAAGCGGCTGCATGCCCGACGGTACTTGCGAGGAGTGCGAGCTCATTGCCGAGGGCAACCACCCCGATGTCTACGAGCTCGATGCCGCAAGCCGTACCGGCGTGGACAACGTGCGCGAGGAGATCATCAACTCCGTCAACTTTGCCCCGGTGCGCGGCAAGTACAAGATCTATATCATCGACGAGGTCCACATGCTCACGACGGCGGCGTTCAACGCGCTGCTCAAGACGCTTGAGGAGCCGCCGGCACACGTGATCTTTGTGCTGTGCACCACCGACCCGCAAAAGATTCTGGAGACCATCCTCTCGCGCTGCCAGCGTTTCGATTTCCATCGCATCGGCAACGAGGATATTGAGCATCGCCTGGCATACGTATGCGAGCAGGAGGGCTTCGATTACGACGACGAGGCGCTCGCCATCGTGGCGCGCCATGCCAAGGGCGGCATGCGCGACGCGCTCTCCACGCTGGAGCAGCTGAGCGTTTTTGGCAACGGTTCTGTGCATGCGGACGATGCCCGCTCGCTTTTAGGCGAGGTTTCGGACCAGATTCTGGGCGAGTTTTCCCGCGCCATTGCCGATCGCGATGTTGCCGAGCTCTATGGACTGATCCGTGCGCAGGTCGAGGAAGGAAACGACCTGCTGGAGCTGACGCGCGACCTGGTGGCGCATGTGCGTGACGTGTACGTTGCCTGCGTTGCCGGTGCCCGTGCCGAGCTGTTTGAGGGCGGCTCCGAGCAGGCCGAGACGCTTGCTGCCGAGGCCGCTGCCTTTGGCGAGCATCCTGCCGACCGCCTGGCCCGCGTGCTGACGGTGCTCGACGATGCCGCACTGGAGATGAGGGGCGCGAGCGACGTGCGCCTGGTGCTCGAGATTGCCTGTACGCGTCTGGCACGTCCCGAGGCTGATTTAACGATTGAGGCATTGGCCGAGCGCGTGGCGCGTCTGGAGGCCATGGTTGCCAACGGCGCCGTGCCGGCGAGCGTGGCTGCTGCTGGTGCTGCGCCTGCGGCATCCGTACCCGCTGCTGCCCAGCAGCCGACGCTCATTTCGGGCGCCCGTGCTGCCGCTCCGGCGGCATCCGCTGCCCCCGCTGGTACGTCCGCGCGCCAGGGCGGTATGCCTTGGGACCGTGGTGCTGCCGCTTCGGCGACCCAGCCTGCGCCCGCGTCGACCCCCAAGCCCGCCTCCTCTCCGGCTCCCGCACCTGCCGCCGTGCCGGCACCTAAGCCCCAGCCCAACACTGCCGCTCAGGTTGCTGCCGCCGGTGCTGCCGAGACGCCCGCGGTCGAGGATGCCGGAGAGCTGCAGCGCAAATGGGCCGAGGTCGTCGAGCGCGTCAAGGCGCGTCAGGCTTCCTACGCAGGGCTTTTGCTCAACGCCCGTGCCACGGCCGACGACGGCTCCAAGCTCACCGTCTCGTTCCCTGCGGGCTCGACCTTTGCCATCAAAATGCTCGGTCGCGCCGATACGCAGTCGGTGGTCCTGCCGACGGTCTGCGCGGTCTTCGGTCGTCGCACCGTCGACTACGTCCTGGATGGGGGTGGCACGCCGGCTCCTCAACATGAGGAGCATTCTCCATCTGCACGGGCTGCGGTATCTGCGGACCCGCAACCCGTGTCCTCGGCGGCCCCTGCATCCTCGAGCGCCAGCGCGCCGCAGCAGCAAGCGGCACCGGTAGCGGCATCGACCCCGTCGGCGCCTAAACCCGCGGCGCCCAAACCGGCTGCTCCGACACCCGCGTCCAAGCCCGCCTCGCCCGCGCCCAAGTCGTCTGACCTGGGCAAGGCCCCCTGGCTACGCTCCGACAACCCCGCCGGCGCTCCTGCCACGGGTAAACTTCCGACCGAGCCCGCACCCCGCGCGCCCGAGCGCTCGGCTGCCCCCAAGGCTCAGCCTGCCGCGCAGTCCGCGCCGTGGGAACCCGAGCGGGTGCCCTACGACGACGCCGTGGTCGGCGGCTTCGCTGGCGATGCGAGCGGGGACGATCTGCCTCCGTTCGACGTGCCGGGTGCGACGTCCGCGCCCAAGCCCGCTGCAACTGCCCCCAAAGAGGAGGACGCTCCTGCAGCTCCCTGGGAGTCCAACCCCGGCGCGGGCAGTCCCTTCGGCCATCAGGGCGCAGCCCCAAGCATCCCGCAGACCGAGGACGAGGCCAAAGCCCTCATCCGCAGCGTCTTCGGTCAGTCCACCATCTTCAAACCGGTGGAGTAACTGTACAGGCGGGTATACTGCTCAAGAAGAGATCTCTTTGCCCGGGCGCATCTGTATTTCGGACATGTGCAACGTAGCGCCGCGTATATCGCATTCGAGCAGACAGGTGCGTGACGGTCGGCCTAGGATGCTGAGGTCGATACGATACGTCGCATGGCTGTCCGTGTACTCGACTTGCTCGGCGTTGACGGTTGCTCCGATTGTCGATAAAGAGCCTAGTTCGGCATCGACAATCTTGGAGTCCTTTATCTTGACCTTGAACTCTTGGTAGAGGGACGGGCTGTTGTAGTAAATGGTCCGGGTCCCGTCGGTGCACTCATCGGTCGCTTCCCATTTGACGACGGGCTGGTCCGAGCTGGCTATCAGCAGTTCTGCTCCAAAGGCTATAGCATGGGTGATGACAACCAGTAATGCCCAGCCGACAAAGAGATAGAGAACCACATATGCAACGGGGTGTTTTGAGCGGATGTTTTGGAGCGCGTCGGGGGCATTCATGGGGGCACCTCCAAATTGCTGTCTGTGACAATCAAATTATACCATGCCATCATGAGCGCCGCCTCGAGCAGCGGTTCGGCATTTTGTTATCTAGCTGGATGCAGAAAATGTCGGATTCCGGCTCTACAAGATTTAGCTTTCAATATTATGCAGATGCGAATTATTCAACTTCGCATAATCTTTGGGTGCGGTTTGCACTCCAGGACATGTATATCGACTGAGGTAGCGTGTCCGCCCCGCTTGCTTGCCCCGCGCCGTGGTACGATTTTTGAGTTTGAAAGTCCCGCCGCGCTCCGGCTGCCCTTGCAGCTCGGCGTGCGGCCGCACGTAAAGGAGCCATCATGGCCGGTATGAACATGCAGCAGATGATGAAGCAGGCTCGCAAGATGCAGGAGCAGCTTGCCGCCGCGCAGGAGAACCTCAAGTCCCAGACCGTCGACGCCTCTGCCGGCGGCGGTATGGTCAAGGTGACCGTTAACGGCGAGATGGAGCTCGTCAACCTTACCATCGACCCCGATGCCCTCGATCCCGAGGACGTCGATATGCTGCAGGACATGATCATGGCTGCCGTCAACGAGGCCGTCCGCGGCGTTAACGAGCTCGCCAACAAGCAGATGGGCGCCATCACCGGCGGCCTCAACATCCCGGGCATGCCGTTCTAAGACACGCATATATATGAGTGCGAATCACAGTCTGCAAAAACTGCTCGATGAGCTGGGCCGCCTGCCGGGCATTGGTCCCAAGTCAGCTCAGCGCATCGCCTATTACCTGTTGGAGGCTGACGCCGAGGAGGCGCGCCGCCTGGCCGAGGCCATCCTGGAGGTTAAGCAGGAGGTTCACTTTTGCAGCCGCTGCTTTAACTACGCCACGGCCGACGAGTGCTCCATCTGCCAGGATTCGATGCGCGACACCACTCGCATTTGCGTGGTGGGCGAGCCGCGCGACGTCCAGGCGATCGAGCGCACGGGCAGCTACCACGGTCTCTACCACGTATTGGGCGGCGTGATCAGCCCCATGGACAAGATTGGCCCCGAGCAGCTGCACATTCGCGAGCTGCTGGCACGCTTGGGTCACGAGGACATCCACGAGGTCATCATCGCCACCAACCCCAATATTGAGGGCGAGACCACGGCGAGCTACCTGGCCCGCACTATCAAGCCGCTGGGCGTTGAGGTATCGCGTCTGGCGAGCGGCCTGCCCGTGGGCGGCGACCTGGAGTATGCCGACGAGCTTACGCTCGGGCGCGCCATTGAGGCCCGTCGCACGATATAGGTGGCGAGCCTGCTCCTGCCGTATGTTTTCCTCGCGACGCACGGGGTAGTCATAATTTCCCCGTGCGACTGTAAGTTTGTTGTGCAACAAAGATGCTTTGTATCCGCTTATCGCATGGATGCTTCCACTCGCATCCTTAATTTGCCCATTCGTTGCGCAACCTTTTGGGTTCGCTGATACACTCAAATATGGATTCGAATGAATGCGCCGCTCCCGAGCGGCGTGTTTTTGTTGGAGGAGAACGCATGCGGCCCGGTGGCACTCAGACAAAGCGCGGCGCCGCGGTGCGCATGCGACGCCGACTGGGCTTGGCGCCGCGGGCGTACGCACTGCTGTCTTGCTCGCTGGTGCTGGTCATAGCTGGCGTTTCTGCCTATGGCATGACCGTGCCGTCCATGATGCAGGCACATGCCGCACGCGAACCGCGCGTGGGGCATGAGGTCAAAAGTGATCTGGGCACCACGACTGGATATGCTTGGGCAAGTGTGGTCGCGCATATTGTGTTTGGCGCCGACGACGCGGACGGCGCCGAGGCCCCGGACAACGAAGTCACGCTTGCCAATGGCAAAACCATCGTGCTCACCAACACCAAGATCATCGATCGGTTGTCCAACAATAGCGTGGCGGCAACGGTGAATAAGGTCGAGCGGCAGAAGGAGCAGGACGCCCAGCAGTCCGGAAAGCCCGGTAGCTCGGATACTTCTGGCTCCGGCTCGGATTCGTCGAGTTCGGGCGGCGGCTCTGGGTCGGGTTCCTCTGCCGGAGGGTCTGGAAACGGCGGCTCGACGGGCGGCAACGCTGACAACGATGCAAACTCCGGTGGCCTTTCCGCTGCTGAGGAAGAGAGCATTCACAGTTGGCTTGTGACCAAGTACAACATGCTCGACGGCTATGTTTCTCGTGCCAATGACGTGGTCTCGACCTATAACTCTACGGGAGATCCCAGGCCGTGCGACAGCCTGGTCGGGGAGATGTTTGTCATTCGAGCCGAGTTTGGTCGTCAGACATTCTCGCCCCGGTCAAAGTGGTATCAGCAGTATGCCAATCTGTGGGGCTGTTACACCAACCTATGTCAATGGGTCGGCCATTACGGCGATGATGACGTCGCGCTCGGTAACTTCAACAATAACGTGGCGGCGCTTGCCCTATGATGAGCGATCTTGCATCCACTACACCACAATCGCTCGGTCGCGATCCCATGGTCGGCCTGCGCCTGGCGCGTGTCGACGGGTTTGAGCCGGCCATTGCGCTCGGTCAGGACGAACTGCCTGCCTATCTGCGCCGTTTTACGATACTGTTTGCCGACGATGCCACCATGCGCCGTGGCGGTATCGGCCGCGTGACGCGTGCCGTCAACGCCCAAGGCGAGGCCGTAGCACTCAAACAGCTCATTTTGCCGACGCGCGATGAGTTTGACGACGATGCCGCCCATGAGGCGCTGGTCGCCAAGTTCAAAGCGGCATTTCGCGAGGAATATGAATGCCATCGCGCCCTTTCGGGCCTTAAGGGCTTTCCCCGTCTCTATGGCTGGGGCGAGGTCGACGGTGTGCCTGCAATTGTCATGGAATGGGTCGAGGGCGAGACGCTTGCCCGCTTGCGCTCGCGCTTTGCCGTGGACGATGCCGGCCGCCTATCGCCGCTTGTGGCGGCGCGCTTGGGGCGCGACCTGTTCGACCTGCTCTGCCGCATGAGCCTGGTGGGGGAGGGCTTTGTCCATCGCGATATCTCGCCCGCTAATATTATGGTGCGTACGGCGCGTCTACCGCTTGACCGGCAGCTTGCCGAGGGCACCTTTGACCTGTGCCTGATCGACTTTGGCTCGTCGCTGGCGCTCGAGCCTGCGTCGGCCGTGGCCGGTACCGGCGGCAAGGCGTCGTTTACGGAGCGCTATGCCACGCTGCGTCGCGCGACGGTGGCCTACGCTCCGCCCGAGATGCTCACCGACGATATTCCCGACCTGCGCGCTTTGCGTATGTCGCCGGCGATCGACGTCTATGCCGCAGCAAGCACGGTTTACGAGCTCATTGCCGGCGCCGCGCCATACGAAGCCGCGCCGAGCACTTCGGGCACCTCGGGTTCGCGCAAAAAGACGCGCGACATCGCGAGCCCCTACCGTCTCAAGATGGACACGCTGCCCGACTATCCCATTGGTGCCCATGCGCCCGGTTGCGATTTGACTCAGCTGCTTCGTCGTGAGCCCGATGTGGCGCTCGCTGCGGCCGAGCAGGCCCAGCAGCTGGGGCTTGAGCCGGATTCCGAGGAGCTACGCGATGCGCTGGCGTTTGTCGATGCCCAGCTGTTCAACGTGGTGATGGCCTGTCTGTCCAGCCATCAAAAAGATCGTCCCGAGCCGGCGGCGGTCGAGGCTGCGCTCTCGGCGTTTTGTGAACACTATGCGCAAAATGTCGGTCGTTCGCTCCGCGGCGAGCCGCTCACGCCGTGCCCCATGGATGCGTCTGGCCGCGCGGTTCGTCGCGCGCTGATGGTCGGCGCGACGGTCGTCTGTGGCGTGGTTTGGGCTGTGGTCGTGGTTTCGGCCGCGCTGCTGGCGTCGGGCGCTCGCGTGACGGCGACTTTGGGATCGCTCGTGTGGTCTGGGTCGCTACCGGGTATTATTGGCGCACTGGCGTTGGCGCTGCCAGGCATAGCCGGCGTTGCCGCGGGGGCGCTTGCGCGCGATCGGCGCTCGGGCTTCCTGCAGGGTGTGCTTGCGCTTTCTGCCTGCGAGGTTCCGGTGCTGGTTGTGGCTGCATGTAGCGTATTTTCCCAACGCGCCGTGATGGGCGGCCTTGTTGCCGCTCTGGTTGCAACCTATACGCTTACGTGGTTTTTGCTTGCGATGGGCTTTGCCTTTGAACTTCCCGTTTCGGCACCGCGACGCACAAAAGCCCAGATGGCGACTCCGCTTGCCGGTGGAGCCGCAGCTGCCCGTACTTTTGGCGGACCTGTCGAAGTATCGTCCGATTCTATTTCTACGACTAAGGAGGCCTAGGTCATGGCATCTCAAGTTGAGCTCACCCCATGCGGGGCCATGTTTGACATCTTTAAGCGCGCGGCGCATCTGAGCCATATCGAGCTGTGCGGCTTGGTGCTTTCGTCCCGTCCGCTCGCCGACGGCCGCAGCCCGCAGAGCCGAGCCGCCGATCGCTCTTGGGTTTCCCGCTTTATCGTTCGCGCGCCGGTCGGCACGCTGCAGGAGCGCTATTTTGCCGATTACGGCACCTCGGCCGCGCGCATTATGTCGCAGCTGGCCCTGCGCCGTCGCAATCCTATGGACGCCGCGGCCGTGACCAACATGGTGTGCGGCCCCGCTGGCGAGCCCATGGTGCGGGCACTCGAGGAATGCCATCAGGACACGAATCTCTATCGCAATGCGCTCGAGCGCCTGTCGCAGGCGGCTGAGCTCATGCCCGCCGAGCGCACCGAGGCCATCCTGGTGCTGTTTGTCGCCGTGGGCTGCTCGGCAGATGTCCGCTCGTCGGTGACCTATGCCATCGACTACGCTCATGCGACCTGTGGCGGCGCCACGTCGACGCCGCGCTCGCTGAGCACATCTTCGGTTGCAGGTGAGCACGAGGCGGCGCCTGCGCATCCGCTGGGACTGCTGCGCGTGCAAAACGGCTACGTGGTGAGCGCCCCGCGCTGGATTCAGCCGAGCGAGCAGGGCGTCGAGATCGGCGCGCTGGCGACGGGGGAGGGCGATATCACCGATGTGGGCGATGACGTCTCGGCTCGCCATGCCCACGTGTGGTGCGATGACCAAAATGTCTGGTACGTCGAGGACCTGTCGTCCACCAACGGAACCGTGGTGGTAAACGGCGCGACGAACGTCTGCACCCAGGTCGAGCCCGGCCGTTCCGCCCAACTCAATCCCGGCGACGAGCTCAAGCTCGGCGAATCCACTACCTACGCCATCCTCTTCGGTGCTCTCTAGCCGGCAGATAGGGACGTTTCTTTTCTGCCGGCACTTGGGGACACTCCTCGGCGCGCCAGAGCCAGTCGCCCGGGGATGGAGGGGCCATTTTGGCCCTTGGCGGTCAGTCGGGGCGAAACTAGAAGATCTTTCCGATTCGCGGCTGTTCATGCTTGTAGAGCATCTAAAACAATAGGATGTTATTCTGGAATATGCCGGGTGCGTGAACTTGCCTGTCTTAGCCTTAATAAGGTATAGGGGAGTTTGGCTCAGGGGTTCCGTCTTGTTCTTCAGCGCAGTATTGTGGGACAGATTTGCTGAGATTGGCGCCTTACACCGCAGAGCGCACGGAAGGCTCTCGATTTGTGTTCTGGCCCCAGAATACAGGGCCTGATACTTACCAACTGTGGCATGGATGTAACATCTGTAGAAATCAACCCTTTTGTTGTCGACCTTTGTAAGAAAAACACTGCCATCAACTCTTTGGATGACGAAACTAGGGTGCTTGAGGGGAGCCTTTACTCCCCTCTGAGAGATGACTCATGTTTTTCGCTTGTCGTTGTGAATCCTCCGTTACTGCCGATTCCGGATGAGATTCCTTATCCCTTCGTTTGAGATGGAGGACAATCGGGTCTGGATAAAACACTTCGTATTCTTAAGGGTGGCGATACGCATTTAGAGAAAAACGGTAAATACTGCTAATAGGGGTGACGACGATGGTGCAGGGGCGACCCGCGATGCTCTCATCAATACGTCGGATACTTGGGAAATCAGGTCTAGATGCATGTATGATGATGCTGTGTGGCTATTCAATTAATCCGCGTTCCGAATGGGTGCAGGGTATAGCTGCGACATCGTATGCTTTTGACCCGGCGCGATACTCAGATATTTCTGAGGCGGTTGACGAAGTTTATACGCACTATGCCGCGCAAGGCGTTTCGGAAGTTTGCACATCTACGTTACGGGCTTAGGTTTCTTCAAGCGAGCAGGCCGGTTGCGTTATTTCGAGCGATTTTTCTAGTCTAGACGACAAAAGGCAAAGGATTTGATGGGTATAAAACGCGGACGTTTGTGGGCGGATGCTCAAATCTATTGTGGCAATCGGGCGGTTGAAAAAGATATTTCAACCGCCCGATTGCCAGGTTCGTCGGAGGAGATGTCCGATTCCGACTCTCTTGTAGGAAGAGCTTGAGATCGTATTGGCCCAAGGCAATCTTAAAGCAGTCTCATTGGCAAATCTTCGCTCCTGTTGTGTTGAGGTGTAAGGTATCAGTGATTGATGTTTTGTGGCGGGTAGATTGGGGCCTTCCTTGATTCGATGCGTTCTCTCGAGGTTCATCAGAGCAAAAGGGGCTTTCGTCTTCATTGCTATCACGGTGATTGGAACCGCTCTCTCCTATGCCATGCCATACGTGAACGGGAAATTCTTAGATTTTCTTCTCGGTAACCGCAGCGAAAGAGACGCCGTACTCTTCGCGCTCCTGGTTGCGTCAATAGGAGTTTTCTCCACCCTCTTTACTTATTTTGCAGGAACACTTTCCATTCGCATAACCACGAGACTTTCCTTTGATCTTCTCAGGGAGGCCGTCTTGCGTTTTGAAAGAGACGATTACTTGGTGAGTCGGACCATCGATCCAGCCTATACAACGCAACGGATTATTTCCGACTCCAGCGTGGTCTCATCCTTCGTTTTGGCGAATTTTATCAGTGCGCCGCTGTCCATTGTAGCCATTCCCATCGTATTGCTTATCATATGGTCAATTGATTCAACTCTCGCGGTGTTTTCCATCATTCTCCTCATCGTGTATTTCTGTGTAATTACTGGGTTGAGGAAACTTTTGTATAGGGTCACGTATGAGAAGAAAGAGGCGGACAGCGCCTTTTACGCCGCAATTGCATCGCAGCTTAATCAGATTCTCAACATTCAACTGACATCTTCGTACGGCAAGAGCGAACAAGCGCTCGACGCTGGGTTTAAGAGCTATTTTCCCAAAGTTTTGCGCTCCGGAAAGCTATCATATTCTCTGACATCGCTCGATGGTCTTTTCGCAGCGTTGTTTCAAGCGGTGATACTTGTTGTTTCCGGAGTACGAATCATTAACGGAACTATGTCAATAGGCGAGTACACTATCATCGGTACATACTTCGCGGTTCTCTTTAAGACTTTGAAAAGTATGATGTCATTGTTCAAATCCTATCAAGATGCCAAAGCATCATGGGATAGGACGGCTATCGCGACGAGAGAAAAGGAGAGATCGGGGTGGAATCGGACCGATTTAGCTAAACTCGATGAAATAAATGACATTTCGGTATCTGATTTGGAATTCTCGGTTGCCCTTCCAGACGGATCTGTCCGAGAGGTCCTCGGCGGGTTTTCTTTCAAGTTTTCCGGTCCTGGTACATATTGCATAGTTGGGGAAAACGGAAGAGGCAAGACGTCACTTCTTTACTTGATGCTCGGGCTATACTCATCGAAAGGCAAAGTAAAATACAACGGCGTGCCAATCGAAGAATGCGACTTGGATTACATACGTGCGAGAGAGATATCGTGCTGCCCACAGTCGTGCTTCGCGCCGGACGAAACGGTGAAAGAGCTGTTAGAGTATTTCGACACGCCCTTTTCTTCCTATCACCGGGGTGTAGATGGCCTACTTTCGCTGGAAAACAGCGTGAAGGAGTTGCTCGGGAAACGTTGCTCCGCGCTTTCGGGCGGTGAGCTGCGCCGAGTGTACTTATGGTCGGCGATTTCACGCAAGTCGTCAGTTTTGGTACTCGACGAGCCCACGACTGGGTTAGACGCTGTAAGCCGCGCCGAGCTTGCGGCCTATGTTAAGCGCAACAAGCAAAGCCAGCTGATCATCGTTGTCTCTCACGATGACGAGATGGTCGGCGCGGTAGAAGGGGTAGTGGATTTAGGCAGCATGTACCAGGGTAAATGATGACAAGTGTAGTGCTACCCAACTGGCAGAGATAACAAAAAGGCGATGCAGATGCACGTAGCATTCAGGCGGTTCGGACTCGGTGCCTTCACGCCATCGCAACGCTTTCAGATATAGTTCTCGTTCTCTTACTAAAGGAAACTTTAGTCTACGTCATCTTGTCGAGACAGAGGTGAAGCGAAGTGTTGTCGCGACGTATCTTATTCCAGGTGGCTCAGTATCAGCGTGAGAATCGCACCAAAGTGTACTTACGATTCTCGTGTCCCACGGACAACATGAGCTGAGCATTGAGGTTCCACCCTTTGCTGCAACTACACGGGGTTGGACGGCAATGAATATGCCGGGCCGCATACCACGCGCAGCGGGGGTCCATGTCCCAGTATGTTGCCTACAGCAGCCTCGATGTCCACGCACACATCATCTCTGCCTTCGCGTTCAATCCATTTGCCGGAGAGTGCGAGGGTTGCCAGGCCGTAGAATTCGAGCCGAACAAATGAAATGCGGTATCAGCGCATAGGATTAAACTGACGATTGCTTTGCACTGAGAATACGCTTGGAAAGCCGCTATGGGTGGCGGCCCGGGTTAAATAGAGAAGCCCGTCCGATCACTTTCATGTGGCGAACGGTCGGGCTTCTTATTCCACTTGCCAATGCTCGGCTCATATTGGAAGAAAGCTACGCTAATGTTTGCGTGACACTCCTATTTTCTCCGAAGAAAGAGTCGGATAATGAAGAATAGAATTAAAAAAGGTGCCAGATATAACGCAAGTATAAAGGCTAATCCAACGAGACCTTGCAATAATGGCATAACTCCTCCCAGACACGAGATTTTGGTATTTGTTCCCATCTTATTCTGAATTGGACCAAATAGTTCCTAGCCACAAAACTACTCGTCAACTGGATCGCACCAATCTGCTGGCAAAACACAGCTTGATTCTTTATCGACATAGCACCAATCCGCAACAGGGCACTCGGCGATGTCGTAAAAATTGCATATATCAACTCCAAGACAACAAGGCTCAACGGGAGGATGTTCATTTGAACCAACAGGATGGATATGCTTCATAACAGCTCCTCACCTTAATCCAATTAGAGACTACGTTTGATCAATGCCACAGTGATCTACAACGCAGATGCTGCCGCCATCCATGTCATAGTCGCAGTAATCGTATGCACCACAGCCATCTGCTTTATCATAAACAGTACAGATGTCAGTAATGCCCAAGAGGCAGTCAAAAGACATCGGCTTCACGCCTGCCTCGTCGCCACTTCCTGGATTAATCGGATGAATATGCTTCACGACTACCTCCCTTTGAGTGCAGAAAAACCTCAATATTGTGTATAACAAACCAAGATGTCTAGTTCACCATATTTCTAGAATGGTTTCGGCGAATGTAGCAATAAGCTTCGCAGACGGTAATCAGAAGAACGAACACCTCCACAATGGTGACAGCAATGCGCTGAACCGCTTATTCCGATACAGTAGCTTCTCGTTGATTTTTCTCCTGCGAAGATGAGTGGCGGGAAATAAGGTCAAAAGCCATCTCGTAGCACATTTTTCTATATTCACATGATGCAGGGTGTAGACTCTTGGGCAAGTAGCCGTGCTCGTCTGCAGCCTCCCAGCTACAGCCCCCACCACAGAAAGACCGAGCCCAACAGTCCGTACAGTCAATTCTTTTTTCGACACCCTGACTCCAGTTTTCAATATACCTAGTTTCGTCAATTCCGGTGACGATGTTGCCCATTTTGAATCGCATCATCCCGACAAACCTGTGACAGGGGTATACGTCCCCTTCGGGAGTCACGGAAATAAAACGCCTGCCAGCCCCGCATCCGACAAAGGCGATCCTGTTGCTCATAATCAAATCAACTGCAGTTTTCAATGTTCTAAACAAGGGCTTTTCCCCTTGATCAATCTGTTTGAGATATTGATCCGCCAAATCTATTAGGCCCGCCCTGATTTTGTTTAATGAGTGTTCGTCGAGTTTGATATTCTCATCGAATGAGCTCACGGGCGAGAAGTAAATCCTTCTGAAGCCCATCTCTTTAAACTGAAGATAGTCTTCAACAAGGTTACAGTTATTATTTGTTAAGGTCGCTCTTGCGCCGAAGGGGAACGACTCGGAAAAACGACGAACGTTTTTGTCGATATCGGAGAAAGAGCCGCCTCCCGTCTTGTACGGGCGCGATGCATCGTGCTTGCATCCTGTACCATCGAGACTAATCAGAACAGAAAACCCGTGCTCCTTGAAAGAATTCACAGCAGTGTCATTCAAAAGCGTTCCGTTGGTCGTAATAGAATAGGTAAAGTTTCTATTGGGGTATATTCTTTTTGAATAGTCGACCGTTTTCCATATCAGCGGCTCGTTAATCATGGGTTCCCCACCAAAAAAGACGATCGCAAGCGTTTCGTTTTCCGATGAACTTGCGACGAGGTAGTCGACCGCCTTGAAGGCTATCTCGTCTGTCATCAGCAGAGGAGACGTTCCATAATCTCCTTTACCGGCAAAACAGTAACTACAACCAAGGTTGCATGCATGTGAAACGTGGAGTTCGATGGATCTAAGTTTTCGAGGCGTGTCTTTTGTTAAGAAAGTCCGCTCAGACAATCGTTGATACTCATCAATGTCGTCTTCAAGTTCTGCTATGGTCGTTTGGTCGTAGCCTTTCGCAGCAAGTGACTTTGTTAGCAACTTCGAGTTGACCGTTCTTCCCGATGCTTCAAATATGCGAAGCGCATCTTCTGATGCTTGGTCAACCTGAAAGCAATTGCGAGTGACCTCATCGAAGCAGTAACGACGATCACTTACTGAGAAAAAATGCATACGTTCCTCAATTTCATGCTGGACTGGCACTAACCTTGTTTATTGTTGCGCAGCTATAAAAAACCACCAGCGGGGATTCGGTGTGCGGCCCAATCGGACTCCCAAAAGGTTCTATTTGAGACTGGCAAGCTTTGTGTTGTTGGCACTTCGACAGCGCTCTTTATTCCAACATGGAGCCTCGCAGTTTGAGTCGACTTGCCTCTGGAAGGTCCGATCTTAACTTGATTTAGGATGAAAACAGATTACAGGCGCGCTCCTCTAGAAAGAAAGGAAACCAATCGCCGCCTTTCACCAGGAAAGTTTTTATAGCCCACCTCGAGCAAAATGAAAGATGCGAGAGCGATTGGGGAACAACGCGAATCTCCCCTTTTGGGTGGGAGCGAGCCTTCAGCCACCGGCGAACGACTCGCCCTGGTCAGAATCTGGAAGTGGTGCCGGGCCGCTTGGGCCTCCCCGGTGACTTCGTGGGGCTTACCTGCCTGACGTCGAGGAGTACATCCGCAAGATTCGTTCCCTATGCCGTTTGCTCTCACGCCCGCCTTGGTTCCAAGTCGGGCGAGCACGAGGTCGCGCCGGCGCATCCGCTGGGACTGCTGCGCGTGCAAAACGGCTACGCGGTGAGCGTCCCGCGCTGGATTCAGCCGAGTGAGGAAGGCGTCGAGATCGGCGCGCTGGCAACGGGGGAGGGCGGCATCACCGATGTGGGCGATGACGTCTCGGCTCGCCATGCCCACGTGTGGTGCGATGACCAAAATGTCTGGTACGTTGAGGACCTGTCGTCCACCAACGGAACCGTGGTGGTAAACGGCGCGACGAACGTCTGCACCCAGGTCGAGCCCGGCCGCTCCGCCCAGCTCAACCCCGGTGACGAGCTCAAGCTCGGAGAATCCACAACCTACGCCATCCTCCTCGGCGCCCTCTGACTCATCTCCTAAATAAGTTGCGGTGAAATAGGGGCTGTTTAAGGCTACGGCCGGCAAAAACAGTTCCTATTTCACCGCAGCTGCCATTCGGTCCCTCGGTGACGGAAGGATCAATTTTGCCCTTGATGGTCACTCGAGGTAAACCTTTACCGCCCGCCTATATTTGTCGAAATTACACTTGACGGCGGGGTACAATAAACCCGCATGCGGATTTCCGTTGCGGGCGCTTCCCATCGCCGGGGCGTGCCCGGGAGCATCCGGCATGCGGCCTTTGCGGCGCTCGGTCATGTGCAAGACGGGCGGTCGGGTCTGTGGGGCGCATCAGCTGGCCCTCGCCTCGGCATGTCTTCTCTCCACGCCACGTACCTGCTGCTGAGCCTGCCTGCCAGATGATTGGAAGCAACAGCGTAAATCCCATCACGCCAACATCCCGGCGATCGCCGGGGCCTGTATACCTATATGAGAGGAGAGGGGTATATGGCGCGTAAGTTTAAGTCTATGGACGGCAACGAGGCGGCCGCATATGTTTCGTATGCGTACACCGAGGTAGCGGGAATCTATCCCATTACGCCGTCCAGCCCGATGGCCGACCATGTCGACCAGTGGGCGGCCCAGGGTCGCAAGAATATCTTCGGCACCCCGGTCAAGGTCGTCGAGATGGAGTCCGAGGCAGGTGCAGCCGGTACCGTTCACGGTTCGCTGGGCGCCGGTGCTCTGACCACCACCTACACGGCTTCTCAGGGCCTGCTCCTGATGATCCCGAACATGTACAAGATCGCGGGCGAGCAGCTCCCGGGCGTCTTCCACGTCTCCGCGCGTTGCGTCGCTTCCCACGCCCTGAACATCTTTGGCGATCATTCCGACGTCATGGCCTGCCGTCAGACCGGTTTCGCCATGCTCGCCGAGGGCAACGTCCAGGAGGTCATGGACCTCTCGCCGGTGGCTCACCTTGCCGCCATCGAGGGTAAGACCCCGTTCCTTAACTTCTTCGACGGCTTCCGCACCAGCCACGAGATCCAGAAGGTCGCCATGTGGGACTACAAGGATCTTGCCGAGATGTGCGACATGGACGCCGTCCAGGCTTTCCGCGACCACGCGCTCAACCCCGAGCACCCGCACACCCGCGGCAGCCACGAGAACGGCGACATCTTCTTCCAGAACCGCGAGGCCTGCAACAAGATCTACGACGAGCTCCCTGCCGTCGTCGAGGGCTACATGAAGAAGATCAACGAGAAGCTCGGCACCGATTACGGCCTGTTCAACTACTACGGCGCTCCCGACGCCGATCGTGTCGTCGTGTGCATGGGCTCCTTCTGCGACGTGCTCGAGGAAGTCATCGACTACCTCAACGCTCACGGCGAGAAGGTCGGCCTGGTCAAGGTTCGCCTGTTCCGTCCGTTCTCCATCAAGCACTTCGTCGACGTTCTCCCCGAGACCGTCCAGAAAATCGCCGTCATGGACCGCACCAAGGAGCCGGGTTCCATCGGCGAGCCGCTCTACCAGGACGTCGTCTCCGCTCTCTACGAGTCCGGCAAGACGGGCATCAAGGTCGTCGGCGGCCGTTACGGCCTGGGCAGCAAGGACACGCCTCCCGCGTCCGCGTTCGCTGTCTTCGAGGAGCTTAAGAAGGACGAGCCCAAGCGCGAGTTCACCATCGGCATCGTCGATGACGTGACCAACCTGAGCCTGCCCGAGGCCGAGGATGCGCCCAACACCGCAGCCCCCGGCACCATCGAGTGCAAGTTCTGGGGTCTGGGTGGCGACGGTACCGTCGGCGCCAACAAGAACTCGATCAAGATCATCGGCGACCACACCGACAAGTACGTTCAGGCCTACTTCCAGTACGACTCCAAGAAGACCGGCGGCGTCACCGTCTCGCACCTGCGCTTTGGTGATTCCCCGATCCGCTCGCCGTACTACGTGACCAAGGCCGACTTTGTCGCTTGCCACAACCCCAGCTACATCGTCAAGGGCTTCAAGATGGTCCGCGACGTCAAGCCGGGCGGCACCTTCCTGGTCAACTGCCAGTGGAGCGACGAGGAGTTCGCCGAGCACATGCCCGCCGTGGCCAAGCGCTACATCGCCAACAACAACGTCAACGTCTACCTGATCGACGCTATCGACCTGGCCGCCAAGGTCGGCATGGGCAAGCGCACCAACACGGTGCTCCAGTCTGCCTTCTTCGCGCTGGCCAAGGTCCTGCCCGCCGAGGACGCCCTGCAGTACATGAAGGACGCGGCCACCAAGTCCTACATGAAGAAGGGCCAGGCCATCGTCGACGCCAACCATAAGGCCATCGATGCCGGCGCTACCGCCTTCCGTAAGTTTGAGGTTCCGGCCGACTGGGCAACTGCCGAGGACGCCGCTCCCGTCGAGCTCTCCGAGGAGACCAAGTCCGCCATCGCCCAGCAGGTCAAGAACCTGCTCGAGCCCATCGACCGCATGGATGGCGACAGCCTGCCCGTTTCCGCCTTCGTCGATTGCGCCGACGGCCAGTTTGAGCTGGGCGCCTCCGCATACGAGAAGCGCGGCGTCGCCGTGGTCGTTCCTCACTGGGACGAGACCAAGTGCATCCAGTGCAACCAGTGCGCCTATGTGTGCCCGCATGCCACCATCCGTCCGTTCGCGATGACCGAGGACGAGGCTGCCGCCGCGCCCGAGGCTACCCGCACGCTCGACGCCATGGGCCCCAAGGCCAAGGGCATGAAGTTCACCATGGCCGTGTCCCCGCTCGACTGCATGGGCTGCACCAACTGCGTCAAGGTCTGCCCCAAGGGCGCCCTCGAGATGGTTCCCACCGAGCAGGAGATGGACCAGCAGCCCGTTTGGGACTATATGGTCGAGAACGTCTCCGAGAAGAAGGAGCTCATCGCGGCCAACGTCAAGGGCAGCCAGTTTAAGCAGCCCTACCTGGAGTTCTCCGGCTCCTGCGCCGGCTGCGCCGAGACCGCCTATGCACGTCTGGTGACCCAGGTCGCCGGCGACCGCATGTTCATCTCCAACGCCACCGGCTGCTCCTCCATTTGGGGCAACCCCGCTGCCACCGCTCCTTACTGCAAGGACAAGGACGGTCACGGCCCGGCGTGGAACAACTCCCTGTTCGAGGACAATGCCGAGCACGGTCTGGGCATGGCCGTCGGTTACGAGGCCGTTCAGCACAAGCTGATCGCCGCTACCCAGGACATCATCGCTGCCGATGGTCCGTCCGATGAGCTCAAGGCTGCCGGCCAGGCTTGGATCGACTCTGTCAACGACGCCGAGGCCTCCAAGACCGCTGCCGCTGCCTACGTTGCCGAGCTCGAGAAGTGCGGCTGCGACGCTTCCAAGGCGATCCTCGCCGACAAGGCTTACCTCACCAAGAAGTCCTTCTGGATCTTTGGCGGCGACGGCTGGGCCTACGACATCGGCTTCGGTGGCCTGGACCACGTCCTGGCTTCCGGCCACAACGTCAACGTCTTCGTCTTCGACACCGAGGTGTACTCCAACACCGGCGGTCAGGCCTCCAAGGCCTCGAACCTGGGCCAGGTCGCTCAGTTCGCCGCTGCCGGTAAGGTGACCAAGAAGAAGTCCCTGGCCGAGATTGCCATGAGCTACGGCTACGTCTACGTGGCGCAGGTCGCCATGGGCGCCAACCCGGCTCAGACCCTCAAGGCCATCCACGAGGCCGAGGCCTACGACGGCCCGTCCCTCATCATCGGCTACAGCCCCTGCGAGATGCACTCCATCAAGAAGGGCGGCATGCAGAACTGCCAGGCCGAGATGAAGAAGGCTGTCGAGTGCGGTTACTGGAACCTCTTCCGCTTCAACCCCGAGGCTGCTGCCGGCAAGAAGTTCTCGCTCGATTCCAAGGAGCCCGCGGGCGGTTATCAGGAGTTCCTGATGAACGAGGCCCGTTATGCTTCGCTGACGCGTTCCTTCCCCGAGCGCGCCGAGGAGCTCTTCAAGGAGAACGAGCAGGCCGCTATGGACCGCTACGCTCACCTGCTGAAGCTCAAGACGGTGTACAACGAGGCCTAGGTCTCTCACTGCAGGATCTGAGGGCTGACCTTCGCGGACGTCCTCGGACATGAAAGAACCCCCGCTGCGCACTTCGTGCGGCGGGGGTTCTTTCGTCCTGCGGAGTGTCCGCGAAGGTCAGCCCTCAGATCCTGCTACGACTACGTCCTCGGATTGTGTGGGCTGATGAAGGACGTGGTTGGTCGGGTATTCCGTCCCCTTCGCTGTTTCGCGGCTTTGCCGCGAAAACTCGCGTTACTTTGGGGATGGATGGAGGTTTTGGCTGTTGCTACCTTCTATCCCCGTGCTTTAGGGCTGGTTGCTTTTTTGGAGCTCATCTTTATTCCTTATGCTGAATGAAAAGCCCCATGTTTTTGCAGAGGTGCATACTCGTCTTATTAATGCATAGAATCTCGTATAGTGCGAGTAAGATATTACGCTGCCAGTTTTGCGTTTAGCGGAGATATAGTTCGCATAATCTGGTCTAATCCCTGCTCTATTAAAATAAAGTCGCACGTAAATGGCGTAGATATGCCTAAGCTGGGGTTCTGTACGCTGAGCGGATAAAAACGACCGTTCACCGTTCAACTATTTTCAAAATGAATAAAATGAGCGATAAAGAGAATATAAACCTTAATAAACTCGCGTATTGCACGGACGCGGGTTATTAATGGGTTGTAGGCCTTTTACAGAAAGGATTCCAGCAATGTCTAAGCCTCTTGGCAAGCCCGATCGTATTGTCGTCGCCCTTGGCGGCAACGCCCTCGGCAACAACCCCGTCGAGCAGATCCAGGCCGTGAGCAACACCGCCCACGCTCTCCTTGGTCTTATCGAGCAGGGTAACGAGATCATCATCACCCACGGCAACGGCCCGCAGGTCGGCATGATCCAGAACGCCTTCGCCGCCGCCCACGACGCCATCGGCACCCCCGAGATGCCGCTGCCCGAGTGCGGCGCCATGTCCCAGGGCTACATTGGCTATCACCTGCAGCAGGGCATCGGCCGCGAGATGCACAAGCGCTATAAGCGTTGGCACGCCGCCACCGTCGTCACCCAGATCGAGTGCGACCCGGACGATCCCGCGTTCAAGAACCCGACTAAGCCGATCGGCCCCTTCTACACCGAGGAGCAGGCCAAGGAGTTCATGGCCGAGGATCCCTCCAAGGTATTCGTCGAGGATTCCGGCCGCGGCTGGCGTCGCGTCGTCGCCTCCCCCGACCCCAAGAAGATCGTCGAGGCCGACTCCATCCTCAACCTGCTCGACAACGAGTTCATCGTCATCGCCTGCGGTGGCGGCGGCATCCCCGTCGTCCGCGACTACGAGAACAAGGGCTGCTACAAGGGCGTTCCCGCCGTCATCGACAAGGACCTGGGCGGCGAGCTGCTGGCCGAGGACTGCGACGCCGACGTCCTGTTCCTGCTGACCGCCGTCGAGCACGTCGCCATCAACTTCGGCAAGCCCAACCAGGAGGAGCTCGAGGACATCACCGCCGACGAGGCCGAGCGCCTGGCCGACGAGGGCCAGTTCGGCAAGGGTTCCATGGAGCCCAAGGTCCGCGCCGCCATCAAGTTCGCCCGCTCCCGCAAGGGCCGCACCTGCATCATCGGCGCCCTGGACAAGGCCGCCGAGACCATGGCCGGTCTCTCCGGTACCCGCATCCACGAGTAGTCTCTACTTCGTTGCCTCTCTCGTGGGCGCCAGGCAAGACGCCCGCAAACTAGCCTCTCTTCATGAGCCCCGCAGTCCGCTCCGACTGCGGGGCTTTTGCTATTCACCTAGTCATTGGGGACAAACCCGGCACTTGGGGACGGTCCTTTCCTGCCGACAGCTTGGGACAGTCCTTAATAGTCATTGGGGACGTTCTTAAACGACTAGTCAAACAAGAACGTCCCCAACGACTACTCATTTAAGTCTGTCCCCAATGACTGCCCAATGGCTGGGAAGGCGCATCCCACACCGACGCATTGCCTTCGGGCCCTCTCCCCAGGCTCTCCATAGCTCAGCTGGACTCCCCGCAACCTGTTCCGAGTTGGCGGAACGAGCGCGACGTGGAGTGTCATTCTTTACCGCGTTAGACTAGACGCAGGGAAAGGAGGAGGACATGGATGCTCGCGTCAAGCAGCTTGTAAATATGATCGAGGACGCTCAGCCTGTCGCTGTCGCGGTACTTGCCAAGCGTCTCGAGGTAAGCGAGCGCGCCGTGAGAAACTATATCCATCGCGCAAACGACAGCCTTGCAGGGGTTGCACGCATCGTTGGCAGCAAGGGGCAGTATCGTATCGATGTTGCACGTGCAGATGAGCTTGCTCGCTTGCTAGACGGTGCGGCTCTGGCCCATCCGGGCATTCCTGATACGCGCGATGGCCGTGTGTCCTTCCTTCTTAACGACCTCCTCATGCGGTCCCAGTGGGTGACGATTGAGGAGTATGCGGATTTACTCTACGTTTCGGCGCGAACTCTGTCCAATGACATGCGTCTGGTAGAGCAGAAACTCGCCCAATTTGACTTAACGCTCGAAAAGCGCCCACGCTACGGAATCCGCGTTGCGGGCGGGGAGTCACAACGGCGCCTGTGCCTGGCCTCGCTGGTGAGGCCCGTGTTGCCCGACACCGACGATGCAAAGCTCGCCGAGCGCCTGCGGGCCATCGCCGCATGTGTGGACGATGCCCTGACGGCCTCGCCCGTCACGGTGAGCTCGCTGGCATCCCGCAATCTCATCATGCATCTTTACATTGCTCTTGGCCGCATCGAGCAGGGCTGCTATGTCCCAGCTGCAGAATCGGACGTTCAAAAACTGGAGGGAACGCGCGAATACGCCGCGGCTTTCCAGATTGCCGCAAACATCAAGGATGCCCTGGGCGTGAGCATGCCCCGAGAAGAGGTTGCCTTTATCGCAATCCATTTGCTCGGCAGGGGCACGGGCGTGCCCGAGAAGGGCTCTGTCGTTATCTCGGACGAGATGTGGGAGATTGCTTCCGAGATGGTACGTGCGGTCAACGATGAGTTTAGGTTTGACTTTAGCGGCGATCTTGAACTTCGCATGAACCTTGCTCGGCATATCGGCCCTCTGGGCTATCGCCTTGAATATCACATGCATATGGATAACCCCATGCTGCCCGATATCAAGACGAGGTTTCCGTTGGCCTATTCGATGGCAGCTGGCACCTCGCAGGTACTCGAGCGTCATTTTGGCAGCCAGCCCTCTGATGAAGAGCTCGGCTACATCGCCATGGCATTTGCCCTGGCCCTCGAGCAGCAAGCCGACCAGCCGCGTCGCAAGCGCATCCTGATCGTGTGCGCCTCGGGAGCGGGAAGCGCCCGTATGCTCGAGCACCAGTACCGCAAGCAGTTTGGCATGTATATCGATTCGATTGAGACATGCGATGTCGCCCGCGTGGGAACGTTCGATTTTTCGCACATCGACTACGTGTTCACAACGGTGCCGCTCAACGTCAAGTTGCCCGTGCCCGTCCGCGAGGCCGATTTCTTCTTGGAGACGAGCGATGTCAACGCTATCCGCAAGGTGCTGAGCGACGACACTGCGCAATCGGACTCCGTAAGCTCTTTCTTTAGCCGTGCCCTGTTCTTCAACCGCGTTGAGGCGTCGTCGAAGCAGGCCGTTCTCCGATATCTCTCCGAGCGCGCCGTCGAGAGCGGCCGTGTCGATGCCCAGTTTGCCCAAGAGGTCGCCGAGCGCGAGAGCGCGAGTGCCACCTCGTTTGGCAATGGGGTAGCCATGCCCCATGGGATGCATCCCTTGAGCGCCGAGGCCTTTGTTACCGTGGGCCTGCTCGAACATCCCATTCTTTGGGACGAATACGGCCATGAGGTCGATATCGTCTTTATGGTGTCGTTTTCCCGGTCGGGCGGCGATGAGGCGCGGATCTTGAGCTCACTGCTCGCCGAGATCTTTATGGACCGCCAGGGGGTCGAGCGCCTACGCGAGCGCCGGTCCTGGCATGAGCTGATGGCGCTTGTGCAAGCGCATACGGCTTAAGACTTCTTTTGTCGATAACCCTGTCTGTCTACCTGCAATAAACCTCGAGGATTGCGGGCGGGAGATAGGCGTTTCGAATATTCAAGTACAAACCAAACATCACGGGAGAGGAGACCGTTATGGACGATCAGGGAACCGAGATGGTTTCGTTTCAGCTGGTCGCTGCAGCGGGAGAGGCACGCAGCCTTGCCTTCGAAGCCCTTGAAAAGGCAAAAGCGGGGGATTTTGACGCCGCCGCCAAACTCATGAAGCAGTCAAAGGATGCGGGAATCAAGGCTCACCACATCCAAACGCAGCTGCTTTCGACTGAGGCAGCGGGCGAGCATCTGTCGGTGGATGTGTTGCTGGTCCATGCTCAGGACCACCTCATGTGCTCCATGCTTGCTCAGGAGCTCGTGCAGGAGCTGATCTGCCTGTATGAGTGCACTGCAACCAAGAACGCCTAGCGGCGTGCGGTGACTATCCAACCAATCAATGCGAAGGGAATCCCTTATGAAGATCCTTCTTGTTTGCGCAGCTGGTCTGTCTACAAGCATTCTGATGAAGAAACTCGAGAAATATGCGGAGCAAAACGGCATCGAGCTCGATATCGATGCGGTGGGTATCGGCGAGTATCAGGAGACGTGCGCCAATTATGACGTGCTGCTCTTGGGGCCGCAGGTGTCCTACCAGCTCAACACCGTCAAGCAGGGGAGCGGTAAGCCGACCGCGGTCATCCCCGCACAGGACTACGGCATGGGCAACGCCGCCAACGTGCTGGCACTCGCCCAGTCGCTGTTGGGTTAGGAGGCGACCATGGAGAAGTTCATGACCCTGCTTCAGGAAAAACTGACCCCTATCGCCAATTTCTGCGGCACCGAGCGCCACTTTGCCTCCATGCAAAAGGGCTTTATGAGCGCGATCAGCTTCATCTTGGTATCTGCCGTCTTTATGATCCTCGCCAACCCGCCGGTCACGGCCGACCTGGTGGCGCAGGGCGGGTTCTGGTCCGTCTTTGGCCCTTGGCTCGATTTTGCGACGGCCAATAAGCTCACGCTGCTCATCCCCTTCAATATGACGATGGGCATACTGTCGGTGATCGTGACGTTCGCAATCGCCTATAACCTGGCGGGCACCTACAAGATGCCCAAGCTTAACGCCGGCATGACCTCGCTGGTGATGTTCCTGATCGCCGCGGCGCCGTCGTCCTACTACCAGCTTGCTGACGAGTCCGTGCTCCAGGCGGTCCCCTGCACCTATCTGGGTGCGCAGGGCCTGTTTACCGCCATCATCGTTGCCTTGGTCTCCGTCGAGGTCACGCGCTTCTGCCAGACCAAGGGCATCACCATCAAGATGCCCGATGGCGTGCCGCCGTTTTTGTCCGAAACCTTTGGCGCCATCGTACCTATGCTCGCCAACATCCTCATCTTCTTTGGCGGCAACCTGCTGATCCAGATGATCGATCCCGCGCTGTCCATCCCCTCGGTTATCGAGAAGCTGCTCGCTGCCCCGCTTTCCGTCGCAGTTGACTCTGTGCCCGGCGCACTGCTTATCTGCTTCATGACTTTGCTGTTTTGGTGCTTTGGCGTCCACGGCAACATGATCGTAATGCCCATCACCGCCCCGGTCTCGCTTGCCGCCTTTGCCGCCAACGCCTCGCTCTATGCTGCCGGGCAGCCGCTTGAGTTCCACCCGGTGCTCATGTCGTTGGCCATCAACCTCATCGGCGGCACGGGTAATACGTTCTCTTTTGTGGCGCTCTGCGCGTTTAGGGCAAAGTCGCAGCAGCTCAAGGCATTTGGCAGGGCATCGATCGTGCCGAGCTTCTTCCGTATCTCCGAGCCCGCGATCTTCGGCGCGCCCATCATCTTCAACCCGATCCTCATGATTCCGTTTGTGCTAGGCGGCATGATCTCGGCCCTGCTGTATTGGGGTGCGGTCTCACTGGGTCTTGTCTCTAACTTCTACATCTTGGTGAGCGGCACGTTCCCCATCTTCGTTCAGGGCTTTGTCCAGTGCCTCGACCCGCGCATCTGGGTGTTTACGATCGTTTTGATCGTGGTCATGGCTGTGGTCTGGTACCCGTTCTTTAAGGTGTACGATAACCAGCTCCTGGCTCAGGAGCAGGAGAACGCCGCGGCAGCTTCTGCCGAGGATACTGAGTAGCATGAGTTACTTTGACAGAACGTCTGCCGCCGGTATGCCCGAGGGCTTTTTGTGGGGTGGTGCCCTCGCCGCCAACCAGGCCGAAGGGGGCTGGAACGAGGGCGGCCGCGGCATGTCGCACTCCGACCTGATCCCACAGGGTTCCGACCGCTGGGATGTAATGTTTGGCAGGCAAAAGCCCGTGGACGATCCGGACAGGCTGTATCCATGCCGCTGGGGCAACGACTTCTTCCATCATTGGCACGAGGATGTCGAGCTCTTTGCCGAGATGGGCTTTAAGTGCCTGCGTCTTTCAATTTGCTGGAGCCGTATTTTTCCCACAGGGATGGAGACCGAGCCCAACGGCGAGGGCTTGGAGTTTTACCGTCAGGTATTCGAGGCGCTGCGCGAGCATGGAATCGAGCCGCTTGTGACGCTGTCGCACTACGACTATCCGTTGGCTCTGGTCGAGCGCTATGGTGGCTGGCAAAGCCGAGAGATGATCGAGCGGTATGCGCACTACGTCGAGACCGTCGGACGCGCGTACCAGGGCCTCGTGCGTTATTGGCTTACGTTCAACGAGATCAACAGCGTGGCGCTGTCCTATCTCAACGCGGGTGTCACGCTCGAGGATGAGCGTGACCGTGCAGCCGTGACCGCGGCGTTCTCGCACCATATGTTTATGGCGAGCGCTCGCGCTGTCGAGATTCTGCACAAGATCGATCCCGCAAACAAGGTGGGTTGCATGGTCGCTGCCGGTGCGACCTATCCGTACCGTTGTGCGCCCGAGGACGTATGGCTTGCGTATGAGGAGGACCGCGGCCGCTACTTCTACACAGACGTGATGGCTGCGGGCGCCTATCCTGCTTGGAAGCTGCGTGCACTCGAGAAAGAGGGTGTTCACGTGCCCTTTGAGCCGGGCGATACGGAGTATCTGGCAGAGCATACGGTCGACTTCATCTCGTTCTCGTACTATTGCTCGCGCTTGGTGTGCGCCGATGATCAGGTGATCGCCGAGAAGGCGGAGGGCAACGTGTTCCCGACGCTGCGCAATCCGTACCTCAAGGATAAAGAGACTGCCTGGAAGTGGCAGATCGATGCGCTGGGTTTGCGCGTGACGCTTGCCGGCTACCACGATCGTTACCATCTTCCGCTCTTTATCGCCGAGAACGGTGTGGGCGGACTCGATGCGCTGGAAGACGGCAAAGTCCACGATGCGTATCATATTGATTACCTGCGAAGGCATATTCTTGCGCTGCGCGATGCAATTGTCGAGGACGGTGTTGACCTGATGGGATACACGCCGTGGGGCTGTATCGATTTGGTGTCGGCCTCGACGGGGCAGATGAAGAAGCGCTATGGCTTTGTTTATGTTGATGCCGATGATATGGGCAAAGGCACGTTCGATCGCTACCGAAAGGACAGCTTCTGCTGGTACCAAAAGGTCATTGCATCAAATGGCGAGGACTTGAGTTAACTCTTGCAGGTCTGTTGCCCCCGCGGTCCGCTTCGGCCGCGGGGGCTTTTGTTATTGAGGCGGCTGTTCATGAGGAGCATTGCAGGCTGCGGAAACCCGGCACTTGGGGACGTTCCTTTCCTGCCGGCAGCTTGGGACAGTCCTTAAAGGCCGCATCGATCAACTGCGGAAAGCACATTCCAGAATGAGCGTCCAACATGGGGTGCGGTTTCCCTTGAGGCCCTCAATCGGAAAATGCATCCCGGATTATTGTCGAAAAGCGGTCCCTAGTTTCCCAAACGGGCCGCTAACGGAAAGCGCACCCCGCTATTGGGCCCCAAAGCAGGATGCGCTTTCCGTGCCGGCAGTTCCGGGCATCCAGAGACCACTCATTTAAGTCTGTCCCCAGTGACTAGTAGTAGGCCCACATGGCTTCGACTTCGTTGAGGACCTCTACGACGCCCCAGCGGCGGGCGCTGCGGCTGGCCGAGTTGGGATCGAAGACTTCAATCTGGTCGGCGTCGTCAATACCGTAAAGCACAATGTAGTGGCCCACGTTGGTAAAGATGCCCGGCCGAACGGCGGCGATGACGGGCGCTCCCGAACGCAGCGCCTGAGTCATCGAGTCACGATCGTTATGGAGTTCCGTTCCGTTAAGTCCCAACTGCCACGCGCCGCTCGTCATAAACGACCATTCGGTTGCACCGGTGGGGGCGTAATTGCCCGCCTCGGAAAGCGCGCACATATCGACGGGGGTCATATCGGTGCGTCCCGTCTTAAAGATATAGACCATGGTGAGGCACGTAGGCCCGCAGGCATTTTGGCGGATGGTACCGCCGGCGTAAGGCAGCTCCGACCATGCAGGGTCGATCTGATAGATATGGGGCATCGTGCCGGCTTGCCATTGCGAGCGCGGGGTCGAAAAGGCGAAAGAATAACCGGGCGCGACGGGGGCCTTGAGCAGCTTGTCCTCGGCGGTGGGCTCGAGACCGGCCGAGCCGTGGGACATACAGGAGCTCATAAGCACAAAGACCAGACAGATGAGGATAGAGCACAGTGCGAGGCAAAGTCGACGAGCCGGCAGGGCGGGGGCATTCACGTACGATGTCGAGCGGTAGGGCTTGCCGTCGCGTCCGCCTTGGGGATGCGAAAAGAAGCGGTTGATATGGATGCCGGGCTGACGTGCGCCGTTGCGGCGCAGTTGCGGAACCTCGGCCTGGCGCTGTCGAGTGCGCGCGCCCAGGCGGCTATCTTGCTGCGCGCTTGTGCCCGTGCTCGGACGGCCACTCTGCCGTGTTCTGCTTGTTTGCTGCCGAGACGAAGGCCTGGGTTGCTCTTGAGGGCGTTGCGGATTGCTGCTCGTGGCACTTCTAGGCGTCGGCGTGGTGCGGCCAGCAAGGCGAACGCTTTGTCGCCGTTGATCACCGTCGTTGTATCCGTATGCCATTCGTACCGCCTTGTCTCATGTATAACCTGTCTATCCTACAAAAAAGATGTGCAACAAATGGGTCTGCGCGTCAAAAGCTCGGTAAACGGTACGAAAGGCGCAAAACACACGGTCTCAAAAACATCTCTCTATGCGCCCGATGAGCGTACGCCCGTTGGGCGGGCGGCAACAATGAGCGGCAAACCGTGCCGTTCGTCCCAAAAACGGCGCCGCTCGTTTTGCAGTTTTGCCTTCGGTCGAGCCACAAGCGGCGCTGCTGTGCCAAGGCCGTATCTTAAAGCCACGAAATAAAAGCGCGCGGCAAAACAGACCGCGCAAGGGGTGACGCCAAAGAGGCGTCAATAAGGAAAGGAGGGGAACAATGGCGGACAAGAACGCAGAAGTTGCAGTCGAAGGTAACGGCGGCATGAAGAAAACGCTTTCGCTCTGGAACTTCTTCACCATCGGTTTCGGTGCCATCATCGGTACCGGTTGGGTCCTGCAGGTCGGCGACTGGATGGTCGTGGGCGGCGGTCCCGTTCCCGCTATGATCGCATTCCTCTTGGGTGCAATCTTCCTCGTGCCCGTCGGAGCTGTTTTCGGTGAGCTCACGGCTGCTATCCCCATCTCGGGCGGCATCGTCGAGTATGTCGATCGTAGCTTTGGCCGTACGCTGAGCTACATCACCGGTTGGCTCCTGGCCCTGGGCAACGGAATCCTGTGCCCGTGGGAGGCCATCGCCATCTCGACCCTCGTGTCCGAGATGTTCGGTAGCCTGCCCGGTCTTGAGTGGCTGCGCGCCGTCAAGCTCTACACCATCCTAGGCGCCGACGTTTACCTGTTCCCGACGCTGATCGCGCTCGGCTTTGCGGTCTACGTCATCTTCCTCAACTTCCGTGGTGCCAGCTCGGCCGCCAAGCTCCAGGCCTTCCTGACCAAGGCTCTGCTCTGCGGCATGCTGCTCGCCATGGGCGTCTCGCTGCTCACCGGCTCGCCGGACAACGCCATGCCCGTGTTCTCCCAGGTTGCCGGTGCTGGCGGCGGCAAGGCCGCTACCGAGAGCACCAGCCTGTTCGCCGGCATCGTGTCGGTCCTGGTTCTGACCCCGTTCTTCTACGCCGGTTTCGACACCATTCCTCAGCAGGCTGAGGAAGCAGCCGAGGGCCTCAACTGGAACAAATTCGGCAAGATCATCTCCCTGGCCCTGCTGGCCGCCGGCGGCTTCTACATGGTCTGCATCTACTCGTTCGGCACCATCCTCGACTGGCATGAGTTTGTTAAGAGCCCGGTTCCCGCGCTTGCCTGCCTCAAGGGCATCAACATGCTCCTGTACCTGGCCATGCTCGTCATCGCCACGCTTGGACCCATGGGCCCGATGAACTCCTTCTACGGCGCCACGAGCCGCATCATGCTCGCCATGGGCCGCAAGGGCCAGCTGCCCGAGAAATTCGCCGAGGTCGACCCCAAGTCCGGCGCTCCCAAGCTCGCCTGCGTCGTTTTGGGCGTCATCACCGTCATCGGTCCGTTCCTGGGCAAGAACATGCTCATCCCCCTGACCAACGTGTCGGCTCTCGCCTTCATCTTCTCCTGCGGCATGGTCGCCCTCGCCTGCCTGCGCATGCGCTTCACCGAGCCCGACCTGCCTCGTCCCTACGAGGTGCCCGGCGGCAAGTTTGGCATCGGCCTCGCTATCGCTGCCTGCGCCATTATCATCGGCCTGCTCGTGATTCCGTTCTCTCCCGCTTCCCTCAACATGGTGGAGTGGAGCATCGTGATCGGCTGGTTGGCTATTGGCCTGGCCCTCATGGCTTTCACCAATTCCCGCAAAAAGTAACGCCTAGCCGGGGCGGATCGGGTGCGCGGAATCCTCTCTCCCGCGCACCGAACCCGGCACCACTTGGGTAGCTTTGTGAGGCCTAGCCCAACATGGCCTCGCCCACTATATGGATCCATAAGGAGGAACCATGTCCACTAAGTATGCAATCGTTGGCGGCAAGCTCATCGACGGCACCGGCGCCGAGCCGGTCGAGAACTCCCTCGTTCTCGTCGACGACAGCGGCAAGATCGAGTACGCCGGTGCTATGCAGGACCTTCCCGAGGGCGTTGAGGTTATCGACGCCGCCGGCAAGACCGTCCTTCCCGGCCTGATCGACACCCACCTGCACTTCTCGGGCAACCTGACCGACGATGACACCGATTGGGTCATGCAGCCGCTCCTCGAGAAGCAGGCCGTCGCCGTCAAGCAGGCCTACGACTGCCTCACCCACGGCCTCACCACCGTCTGCGAGATCGGCCGCTTTGGTATCCAGATCCGTGACTGCATCGACAAGGGCGTCTTTAAGGGCCCGCGCGTTCTGGCCACCGGCCTCGGCTTCTGCCGCGTTGCCGGCCACGGTGACTCCCACCACTGCACCCAGGAGCTCAACAAGGAATCCCACCCCTGGGGCGACCAGGTCGATGGTCCTTGGGATCTGCGCAAGGCCGTCCGTCGTCGCCTGCGCGAGAACCCCGATGCCATCAAGATCTGGGCTACCGGTGGCGGCATCTGGCGCTGGGATTCCGGTCGCGACCAGCACTATTGCTCCGAGGAGATCCAGGCCGTGGTCGAAGAGGCAAAGATGGTCGGTATCCCCGTGTGGAGCCACTGCTACAACAACCACGCCGCTGCCTACGATTCCGTCCGCTTTGGCTGCGAGCAGCTGATTCACGGTTTCGATATCGATGAGCGCACCATGGACCTCATGGCCGAGCAGGGCACCTTCTTCACCCCGACAATCGCCTTCCTGCCCACCTGGTACGCCACCTATCCGCCCGTCTACGTCCCCGAGCTGCACGACAAGTACGAGGGCACCCTGGTCGAGAAGGAGCTGCAGCGCAACTACGACTGCCTGCGCGAGGCCAAGAAGCGCGGCGTCGTCATGACGATCGGCTCCGACTCCTTCTCTTTCGTCACCCCGTACGGCACCTGCTCCATCGAGGAGATGTACGAGTTCGTCGACAAGATCGGCTTCACCCCGGTCGAGACCATCACCTGCGCCACCCTCAACGGTGCCAAGATGTGCCACATCGAGGACGAGACCGGTTCCATCGAGGCCGGCAAGTGCGCCGACCTGCTGGTCGTCAACGGTGACGTCGCCGCCGACATCCACGTGCTCAACACCGACAACATGGACGTCATCATGAAGGATGGCTGGATCGTCGAGGCTGGCACCTTTGGCGAGGCCAACAAATACAGCGCCTAAGATACCGTTTGTCGATGGCTGGATGCAAAACACAGTTTTTGATTGCATAATGCAATGGAGAGGGTCGCTTGCGGCCCTCTTTATTGCTATGGGTGCGGTAGATAAAAGGGGATGACGGTGGATTTAAACAGGCTGATTCTGGGTAAGAGCTACAACTCTACCAAGGTCTTTCGTACGGCCCAGCATGTGGTCCAGGCCATCCTGCTCGGTATTGTCGTTCCGGCGCTTATCCTGCTGCTTATCTGGGATTTAACCGATAATCCCAATCCCGTTCCGGGCGTTGTCGTTATTGCCGGCCTGGTCATGCTGTGCTTCTTCTTCTCGTATGTCTTTGTGGTCCCCGATGACCTCACATCGAGCGCAACCGACCGTACGCTCGCTATCGCATCAAAAATATTCGCCTACACGTCGCGCGGCCTTACGCCCGAAGCGGCCCTGGGCGCCTCCAAAATCATCCTGTCCGAGACCATCGCCTCTGCCATCTGCTTTACCGACGGCAAGCAGGTGCTGGCAAGCTGGGGCGAGGACTCGGCAAAGTGCCCTGCCGGCACCCCGGTGGTGCTCAAGACCACGCTCAACGTGATCAACAGCGGTGAGCAAAGCGTGTTCTCGCGCGATGCCTCGACCGAGACGGGTGGCTACTTTCCGCGCCTGCGCGCCGGTATTGTCGCACCGCTTACCGTGCGTGGGCATTGCGTGGGCACGCTTGAGCTGTATTATCCCCGTCTGAGCAGCATCGATATGCGCCAGACGGCGCTTGCCTCGGGCTTTGCCGACCTCATTTCCACGCAGCTTGCGAGCTTTGAGCTCGAGCGCCAGGACGAGCTTACGGCCCGCGTGGAGCTGCGCGCCTTGCAATCGCAGGTCGATCCTCATTTTCTATTCAATACCATCAGCACCATCGTGTCGCTCGTACGTACCGAGCCGGACAAGGCCAGGTCGCTGCTGATCGACTTTTCCAATTACTACCGTCAGACGCTTTCTGATTCCGATACCCTCACAACGCTCGAGCACGAGGTGGAGCAGGGCACTCGCTATATCAATCTTATGCAGGCTCGTTATGGCGACGGCCGTCTGCGCGTCTCGGTCGATATCGACTTTGAGGTGCGCGATTGCATGGTGCCGCCGTTTATCTTGCAGCCGTTGCTCGAAAACTGCATCAAGCACGCGCAGCGCGAGACCGAGCCGCTTTCTATTCATGTTAGGGCTTTCGAGACCGATGACGGTTTGGAGATCATCGTCGAGGACGATGGCATCGGTATGAGCGAAGAAGTCTGCGCGCATCTGTTTGAGCAGCATCGCCTGGAGGAGCCCGAGAGCATTACCGCCGACGGCTCCGTCAAGCGAGGTTGCGGCCTGGCGCTCTTCAACGTGCTTCAGCGCATCCATTTCTTTTACGGAGAAGATTCCGGCATGCGCGTGAAGTCCCAGGAGGGCGTGGGAACGCAGGTCATCGTCGAGCTGAACGGCGAGCCGCATGAGCCCGCGCCGTTGACGGCGTAGCACGCGGTTGGATTGAGAGAAAAAGAGGGGAAGCACATATGTCCGAAGGCTGGAACATCTTGGTGGTTGATGACGAACCTCCCATTAGGGCTGAGCTACGCTACCTGTTGGAAAAGGATGCGCGTGTGGGCCAGATTGCCGAGGCGGGCAATGTCACCGAAGCCGTGGAGTCGATTCTGTCGAACAAGCCCGACGTGCTGTTTTTAGACATTACCATGCCCGGTCGCTCGGGAATTGAGCTTGCCGAGACGCTGCAGAACCTAAAGACGCCGCCGGTCGTGGTGTTTGTGACGGCGTTTGCCGAGTTTGCCGCCGATGCGTATAACCTCGATGCGGTCGACTATGTCGTCAAGCCGGTCGAGGACGCACGCCTGTCAAAGGCACTCGACAAGATCGAGACAGCCTTGGGTGCCCGTCGTGTTATCCACGCTCCGCGCCAGCCTTTGCGTCTGACGGTGGACCGCGGGGGCAAAAAGGTGTTCATTCCCGCCGCAGACGTCTGCTACTTTGAGGCGCGCGCCGATTTTTGCAATGCCATCTGCGCCGAGGGAACGTACCTGATCAATGAGTCGATCTCTTCGCTCGAGCGTCGCTTGGTCTCCGAGGGCTTTATTCGCGTTCATCGCAGCTATCTGGTCAATTTGGAAGACGTGCACAATGTTGAGATTGGCTCCACGGGGTTGATGGAGCTCAGGCTTGACCGCGTGAGCTCGACGGTGCCGGTGTCCCGTCGTCGTGCCGCCGAGGTCAAGTCGCACCTGGGGCTTGCGTAAGAGGCTTGCGTGCCGTCGTTTGCCATCGCAGGTTTGGCATGGGCGCGCGGTGGGCATAATGGGTGGCATCGAATGAAATCGAAAGGATCATTATGCCCGCGCTTATCACCCATCATCTGTTTGGCGAGGAAAGCATCGACCGTCTTCCGCAGGGCGTCATCACGTCCGATGAAGAGCGCATTGCCTTTATCTTGGGCAACCAAGGCCCCGACCCGTTCTTCTTTCACATTCTGACACCGCGTGTTTCCGACTGCACGCTGCTGGCGCAGGTCATGCATCGGTCGCGCATGTCTCGCCAGTTCGCGTGCCTGCGCGACGGCGTGTCGCATCTGCTGCCGCGCGATGCCAGCTTGGGTCGCGCCTTTGCGCTGGGCCTGCTGTCTCATTACGTGCTCGACCGCAACGCCCACCCCTTTGTCTATGAGCAGCAGTTTGGCATCGTGGAGTCCGATTCAGAGCTTGAGGATTCGAGCAGTCAGGTACATGCTGTGATCGAGAGCGACCTGGATGTACTGATGCTGCAGCTTAAACGCGATGGCGCTACGGTCGACGATTACCCGCCGGCGGGCGAGATCGTCACCACCGATCGCATCAATCGCGTGGCCGGCGTGCTGATGAGCTATGTTGCCGGACGCGTGTACGGCATTGACATTCCGGCGGGGGAGTACGGTGCTGCCGTTGCCAATATGCAGCGACTTTACCGCGCGATTGAGCCGGCCGGCTCCGCAAAGACGCGCGCGATCTCGCTGGTTGAGGGCTTGGTGCACGACTACTCGCTGCTCGACGGCCTTGCCCATCGCGTGACGACGGAGTTGCCCGAGCGCACCGGCAACCTGGGCCATCTGACATGGAAGAATCCCTTTACCGACGAGGTCTCGAACGAGAGTTTCCCCGAGGTCTTTGATCGCGCGCTGGTCGATTACGAGTGCACGGTCGCACGTTTTATCGAGACCGGTGACATGGATGCCGTGACCGGTCACGTCAACTACAGCGGTCGCGTGCTCGAAGCCGATGAGGAGTTCGACCGCGAGGAATAGGGCCTGTGCGTGCCCCTTTGCCGAATCCTTACCGGCGGTTCTGGACAATTGGGGTACGATGAACTAACTGCATATCGGGCGAATACGAAGGGTCCCTGTCCATGAAATACACCAAGCTCGAGCGTAACTGGGTTATGTATGATGTGGGCAATTCGGCCCTTGTGCTGCTCAATACCTCGGTGGTGCCCATTTACTTTAACGCCATCAATACCGGCGCTTCCTCGGCCGACCTGGTGGTCGCCTGGGGCAATGCGCAGACGATCGCCTCGCTGGTCATCGCCATGCTCATGCCCATTCTGGGCGCGCTTGCCGACTACGCCGGCAACAAGATCAAGTTCTTCTTGGGCTTCTTCCTCACGGGCCTGGTGCTTTGCCTGGCGCAGGCTATCCCAATGTCCGCCATGGCATTTTTGACCGTGTACGTGCTGTGCACCATCGGCCTTAACTCTTCTATGACGTTCTACGACGCCATGCTGCCCGACATTACCACCGACGAGCGCATGGACGCCGTGTCCAGCTCGGGCTATGCCTGGGGCTATATCGGTTCCACCGTGCCGTTCGTCATCTGCCTGGCGCTCATCATGGGCGGCCCCGCTCTTGGCGTCCCCACCATGCTGGCAACGCGTCTGTCGTTTATCATCACTGGCGCCTGGTGGCTCATCTTTACCCTGCCGCTCATTCGCACCTATAAGCAAAAGTACGGTCGCGAGCGCGGTCCCGAGGACACCATCGGCCACATCGTGGGCGGTGTGTTCTCCGAGGTCGGACACACCATGCGCGAGATCGCCCACAACAAGACCGTGCTGGTCTACATGGTCGCGTTCTTCTTCTACATCGACGGCGTGCACACGGTCATTTCCATGGCAACCAGCTACGGCTCGGCTTTGGGCATCGATTCGACGCAGTTGGTGCTGGCGCTGCTCGTTACGCAGTTTGTTGCTTTTCCGTCTGCCATCATCTACGGCAAGCTCGCCGGACGCGTGGGCACGCTCAACATGATCCTGGTGGCCGTCGCCGCCTACATGGGCATTGTGCTGTTTGCCGCGTTCTTCCTAAAGACCGCCTTCGAATTCTGGGTGCTTGCCATTATGGTCGGCCTGTTCCAGGGCGGCGTGCAGGCGCTCAGCCGTAGCTACTTTGGCCGCATTATCCCTAAGGAAAAATCCAACGAGTACTACGGCTTCTTTGACATCTTTGGTCGTTATGCAAGCGTCATGGGCACCTTCCTGGTGTCGGTCGTCACCTCGTTGACCGGCAACCCGTCACTGGGCGTCCTTTCCATTGGCGTGTTGCTGATCGTTGGCTTTATGCTGCTGGTCCGCCTGTCCCGCATGACTCGGGCGGCAGAGCATGCCGCATAGGAGCGAGCAGCTATTGTGCCTGTCCACGGTACTCTTTTGGGGTTATCCGCAATAAACATTGCGACTTGCGAGCAATGATTTGCCCAAGTGGGTATGATGGAATCAGCTAGGTCGCGGGGCGTCGCCTGTGTTTGGCGGCGTCCCGTTTTTGTGTTGCAGGGAGGGTAAGGCATGAACGCCACAGTCGTGATTCCAACGTATTGGGCGGGCGATGACGCTTGCGCAAACGCCCCTGGCACCTATGACCATTCGACGCGACTCAACGCCGACAATCCCGAACTCGACCGCTGCCTGGCCTCGCTTGAGCAGGTACGTGACATCCCGCGCATCATCCTTTTGGTGGTCTGTCCCGTTTCTGCCACAGCCGATGTGTCGCTGCGCGTGCACGAGATTGTCGACGCGCATCCCGCGCTCAAGGTCACCGTTGTCACCAACACCCAGGCCTCGCGCATTGCAGACCGGGTTGCTCAGATCGCGCCCAAGGGTTCGGGCGAGTGCGTGAGCCTGCGAGGCTACGGTGCCATCCGCAACATGGGGCTAGCCTGTGCCGCTGTGCTGGGGCATGACGCGGTTATCTTTTTGGATGACGATGAGACTGTCATCGACGCCGACTTTATGAAGCGCGCGACCTATGCGTTGGGGCAGCAGACGCGTCAGGGCTTGCCGATCTTGGTCAAGAGCGGCTATTTCTACGATCGCGACGGCTCGCCGCTGGCTCCCACGGACAAGGCGGGCATCTGCCATCGTTGGTGGACCAAGCGCATCGAGTTCAACCGTTGGATGAAAAAGGCGCTCTCGGGCACCCGCATCTCTCGCTCCAACTACGTGTGCGGCGGCCTGATGGCCCTGCACGCCCGCGCCTTTACGCGTGTAGCCTTTGACCCGTTTATCACCCGCGGCGAGGACTTGGATTACCTCTTTAACATGCGCATGTTTGGCTACGACGTGTGGTTCGATAACGAGTGGACCGTGCGCCATCTGCCTCCGGAGTCCGAAAAGCGCTCACCGCGCTTTATGCAGGATGTATACCGTTGGTACTACGAACGGGCCAAGTTGACATTCGCCGCGCATCAAAAGGAGCTCATTCCCGTTACGGCGGCATCACTCATGCCCTACCCGGGCCCGTGGATTTCGCGCGAGCTCGACGACCGCGTGCGCAAGACCGCTATGGTCCGCAGCGTGTTTACCCGCGAGCATGAGGGCTACCTGCGCATCTGGCGCCATGGTATCGGCGAGGCAAAGGCCTATGCGCGCCAAAACGCTGCAAGCTATCTGCGTTTCCAGAGCTTTTGGCCCAAGATCATGGACGGGCTTTGGCGTGACGCACAACTGATCAGTATCCTGGAGGGGGCCGAATGATCGACCGCCGCGCCCAGCGCGATAGTTCAATATCAATCTTTCGCATCATTGCCGTTGCCTGCGCCATTTGCGTGCTGGTGTACTTTATTTTTGCCTTGGTGACCGGTATCGAGCCGATCGCCACGGTGATTGCCTGCGCGCTGCTGTGCATCTTTCTGTGCATCTTTATCTTTTTGACGCTCAATCCCGATTCGGTGCGCTCCCAGTACACCGAGGAGACGCTCTCGGTGGCCTCGGCCATGCTCGAGGACATTAAGGGCGGTCTGACGCAGGAGTCGGCGCGTTTGGTGTGCCGGCGCATTTTGCCCGAGACGCGCGCCATGACGGTGGCCATCACCGACGAGGGCAACGTGCTTGCCTGCGCGGGAGAGTTTGAGGAAAAACTACTGCCAGATTCTCCCATCCACACGCTTGCCACACGCTACGTTATCGAACATGGCATCGTGCAGTCGTTCAACCGTATGGTGGATGTCGTGGGCTCGGATGGCTCGCACAACCAAGTCCCCGCCGGCATTATCGCCCCCATCAAGGTGGGCGATCGTACCGTCGGCACGCTCAAGTTCTACTACAAGACCCCGCGCGCCGTCGACCGTACCCAGTATGCGCTTGCCTCGGGCTTTGCCGAGATCTTGTCCACGCAGCTCGCCATCCACGAGCTCGAGGTGCAAAAGGAACTCACGGCGCGCGCCGAGGTGCGTGCGCTGCAAGCGCAGATTAACCCGCACTTCCTGTTCAACACGCTGAACACCATTGCATCGTTTACGCGCACCGACCCGCTGCGGGCCCGCGAACTGCTTCGTGAGTTCTCATCGTTCTATCGTGCCACGCTCGACAACTCGGGATCGCTCATTCCGGTCTCGCGCGAGGTCGCACAGACCAAGCGCTACCTTACCTTTGAGAAGGCCCGCTTTGGCGAGGACCGCGTGCTTGCGACGTTCGATGTGTCCGAGGACGTGGAAGATACGCTGGTGCCGGCGTTCGTGATCCAGCCGATTGTCGAGAACGCCGTACGTCATGGTATGGGCGATGACGACGCCCTGAGGATCGACGTGACCGTTCACCAAGACGGCGAGGATGCAATCTTGATTGCCGTGGCCGATGATGGCGTGGGCATGGATGAGGGTACCGCCGCCAGACTGTTTGACGAGCGCTCTGCCCGTCCCGACGCCAGCTCTCCCCAGGGTGGCGGCGCCGGTGTGGCCATGCACAATATTTCGGAGCGCATCCATCGCTTTTATGGGCCGCACTCCTATACGCGTGTCGAATCGGCGCCGGGCAAGGGCACCAAAGTGCTCCTTCATCTTGATTTGTCAGAGAGCATCTTTGACATTCAAGAGTAAAATAAAAGGCTACGGGCTCAACGTCATGCGACGGATGCCCGGCGTAGTTAGTTGACGAAAGGTTTTATCCCTATGCTGCGTGCGATGATTGTGGATGATGAGGCGCCGGCTCGCTCGGAGCTTCGCTTCCTGCTCGAGCAAACGGGCAAGATCGGCACGATCACGGAGGCGTCGAGCGTCCGCTCCGCCATCGAGATGCTTATGGAAAGTCGCGTGGATGTCGTGTTTCTCGATATCTCGATGCCCGGTGCCTCGGGCCTGCAACTTGCCGAGGCGCTGCATAAGCTCAAAAATCCGCCGGCGATCGTGTTTGTGACTGCGTATAGTGACCATGCGGTCGAGGCATTCGACGTGGATGCCGTCGATTATCTGATGAAGCCGGTCGAGGAAGCTCGCTTGGATCGCGCGATCGAGAAGGTCATGCAACGCGCCAAGCCGGTTACGGACAGCAAGGTGACCATCGAGCGTATCCCGGTGGAAAAGGGCGGCCGCAAGGTGCTCATTCCCGTGGACGACATTCGCTTTATCATGGCCAAGGACGATTACTCCTGCATCTATACCGTCGATGATCGCTTTTTGTCGACGACCTCGCTGGCGCAGTTTGAGGCCAAGCTCTGCGACTTTGGCTTCTTCCGTGTTCACCGCCGCTATATCGTCAACTTGGCGTGCGTCACGGACGTTGAGACGGTGCCCTCGGGCGCCATCCAGCTGGGCATTACGGGCGTCGACGAACGCGTGCCGGTTTCGCGCCGCCGCGTCGTGCCGCTCAAGAAGGCCCTGAGTCTCTAGCACACTGGCCCCGCAGCCCTGTAGACCCATCGTCTGCGGAGCCGTGGGGCCTTTTTTGTATGTATCTGCCGAATCGTTTTTTGCGGAAGGGATCCCATGAACAGTGCAAGCGCCAAGCGCATCGACATCATCTCGGACACCCACGGCTATTTATCGCCTGCGCTCTTGGACGAGCTTAAGGGCGCGGATCTGATTATCCATGCCGGTGACCTTACGTCGGAGATGGACTACGAGCACCTATGCACTATCGCCCCCGTGCGGGCCGTACTGGGCAACAACGATTACTACCGCGACTACGGCCCCGATGTAGACCGTCTTGTACTCTTTACCTACGAAGGCCTCAAATTCGCCGTAGCCCACTACCGCGAAGACCTTCCGGTGGGATCCGTAGACGTAGCCATCAACGGTCATACCCACGTAACCAAAGAAGCCCAAGTGGGCCGCTGCTTAGTCCTCAACCCGGGCAGCGCCAGCTACCCCAGAGGCACCCGAGGCCCCACCATGGCCAGAATGCTAGTAAAAGACGGCAAGATCATAAGCACTAAGTTTATTGACCTAGAGTAATCACAACAAAAACGGGGGATGCAAGCCGCACCTCCCGTTTTTCTTTAAGCCAAAGGCCAAAGTTCAACAAGATCCATCAGACCAACCCCGCCGAGGAGCACGCGGGCTAGCCGCGCAGCGGCGCACGCCCGCAAAACTGGTTGAACAAAGTGACGACAGGGAGGGTCTCCGGGGCTGGGGCGCGGGTTAAGTTTGTCGCGAGTTCCGCACGCAAAGGAAAGCACTTAATGTGCTTTCCGTCTTGCGCAGGACTGTAGAGCAGCAAACTTAACC
>DBEZMF010000029.1:0-2411 GCA_048250755.1 Collinsella sp.
CGGCATCATGCCCGGCATGCTCGGCATGATCGCCTTCTGGCTGTACTACTGGCTGCTGTCCAAGAAGATCAACCCCATGGTGCTGATCGTGGCCACCATGGTCGTGGGCATCATCGGCGCGTTCTTCGGCGTGCTGGCGTAAGGGCCCGGCTGCATAGATTTTCGTTGCAACCTGGAAAGGGGATGGAGCAGGCCTATGCCCTCCATCCCTTTTTGTATAGAAGGAGTTCGTATGTTCGCGAAAGATCGCGAAGCAATGCGCCTGACGCCGGAAGAGGTCAGGCTGATTCTTATTGAGTCCCTGCAGTGGTGCGCCAACAACGCGGTCTACTTTTTGGGGCTTATCGGTGCGGCCACGTATGATCTGGCCGGCACGGCCTTTTTGGTTGCCGCCATTACGCTCGTGCGCAATCTTATGACGTCGGCGGGCAATATGGTGTCGGGCTCGGTCATCGATCGCTTCGGACCGCGCCGGACGTCGTTTGTGACGTGCGTGATTACGGCAGTGCTATCGCTTGGCGTGGGGCTGGCGCCGTTGTCTGTCCCCGGGCTTGTGTTTGCCGCGTGCGTCTTGGGACTTGCGGGCGGCTTTATCAACACCTGCACGCATGCGTTTCCGGGATACCTGGAGTCGACCACCGAGGGCCGTACCCGCGTGAACGGTCTTATGGTGTTCTACAGCAATATCGCCTATACCGCTGGCCCGCTGCTCGGTGGTGCCATCGTGAGCTGTTTTGCCACGCAATCGGTCTATCTGCTCATGGCGGGCATGATGGGTGTGGCGGCCGTGCTCTCCTTGGGCTGTCACGAGTGTGTTGCTCCCGCAAAAGGGGAGAAGCCGAAGGGCGGTATTCTGGGCGGCATGGCCGAGGGCGCGCGACTTACGTTTCGCGACCACGACTTGCGCCTCATCTTTATCTCGGGCTTTTTGGGTTTCTTTGCGTTTGGCGCGTTCGATTCGCTTGAGTCGTTGTTCTACCGCGATGTGCTCAACGTGGATATCGTCTGGCTGGGCTGGTTGTCCTCGGTCGTGGGCCTCACTTCCTCGGTGGGTGCGTTCATCCTGACCAAGCTTTCTGCTCGCCATGTCAACCTGCGATTGCTGCTCGGTGCGCTCATGGCCGTGGGCATTGGGTCCATGGTGTACGTGGGCACCGATATGCTGGGGGTCGCGATTATCGGTCAGGCGATTAACGGTCTGGCCTGGGGGTTCCTGGAGCCGCTGCAGATGATCTTGATTCAGGAGCGCGCGGACATCAAATACCTGGGACGCATTACCGGCTTTGTACGCTTTGGCCTGATGAGTGCCGGTGTGCTGCCGCTGCTGGCCGCTCCGTTTTTGGCAGAGGCCCTGGGCGTTCAAGCGGTGCTGTTTGGAGCCTCGACAATCATTGCGCTGGTAGGAACGCTGTTCTTTGTCGCACAGGGGAGGCGGCAGAAATGCTAGATATACATCTAATTTTAATTTAATACCACTCACCCGAGAATATCGACCGTTCACCGAGGATCGGCGCAAATTACAAAGTGGTATTAAAAACACGTTTGATGTATGTCGATAATTGGTATCGAAAAGAAACGCGATGTATAGATTCGCGTGCAGGACAGAAAGGAAAAGCCATGAAGGAAACCGAGAAGATCGAGATCATGCACTTTAGCCAGGAGGGCTACGTCGAGGACGGCAAGAACGTCTATGAGACCGGCAAGAAGATGATCGAGCTCGCCGACAAGGTCGCCGACGAGGGCTACGACGCCGTGTTCCTGATGGGCGTCGGCGGCACCTGGGACGAGTTCATGCAGCTCGAGTACCTCATGAACAAGTTCGGCGACCGCGACCTCGAGGTCTATCTGATCCACGCCGCCGAGTGGAACGCCATGGGCCACAAGCGCATGACCGAGAAGTCCGTCGTGATCACCGCCTCCGAGTCCGGCACCACCCCCGAGGTCCTCGAGGCCGTCAAGAAGATGAAGGACATGGGCGTGCGCGTCTACGCCATGACCAAGCCCGAGGGCCCCATCGGCCAGGCTGTCGGCGCCGAGAACTGCGTCAAGATGGCTTCCGATCACGGTAACGGCGGCTGCGAGATGGGCTACTACCTCGCCGACTGCTTCGGCCTGCGCCTGCTCAACCGCCGCGGCTGCTTCCCCAAGTTCGATAAGTTTATTGAGCAGACCAAGGATGTTTGGACCCACCTGGTCGACATCCGCAAGAGCTTCGAGCCGCGCGCCGAGGAGCTCGCCAAGAAGTACGCCCTGGCCCCATACACCATGTTCATCGGCTCCGGCGCCCTGTGGGGCGAGACGATCCTGTTCTCGATGTGCATCCTGGAGGAGATGCAGTGGAAGCGCACCCGCTACATCACCTCGGCCGACTTCTTCCACGGCACCCTCGAGCTCGTGGAGCCCGGCGTCCC
>DBEZMF010000030.1:0-23775 GCA_048250755.1 Collinsella sp.
GAGACAGGGTGCCTTAGGCAGCCTAGCCGAAACGCACCGAGCAGACTGAAGCCCACCGGCCTAATGGCTTGGCGTCAGCATGCCGCGATTCGGTCGCACGGAGAGCATTTCCCAGTTGACAAAACTATAGGAACACCCCCCCAACGACTGGTCATTTAAGTCTGTCCCCAATGAATGGTCGTCCCCAGCTGCCGACAGAAAATGAACGCCCCCAGGTGCCGGCATTTCAACGGCCACTCATTTAAGTCTGTCCCCAATGAGTAGGGATAGAAAAAGGCCCGGGTGCCGTGGGGCATCCGGGCCTTTGCTAGCAACTTGATGTTGCGGGCAGCTTAGAACTTGTGGCCGCACTTCTTGCAGACGCGCAGCTTGTTCTTGCCGTCCTTCTCGTGACCGACGCGGGTAACCTTACCGCACTCGGGGCAAACGAGATTGACGTTGGAGGCGTCGATGGGAGCCTCCTGCGAAACGATGCCGCCCTGCTGGTTGGCAGCGTTGGGCTTGACGGCCTTCTTGACGACCGAAACGCCCTCGACAACGACCTTGTTCTCGGCGGGGAGAGCACGCAGGACAACGCCCTGCTTGCCGCGATCCTTACCAGAGAGAACCTGGACCTTATCGCCCTTCTTGATATACATATATCTCCCCTAACTACAGGGTCTCGGGAGCGAGCGAGACGATCTTCATGTACTTCTTGTCACGAAGCTCGCGAGCGACGGGCCCGAAGATACGGGTACCGACGGGCGAACCATCGTTGTTGATGACAACGCAGGCGTTCTCATCAAAGCGAATGTAGGAGCCATCCTTGCGGCGGATCTCCTTAACGGTGCGAACGACGACGCAACGGACAACGTCCTTCTTCTTGACGTTGGCGCCAGGGGTAGCCTCCTGGACAGCACCGATGAACACATCGCCGATGCCTGCATAACGACGCTTGGAACCGCCAAGCACCTTGATGCAGCGAATCTTGCGAGCGCCGGAGTTGTCGGCGACGTTCAGCATGGTTTGCATCTGAATCATGGTAGATGTTCCTCCGAACTAAGAACCGAAGAGAGGTGCGCAGCCTTTATGCGGCCCGTGGTATGCAAGCCAGGCATACGCACATCTTCGGAAACGTACAAGTCGTAAGAGCGACTGCTTATTTAGCGCGCTCGACGACCTCGATGAGGCGCCAACGCTTCATCTTGGACATAGGACGGGTCTCCATAACGCGGACGGTGTCGCCCACGCCAGCCGTGCACTCCTCGTCGTGAGCGTGCAGCTTCTTGGAGCTGGTCATCATCTTGCCGTACTTGGGGTGACGCTTGCGCTCGGTGATGGTGACAACAATGGTCTTGGCACCGGAGACGGAGGTAACGACACCCGTACGGACCTTACGCGAGTTACGCGAATCAGTCATGTTCTCTCCTTAGGTCCTACTCGGCGACAGCGGACTTCTCCGCTGCGATCTCGCGGGCGCGCTGCTCCGTGAGGACGCGAGCGATGTCCTTCTTCACGGTGTTGACGCGAGCGGTGTTGTCCAGCTGGCTGGTGGCCATCTGGAAACGAAGGTTAAAGAGCTCGGCGCGCATTTCCTTCAGCTTCTCAACGAGCTGAGCGTCCGAGAGCTCACGAATCTCTGCGGGCTTCATTAGTTCTCCTCCTTGGCGGCGGCGGCGTCCTCAGCAGCCCACTTGGCCTCGAGAGCGGCCTCCTCAGCCATCTCCTTCTCGATGCGCTGCTCAGCGTTCTTAGCAGCAACAATCTTGGTCTTGATGGGGAGCTTGTGCTGCGCAAGACGCAGAGCCTCGCGAGCGACCTCCTCGGGAACACCCTTGACCTCGAACATGATGCGGCCGGGCTTGACGACGGCCACCCACTCCTCGGGGTTACCCTTACCAGAACCCATGCGAGTCTCGGCAGGCTTCTTGGTGATGGGCTTATCGGGGAAGATCGTGATGTAGACACGACCGCCACGCTTCATGTAGCGGGTCATGGCAATACGAGCGGCCTCGATCTGACGGTTGGTGATCCAATGGGCCTCGAGAGCCTGGATACCAAACTCGCCGAAATGCAGCTCGGTATTACCCTTGGCCTGGCCCTTCATGGAGCCACGCTGCACCTTGCGGTGAAGAATACGCTTAGGGGCAAGCACTACTGACCCCTCCTCTCGGAGTTACGACGACGAGGACGGGAAGAGCCCTCGAGTGCAGGGTTGGGAACAGGCTGGCCCGGGAGCTTCTCGCCCAGGTAGATCCAGACCTTCACGCCGCAAGCGCCCATGGTGGTGCTGGCGACAGCCGTGCCGTAGTCGATCTTGGCACGGAGGGTGTGCAGAGGCACGCGACCCTCGCGGTACCACTCACGACGGCCCATCTCGGCACCGCCGAGACGACCGGAGCACTGGATACGGATGCCCTTAGCGCCGGCCTTGCGGGCGGACTGGACAGCCTTGCGCATAGCGCGACGGAAGGCAACGCGGCCCTCGAGCTGCTCGGCGATAGACTGAGCAACGAGGTTGGCGTCGAGCTCGGGGCGCTTGATCTCGACAACGTCGACGGAGAGCTGGCCCTTGGAGACGCCAGCGACCTTCTCGAGCTCGGTACGGAGGGTATCGATCTCGGCACCCTTCTTACCGATGACAACGCCGGGGCGAGCAGTGAGGATGATGACCTTCACCTTGTCGCCAGCGCGCTCGATCTCGACACGGGAGACAGCTGCGCGGGAAAGACGCTTCTCGAGGTACTTGCGAATCTCGAGATCGTTACCGAGGGTCTTAGCGTAATCCTTCTCTGCGAACCAGCGGGAGCGCCAGTTCTCGGTGATGCCAAGACGGAAGCCGGTGGGGTAGACTTTCTGACCCATACAGCTTTACGCCTCCTTTCGAGGAGCAACGACGACGGTGATGTGGGAAGTACGCTTCAGAATGCGAGAAGCGGAACCCTTGGCGCGGGGACGGATGCGCTTAAGCGTCGGACCCTCGTCAACATAGGCAGCGGCGACAACCAGGTTGTCGGCACGCAGACCGTTGTTGTTCTCGGCGTTCGCAACGGCGGAACGGAGAACCTTCTCGACATCCACGGCGACGGCGCGGTCGCAGAAGTGGAGGATGTCGAAGGCCTGAGCGACAGGCTTGCGGCGGATCAGATCGACCACCAGGCGGGCCTTGCTGGGGGAAACACGCACGTACTTAGCGACGGCGCGAACCTCGGTGGCCTCAGTTTCAATAGACTTAGTTGCCATTTACGGTTAACCCCCTATTTGGCCTTGTGGCCACGGAACGTACGAGTCGGCGCGAACTCGCCGAGCTTGTGACCAACCATGGACTCGGTAACATACACGGGCACATGCTTGCGGCCGTCGTGGACGGCGATGGTGTGACCAACCATCTCGGGGAAGATGGTGGACGCGCGGGACCAGGTCTTCACGACGTCCTTCTTGCCAGCCTCGTTCATCGCGGTGATACGCGAGAGAAGGCGAGTCTCCACGAACGGGCCCTTTTTGAGACTTCTGCTCATAAGTGCTTTCTCCTAAAACTCGGTATCCGAAATTACTTCTTACGGCGACGAATGATGTGCTGGTTCGAGACCTTCTTCTTCTTGCGCGTACGAAGGCCCTTCGTCGGCTTACCCCAGGGGGTAACGGAGGGACGACCAGAGGTGTGGTTCTTGCCCTCGCCACCGCCGTGCGGGTGGTCGACAGGGTTCATGACGGTACCGCGGACGGTCGGGCGCACGTTCATGTGACGCTTACGGCCGGCCTTGCCGATGACGATGTTGGAGTGATCGGCGTTGCCGACCTCACCGACGGTGGCGCGGCAGGTAACGAGGATGCGGCGCATCTCGGAGGAAGGCATACGGACGATAGCGTACTTGCCCTCCTTACCCATCAGCTGGCAGGAGTTACCGGCGGAACGGGCGATTGCGGCGCCCTTGCCCGGCTGGAACTCGACGGCGTGGATGAGCGTACCGACGGGAATGTCGGCGAGGGGCAGAGCGTTGCCCGGCTTGATGTCGGCGTCAGAACCGGACATGATGGTCTGACCGACCTCGAGGCCCTTGGGGGCCAGGATGTAGCGCTTCTCACCGTCAGCGTAGTGCAGCAGAGCGATGCGAGCGGAACGGTTCGGATCGTACTCGATCGTGGCAACCTTGGCGGGCACGCCGTCCTTGTTGCGCTTGAAGTCGATCACGCGGTAACGACGCTTCACGCCGCCGCCCTGGTGGCGGGTGGTGATGCGGCCGTTGTTGTTACGACCGGCCTTCTTGGGCAGGGGCTCGAGAAGAGACTTCTCGGGCTTGGTGCAGGTGATCTCGGAGAAATCGGAGATCGTCTGCCAACGCCTACCAGCGGAGGTCGGCTTAAGGTGCTTTACAGCCATTACAATCCCTTTCAATAGGAATCCGTTAGCCATCGCAGACAGGGATTCGAGGTTCTGCCTCGGGTGCGATGACACCGGACGTATACACGGTTCCGGGCGTGTCCATTTTATACGCCCAAAACCTTGAGCTCTCGCCTCCCCTATTTGGGAGGCATGAGCTCACTCAACAGCAGCGAGTCTTAGGCCTGGTTGCCAAAGACCTCGATGGTGTCGCCCTCGGCCAGCGTGACGATGGCCTTCTTCCAAGAACGGGTCTTGCCGGCGACATAGCGCACGCGCTTGGTCTTGGGCTTGACCGTCAGGGTGTTCACGCGAACGACCTTGACGCCGAAGATCTCCTCGACAGCGTCCTTGATCTGATACTTGTTAGCATCCTTGGCGACCTCGAACGTGTACTTGTTCAGCTCCATGCCGGAGAAGGAACGCTCGGACACGATCGGACGGATGATGATCTCGTGGGCGGTCATTTATGCAAGCACCTCCCCGAAGTGAGCGGCGATGTCGGCGGGCATCAGCACAGCGTTGTTGTTGACGAGATCGTAGGTGTTGGCCTCGTCAGCGGTGATGATGAACGTCTTGGGAATGTTGCGGAACGACAGGTAGGCGTTGACGTCCTCATCGCGAACGATGATGGTCAGACGCTTGCCCTCAAGACCGAGAGCCTTGAGCATGGCGACGGCAGCCTTGGTGGAAGGCTTCTCGAAGCCGTAGTCGTCGACGAGCACGAGCTCGCCATCGGCCAGCTTGGCGGACAGCGCGGAGCGCATAGCCAGCTTGACCTCCTTGTTGTTCATACGCTTAGCGTAGGAACGGGGCTTGGGGGCGAAGACAACGCCACCGTGACGCCACTGGGCAGCACGGATGGAACCCTGGCGGGCACGGCCGGTGCCCTTCTGACGCCAAGGCTTCTTGCCGCCACCGGAAACCTCAGAGCGACCCTTAGCAGACTGGGTGCCCTGACGCCAAGAGGCCATCTGGCACTTGACGATGTGGTGCATAACGTGGATGTTCGGCTCGATGCCGTACACCTCAGCGGCGAGCTCGGCCTCGGCGACCTTCTTGCCCTCGCTGTTCTTTACTTCAAACTTTGCCATTTAAGTGTTCTCCTTGGTATGACGCTGGGCTAAATGGGCTGGGCCCTTAGGCCATACGGATGGCGACGAGACCATTCTTGGCACCCGGGACAGCGCCCTTGACCAAGATGAGGTTCTGCTCGGCATCGATGCGGACAACGGAAAGGTTCTTGACGGTAACGCGCTCGTTACCCATGTGACCGGCCATCTTGACGCCCTTGAGGACGCGCGCAGGATAGGCGCACTGACCGATAGAACCGGGGTGACGCTGGAAGTGAGAACCATGCGTCATAGGACCGCGGCGCTGACCCCAGCGCTTGATGCGACCCTGGAAGCCCTTACCCTTGGAGGTACCGATGACGTCGACCTTCTCGACATCAGCGAAATCAGCGACGGTGACGACCTCGCCGACCTTGTGCTCCTCGCCGTTCTCGACGCGGACCTCACGAAGGAAGCGAACAGGCTCGACGCCAGCCTTGGCGAAGTGACCAGCCATGGGCTTGTTCACGTTCTTGGCCTTGATGTCGCCGAAACCGATCTGGACGGCGTCATAGCCGTCGGTTGCCTGAGTTTTAACCTGCGAGACAGCGCAGGGGCCAGCCTGGATGACCGTGACGGGAACGACGTTGTCGTCCTCGTCCCAAACCTGGGTCATGCCAATCTTGCGGCCGAGAATCATGCTGATCAAGATATGATCCCAACTCTCGCGTGGTCTTGGGACAATGCGTACACCACCGAGCGTACGCCCCTAGAGGACCACTACTTACACGACGTGCTCCCCAGCCTTGTATTTCGCCCGGACTACCTGACAACCCTATTAAGCAGGCATTTTGTCCAGCCAGAATACTCCCCTGGTTTCACACAGCTGTTTAGTATACACGGCTGCGGGCGTATCCATCGAGATTCATATTTCACTCACATTGTTTACGCAGGTAAAGTGCGTGGAGTCGCCTGGGCTTGGCAGAGGAGCGGCGAAATATATTAAGTTTGCTGCTCTACAGTCCTGCGCAAGACGGAAAGCACATTAAGTGCTTTCCTTTGCGTGCGGAACTCGCGATAAACTTAATATATTTCGCCGCCCCTCTGCCAAGCTCGGGAGACGACACGTTGATGTCTGCCTAACTCTGCTCGCCCAGGCTAATGACTTTGTTGGGGGTCCACTATTTGCTGGAGAGTGAACTTGCATTGGGGCCTGTCGCTCTCTCCTTGCAAATCTTCTTCGTCAAAATCGAAGATCATGATGGCGCAGTTGGGGAGTTTTGTTGGGAGCTCGAAGCCCTCTGGGGCGGCGGCTCTAATGAATTGGCGGCTGGCGCTGCCGTGGCTTACTGCTAGGAGGGTTTCTATGCCCTCGGCGCCCATGAGATTGGAGAGGGCGCCTACCATGCGTTCTTGCAGCGCGCGGCTTCCTTCTCCTCCGAAGGGGACCAGGTCCTCGCCCGGATCCCAGACATCGGTGGGCAGGGCGTCGTGGGGGCCTTCTTCGAAGGTGCCGTAGCAGCGCTCGATGATGCCTTCGCAGGGCTCGACTGCGGCGTCCGGACCGAGGAGTTCGCATGCGACAAGACTTGCCGTGTCCATGGCTCGGCCTAAGGGTGATGAGACCACTTTGTCGGGGACGACGCTGTGGGCTTTGAGCCATGCGGCCGCTGCCCGTGCCTGCTGACGGCCAAGATCGGTGAGCGGTGAATCACAGCGACCCTGGACGAGCTTTTTGACGTTGAATTCCGTCTGGCCGTGGCGGAGTAGGTATAGGCGCTTCATGCTCTCCTCTTCTGTATAACTTGCTTTGCCGGCACAGCCCTACTCGTGGGTATGCCCTACGTAGTCTTCGTCGATCGTAATCTTGGCAATCGACTTGGGATATTCCGATTCGACCCGTTGTGCCAGCGCGTGCTTTAAGTCTTCGGCACTCATCTGCAGATCCGAGGGTCGCACGCAGTCAAAGATCACGTTGGTGTGCGTAGGACCCGGCACGCAGCGCAGGTCATGAATCGAAAGGCGGCTATCGATCTGTTGAGCCATGGCGTTAATGCGTAAACGCATGCTCGCCACATTGGGGTCATCGGTCACGATTGGATCGTAGTGAAGCGTGACAATCATGCCGTCTTCGTTCCTAAACGCCTGCTCGATGTTATCGAGCGTGTCATGGCTTTCCAGAGGGCTGGCCTCGGCTGCCATCTCGGCGTGAGCGCTTGCGAACTTCCTGCCCGGGCCGTAATCGTGAACCATCAGATCGTGAACGCCCAAAACGCCGGGATAGCTCATGATCTTGTCTCGAATGTGCTTGACCAGCTTAGGATCGGGCGACTGGCCCAAAAGCGGGCTCACCGTATCCTGGATGAGTTCAAAACCGCTCCAGCCAATATAGGCGCCAACGGCAAGGCCAACCCATGCGTCAAGATTGATGTGCGTCACCTGCGAAACAATCGCACATGCCAGCACGGCGCCTGTGGCAAGGACATCGTTCTTGGAATCCTGCGCGGTCGCATGCAGCGTCTCGGACTCAATGCGATCGCCGAGCTTTTGGTTGAGGGCCGCCATCCAGAGCTTTACGACCATCGAAAGTGCCAGGACTGCCACCAGGGCAAGCGAGAACTCGACAGGTTCGGGGTGGATGATGCGCTCAACCGAGGACTTCACCAGCTCAACGCCGATCAGCAGCACGAGCGCCGCCACGACCAGACCCGAGAGATACTCGTAGCGGCCATGTCCGTAAGGATGCTCGGGGTCCGCCGGCTTGCTCGCAAGTTTAAAGCCCAGCACGCTCACAATGTTTGAGCTGGCATCGGACAGGTTGTTCATGGCATCCGCCACAATCGAAACCGATCCCGACAGCACGCCAATTGCGCCCTTCGCAGCGCATAGTGCCACATTGGCGAGAATACACGCCACGCCCGTCAACGTGCCCACACGCGCACGGTCGCCCTGCGCACGCTTAACAATCCACTCGACCATCTACATCCGCCCCCACGGTGCTATCTATATATCTATTGCTCAAACGGATTGTAGTGTAGCCACTTTGCCCCACAGATACAAAAAGGCCGCAACCCACACGGGCCACGGCCTTAGAATGTGGCAAAGAAATCGTCCTTGTGTCGCACAGGTTTACGCGCTTGCCTCGGCCACGCTCTTCGAGGTTTCGGGCAAATCGGCTCCGTCCCCCGTCGCCCGCCCCTTCGCCGGCACCACGCCAAAGCAGTAGCTCAGCGCCGCAGACACCGCAAATGCCACACCGCCGGCAGCGCAGCACCACAGCAGGTTCGGGATGCCGCCCGTGGCAAAACCAATGACCATAAGGACATTCGTCATGCCGATGGTATAGGCCGTAACGTGGCCCACGGCCGCAACAAGACCTCCGACGGCGCCGCCAATGGCCATGCACGTCAGGCACCTGCCATATTTAAAGCCGCAACCGTACAGCGCCGGCTCGCTTACGCCGCCAAGAACACCCGAGATCGAATAGCCCAGCATGAGAGCCTTCTCGTCCTTATCCGCAACGCGGAGCGACGCGCCAAAGGGCATGCCCCAAACGGCGAACGTTGCCATCGTCGCGGCGATCAGGATGCACGAATCCGTTCCCACACTCATAAACTGCGCATAGGCGAGCGATAGGACGACGTTACTGACGCCCGCGATCTTAAGGAACTCCCAGCCCGCGGCAAGCCCCATGAGCGTGAGCAGCGACACGATGCCACCGGAATTGCCAAGCATAAACATAAGCTGGCCCAACAGCATGCCCAAATAGCTACCCGCCGGCGCCGTAATACACAGCGAAACCGGAACCATGACAAGCATGGTCGCAAACGGAACGAACGAAAAAGCCACGGCCTTAGGGATAACGCGCCGAAAGAAACACTCCACTTGCCAAAGCACGGGCACCGAAATGAGAACCGGAATAACAGTCGTCGTGTAATCGTTGACCGGCGCGGGAAGCAGGCCATACACGGAAGTCATCGATGCCCCCGTCGTCGATGCGGCATCGACGAGCTTAAGCAGATCGGGCGCAATCAATACGCCGCCCAGCATCATGCCCAGCTGCTCCGAGCAACCGAGCTGGCGGGCAGCCGCCCAACCAAGATAAACGGGCAAAAAGTAGTAGCCGGCGTTATAGAGCCAACTGTAGAACAGGCGATAGATTTCGGAATCGGCAGACCACAGGCCCAGCATGCCTTCACCCATAATGACGGCGACGGTGCGGAACAACGCCGCGCAGACAATAAACGGCAGCGCCGACATCATGCTTTTGGACAGATAGTCCACCACGGCCATGGCGTTTGATGAGACCGTCGTTGTAAACGAGGTGTTAGAAACTTGTGACACAGGAACCCTTTCCCAATGTGACATGCGGACTGTCCCTTTGTCACATCGTGCGGTACCGGCCGATTGCGCGGTACTTTTCGTAGCGGAGGTTTGTGAGGGTCGCGTCGTCGAGTTGCCCAAGCGTATCGAAGGCATCAAATGCCGAGGACATGACGGCACCGGCGATCTCCTCATGCGACAGACCCCTATCGTCAACAATGCCGTCGATGATGCCGAGCGCCAACAGGTCGGGAGCCGTGAGCTTAAGCGCCTCGGCGGCCTCATTCGCGCGCTCGGTATCCTTCCACAGGATCGACGCACAGGCCTCAGGGCTCACGACCGAATAGGCCGAGCTCGAGAGCATCAGGATGCGGTCGGCCACGGACAGCGCCAGCGCGCCACCAGAGCCGCCCTCGCCTGTCACCACCGAGACAATCGGCGTCTTAAGGCCGCTCATCTCCATGAGGTTCTGGGCAATCGCCTCACCCTGGCCGCGCTCCTCGGCACCGATGCCGCAAAACGCGCCCGAAGTATCGACCAGGCACAGAACCGGTCGACCAAACTTTTCGGCCTGGCGCATCAGGCGACGCGCTTTGCGGTAGCCCTCGGGATGTGCCATACCAAAGTTGCGACGCATGCGCTCTTTGGTCGTGGTGCCGCGCTCGATGGCGATGACCGTTACGGGGCGTCCGTCTTTCCAGCCAATGCCAGCCACCACAGCAGCGTCGTCGCCAAAGTAGCGGTCGCCGTGCAGCTCCACAAATCCATCCAGGCCCAGCGAGATCATCTCGCCTGCCGTGGTGCGATCTGCCGAGCGGGTCTGCTTGACAATCTCGAGCGCGGTTTTTGGTGCGGCCGAGCGCTTGAACAAGTGTCCCAGCTTTTTGCCGCGGCGACCCGTATGCACGATCTCATGCGGTGCCCCCAGGCCGGGCGCGTGCCCTTCGTGCAGCGCCAGCAGCTCGCCTACCGTGAGCGCAATCTCGCCACGCGGAACAACGGCATCGCAAAAGCCGTGCTCCAGCAAAAACTCGGAGCGCTGGAATCCCTTGGGCAGGCGCTTGTGCATGTTCTGCTCGATCACGCGTGGGCCGGCAAATGCCGTCAGGGCATCGGGCTCGGCCAGGATAATGTCGCCCTCCATGGCAAAACTCGCGGTTACGCCTCCGGTCGTGGGGTCGGTGAGCACCGTGATATACAGGCCGCCCGCCTCGCTGTGGCGCCTAACCGCCGCAGAAATCTTGGCCATCTGCATAAGCGATGTCACGCCCTCTTGCATGCGCGCACCGCCCGAAACGGTAAAGCCGACAACTGACAACCCCAGCTCGGTCGCATGCTCAAATGTGCGACAGATCTTCTCGCCCACCACGGAACCCATCGAGCCCATCATAAAGTTGGCGTCCATAAAGAAGAGCGCCGTATCGCAACCGCAGATTTTGCCTCTGCCGCACACAACGGCATCGCGCTCGCCCGAACGCTCGCTCACGCTCTTGAGCTTGTCGGCATAACCGGGAAACGAGAGGAAGTTCTCCGACGCCAGATTGGCATCCCATTCCTCAAACGTGCCCTCGTCAACCGTCATGCGCATGCGCGCGCGACCGCTCACGCGAAAGTGTTTTCCGCAACGAGGGCAGACCTCGAGGTTGTCGTGCAGACGCGCCTCATCGATCACGCGGCGGCACTCCGGGCACTTGATAAACACGTGGCGCGCGGGAAACTCGGCGCACGACTCGGTCATCGGTCCCTCGAGGACGTTGACCGTCTTCGCTTTTCTATTCATCAGCATAGAGATGCCCCATCAGATCGGTGTGATACATGCCCGACAAGAACTCGTCGTTTGCCAGCACGTCGAGCTGAAGCTCGCTGTTTTCGCTCACGCCCTCAATCACGAGCTCGCCCAGGGCCGAGCGCATCTTGCGAATGGCGCCGTCACGCGTGGGCGCACACACGATGAGCTTGCCAAGCATGGAGTCGTAGTACGGCGGAACTTTCGCACCGGTAAACATGGCGGAATCCCAGCGCACGCGCGGACCACCCGGCACACGCAACGCGGTGACCGTTCCGCATGACGGCAGAAAGTCCGGCGTTTCGGCATTGATGCGGCACTCCATGGCGTGGTTGCGGACCGGCATGTCCTCCTGCTCAAAGGGCAGAGGCTGGCCGGCTGCCACGCGCAGCTGCCACTTGACCAAGTCGGTATCGGTCACAAACTCCGTAACCGGATGCTCCACCTGCAAGCGCGTGTTCATTTCCATAAAGTAGAAATTGCCGTCGTCCGAATACAGGAACTCGATGGTACCGGCTCCTTCGTAGCCGACGGCACGAGCCAGGTCACGCGCTGCCTTGTGCATGCGAGCACGAATGTCGTCGTGTCCGTCGAGGCACGGCGCGGGGCTCTCCTCGATTAGCTTTTGGTTGCGCCGCTGCACCGAGCACTCGCGCTCGCCGAGCGAAAACACATGGCCCTGCTTATCGGCCATAATCTGTACCTCAACGTGATGCGCCGGCGCGACGAACTTCTCCATGTAGCACTCGCCGTCGCCAAAAACGGCCTCGCCCTCGGCGCGTGCTTCAATAAAGGCCTTTGCCGCATCTTCCACGCGATCGACCTTGCGAATGCCGCGACCGCCGCCACCTGCACGCGCCTTAATGAGCACGGGGCAGCCAATGCGCTCGGCCTCGGCCGTTGCCTCCTCGGGGCTTTTGAGCAAATCGCAGCCCGGCACGATGGGCACGCCCGCCGCGGCAGCCGTTCGACGCGCGGCGTCCTTGTCGCCCATGCTGTCGATGACCTCGGCCGAGGGACCAACAAACGCCAGGCCATACTTGTCGCAGTCGCGCACGAAGCTCGCCTTCTCGGAGAAAAAGCCATAGCCGGGATGAATTGCCTTAGCTCCTGACTTTACGGCACAGGTGAGCACGGCATCGTCGTTGAGGTAGCTCTCGGCAAGACGCGGGCCGCCGATGCAATACGCCTCGTCGGCAAGCTGCACGTGCAACGCGTCCGCATCGGCCGTGGAATAAACGGCGACGGTCTTGATGCCCATATCGCGGCACGCGCGGATAACACGGACCGCGACTTCGCCGCGGTTGGCGATGAGCACTTTGTCGAACATGAAGCCTTCCTTAACTTTCGTGCATGAGTGCAAAAGACATATCGGCGCGGCAGCAAACCTCACCGTTAACGCTCGCAGTACCTGTCGCAAAGCGGAACGGCCCGCGCGCACGCGTGATGGAGCACACCAGATCCACCGTGTCGCCCGGGCGCACCGGACGCTTAAAGCGCACCTTGTCCAGACTCGTGTAGAACGGCGTCGCGCCGCGCGCCTCCTCATCGCCCATCAGCAGCACGCAGCAGTTCTGGGCGAGCATCTCGCACTGAATCACGCCGGGGACCACCGGGTTTCCCGGAAAATGCCCCTGCAAAAAGTACTCGTCGCCCGTAATCGTGATCTTGCCGTGGGCCTCGTCGCCCACTAGCTCGGCTTCGTCAAGCAAAAGCATCGGCTCGCGATGCGGCAACAGCTTCTTGAGCTCTTCTTTGTTCATGGATATCACCTATCCGATCCTCATGAGGCAGCTGTCAAACTCAACGAGGTCGCCGTCGGCCACGCAGATCTCGAGCACCTCGCCATCCGCCTCGGCCGTCACCTCGTTGAGAACCTTCATGGCCTCGATGATGCAGAGGGCCTCGCCGGCCTTGACCTTGGAGCCCACGCGCACAAACGGTTCGTCGCCCGGCGCCGGGGCAGCATAGAAAACGCCGACCATGGGAGCGGTCACCTCGGTGCCCTTGGGCTCCGGTGCGGCAACAGGCGCCTGCGCGGCGGGTTCCGGTGCGGCAGGCGCGACTGTGGGAGCTGCAACTGGAGCGGCCATAGCGCTCGGCATGGGCATGGGCACGGCAACCGGCTGTGCGGCGCTCGCGCGCTCGAGTTCGACCGCGGTGCCATCGGGCTCCTCAACGCGTACGCGCGTGAGGCCGCGGTCCTCCATAACATCGGCTATCTCGGCAAGTCTTTTGGAATCCATGCTCTAGCTCCTCGTATATCTACGCAGCGCGATGGCGGCGTTGTGCCCGCCAAAGCCTAGGTTGGTCGAAAGCGCCCAGGTAAGGTCGGCGCGAACTGCGCGATTGGGCGTGTAGTCAAGATCGCAGGCGGGATCGGGCGTGCGGTAGTTAATGGTCGGCGGCACCACGCCCTGCTCGAGCGCCATGGCGCAGGCCATGACCTCGATGGCGCCCGTGGCACCGATCATGTGGCCGGTCATCGACTTAGTCGACGAGACGTGCGCGGCGCGCGCCGCATCCTCGCCAAGCGCACGCTTAATGCCCGCCGTCTCGGACGAATCGTTGAGCTTGGTCGATGTGCCGTGAGCATTGATGTAGAGACCCTCGGAAGGCCTGACGTCGCCCTCGGTCACCGCCAGCGATATCGCGCGGGCAATGCCGGCAGCCTCGGGATCAGGACTCGTGATGTGATGGGCATCATCGGTGTTGCCGTAGCCCACGACCTCGGCATAAATGTGCGCACCGCGCGCCTGCGCATGTTCCATGCTCTCGAGCACGAGCACGCAGGCGCCCTCGCCCATCACAAAGCCGTCGCGGTCTGCATCGAACGGACGGCAGGCCGTCGCGGAATCGGGGTTGGTGGTCAATGCGCGGCAGGACGTAAAGCCCGCAACGGCATCGGGGATAATGGCCGCCTCGGCGCCGCCCGCGAGGATCGCGTCGGCATAGCCGTGCTTGATGGCGCGGAACGCCTCGCCCACCGCATGGGCCGAGGTTGCGCACGCGGTCACCACGGGCAGGGTCGGGCCCTTTGCCTTGTGGCGGATTGCGATATTGCCCGATGCCATGTTGGGGATCATCATCGCGATCATATAGGGCGATGCGCGGCGGGGCCCACGTTCGGCAATCGTATGGACGTTGTCGACGAGCGTCGTCATGCCGCCCACGCCCGAGCCCACGTAGACGCCCAGGCGCTCGCGATCGATGGCGCCTTCGACATCAAAGCCTGCATCGTGCATGGCTTCGTCCGAAGCCGCCATCGCAAACTGAACGCAGGGGTCGAGATGCTTGGCGTCACGCTTGCCAAAGTACTCGTTGCCGTCAAAGCCCTTGACCTCGGCTGCCACCTTGACGGCAAACGCATCGGTATCGAAGTGCGTGATCGGGCCGATGCCGCACGTGCCGGCGCACATGGCCGCCCAGGTGGCAAGCGCGGTGTTGCCGAGCGGCGACACGGCGCCGATACCGGTGATTGCAACTCTCTGTTCCATCATGGTCTCCTCATCCAAGCCGTTCTTCGGCCCTGGTTTCTACATCGCCATTCCGCCGTCGACGCGTACGACTTCGCCCGTAATGTAGGCAGCCGCATCGCTCACTAAAAATCGCACCACACCGGCCACCTCTTCGGGCTGCGCCATACGCTTAAGGGGAATCTGCTCCTCGGTTACCGTACGCACCTTCTCCGAGAGCTTTGCCGTCATATCCGTCTCGACAAACCCGGGGGCAACCGCGTTCACTCGTACGCCGCGGGGCGCAAGCTCGCGCGCCACCGCCTTGGTCAGGCCGATCACGCCCGCCTTGGAGGCAGCGTAGTTGGCTTGCCCGGCATTGCCCATCAGGCCCACGACCGAGCTCATGTTGACGACGCAACCGCCGCGCTGGCGCATAAAGGTCTTGGTGAGCGCGCGCATCATGTTGAATGTTCCCTTGAGATTGACGTCGAGCACGCGGTCGAAGGCGTCATCGCCCATGCGCATGAGCAGGCCATCGCGGGTGATGCCAGCGTTGTTGACGAGCGCCCAAATGGAGCCAAAGTCGTTGAGGACCGCTTCCACGCACGCGTTGACGGCAGCGGGGTCGGCCACGTCACATTGATATGAGCGCGCCGTGGCGCCAGCCGCCTCGCAGGCGTCGCACGTCTCGCGCGCCGCATCGAGGCTGCCGGCATAGACGACGGCGATATCGTAGCCATCCTCCGCCAGACCGATAGCGCAGGCGCGGCCGATACCCCGCGAGCCGCCCGTGACCAGTGCCACGCGACGTGAGTCGTTGCGCTCGAGCGCGCCATTGTTCAAGTTGCCCATGTCATTCCTTTCGGGTTACAGCCCTGTGGGCTATGCGAGCTCATCGGCAATAGCTGCGACCTGCTCGGCCGTTTCGCACGAATACACGCGAACGTCGCTCAGCGTACGCTTGACCAGGCCCGACAGTGTTTTGCCAGGACCGACCTCAATAAACGTGTCGATGCCCTGATCCTGCAGAGTGTGCAGCGTGTCGACCCAACGCACGGCATGGCTCACCTGGTTGGCCAAGACATCCGATGCCGTTCGCGGGTCCGCCGGATAGGGCGCCGCCGTCATGTTTGCCATGACCGGAATCAGCAGCGGAGACGGCGCGTGGCCGGCTTGGATATACGTCGCCAGTCCCTCAGTCGCCTCGGCCATATAGGGGCTATGGAATGCACCCGACACCGCGACCTTCATGGCCCGGCCGCCAGCCTCTTTTACTAGGACGTCGAGCTCCTGCAGCGCCTCGGGCGCTCCGGCAACAACCGTCTGCTGCGGACTGTTGTAGTTGACCGGCCAGCAATCCTCGCCGGCCTGTTTTGCCAAGCCCTCGACTTGCGCCGCATCGAGCTTGATGACGGCGCGCATGCCGCCCGGATGGCGCTCGGCAGCCGCGGCCATCAGCGCCGCGCGCTCGCACACGAGCTCAAAGCCCGCTCGCGTATCGAACGCCCCCGCAAAGGTGAGCGCGGCGACCTCGCCTAGCGAGAATCCCGCACAGGCGGCAGGTGCCACGCCGCGCTCACGCAGGGCGGCAGCCGCTGCTAGGTCGTGAACGAACACGCACGGCTGCGTGTTCTCGGTCTGCGAGAGCTCCTCCTTGGAGGCACTCCGGCATTGCTCGCTGGTCCCCGGGCGCACCTCGTCGGCAATGGCGAACACCTCGGCGGCCGCCGGCGATGTCTCGATCAGATCGACGCCCATCGCGGGGTGTTGGGCACCCTGGCCGGCAAACAGAAACGCTACGCTACCCATGCGCACGCACCCTTCAGGACGCGCTCGGCGCCATCGACCAGGTCGTCAACGATTTCACGTGCGCTCTGGCGCTCGCTAACCATGCCGGCAATCTGTCCACACAAAAACGAACCCTCTTCGTAATTACCGTCCTTGGCGGCCTTGCGAAGGGCGCCCGTGCCCATGGCCCCGAGCTCCTCGACGTTTGCGCCCGCCGCCTCGCTCTTAGCGTAGGCGTTGGTAAAGGGGCTCTTGAGGGCACGCACCGGGTGTCCCGTCGAGCGGCCGGTCGCACGCGTCGAGGTGTCGTTGGCCTTCAGGACCATCTCCTTGTACTGCTCCGATACGGTGCACTCGTCTGCGATCAGAAAGCGCGTACCCACCTGCACGCCGGCGGCGCCCAGCATAAAGGCGGCCGCCATGCCGCGGCCGTCGGCAATACCGCCGGCAGCCACGACGGGAATGTCGACCGCATCGACGACCTGCGGCACCAGTGCCATCGTCGAGGTCTCGCCAATATGGCCGCCCGATTCGGTGCCCTCGGCAACAACCGCCGTGGCCCCACGACGCGCCACGAGGCGCGCCAGCGCCACCGAGGCAACGACCGGGATGACCTTGATGCCCGCCTCGTTCCACGCCTTCATGTACTTGGTGGGATTGCCGGCACCCGTCACGACGACCGGTACTCGCTCGTCAATCACAACCTGGGCGACCTCGTCGGCGAACGGGCTCATGAGCATGACGTTGACGCCAAAGGGCTTATCCGTCCTGGCGCGCAGCTTATGAATCTGGTCGCGAAGCCAGTTGGCGTCGGCGTTCATGGCCGCGATGATGCCTAAGCCACCCGCCTCGGACACTGCGGACGCCAGCGAGGCATCGGCAATCCAGGCCATACCGCCCTGGAACACGGGCTTTTCGATGCCGAGCAGATCGCAGAGAGGAGTCTTGAGCATCTCTACTTCTCCAATGCCGCCTCGACCGTATCGGCGAACTCGCCGACCGTCTTGGGGTTCTCCTCGGTATCGAGCTGGATGCCAAACTCGTCCTCGACGGCGACGAGGATCTCGACGGTGCCCAGGCTGTCGAGACCAATCTCCTCGAGCGTGGACTCGGGCTTCATCTCGACATCGTCAAGACCGGCGGTCTCGCGGATAACGTCGCAAACGCGCTCGAAGGTCTTCTGATCTGCCATGGTAGTTCTCCTTTGGTTGTGCCCTAGGGCGTTTTTATTTCCTATGTGCGACTACTTCCAACGAAGCAGATAGCCACCTATATCCAGACCGGCGCCAAATCCAACCAAGGCGATGGTGTCGCCTGTGTGAAGTGCACCGGCGTTTGCCAGCCGGTCGAGGGCAAGCGGAATGCATGCGCTCGAAATGTTGCCGGTCTCGCGCAACGTGCGAACCACGCGCTCGTCCGGCACGCCCAGGCGCTTGACCGCCTGGCTCAGGATTCGTTCGTTGGCCTGATGGAATACAAAATGATCGATGTCTTCGACCGAAATGCCCGCATCGCTCGCAAGCATATGGACCGTGTCGCAGATGGCGTTGACGCCGAACTTGAACACGCGGCGGCCATTCATGGACAGCACACTCGCGCTATCTGCGGAGGCCTTAAACGGCGACGTACCGACCAGACCGGGAACGCGCAAGGTCTCGACGTCGGGCGCCGTCGAAAGCTCAACGGCAAGGGGGTTGTCTCCCCCAGCTTCAATCACTGCGGCGCCTGCCCCATCGCCAAAAAGCACGCAGGTGGCACGGTCGGTCCAGTCGAGCGCGCGCGTCATCTGCTCGGCAGCAACAACAAGCACGCGCTCGGCACGGCTGCGGGCGATATAGCCCTCGGCGACATCGAGCGCAAATACGAAGCCGGCACAAGCCGCCGAGACATCGAAGGCAGGGCACGTCGCGCCTAGTCGCTCAGCAACGGCACACGCCTCAGCGGGAACAAGGTGGTCACCCGTCGTCGTCGAGCAGACGATCAGATCCAGCTGGCTCGCGTCGATTCCGGACACCTGGAGTGCCCGCTCGCTCGCCGCTACGGCAAGGTCGTCAAGTGACTCGGTGGTGCAGACGTGGCGGCTCTTGATACCTGTGCGAGTAAAAATCCACTCATCCGAGGTATCGAGGAACTCAGACAGCTCGTCATTGGAAACACTGCGCTCAGGAAGTGCCGAACCTGTTCCAAGAATCGTGAAACCCATCACTAACCTCCTTTGAGTTGTTGACGTGTTTACATCGACCAAGAGAGGATAACGCATTTCAGTCTTTGTTGACGTGTTAACATTAAATTGTCCAAATGCGACAAAGGCTTCACATTGTGTCTATCTCTCGACACCATTGCGCCATTCACTTATTCAATAAGGAGGTAGCAGCCGCTATGGATGCCCAATTAACGATTGTCGACGTAACCGGATCGACCAACGATGACCTGCTCGAAGCAGGAAAACAGGGAGCGCCGCACGGCACAGGACTTGCCGCCCGGGCTCAGACAGCAGGACGCGGTCGGCGCGGGCACAAGTGGGACTCAACCGTCGGCAACTTATTGCTTTCGATTGTCCTGCGCCCATGCGTTAATCCTGCAAAGTTCTCTGGTCTTGCCGCCGTCAGCGGCCTAGCGGTGCTCGAGGCACTCGAAAAACAGGGTCTTGCAAACGAGATTGGCCTCAAATGGCCCAACGACCTGGTCGCGCGTGGACGCAAACTCGGCGGTATTCTGGTCGAGGCCGCACGCGATAACGAAGGCAACCCCTTTGCGGTCTGTGGCATCGGCGTTAACGTGAACTATGTGCCCGCGGAGGTTCCCGATGGCGGCCTGCCAGCAATCGGCCTGTCAGACCTCAACAAGAACGTTCCCGCCGTCGACATGCTCCTCGATGAGGTCTATCACGCAGTTATAGACGCTGTAGATGCCTGGGCAGAGTGCCTCAACGCCAAGGAAGAAGACGCCGGTCCGCTCGCGCCCGTCCACGACGAATATATCGCTCACCTCAATTGGATCGGGGAGCACGTTATCGCCCGCTCCCCCGCTGAGGACGAGCTGGCGCGTGGCATCTTTAAAACGGTCGATGGCTTTGGTCGCGCGTGCATCGAAACGGAAGACGGCTTTCGATCCTTCTATTTTGAGGAGGCATCGCTGCGTCCCTTGAGCGAATAGGGCGCCGCAACCACCTACTCGGCAGCATTACCCCGCAGTCCAAACCATCATTCAAAACAAAAGGACCCCGCTGCCGTTACGGCAGCGGGGCCCTTTAAGCTATGAGCGATATCGCTTAGAGCTTGATGTCGATGTCGACGCCAGCGGGGAGGTCGAGACGCATGAGCGAATCAACGGTGCCCGAGGTGGGGTCGAGGATGTCGATGAGGCGCTTGTGGGTGCGCATCTCGAACTGCTCACGGGAGTCCTTGTTCACGTGCGGCGAGCGGATAACCGTGTACAGGTTGCGCTCGGTGGGCAGGGGGACAGGACCGGAAACGCGAGCGCCGGTCTTCTGAGCGGTCTCGACGATGAGCTTCGCGGACTGATCGACGACCTCGTGATCATAGCCCTTGAGGCGAATGCGGATCTTCTGGGTAGCCAACTTAAACCTCCAAAGAGTGCGAGAGATGTTCTCGCGGATTACGTAACAGGGAGCTCGAACTTAGGCGTTCTTGCTCATGACCTCGTCCACGATGGACTTGGGCGCGGGCTCATAAGAGTCGAACTGCATCGTGTAGGATGCACGGCCCTGGGTCTGGGAGCGAAGGTCGGTAGCGTAACCGAACATCTCGCCCAGCGGCACCTTGGCACGGATGAGCTTGCTGTTCTTGCGATCCTCCATGCCCTCGATCTTGCCGCGGCGACCGGAGAGGTTGCCCATAACGTCGCCCATGTACTGCTCGGGGGTCTCGACCTCGACAGCCATGATCGGCTCGAGCAGCTGCGGATCGGACTTCTTGAGGGCGTCCTTGATAGCCATGGAACCGGCGATCTTGAAGGCGGCCTCGGAGGAGTCGACCTCGTGGTAAGAACCGTCGAACAGGGTGACCTTAACGTCGAGGACCGGGAAGCCGGCGATAACACCGGTGTTCAGGGCCTCCTGGATGCCCTTGTCGATGGACGGGATGTACTCCTTGGGCACGACGCCGCCGACGATAGCGTTGACGAACTCGTAGCCGAAGCCCTCCTCCATCTTCTCGAGCTTGATGACGGCGTGGCCGTACTGACCGCGACCGCCGGACTGACGGACGAACTTGCCCTCAGCCTTCTCGACGTCGTGACCAGCGGTCTCGCGGTAGGCAACCTGGGGCTTACCAACGTTAGCGTCAACCTTGAACTCGCGGAGCAGACGGTCGACGATGATCTCGAGGTGCAGCTCGCCCATGCCGGCGATGATGGTCTGGCCGGTCTCGTGGTTGGTGGACACCTGGAAGGTCGGGTCCTCCTCGGCGAGCTTGGTCAGAGCCAGGGACATCTTGTCCTGCTCGGCCTTGGTCTTGGGCTCGATGGCAACGTCGATAACGGGCTTAGCGAACTCGATCTTCTCGAGGACGATCTCCTTGCCCTCGGCGCACAAGGTGTCACCGGTGGTGGAGTTCTTGAAGCCGACGCAAGCGACGATGTCGCCAGCGGCAGCGTCGTCACGGTCGATACGCTCGGCGGCGTTCATCTCGAGGATGCGGCCGAGGCGCTCGCGCTGACCGTTGGAAGCGTTGACCACGTAGGAGCCGGACTCGGCGCGGCCGGAGTAAACGCGGACATAGGTGAGCTTACCGACGAACGGGTCGGTCATGATCTTGAAGACCAGGCCGGAGAAGGGTTCGTCGAAGGAAGGATGACGCTGAATCTCCTCGCCGGTGTCCGGATCGGTACCGGTGACGGCCTCGACGTCGAGCGGGCTGGGCAGGTAGTCGACGACAGCGTCGAGCAGCTCCTGAACGCCCTTGTTCTTGTAGGCGGAACCCACGAAGACGAGGTTGAGCTCGTTGGCCAGAACGCCCTTGCGCAGAGCAGCCTTGAGCTCCTCGACGGTGAAGTCCTCCTCCATGAGGATCTTCTCCATGAGCTCGTCGTCAAAGCTGGCAGCAGCGTCAAGGAGCTCCTCGCGCTTGGTGGCAGCGATGTCGGCAAACTCAGCCGGGATCTCGTCCATCGGCTCGGGGTAGGTCATACCCTTCTCGTCGGCCTTGAAGTCCCATGCAGTCATGGTGACCAGGTCGATGACGCCCCAGAAGTTGTCCTCGGCGCCCATCGGGACCTGAGCGGCCACGGCGTTAGCATCGAGACGATCCTTCATGGTCTCGATAGCGTTGAAGAAGTCAGCGCCCACGCGGTCATACTTGTTGATGAAGGCGATGCGAGGGACGTTGAAGGTAGAAGCCTGACGCCAAACGGTCTCAGACTGGGGCTGAACGCCGGCAACGGCGTCGAAGACGGCGACAGCGCCATCGAGGACGCGCAGGCAGCGCTCGACCTCGGCGGTGAAGTCAACGTGGCCCGGGGTGTCGATGATCTGGATGCGGTAGTCCTTACCGTCCTTGTTCCAGAAGCACGTGGTAGCAGCGGAGGTAATGGTTACGCCGCGCTCCTGCTCCTGAACCATCCAGTCCATGGTGGCAGCGCCCTCATGGACCTCACCGATCTTGTGGGTCTTACCGGTGTAGTAAAGAATACGCTCGGTCGTGGTGGTCTTACCGGCATCGATGTGGGCCATGATGCCGATGTTACGGGTATCGGAAAGCTTGTACTTAGGCTTAGCCATGTTAGTTCCTTACCTTAACTTACCAACGATAGTGAGAGAACGCGCGGTTGGCCTCGGCCATCTTGAAGACGTCCTCACGCTTCTTGACGGAAGCGCCCAGGCCGTTGGAAGCGTCGAGGATCTCGTTGGCGAGACGCTCGGCCATGGTCTTCTCCTTGCGAGCGCGGGAGAAGTTGACGATCCAGCGGATACCCAGAGCGGTGGAACGACGGGAGTTGACCTCCATCGGGACCTGATAGGTAGCGCCACCGACACGCTTGGGCTTAACCTCGAGCGTGGGCTTGACGTTGTCCATAGCCTTCTTGAAGGTAGCGAGAGCGTCGCCACCCTCGGACTTCTCGGCAACGATCTCGAAAGCGGTGTAAACGATGCGCTCAGCGGTGGCCTTCTTGCCGTCAAGAAGGACCTTGTTGATGAGCTGAGTCACCAGGCGGTTGTTGTAAACGGCGTCAGGCTGAACCTCACGACGATTAGCTGCTGCACGACGCGGCATGTGAAATCTCCTTAAGTGTCTACCGTGCGGCGCTTAGGCGGCACACGGCGAAAGTATCAAAACGTTATCTGGCTTATTTAGCCTTGGGGCGCTTAGCACCGTACTTGGAACGGGCCTGCATACGGTTCTGGACCGGAGCAGCGTCGTAGGCGCCACGGATGACGTGATAACGGACACCAGGGAGGTCACGGACACGACCGCCGCGGACGAGCACGATGGAGTGCTCCTGCAGGTTGTGGCCCTCACCCGGGATGTAAGCAGTAACTTCGATGCCGTTGACAAGGCGAACACGGGCAACCTTACGAAGAGCCGAGTTCGGCTTCTTGGGGCTCGTGGTGAAGACGCGGGTGCACACGCCGCGCTTCTGGGAGTTGTGCTGCAGAGCAGCGTTCTTGGACTTCTTGGGCACGGAACGACGGCCCTGGCGAACCAGCTGGTTAATAGTAGGCAAAGCGTACTCCTTCTCGAATGATTCCAGCTTTCTGTAAAGTGCAACGGCTTGAATCGAGGGGTCAGCATCCCCCTACGAAACACGCAGTTCGATAGGATACGTGGCGTTAGCTGTGTCGTCAACAGACCACGCCGCCGGGCGTATCCTAAAATTGGCACATTTCCGCAAAGCCTACACAAAAGGAATCCTTTCTGCTGTGCGCGTGGGCGGATTCCCGGAACGGGCCGCCCGCTGTTTAAGTTTGCTGCTCTACAGTCCTGCGCAAGACGGAAAGCACATTAAGTGCTTTCCTTTGCGTGCGGAACTCGCGACAAACTTAAACAG
>DBEZMF010000031.1:0-28379 GCA_048250755.1 Collinsella sp.
ACCTGGAGGAATACATAGTCCACTGGAACACGAGCCGGAGGCAGGTAAGATTGAAGGGCCTGACCCCGGAGGAGTACCGGAATCAGGCCCTTGCGGCCTAGTCGCTATTTAGGGCGTCCAAGATTTGGGGCGCAGTTCATAAGCTACCTAGGACGGGGATCAATGAGTTTTTAATCCCCGTCCCAGAAAAATCATGCTAGGCAGTGTACGAGATGGTGGCGGCTACGGCGTGGCGCCAGCCGGCGATCTTTTTGGTGCGCTCGTCGGCGGGCATCACGGGCTCCACGATGCCGCGGGCGCCGTAGACGTCGACGACATCGCGCGCGTACATGCCCAGCGCAATGCCGCAGGCCCAGGCCGCACCCAGGCCGCTCATCTCGTCGTTGCTCGCGATGCGGATGGGCGAGCCAACCAGGTCGCTCTCAAACTGCATCAGGTACGCGTCGCGCGTGGGACCGCCGTCAACGCGAAGCTCTGCCAGCGCTGCGCCCGAATCCTCGACCATCGCATCGATCACGTCAAAAATCTGATAGGCGATCGACTCGTCCGCAGCCTTCACGAACTCCGCGCGGCCGGTGGTGCGCGTCATGCCAAAGACGCAGCCCTCGGCGTCGCTCGCCCAGTGCGGCGCGCCCAAGCCGGTAAACGCCGGCACAAAGTAAACGCGGCTCGCCGGATTGGCGGCATAGCACAGATCGGTAACCTCCTCGGGGTTATTGATGAGTTCCAGATCATCGCGCAGCCACGTCTTGACGGCGCCGGCGTAGCTCACGTTGCCCTCGAGCACGTACTCGATCACGCCGTTCATACGCCATGCGAGCGAGCTCGAAAGCCCGTGCGAGCTGGCAACGAACTCGTCGCCGACATTCATCATGACCGAGCTACCGGTACCATAGGTCGCCTTGGCCATGCCGCGACTGTGGCAGCCCTGCGCGAACAAGGCCGCGTGGCTGTCGCCGAGCACGCCGTGAATGGGCACGGGTGCCGGCAAAAAGCCGCCCAGGTCCGTCATGCCGAACAGACCATCGGAATCGGTCACCCGTGGCAGGCAGGCCACGTCGACGCCAAAGGCCTCGCACACCGGCTCGCTCCAGCAGCCACGGCGCAGGTCGAATAGCTGCGTGCGGCTGGCATTGGACCAGTCGCAGCGAAACTCCGCGCCGCCTGTGAGCGTCCAGACCACCCAGGCATCGATGGTGCCCAGACACAGCTCGCCCGCTGCGGCAGCCTCGGCGGCGGCCGGAACGTTCGCGAGGATCCAGGCCATCTTGCCCGCAGGGTAGTAGGGCGATAGCACCAGGCCCGTCGTGTCACGCACCAGCTCGGCCACGCCCTCACGCGCGGCCAGCTCGTCGCATAGCTCGCGGGCGCGGGCGCACTGCCACACCACGGCGTCGCACAGCGGCTCGCCCGTCGCGCGGTTCCAGGCAACGGTGGTCTCGCGCTGGTTGGAGATGCCGATGCCGGCGACGTCGGCCGGATCGACCCCGGTCTCCTCCACCACGGCACGCGCCACGGCCAGCACATTGGTGGCAATCTCGGCCGGATCATGGCTCACCCAGCCGGCTTCGTTGACAATCTGGCGATGCGAGCGGTCGGCACGATGAATCAAATGGCCGCCCTCGTCCACCAGCAGCGCCTTGGTGCCCTGCGTGGATTGATCGATTCCGATGATGTATTTGCTCATGTACTCTCCCATTCCTTCCGCCAAATCAAAGACAGCCTGGCGGACAAGGAGCGAGCGGCCGTCAAGTGTCGCAGATTGCCGTGAAAGAGGAGCGCCGCGTACTTTGTGTACGCAAGCGACGGTTTGAACGGCAAGGTGCGGTGCTTGGCGGCCGCGCAGCGTCTGTGTCTACTAGTTGCCGAGGAACTCGGCGACGGTCTTGGCGATTCCGGCACCCGTCAGGCCGTAGTGTGCAAAGACCTCGGGGCTCGTGCCGGTGATGACCGGCGCGTCGGGCAGGGAGAGGCACTTGACCGGACGCGGGCAATGCTCGCCCACCACTTGCGCGACCATAGAACCCAGGCCGCCGAAGGGACTGTGCTCCTCGACAGTCACGACGGCGCGCGTGGCACCGGCGGCCTCAATCACGGCCTCGGCGTCAAGCGGCTTGACGCAGTACATGTCGAGCACCGTTGCCGAGATGCCCTGCTCGGCCAGCAGGTCGGCGGCGTCCACGGCATGGCGGACCATCTCGCCGGTAGCGACGAGCGTTACATCGGTGCCGCGGCGTACCCAGGTGGCGCGATCCATCTGGAACGGGCACTCGTCCTCGGTGTACACGTCCTCGACCGGGTTGCGGCCCACGCGGATGTAGGCCGGCTTGTTGTCGGCGACCAGGGCCCGCACGAGCTCGGCGGTCTGGAAGCGGTCGCTCGGCAGATACACGCGCATGTTGGGAATCGCGCTCATGGCGGCGATATCCTGCGCGGAGTGATGGCTCATGCCCAAGGCGCCGTAGGACACGCCGCCCGAGATGCCGATGAGCTTGACGTTGGTATTGGAGTACGAGACGTCGACCTTGCACTGCTCATACGAGCGCGTGGTCACAAAGGACGCCGGCGAGGCGGCCCAGGCCTTCTTGCCGCACGAAGCCATGCCGGCGGCGATGCTCACCAGGTCCTGCTCGGCAATGCCGACCTCGACGGACTGCTGGGGATACTGATCAAAGAACGGCGTGAGCGATGCGGAGCCGCGGGAATCGGAGCACAGGACGACGATATCCTTATCGGTCTTCGCGGCCTCGAGCAGCGTGTCGCAGATAACCTTGCGATTGGCGATCTTGTTAGCCATTGATGGCCTCCTTATGGGCAGCGAAATCGGCGATGATCTGGGCATATTCCTCGTCGTTGGGCAGGTGATGATGCCAGGCGGCCTTGTCCTCCATAACGGGCGAGCCATAGCCCTTCACCGTGTTGAGGATGATGACCGTGGGTTTGCCGCAGGTCTCGGCCGCAAGCGTCAACGCGGCGTCGATGGCCCGGACGTCGTTGCCCGGAATGGAGAGCACGTTCCAGCCGAAGGCGGCCCAGCGCTCCTCCTGCGAGTCCTGCTTCATAACGTCCTCGGTGCTGCCGCTGATCTGCAGGCGGTTGCGGTCCACGAGTGCGCACAGGTTATCGAGCTGGTAGTTTCCGCCGCTCATGGCGCCCTCCCAGACCGAACCCTCGGCAAGCTCGCCGTCGCCCATGATGGTGTAGACGCGGTAGTCGCGGCCGTCCATCTTGCCGGCGAGCGCCATGCCCACGGCCACGGGCAGGCCGTGACCCAGCGAGCCCGAGTTCATTTCGATGCCCTTGAGCTTGTTGTTGGGGTGGCCGATGTAGGGGCTGCCGAACTTGGAGAAGCGGGCCTTGACGTCGTCGAGGTCAAGATAGCCCTCGTGGCAGAGCACCGCGTAGTAGGCCTCCATGGCGTGACCTTTAGAGAGCACGAAGCGGTCGCGGTTGGGATCGTCGACGGTCTCGGGCGAAATGTTGAGGTGGTTGGCATAGAGGGTCATGAGGGCGTCAATCACCGACATGTCGCCGCCGATGTGGCCGCCGGCGCCAGCCATGATGATGTCGACGCAATCGCGGCGGAGATCCCAGCGCAGGGACTCAAGCTCTTCGATAGTTGCCATTTCTACTCTCCTCGCAGGTAGGCTTTAACGTCTTCTTCGATGGGGTCGTACAGGTCGGGTTGGATGCCGAGATACTTGCACGCCTCGTAGAGCACCGGCACCACGTTGGCGTGAATAGCGACGCAGTGGTGGATGTAGGGACCCTCGACGATCTTGGCCTCGAGGCGCTTGAGGTTGTCGACCTCGACCCACAGGTAGGTGCCCATGCCGGCCGGGCCGTCGATGCCGCGGGCGCTGCCCAGAAGCAGCGAGTACTCGCCGTTGTCGCCGTCAAAGCGGGCAAGGGTGAGGTCGCCATGCTTGGCCTCGGCCGTCAGCGCGCCGGGGTGATCGAAAGCCAGCGGATAGGTGAGCTTGGGCTTGACGGCCGCGCAGCTGCAGGGCCAGGGGCCGCAGTGCTGCAGCAACTCACCGTTCTCATTGTCGGGATGGCGCACGGTCCAGTCGGCGAACATGCCGCGGTGACGGCCCAGGTCGGCGGCCTCGACCATCAGCGCGGTAATGGCGCCGTGGATATCGGTCTCGCATACGATAGGGATGCCCATCTCGTTGAGGACGGCGTTGGCGGCGCAGGGCATAATGCCCAGCTCGTCCTGCAGAGCGTTCCAGCACTGAATGGCACCAGCATTGCAGCCATACTTCTCGACCAGGCGCTTCATGGCGATGGCAAGACCGGCGACCGCGGGGACCTTGTCCTCGGGGATGCAGATCTCAAAGCTGTCGTTGATGTGGGCCAGCATGGCGGCCATGGCCTGCTCGTCGGTCTGGGCGTCGCGCACGGCCTGGACAAGCTCGGTCATGGGGATGGGCGAAAGCTGGATGTTGAACTTCTCGAGCAGCTCGCCCTCGTTGCACATGGTCGACCAGAAGTCGAATGGACGGGTGGCCATCTGCAGGATGCGGGTGTGCTTGAAGGTCTTGACCACGTTGCACACGGCCAAGAAGTCCCAAACGCCACGCTCAAACTCGGGGTCGGTCAGGCGGCAGTTGGTCATGTAGGTGAAGGGAACCTGGAAGCGGCGCAGGACCTTGCCGGTGGCGAACAGGCCGCACTGGCTATCGCGCAGGCGGGTGCCGTCGGGCTCGGGGCGCTCGTCGCGCGGGCCCCACAACAGCACGGGTAGGCCGAGCTCGCGGGCAAGGCGAGCGCAAACGTACTCGGTGCCAAAGTTGGCGTGGCACAGCATGATGCCATCGACGCCCTCGGCGCGGAACTTCTTGACGATAGGCTCGATATGGCTGTCGTCGAACAGCAGGCCCTCATCATTGATGTCGTCGATATCCACGATGTCGACGCCAATCTCGCGCAGGCGATTAGCCGTCAGGCCGCGATACTTGATTGCGTCCGGCGCGCTAAAGATGCTGCGGCGCGTGGGCACAAAACCGAGCTTGATCTTATCCATGTACGTCCTCCCCTAATCACATGTTCAGTAAACAGACGTGTGTTTCGTTTTGTTCTGTTTACTAAATATTTTACTCCAGCGTTTAGAAGTTTAACGCGAAATACCCGTGGGCGGTAGAGAAATCAGCCTAAACGGTATGTAAACAAACTGAACATACAAGGACAATAAAAAGAGGGCCCCATAGGACCCTCTCTTGGTAGCGTTATATATATGGTTGCCTTTGGCGGACTTTTCCGCTCTGAGGTCTGGCGCCGTTCCGCCTAGATCTCGCGCACGCTTTGGCGCTCGACAAAATAGGTCGACACGGCCGTCTTGCAGGTATAGCTCTTGGGGTTGCGGATGTTGCCCACCAGGCGACGCACCGCGATCTCGCCCACCTCGTGCTTGGGAACATGCACCGTGGTGAGCGGCGGGTTGGAGAAGGCGCCCAAAGACAGGTCGTCAAAGCCGATGATCGAGACATCCTCGGGCACGCGAATACCGTGCTCGTTGAACGCGCGCATGGCGCCCACGGCGAGCACGTCGTTCTCGGCAAAGAAAGCCGTCGGCAGATCGTCGCGCGAGACGTTGTCGAGCCACACGCCCATGTCGCGATAGGCACCCTCGAGCGTGGTGCCCAACGTGACACGCCATGCCGGATTGGCCTCGAGGCCCGCGTCCTCAAGCGCTTGGCGATAGCCGCGCTCGCGGTCCTTAAAGTTGCGGATCCGAAGGTCGCCCGCCAGATAGCCGATTTGCCTGTGGCCTTTCTCGATAAGGTAATCCACGGCACGCAGCACCGAATCGGTGTTGGCGATGACTACGGCATCGAAGTACTGGCGATCGCTCCAGCCGTCGAGCACAATCAGGTGGGCGGCAGCGTCGGCGAACAGGGCGTAGTCCTCCTCGCCCAGCTCGGTACCCATCAGCACGATGGCGGCCGACGGGTCGGCGATCAGGCCCTCGACCTGCGGGCGCACGGCGTCCAGGTCGCTAAAGTCGAGCGAGACAAAGCTCGTGCTCATGCCGTGGCGACGCGCCTGGCGCTCCACGCCCTCGATGACCGCGGGATGGAAGGTGCTCTCGTCCAGGATGGCGCCCGTCTTGCGCGCAAGCACAAACTGGATGCTCTCGAGCTGCGTCGACTGCTGATAGCCAAGCGACTGCGCGCACTCCAGGATGACCTTGGCGGTCTCCTCGCTCACGCTGCGCTTGCGGTTGAGCGCGTTGGACACGGTTGCGGGCGAAAAGCCGGTAATGCGGCTGATCTCGCGGACGCTTGCTTTAGCCATCGTTCCCCCTAGCATCGGTCGCGGCCGAGCATCGTGGCTTGACCGCCCCGTGGCTCGGCAACTAAACGACCGCAAATTCAATCTAAACAGAATAGTAAATGTTTAATAGCTAGTTTAGCCTGTTGTCAAGCGAAGTGGCACGACTATTCCCCCAACGGGCGCATTTGTCCATCTTAACGTTATTACGCAAGGTCTTCGCCATTGCTTGCTATTACGCGTCGGTACCATTCGAAGCTTTTCTTTTTACGTCTCTCAAACGAGCCCGCACCGCTATCGTCTCGATCGACATAGATAAACCCGTAGCGCTTACGCATCTGTCCTGTGGCGACCGAAACCAAATCGATTGGGCCCCAACAGGTATATCCCATGAGTTCCACCCCGTCGAGCTCGACGGTCTCCCTCATCGCCTCGATGTGGGCCCGCAGGTATTCAACTCGATAGTCGTCTTCTATTTCACCCGAATCTTCCGGCACATCAGGAGCACCCAAACCGTTTTCGACGATGAACAGCGGCTTTTGATAGCGATCCCAGATTTCATTCATGGTGACGCGCAGCCCTTTGGGGTCGATAAACCTCCCCCAAGGCTCCTGTTTTAGATACGGATTAGGCGCCGAGCGAAGAAGGTTCGAATCGAACTGACCTTCCGCATGCGCTTTTGCGACGCGCGTCGAGTAATACGAAAACGAGACGAAATCGACCAGGTTTGCAGCCAGTACTTCGCGGTCATCATCCCGATAGGGCACCTCAAAACCATGGCGGGCGTATTCCTTGAGAACATAGCTCGGGTACGCACCGCGCACCTGGACGTCGGTAAACATGTAATGGCTGCGATTCTCAGCCTGCGCAGCCAGCACATCGTCCGGATCACATGTAGCCGGATAGAAGACACCTGCGTTGAGCATGCAACCGATCTTCGCCCCAGGGCACAGTTCATGACACGCCCCGACCGCACGGGCGCTCGCAACCAATACATGGTGCACGGCCGTGTGAACCGTTGCATAGCGATTCTCCCCTTGCTCGAAGATGATCCCCGCCGCCATAAAGCACGCCTGCGTCATGATGTTGATCTCGTTAAAGGTCAGCCAATAATTGACCAATCCCCGATAGCGCTCGAACACGGTACGCGAATATCGCTCGAACAGGTCGACCAACCTGCGATCGCGCCATCCGCCATACGCATCGACGAGATGCATGGGGACATCATAGTGGTTGAGCGTCACCAAAGGCTCAATGTCATGCGCGCGACACGTCCTAAAAACATCCTCGTAAAAGGCAAGGCCTTCTTCATTGGGCTCGGCTTCGTCTCCTTTGGGAAAAATGCGGCTCCAGGCGATTGATAAGCGCAGGCATTTAAAACCCATCTGGGCAAACAGTTCAATATCCTGCTTGTACCTATGGTAAAAATCAATGCCCTTGCGAGCGGGATAGAAGCTGTCGGGTGCCAACGCACGCGGATCAAGGTCTCCCCGCATGACGTCCATGCGTTGATCGCCAAACGGCAGCATGTCGGAATTGGCTAAACCGCGACCGCCTTCGTTCCATCCTCCCTCGCACTGGTTTGCAGCCAGAGCCCCGCCCCATAAAAAATCTTCTCTAAACATTATGGTGTCGTCCTTTCTATCAAATTCCCGGCCCACACTGTCGAACGCAACGGACTCGGCAAGTGCCGCGCAACAGCACAGTACCGTTGCGCGGCCAAGGGGTCGGACCGCGCAACGGCTGGGGAGCATATTTGTGTAGTAGCCTCTTATGCCTCGACGGATTCAACGGCCTCAGAATCGCCGCTCTTGGACTTCAACGGCATCTTCTCCTGTCCTTCAAATCCAAAAATCATCGCCAACGCAAACGTCACGGCACCGCCAGCAAGACACCCGATGGTGCCAGGGATGATATCCTGAGCAAACATGAGCACGTTCATCCATGGGAAACCAACGCCAGTGAAGATATAGACGTTGGCATGAAGAAGGCTTACCAGCAGACCACCGACAGCACCACCAATCATGTTCCAGGCAAGAGCCTTCTTGTCGCGAAACAGGATGCCGTAGATGATGGGCTCACTCACGCGACCGAAGGCATAGGTGATGAACAAGTTCCAGCCCGTGGCTCGACTCTCCTTGCCCTTAGCGCGCAGGCCATAGGCGAGCGCGATGGCAAGCGTGGTGTAGGCTACAACCGCGGTGCCGGGGTATAAGATGGCGTCGTAACCGTTCTGGAGCGCGGCGGGCAATATGGCGGTATAGATCGGCACGTGCATGCCGGTGGCGATGATCAGATTCCAGAATGCGCCGATAACCGCGGTCGCAGCGGGACCGGCAACAGAGGCGAGCCAAATGATGAAATCGGCCACAAGGCCCATGACAAATTGGACGGCAGGGCCGCAGAGGCACAGCGCGACCGGCAACATCACGAGCACCGTACCCACGGGTACGATCAGAATGCGCAACATATCAGGCGAGATCTTCTTAAAGAAGCGCTCAACATAGGACTGGGCCCAGGTGATCAAGATGACCGGAAGAACAGCCTGGGTGTAGTTGACGAGCTGCATGGGGATGCCGAAGACGCTGAAAGGCTTTCCGTCCTCAACAATAGCGAGCATGTCGGGATAAATCACCACAACAGCGATGAGCAGTGCCAGCACAGGACTCGTTTTGAACTTCTTAGCCGAGCTATAGGCGGCAAACACCGGGAAGTAGTAATACGCCGCATCGCCCACCAGGGAAAGGATCCGATACAGGTCGCTCGTTTCGGACATAAAACCGGCGCCTTCGGGCCCAAACAGAATAACGAGCATCTTGAAGATACCGGCGACACAAAAGATCGGAAGGATCGGGGTGATAGCGCCGCTCACGGCATCGAGCAGCTGATTGAAGAGGTGCTTGGGCGCCAAGCGCTCCTTCCAGCTAAGCTGAGGGCCATCGAGTTCCTCGTCAATCGATACCGTGACCTCGAATCCGCCCTGCTTACAAACCTCGTCGTAGACCTTGTCGACCGTGGGCCCGACCACCAGCTGCACCTGCCCTCCGGCGTGCACGACGCTGATGATAGACGAGATGTCCTCAAGCTTCTCATCATTCGAGAGGCTTTCATCCTTGAGGTTGAAGCGCAGGCGCGTCATGCAATGCGTAACCGAAGCCACGTTTTCCGCCCCGCCCACAGTGGAGAGAATCTGCTCTGCCACCTTTTTGTAATTTGCCATCATTGGCTCCTTTGCACAATCTTGGCTTACTGTTCGAATCGGCAAAGGTCATGCCCCGAATGGCTACGGGTTACAATCCTTTTTTGGAGATGATCCGGTTGAGATGGATCATCAGATAGAGTTCCTCCTCCTCGGAGAGCGTGGCGTCCCACGTTTCACGACAATAGGAACCGATATGCTTCACGCACTCTGCCAACTGCGGAAACTCCTCACGAAAGTTCTTGTACATCTGCATGTTGGCGCTGTTCAGCGACTCGCCGGCTTGAATGCGCTTGAACAGGTACCGCAGATGCGTGGCGAAGCGGGTGAAATCAAAGGAATCGCGGTCGACAATAATGCGGAAATCGCTTTCGAGAATCTCGATAACGTCCTCGAGCATATCGTCGAACTGCTTTGCGGGCTCGGCCGTGGCTTTGACGGCTTCAACAACCCGTGCGTTCACGAGATTCATCGCAATACTGGCAATCTCATCCTTGGGAAGCCGCTCTCCGAGCTCCTTCTCGAGTCGCATGACGATAAACTGGGCAGCCTTGTATTCCTTCGGATACGTCTCCCGCACTTCATAGGCAAGAGGCATCGCGATGCGGACCCCCTTTTGGGCTCGCGCAACGGCAAACGACAGGTGATCAGCCATGAACAGCGTCGCATTGGTCGAGAGGTCGTAGGGCAGTTCGTTGGCAACGATGTCCATAACTTTCGCCGCAAACATCACGATATCCGAGGGAAGATCCCTCATGACATCTTGTCCTTTAGGATCAATGTCGTAAAACGTATGCTCGATTTTAGAAAGAGGGAGCTCTCGAGGAAAATCTCCGCCGAAACCGACGCCCCTGCCCATGGCGATGACATCTCGCCCCTGTCCGTCACGGCAAAGAACCGCGTTGTTGTTAAGCTTTTTAATTGCAAGCATGGTGAACCTCCTTTCAAGAACACTCACAGAAAAAGGCATGATAGCCAATAGCAGTGCTATTGCGGTCATGCCTTACGTAACAATCCGTGTTGTATTGCTCTTGGGCATGCCTCCACACAGGAGTAACAATCCAAGATGCAGAATGCATTATAGCGCTCTCCCCGCCCCGGGGACCATCGGGCTGGCGAACGGTAGATGTCGGCCCGCCAGCGGCCACATCGAGCAGATGGGCGTGCTTCGATCCCGAGCCTAGCCTAGGATGCGGGCCATGCGCGCCTTGAACTCGGACAGAAAGCGCGGGGCGTCCACGGTGAGTGCCACAAGCGCGCTCTTGTCGGGGTCGGACAGGCGATGCTCGTCGCAGATAGTGCGGCCGCGATACTCGCCGAGCAGGTCGACGCGCAAGTTGCAACCAAGTGCGCCCACGAGCGTGGGATCAATCGCCACGGCAACGGCAAGCGGATCGTGCAGCGCGCAGCCGCCCAGGTAAGGGGCGTTCATCTCGTACGAGCCAATGTAGTGCTCGACCATACTCGCAAATGCGCAGCCCGCCATGGTGCCCGAGCCCGTCCAACCGGCAATGTCGCGGCGCGTCAGCACCACGCGATGCGTCACGTCAAGACCAACCATGGTGAGTTTGCGGCCCGAGCGCAGCACGGCGTCAGCGGCCTCGGGGTCGCTCGCCATGTTGGCCTCGGCACCCGCACTCACGTTACCGGGCACGATCAGGGCACCGCCCATCACCACCACGCGACCGATAGACATCATCGCCGCCGCATCGCGCTCCAGGGCAAGCGCCAAGTTGGAAAGCGGACCGGTTGCCACGTAGACCAGGTCGGGGCCATAGGTGCGCGCGGCATCGATCAGGTAATCGACCGCCGCGTTGCCTTCGGCCGTCGTCGCGCCCACCGGCTCGTACGGCGAGGCGGGCACGCTTGCGCCACCAATGCCATTCTTGCCGTGGATGAGCGTGGTGGACGCCGGCGGCGTATAGGGCTCGGTCGCCTTTATGGGACGATCGGCGCCCAGGTACACCGGCACCTCGGGGCGACCCAACAGGTCGAGCACCGCCAGGCAGTTATGCGCCGACTGGTCGACGCGCACGTTGCCAAAGCACGTGGTAATACCGACGAGCTCCACCTCGGGGCTCGCGATTGCATAGGCGAGCGCCATCGCGTCGTCCACACCCATATCCAGATCAAGGATCAGCTTCTTGATTGCCATTGTTCTACTCCGCTTCTCCGTCTATTACTAAATCGTCTAAACCAAACACGCGCTCAACTTCGGCGCGCGTGGGAATCGACTGTTGCGCGCCCAAACGCGACACCGTTACCGCCGAGGCACGAGCACCTGCGGCCATGCACCCAAAGAGCGGAAGGCCCTCCAGGCGGGCAGCCGCAAGCGCGCCGATAAACGTATCGCCCGCGGCTGTCGTATCGACCACCTCGTTCGAAAGCGCCGGCATGCGCAACAGCTCGCCGCTATCGCCAAGCGTAACCGACCCGGCTCCGCCTAACGTAATGACCGCGGCTCCGACACCCTTGGCGAGCAGGGCATTGAGCGCCGCGACGCAGCTCGCATCATCCGCGGGCAAGATGCCCGTCAGCACCTGGCACTCAGTCTCGTTGGGACAAACCAGGTCGACCGCAGGCCAGGCCTCCGCAGGCAACTCGCAGGCAGGCGCCGGATTAAAGACCGTATAGAACCCGAGCTCGTGAGCGCAAACAAGCGCCTCGGCCGTCGCCGCAAGGTCACATTCGCCCTGGGCGATAAAGACGCTTCCGGCAGCCGGGGCAATATCGCTGGCGTCTCCGTCGAGCTCATCGGCTACCAGACGCCTCAGCGCGCGGGCAACATCCTCGCCCGCGAGCGCATGGTTGGCACCCGGCGACAGCACGATGCGGTTGTCACCCTCGCAGCGAATGATGGTCGCCGTTCCCGTCTCCACGTCATCGCGACGCGCTACAAAGACACAGTCCACGCCGGCGTCTTGGAGCCCCGCCACGAGCGACGTGCCAAATGCGTCGCAGCCGACCGCGCCGATCATATGCGTGTGCGCGCCCATGCGCGCAGCAGCTACGGCCTGGTTGGCTCCTTTGCCGCCGGCGTTGGTGATAAACCCGCTGCCGCCAACGGTCTCGCCCGCACGCGGCATGCGCTCGCACGCCACCGAAAGGTCCATGTTCATGCTGCCGAACACCGCAACGATGCCGCTATCTGCCATGGAAACCTCCTCGTCCGCGGGCTCTGCACCCGCCGTTGGCCGTCAATCGTGCGCTCTCGCGCCTCTATAACTTTAGTTCACTTTGATGTGGACGCGCGCTTGAGCTTGCGCCGGCAGCAAGCATTCACAGGAGCAGGCGGTTACAATGAAGACGTGCTGATCATTCTCGTCATTGGATGAAATTTTATGGAACAATTCCCGCGATCGAGTTCGCGCAGCTCACGCCACGCGAGCGATCAACAAGCGCCGCACGAACGTTCGCGCGCTAACCGACAAGCCACCGAGCCGCGCCACGCCGCAGGCTCTCATCGTGCGCCCGCCAACAAGGGTGCCCACACCAACAGCGCCGCAAAAGAACAGGCACCCACGCGCCCCAAATCTCGTTATATCCCCGCCCTCGACGGCCTGCGCACGCTCGCCGTCGTCGCGGTAGTGCTCTATCACCTCAACCTCACATGGGCACAGGGCGGCCTGCTTGGCGTCACGATTTTCTTTGTGCTCTCGGGCTATCTGATCACGCGCCTGCTCATCAACGAAGTGTCAAAGACCGGCCGCATCGACCTCAAGAGCTTCTGGATTCGCCGCATCCGTCGCCTGTTCCCCGCCGTGGTAACCGTTGTGGTGGTGACCTGCGCGCTGTGCACCATCTTTAACCATGTGATGCTCACCAAGATGCGCCCCGACATCCTGCCGTCGCTGCTGTTTTTTAATAACTGGTGGCAGATTGCCCAAAACGTCTCGTACTTCAATGCTCTGGGCGACCCCTCGCCGCTCACGCACTTTTGGTCGCTCGCCATCGAGGAACAGTTCTACCTGATTTGGCCGCCATTGCTGTTTGCCATGGTATCCATGCATGTGAGCAAGCCCAACACGCGCCGCGTGGTTCTGGGCCTTGCCGCGGTATCTGCCCTCGCCATGATGGTACTCTACAATCCCGCCGCCGACCCCAGCCGCGTGTACTACGGCACCGACACCCGCGTGTTCTCGCTGCTACTGGGTGCCTGGATGGCCTTTATCCCCGATCGCGACCTGGCGCCGGTGCGTCTCGCTCATCGTTTGGGGCTCAATCGCCTGGCTGGCGCCGCCAAGCACGGCAAGAAAGCCGAGGACAAGCCTGACAAGAAGGCCGACGAATCAGCCGATACCGCCCTGGCACAGCCGAGCGCCCTCGTGCGCTTTTGGTCCTCGCCCGCATCCATCGATGTCTTGGGCGTCGTGGGTCTGGTTGGCCTTGCCGCCATGGTCGCACTCACCAACGGCTACACCGCGTTCCAGTATCGCGGCGGCACGCTGTTATGCTCCATCCTCACGCTCATGGTCATCGCAGCCTGCGTGCAGCCCCAGGGAATGGTTGCCCGCGCGCTGTCCGCCGAGCCGCTCGTGTGGATCGGCAAGCGCTCGTACAGCATCTACCTGTGGCACTATCCACTGCTGCTGCTCATGAACCCGGTCGCCAACATCAGCGATACGCCCTGGTGGCAGTACATCTTGCAGGTACTTGTGGTGGTCGCCGTAGCCGAGTGCTCCTATCGCTTTATCGAGACGCCGTTTAGGAAGGGCGCCTTTGGACGCACCGTTTCCGAGCTCCGCGAAGGCACCACCACGCCCGCAAACTGGGTGCGCGCGCATATTCCCGTGTGCGCCGTTTGCGGCGTCGTGCTTGTCGTGGCGCTGGGTGGTCTGGTCTTTGTGCCCGACACATCCGCGCTGAGCGGCGAGGGCGCCGAAATCCTAAACAAGGAAGCCAAAAATGCAAAACCCCAGGACCAGCAGGCGGCCGATGACACCGACAAGGACAACGACGGCTTCCCCGACGGATCCTACGACCTGCTGATGATCGGCGACTCCGTGTCGCTGCGCGCCGTCGATTCCTTTGACGGCGTGTTCCCCCACAGTCACATCGATGCCGAAAAGGGCCGCCAGTTCGATGCGGGCCGCACAACATTTGAGGGTTATATCCAGCAGAACCTCGCCGGCAAGATCGTAGTCTTTGCGCTGGGCACCAACGGCCTGGTGACCGATGCCCAGATTGACGCCATCATGGCCGATGCCGGCAATCAGCGCACCGTCGTATTTGTAAACACGCGCAGCCCGCAGCCATGGGTCGGCGCCACCAATCAGGCCATCGCCAACGCCGCCACGCGCTATAAAAACGTGCGCGTTATCGACTGGTACGGATATAGCGCCAACCGCAACGATCTGTTCGACGGCGACGGCACGCACCTTTCGAACGCGGGCGTGGCCGAGTACCTTAAGCTCATCCACGATGCCGTCAAGAAGGACCTGCCCGTGCATCCCGAGGACCACGTTAACGATCCGCAGCCGGCGGCCGTCAAGTCCGCCGCCGACGCACTCGTCAACGCGCTCGCCTACAAACCGCACAAGCTAGGCACCGACAAGTAACACACTGTCAAATCCGCTTGCACCCGGAGGGGCCGTCGGCCACAACCGACGCCCCCTCCGGCAGTTAGGGACGTTCCTTATGTGCCGACACTTAGGGACACTCCTGACGCGGCCGATGAATGCCCTCCCGCGGCCGAATTCTGAGTTCCTCGCCACCCCGAGCGTCGTTTCCATGCCCCGCACCCATAGCAAACTTCGAGCCGACTCCGAGAGGCCGTGGGCAAAAAACAGGCCGCAGCCCATGGCGGCGACCTATTAAGAATCCAAAAGAGGCGCTACGCGCTGTAACCCATCGCCTGCAGCACAAACATGACGACCGTCAGCACCGTAATCACACCGATAGTCGCCCAGGTAAGCACATTCCACACGCGGCCGTTGCGGTTAGCGCCCATAATGTGTCGATCGGCGGCAATAACCACCTGGAACACCAGAACCACGGGCAACAGCACGCCATTGATGACCTGCGAGGTCATCATAATCTGGAACAGGTCGACGCCAGGCATGAGCACCAACACAGCAGAAATGCCGATGATGGCCGTAATGATGCCGCGGTAAACCGGGGCCTCGTCCCAGCTGCGATCGGCGCCGCGCTCCCAACCAAAAGCCTCGCAGATGGCACTCGACGTAACGCCCGGCAGCACGCAGGCAGCCAAAAAGCTCGCTGCGACCAGGCCCGAGGCAAACAGCACCGTGGACCACTGGCCCGCGATGGGCTCCAGCGCGCGGGCGGCATCGGCGGCATCGCTAATCTGAATACCCGCCGGGAACAGCACCGTACCGGTCGTGATGATAATGAAGCCCGCAATGATATCAGCAGCGATCGAGCCGCTCACGGTATCAATACGCTGCAGCACGATGTCGTCCTCGCCCGCATTCTTATCGACCACGTTGTTCTGAGCCAAGAAGATCATCCACGGTGCGATGGTGGTACCGATCGTTGCGACCACGAGCGACACGTAGCTGGGATCGTTCTGAATATTGGGGACGACCAAGTCGACCGCGACCTCGCCCCAGTTGGGGCCGGCCATAAACGCAGCGACGATGTAGGTCACGAACACGCAGCTTACCAGCAGCAGAATCTTCTCGATGCGCTGGAAACTGCCCGACATGGTAAGCATCCACACCAGCAGCGCCACGAGCGGCACCGAGATGCTCGCCGGAACGCCAAACAGAGCAAGGCCGCTCGCGATACCCGCGAACTCCGAGATGGTCACCGCCGTGTTGGCGATCAACAGCGCCGCCATGGCCAGCACGCTCTTGCGAACGCCAAAGCGCTCGCGAATGAGCGACGCCAGGCCCTTACCCGTGACACATCCGCAGCGCGCCGCGGTCTCCTGCGTCACGATAAGCAGCACGGTCATGACGGGAAGCATCCAGAGCATCTTATAGCCATAGCTGGCGCCCGCGCTGGAATACGTGGCGATGCCGCCGGCGTCATTGCCCGAAAGCGCCGCCAGCAGACCGGGACCCATAGCGCCAAAGATGGCCGCGATGGTCAACTTTTGCTTGGTGCTCGGCTTTTGCTTCGTATTTTGCACACGACCACCTACCCCATGACCGACATGGTGAGCAGCACCGCAGCAGCACAGTACGCCACACACGAGATCATGACGGCAATGACGTTCATGGCGGTGCCCGACGTATTGAGGTCGTGCTCGTCACGCCAGAACAGCACCATCAGGTAAATCACGGCGCTCATGTTGCCCACCAGGCAGATGATGGCCGCGATGTTAAAGCAGCCGGTAAAGAGCTGCTCCTCAAACATAGGGGCATCGAGGAACGCGGCAGTGCGCACCAGCTGCGCACACAGATAGGTCACGAGCGAAAGGATCAGGCCCATACCCGTGCTCTGGAAGAAGAATCCCAGGTACGGTTTGGGCTCGTCGTCGTGACCGTCGTACTCCAAGAAGTAGTTCTTGACAAACGACACCATGCGCGAGGCAGCCAGCAGCACGAGCGGCATGGCGCACATGGGGAACACCACCAGATGCGCGGAGCCCAGCGCCGTCCCCAACACCGTCGCCATAATGCACGAGGCGATGCCCCACACGACGACCCAGTACTGACGATGTACGAACCAGCTGAGCACGTTTGTCGAGTCGTCCGACGCGCTATCGCCCGAGCCGACACCGGCAATCTGCAGGTCCTCCTGATGCTCCTCGGCGATAACGTCCATGGCGTCATCGAAGGTCACGATACCCAGGATATGACGGTTCTCGTCGCAGACAGGGATGGCAACCAGGTCGTACTTGGTCATCTCGTCCGTCACGTCTTCCTGATCCTCGTCGGGCGACACGTAGACCAGGTCGCGATAGGCGAGCTGGCCCAGCGTGGCGTCGCGATCGGCCACGATCAGCGTGCGCAGCGAGAGCACGCCGGTGAGCATGCCGCTCGGATCCTCGGTATAGACGTAATAGACGCTCTCAAAGTCCTCGTCGAGCTTGCGAATCGCCTCGATGGCATCGCCGACCGTCGCCGTGGCGGGCAGCGAGACAAACTCCGAGGTCATGATGCGGCCGGCGGTGTTGTCCTCGTAGCCTAACAGATTACGAATCGCCTTCTCCTCCTTGACGCCCATCAGGCGCAGGAGCTTCTCGGCCTTCTCATAATCGAGTTCGTCGATCAAGTCGGCAGCGTCGTCCGGGTCCATCATGGCCAGCATCGACGATGCGTCGGTATCGGACAGGCCCTCGAGCATCTCGGTCATAAGCTCGTCGTCATCGAACTCCGAGATGGCCTCGGCGGCCTGTGCCGTATCGAGCTGCGCGAACACCTGCGCGCGCAGGCGCGGGTCGAGCTGCTCGATAATGTCGGCAATGTCGGCAGGATGCAGCTCGCCAAGCGTCTTGTGCGACACCGAGAGCTGGATGTTCTTAGTCGAGCGATCGAGCAGGTCCATGTAAGACCAGGCGATAATGTCCTCACTGAGCGGCTTGCCCAGGTGCTTCATAAAGCCCTCGACAACGTGCTCGAGTGTGGGGCTGATTGCACGCAGCAGACCGCGGGCGCCAACCTCGGCACCCAGCAGGCGCAGCTGATTTTCGCCCGACATGGAAAACTTGATGTCGTTTACGCGCACGACCTTCATGCCCTGCGTGTCGACAATCTGCTTGTTGAGCACGTCGCGGGCGAGCAAGAGTTCGGTCGGCTGCAGGTACGAAAAACGGATTTCGGTGGCCGGCGACTTAAGGTGCACACCCGTCTCGTCGATACGGTCGACCCATTTGCGCCAGCTGATCATAAACGGCGTCTTGCCGGGTCCGCGGAACGCGAGCGACGTCACGTGCGGAAAAACTTCGCCGGTAGCAATGCCAAAATCGTTCACAACGCCGAGCTTTTCGCCATCGACGTCCAAGACCGGCAGTTTGAGCATCTCACTCAGATAATTCACTGGTGCTCCCCATCATTATCCCTTCGGACTGCGGCCATGCCGGCACGCCATCCGTGGGCTTTTAGATATGTATACGCATGCGCGGGCGGCACGCCGCTCGGCGCTCACACCCCGTGCATGCGCAAGAAGCACCTGCATGGGGTCATCGACTGTATGGTCGAGGTTTGGATTTCACCTGCAACCTTTCTCTTGACCCTTGTTATCCGCTGTAACTATAGCATCAGCATCGCGCCGTGGCGCCAAATTTATGCTCCAAACATCGCAGGCATACCAAACGCTGACGCATCCGTGGCATAGTCATTGGGGACGTTCTTAAATGACTAGTCTGTGGTGTCGTCATCTTCGGCGAGCTGGGGGAACACGGCGTTTTTGGGCATGGTGACCTTCGTCAGCGAGGTGAGCTTTTTGCTCAGCGATGTATCCGTCTTGACCAGATCGCTCAATGTCACGATTTTGTAGCCATCGGCAATAAGCCCATCGATAATCTGCGGCAGCGCCTCGAGCGTCTGCTCGGCACATTCATCGTTATCGGTCAGCAGCACAATGTTGCCCGGCGTCACCGAATCGAGCACCGTCGAGACCTGCTCGTCGGCACCGTTGAGCAGCCAGTCGCCCGAATCGATATTCCACGAGACCACGGCAGACACCAGGTCCATCGCATCAATCCAGTTTTGCTCGTCAAAGGCTGCGTAGGGAGCACGCAAAAGCATCGTCGACGTTCCGGTCGCGGACTTGATCGCCTCGGTGCCCTTCGAAACCTGCTCGCGCACTACATCGCGGTCCTTGCCCTTGAGCGATTCGTCGCGGTAACTGTTGGAGCCGACCTCGCACCCGGCATCGACAATCGCCTTGGCAGTAGCAGGCGAGGCCTCGGCCGCATCACCCGACAGGAAGAACGTCGCGGTAACGCCCTTTTCCTTGAGCACCTGCAAAATCTGCTTGGTTGCTCCGCTCGGGCCCTCATCAAACGTCAGCGCCACGTACTTTTCGTTGCCCTTGGGCGCCACGCTCGCGCACTCGACCACGCAATCGGTGGCGGGCACGACCTCGCCGCGGTCCTGCGTCTTGCCCGACTGCTCGCCGACCCACACCTCGGAGCGACCCTGGATACCCCACGTCTTGACGTACTCGATGGCACCCGTGCCCTCGACCTTGAGCTTGGGCTCGATAACCGTCGCCTGGACCTCGTGCTTCTCGTACATGTCACGGCCGTCTTTGACCGTCACCTTCTCGCCGCCCGTAAGCTCGCGGCTTTTCCACTTGCCCTGTTTTATGCGCTTGCCGTCCACCTTTACCGACAGCTTTTCGCCGCCATGGCGGGTCAGCACGCTGTCGTCAACAGCCAGCAGGTCCCCGGCGTCGTAGGTATCGGTCAGCTCCTGGTCGTCGATGAGATTTTGCAGCGTAGAGCCGACGCGCACCGCAGTCTCCTGACCGTTGAGGACGACATCCACGCTGCGGTTGACGTAGCCCACAACGGCAGCGATAAACAGCACGAGCGCGCAACCCACGGCGATGAGCGCATAGGGCAGGCGAGACGATCGACGGGGCGTGCGGCCGTTGCCGATGCGAGCGCTGCGGTCGCTAAAGCCGCGGCTATGGTTGAGATACATCGCGCCGGGCTTACGGTGACGCTTGCGCTGACCGCTGGGCAGCTGCCCCAGATCGCGGCGCGCCGTCGGACGCGCGCCCGAGCGTCCGTGTGAGTATGATCCGTTTTGGCGCATGTGCCCTCCCCCATAAACGCAGCAAGCCGGAGCAACAGGTCTCCGGCTTGCCTCCCATCATTTGGTACGTCGTTATTTGCTAGCTTTCGACGAGCCACCGCTCGCCTTTTGATATTCGTCCTTAAAGGCCTTGAACATACCACGCGTCTTGCCGAGCTGCTTGCCCAGTGCACGGCTGCCCTTGTCCACGGCGACCGATCCCTTGTCATCGAGCACCTTAGCGCCCTTCTTGACCTTATCGCCCACCACGACGCTTGCCTCGGCAGCCTTTGCGGCGGCGCCGCCCGAATACCCGAGCGACTTGACCTCGTCCGAAACGATCATTGCGCCGTCCGCATAGCCACGCAGCATCGTGGGCGGCATCTGCGTATCGCCCACCAGCACACTCGAGGCAGTGCCAGTGGTCACATAGAACGTCTGCACGATGCCCGAACGCGGCTTGAACTCCACATCCGAGCAATAGCCCACGACATCGCCCGACTCCGTGCGCACGTCCATGCCAACCCAGATAATGCAATCGTCCAGGTTGATGTCGAGGCGCTTGGCCGCAGCGGCATCGTAGGTGCCCTTGACGTCGTCAACCGCGATGGCGCCCTCGTAGACGCCAATGGCATCGAGCGCCACAAATCGGTCGGGACGCTCGATCATACCCGCGATATCGGACTGGCGAACCATAAAGCCCACCACGCGCGTACCGCCCGGGGTAAAGACCGGAAAGTGAATCTTGCCGAGCTTTTTAGGGCTACGCGGCGTGCCGTCTTTTTTGGTGCGCTTATCCTCGGTAGGCTTGCGATAGATCTTGGCGCCGACAAAATCCCCGGCGCGCATTATGCCTCGGTCGAAGGCTCCGCGGCCTCGGCGTCGGCCTCGACGGCGTTCTCGACCACGACATCGGCGGCGGGCGTCACGTTGCCGCCCGAGATGGCGTCGTTGAGCTGCTCTCGCAGCTGGTCCATGCGCTCGCGGGCAAGGTCAACCTTGGCACGCAGGTCATCGGTCTTGGCGTCGACCATCGGGCCAAAATCGTTGACCGCGGCGCGGGCCTCCTCGGCACCGTGCTCGTAGGTGTCGCGCATGTTATCCCAGGCGTCGTTGGCGATATCGGCAGCCATGGCGCGGGTCTCGGCGCCCGAGCGCGGAGCCAGGGCGACGCCGATGATGGCGCCGGCGGCAGCACCGAAGAGCGCACCCGAGATAAAGTTGAAAGTCTTACCCATGTTCATTCCTCTCCTGCGGGCACCTCGGCGCCCACCGTTTGAATGCTGTTCATTATACCCGCAGCACAGCGCTTGCCGTCTTGCTCATCTGCGTACGGTAAAGGCGCAGGTACATGATGGTGATAAGCGGGTGATCCTACTCCTGCGGCACGGCCGGCATGGCCACCGTGGCGCTCGGGTCCTCGCCGGCGCCGTCAACGAGCGGCAGCGTTCCCTCATGCGCGGGGGCAACCGGAGCCGTCGCCGCGCCACCGTAGACGGCAGCGGGGGCCTCGTGGCTTTCGGCGGTCGCGCCCTCGGTATCGATTGCCTCCTGCGGTTCGTCGTCAAAGCTCGGGACGCCCTGGGGCTCCGCGGGCTCGGAAGCCACCTCAGCAGGGGCCTCATCGACAGGCTCGACGGCAGCCTCGGCAGGCGCCTCGTCCTCGGTCGCGTCCCCGGCCTCGCCCTCGGCGTTCGCAGCGGCGACGGCCTCATGCGGGTCCTTGCCCTCGGCCTCGGCACGCATGCCCAGCACTAGGTTGCGCAGGCCCGCGACCGTACCGTCCACATCGGGAGCGGGCTGGTCGGCATGCAGGTAGGCCCAATCCATCATAAAGGTCGCCGAAGACAGCGCGCCGATGGCCAGCGCGTCGTCAGGACACGAAAGCTCGACCTCAAAGACACGCTCATCGTGCTCGCTTACGCGGGTGCGGCCGCACGAAATGCTGCCAGCGAGGCCGGTCTCGTTCATGAGCTCGACCGTCACGTGCTCCAGCAGATGGCAAAGCTCGGTCTGGCCCATGCAGTCCTGGAATTCGCGACCGGAATCGCCCAGGCACAGATGCTTGGCAATCGCGGGCACCAGGTAATACACGCGCGCCGTGGCCTCGATGTCCTCCGAGGTCATGAGCGGCATGCCGGGGTTCACCAGCACATGCGCGCAGATCTTGTCCTCGCTGACGGTGACCTTAAGGATGTTAAACAGGCCTGCCATAACTCTCCCCTACTCTTCCTTGCCCTACTCGTCGCCGTCGTGCGGGTCCGCAGAGCCCGCGCCCGACGCCGCCGGCTTATCTGCCGAGGGCTCGGAATCCTTCTTATCGGTTTCGGCCGGAGCGATCACGCGAATGAGCGAGATGCGCTGGCCACGCATCGACTGCACTTTAAACTTGTACCCCGCAACCTCAAACACCTCTCCGATGTCGGGCACCGAGTCGCAAAGCTCCAAAATCCAGCCGGCGATGGTCTCATAATCATCGCTTTCCTCGAGCGGCCAACCAAGCTCAATCGCGTCATCGCACGAAAAACGCCCATCAACGAGCCACTCGCGGCGCGAGAGGCGCGTGAGGTACTTGTTGTCGGGGTCGAACTCGTCCTCGATCTCGCCCACGATCTCCTCGACGATGTCCTCGATGGTAATGATGCCGGCCGTGCCACCGTACTCGTCCACGACCACTACGATCTGGTCGTGCGAGGTCTGCATCTCGGACAGCAGCGGCAGAATATCCTTGGTGTCGGGCACAAAGGTGGCGTCGCGCAAAAAGTCAGCGATGGGCTGGTCGCCCTTGCCGTCGAGCGAAGGCTGGATCAGGTCCTTGATGTGCGCGATGCCCACGACGTTGTCGGGATCCTCGTGATAGACAGGGATGCGGCTAAAGCCGGTCTGGCGCATGGCGGACAGCACGTCGGCGACCGTCTCGTCGTCCTCGCACATGGTGGTGTCCACGCGCGGCACCATGACCTCACGGGCAACGGTGTCGCCCAGGTCGAAGATCTCGTGGATCATGCGCTTTTCCTCGTCGAGCAGGTCGTCCTGCTCCGAGACCATGTACTTGATCTCTTCCTCCGAGACGTTTTGGCGGTCGTCGGCGCTCTTGATGCGCAGGATGCGGGCCAGGCCATCGGAGCAGGCACCGGTCAGCCACACGAGCGGGCGGGCGATCTTTTGGAACACGGAGAGCGGTCCCACGACCTGCTTGGACACGCCCTCGGCGTTAGCGAGCCCGATGCGCTTGGGCACGAGCTCGCCGATCACGATGGACACGAAGGCGACGGCGACGGTGATGATGACCGGCGCCAGGCCGCGCGCGATGGCGGAGAGCGGCGCGATGCCAAAGCTCATGAGCCACGTGGCAAGCGGGTCGGACAGGCTCGTCGAGGCGACGGCGGACGAGGCAAAGCCCACGAGCGTGATGGCGACCTGGATGGTGGCGAGCAGCTGGTCGGAATCGGCGGCCAGCTTAATGGCGCGCCCGGCGCGTTTGTCGCCTTCCTCGGCCTCGTGCTCCAGCACAGCGCGCTTTGCCGTGGTGAGCGCCATCTCGGACATAGAGAAGTAGCCGTTGATGAGGGTCAAAACGAGGGTGGTGATAAGGGAGATGGTTATGTCCATCGGGAGTTTCTCGAACCTCCAAGATTCGGGCGTCAGGGTAAAACGTTGATGACGGATACGGCAATTGCGCCGGCGCCCAAGCGAGGACGCGGGCGCGCAGGCATGGTCGCTAGATTACGAAGAGGATCACCGCCATGAACTGGAAGATGCTGCCGGCGAGCACCCACAGGTGAAACACGCTGTGCAGATAGCGCACGTTTTTGGCGATATAGAACGGCACGCCCGCGGTGTAGCACACGCCGCCGACGGCAAGCAGGGCAAGTGCCACGGGGTTGAGCAGCGACACGAGCTCGGGCAGCTTAAAGACAACGAGCCAGCCCATCAGCAGGTAGACCAGGCCACTTACCCAGTGCGGTTGACGCTCACGCATAAAGCACTCGAGGGCGATGCCGATAATGGCGATGGCCCATACGGCAAAGAACAGCGCAGGACCGCCATCGTTTGCGAGCGTGATGAGGCAAAACGGCGTATAGCTGCCGGCTATGAGCAGGTAGATGCAGCTGTGGTCGATGATGCGAAACACGCGCTTGGCGCGCGCGGGCTGAATCGCGTGGTAGAGCGTGGAGGCTAGGTATTCGAGGATAATGCTGACGCCATAGACAATCGCCGCGGCCATGTGGGCCGGGCCTCCGCCGCGCAGGGCAGCGAATACGATCAGGAGCACCAGGCCCGCGATACCCAGCAGGCAGCCGACACCATGGGTGACGGAGTTCATGATCTCCTCGCCCACCGTGTAGTGTGGAACGGCCGCGGTCTTGGGTCGCGGCTTAGAACTGTCGCTCGAATCGGACATGCCGGTTACATCCTCCAACGTAAAGAGTTCTCAACACTATATCAAAGCGTCTAGGTACGTGCGAAATTTGTACCATACGTGACCCCTTGTTTACCCATTCTTTGCCTGTTGACGCATCAACGGCGAACGTCCATAATGCGCTTGCATTAAATGTTGATGTATTAACATCTTATAGGAGAATACCGCAGGGCTCAAAACGCACGTTCCCATCGAAAGCTCAAGATAGCCGGCATCGTTGCACTGGTGGTTGTCGTTGCGCTGCTCGGATTTGCCGGCAACTTTCTGTTTGACTTCGCGCTGAATCCCCAAGCGCCGTACACCATGAAGATGATGCAGGACGGCAAGGATGCCGAAAAGGGCGAACAGATGGATGCCGAGGAAACCGAGGCGCGGGCATGGTTTAAAGAGAATCGCGAGAGCAGCAGCCTCACCGCAGATGACGGAACCGAGCTTGCCGCTTGGTATTTTGCCGCCCCAGAGAGCACGCACAATTACGCTATCTGCCTACACGGATACACCAATGAGCCCATCGGTATGGCCCGATACGCCAAGCGCTTCCACGACCGCGGCATGAACGTGCTCGCGCCCGCCGCCCGCGCCCACGAGCGCTCCGGCGGCGACTATATCGGCATGGGCTGGCCCGAGCGCCTCGACATCGTTGCATGGATTGGGCGGATCGTTCAGGCTGACCCCGAGGCGCGCATCCTGGTCTTTGGCGAGTCGATGGGCGCGGCAACCGCCATGAACGTCGCGGGGGAATCTCTGCCCGCAAACGTGAAATGCATTATCGAGGACTGCGGTTATACGAGTGTTTGGGACGAGTTTTCTCTGCAGCTCAAGGACGTGTTCGGCCTGCCCAGCTTTCCCTTGCTCGATGTAGCAAACTTGGTGTGCAACGTGCGCGCGGGCTACGACTTTCATAAGGCGAGCAGTGTGGAGCAACTCAAGCACGCGACGGTTCCCATGCTGTTTATCCACGGCGACCAGGACACCTTTGTGCCGTACGACATGCTCGACCAAAACTACGACGCGTGTGCCAGCAAAGTCAAGCAAAAGCTCACCATCCATGGCGCCACCCACGCCAAGAGCGCGCAAGTTGACCCCGAGCTCTACTGGAACACGGTCAACAACTTCCTCGACGAGTATTTTTAGGCGAATAGCACGGTTTACTGGTCTATCTGACCCCCTAGCACCTCCGAAAAGCCGCCCGTGGGCACTGTGCTCACGGGCGGCTTTTGCTCAACTAACGCTACAAAAGCGCTTGATATGTCCAATAGCTAGGCGCTACTTGACCTCGATGAGCTCGTACTTGCTCGTGCCCAGGCCGATCTTCTCGGCGTGCGCGATGCAGGTGCGCCAGTCGGTGTCGGGATGCGTGATGCAGAAGGGGTCCTTGGCCTGATCGCCCTCCAGACGCTCGTGGTTGTGCTCCATCTTGGCCGCACTATCGGTGAGCTCGGTGTTGGGCAGCGGCTCGGATGCCATGACAGCATCGGCGCAGGCCTGATCGATAGCGACCGGGTCGAAGCTCGCGAACATGCCGATGTCGTTGACGATAGGCGTATCGTTTTCGGGATGGCAATCGCAGTTGGGGCTGATATCCATGGCAAGCGAGATGTGGAAGCTGGGGCGTCCGTCGACAACGGCCTTCGTATACTCGGCGATTTTGCAGTTGAGCACATCGGCCGCGGCTTCATAGCCGGGCTTGATGCAGTCCTGGTTGCATGCCGCAATGCAGCGGCCGCAGCCCACGCAGCGATCGTGGTCGATAGCGGCGACGTGAACCGTGCGGGCGTTGCCGTTGGCAAGCTCGCGCTCGCGGGTGTCGTCAAACGAGATAGCGTTGTGCGCGCAGATCTTTTCGCAGGCACGGCAGCCAACGCAGTGCTCGGTCGCGACGTTCGGCTTGCCGGCGGCATGCTGCTCCATCTTGCCGGCACGGCTGCCACCTCCCATGCCCAGGTTCTTCATGGCACCGCCAAAGCCGGCCTGCTCATGACCCTTAAAGTGGGTGAGGCTGATCACGATATCGGCGTCCATGAGCGCCTGACCGATCTTGGCCTCGTGCACGTACTCGCCGCCCTCGACCGGGACGAGCGCCTCGTCGGTGCCCTTGAGTCCGTCGGCGATGATGATCTGGCAACCCGTGGCATACGGGGTAAAGCCGTTCTGGTAGGCGGTATCGATGTGCTCGAGCGCGTTTTTTCGGCTACCCACATAGAGCGTGTTGCAGTCGGTGAGGAAGGGCTTGCCGCCCAGCTCCTTCACGACATCCGCGACGGCGCGGGCGTAGTTGGGGCGCAAAAAGCTCAGGTTGCCCAGCTCGCCAAAGTGAATCTTGATGGCGACGAACTTGTTCTCAAAGTCGATCTGCTCAATACCGGCGTGACGTATGAGGCGCTTGAGCTTGTCGAGCTGGCTCTCGCGAGCATGCGTGCGCAGGTTGGTGAAGTACACCTTGGCGGGTGCTGCGGGTGCAGTTGCGGTCATAGATCTATCCCCTCGGTCTATATGGCGTTACAGACATAGAGGATGGTACCAGTTAAAGCAGAGTTAAAGTCAAGTACGGCACCTAGTCATTGGGTGTTCCTATAGTTTTGTCAACCGTCGGGGCTACTCCCGGTAGGGCACCCGGTCGCGCATCACGGCGTATATCGCCCTGAGCCGCTTCCTCGCGACGGCCTTGAGCGCCCGCCCGTGCCCCATGCCCCGCGCCCTGCAGGCCCGGTAGTACTCGCCGTAGCGCCCCGAGGACCTCACCAGGCTGTTGCACGAGAAGATCAGCAGGGACTTGAGCCTCGCGTCGCCGCGCCTGGACGCCCTGACCGACCTCACCGACGTGCCGGAGCTCCTCACCCTCGGGGCTATGCCGCAGTACGAGGCCAGGTGGTCGTGGTCCGGGAACCTCCCGATGTCGACCGACACCGCGAGCTGCGCCGCGGTCCTCGGGCCGATGCCGGGCACGGTGAGCAGGCACGCGTAGGTCTCGTCGCCCTCGAGCAGCGCCGCCGTCTCGGCCTCGAGGGCCCCGGCCTCGTCGAGGGCCTCCGATATCCGGGCGGCCAGGAACCTGACCTGCCTGTTCTCGGCCTCGACGAGCGCCGGCGGGGGCGCGGTGGAGGCGGCCGCGGCCTCCCCGGCGGCCTCGGCCCGCGGGCCCTCGGCCCCGGAGCGGGCGATCCCCCACGCCCCGCCGAACCCGGCGAGCAGCTTGTTAGCGCTAATCTAAAATTGACCACTTTCGCAAACGCATCTCGCCGAATGCGCTAACGCGCTTTCGCCGACCCCGCTAACGTACTTTCACCAACTGCGCTAACGGAACTATGCTCCGATCGGGTATCCGACCCGGGAGGAGCGGGATATGGAGCGAAACGTAATGGGAGAGCTGAACGTCTACAGGGGGTCCGGCGCGAAGCCGAACTTCAGCGAGATCGCGAGGAGGCACGGCATGGACCGGCACACGGTCGCCAAGTACTGGCGGGAGGGCGAGTCCGCCGCCGACGGGAGGTCCGCGAGGGGCAGCGCCTTCGACCCGCTCGAGGAGGTGATCCGCGCGAAGGCCCAGCTGCCCGGGATGACCAAGATGGCAGTCTACGCGTTCCTGCGCGAGGGCCGCGGGGAGGGGCTGCCCGGGTACGGCGCCTTCACCGCGTGGTGCCGGGCCCGCGACGTGCCCTTCGGGGGCGCGGGCGGCCGCGAGCCGCACCCGCGGTTCGAGACGCCCCCGGGCAGGCAGCTGCAGTTCGACTGGAAGGAGGGCATGAGGCTCGTCGACTCGGAGGGCGAGGTCTTCGAGTTCAGCGTGTTCACCGCGACGCTCGGCTACTCCCGGAAGCACCGCTTC
>DBEZMF010000032.1:0-45672 GCA_048250755.1 Collinsella sp.
CACGCCCGGTCCCGTTCCGAACCCGGAAGCTAAGCCCCATCGCGCCGAGAGTACTGCGGGGTCAGCCCGTGGGAGGCCAGGGCGCCGCTGACCGGTGGACGGCACCGAGCCGTACGCTTGAACTGAGAAGGGGGAGGCCTCGCGGCCTTCCCCTTTTTGCGTTATATACACGTTGTACTTTGGGACCTAGTTCCCCCGTATGCGCTCTTACTGTTTGGCTGTATTTTGAGTCCTTCTAGTGTATTTGAGCGATAATTACTCGCATTGGCGTTAGGGAGGGCTTGATGTTTACCGTATTTGTCTTGGGCAATATTGCTTCGGGTAAGTCGACTGCCTGCCGCTATTTCGAATCTCGTGGCGCTATGCTAATCGATCTGGATGAGCTTGCAAAATCGCTGTATGTGCCGGGCTCTGATATCGTCAATGCTCTCGCGGATGAATTCGGTTGGGACATTTTGGATGAGGATGGCGGCATTCGCCGCAGCATCCTCGCTTCTCGAGCTTTTGCTTCTCCTGATTCGGTCGCACGGCTCAATGGCATTGTGCATCCCGTTCTCATTGAACAGCTTTCGCTTAGGATTCTCGACCCGGTTTGTTGTACGGTTTCATCTCCCCGTTATCCCTTTGCGGTGGTCGAGGTTTCTGCTCCGACTGGTTTTGAGGATGCATTTGGCTTGGCTGATGAAATTCTGGTCATCAGCGCCCCTTTGTCAGTTCGTCGCGAGCGCGCTATTCAACGTGGCATGGAGCCATCTGATTTCGATGCCCGTTCTGCTTGTCAGCCCGATGAGTCTGCGCTGTGCAATCTCGCTACAACGGTGATTGATAATGCCTCAGGCGATAATTCGCTCTTTGAGCAGCTTGACTCATGGCTTGCATGCCATGGGTTTATAGACACTGCGGATAAGGAGGATGCCGGTGCCTAAGACACGTTTCTTTGCTTGGTATCGCCTTATGCCGCTGGCTGCCGTTTTTGTCTTCGGCCTAATCTCATTCGTTTACTCGTGTGCTCCCGCCGCTTTCTTTAAGCCGTTGTATCCGATTGACTACGAGGCGTATGTAAAGCAATCCAGTATTTCGCATAATTTGGATCCGTATCTGGTGTGCGCTGTTATTAAGTCGGAATCGAATTGGGATTCCGGGGCCGAGTCGAATCAGGGTGCTCAGGGATTGATGCAGCTGATGCCCGAGACTGCCCAGGATATGATCGCCAAGGGCCTTGTCGACGGTGGGGAGTATTCGGCCGACAACCTTAACGATCCGGCTACGAATATCGAGTTTGGCTGCGCATACCTCTCGTATCTTTTAACCTATTTCAACGGTTCGACGGATAGTGCCATTGCCGCCTATAACGCCGGTATGGGCAATGTCGACGGATGGGCGCAGCAGAGTACGTCGCTTCATAATGCAATTACCTTTCCCGAGACGCAGGCGTATCTGATTCGTGTCAATAATGCCTGGGTTCGCTACAAGACCCTCTATCCCGATCGGTTCGTATAGGACTATGCCTGCCGCCTGCGTATACTGCAGATATATGAGTTAGGAGTATCCATGGCGGAATTTGAAGTAGAACGCGTTGGTGGTGAACTTAAGCGCTTTGGCGTTGAAGGCTCTGACGTGCCGTTTAAGGTCGTGTCTCCCTATGAGCCTGCCGGTTCCCAGCCTAAGGCCATTGAGTCGCTTGTGCAGGGCGTGAGGGACGGAGACCGCTATCAGGTTTTGCTGGGCGTGACTGGTTCGGGCAAGACCTTCACGATGGCAAAGACTATTGAGGCCCTGGGAAAGCCGACGCTGGTCATGGCTCCGAATAAAACGCTCGCCGCTCAGCTTGCGAGCGAGCTCAAAGAGTTCTTTCCCAACAACGCTGTGGTCTACTTCGTCTCGTACTACGACTACTATCAGCCCGAGGCGTATGTGCCGCAAAGCGATACATATATCGAGAAAGACTCCTCGATTAACGAAGAGGTCGAGATGCTGCGACATCAGGCGACCGCATCGCTGCTCTCTCGACGCGATGTGATCGTTGTCGCATCGGTCTCGTGTATCTATGGCATTGGCTCTCCTGAGGACTATGCGGGTCTGGCTCCAAACGTCGACAAGAAGGTGCCGCTCGAGCGCGATGACTTTATCCATGCACTTATCGACATTCAATATGATCGCAATGACTATGACCTGGCACGCGGCACGTTCCGCGTGCGCGGCGATGTTGTCGACGTGTATCCGCCTTATGCCGAGCATCCGTTGCGGTTTGAGTTCTTTGGCGACGAGGTCGAGCTGATTGCCGAGATCGATGAGGTCACCGGTGAGATGCTTCGTGAGTACGAGGCCATCCCCGTATGGCCGGCATCGCACTACGTGACCGAGAAGCCGAAGGTCAAGGCGGCTCTGAAATCGATCAGCGAAGAGTGCGAGAAGCGCGTGGCGGAGCTCAAGGCGACCGACAAGTTGCTCGAGGCGCAGCGTCTGCAGCAGCGCACCGATTATGATCTTGAGATGCTCGAGACGATGGGCTTTTGCAACGGCATCGAGAACTACTCGCGTCATCTGGACGGTCGCAAGCCGGGTGAGCCGCCGTTTACCCTAATCGATTACTTTCCCAAGGATATGCTCTGCATCATCGATGAGAGCCATGTGACGGTGCCGCAGATTCGCGGCATGCACGAAGGTGACCGCTCGCGTAAGGTGACGCTGGTGGAACACGGTTTTCGCCTGCCCTCGGCGCTCGATAACCGCCCGCTTCGTTTCGATGAGTTTGAGGCGAGGATACCCCAGTTTATCTATGTTTCGGCCACGCCGGGCGACTACGAGCTGCGGGTGAGCCAGAACGACGTGGAGCAGATTATTCGTCCGACCGGCCTGCTCGACCCCAAGATTGACGTGCGTCCAGTACGCGGCCAGATTGACGATCTTGAGGACGAGATTCGCGAGCGCGTTGCCCGCAAGGAGCGCGTGCTGGTGACCACGTTGACCAAGCGCATGGCCGAGGACCTGACCGACCATCTGCTCGACGCGGGCATTAAGGTCAATTACATGCACTCTGATACGGCGACAATGGACCGTGTCGAGATCTTGCGAACGCTGCGCGAGGGCAAGATCGATGTTCTCGTTGGCATCAACCTGCTTCGCGAGGGTTTGGATCTCCCCGAGGTCTCACTGGTGGCAATTCTCGATGCCGATAAGGAAGGCTTCTTGCGCAACCGCCGTTCGCTGATTCAGACGATTGGCCGTGCGGCCCGTAACGCCGATGGCGAAGTCATCATGTATGCAGACGTTGTGACCGATTCGATGAAAGAGGCCATCGAGGAGACGCGGCGCCGTCGTGAGATTCAGATGGCATATAACGAAGAGCATGGCATTGTGCCCAAAACAGTGCGCAAGGCCATTAACGACATCTCAAGTTTTATTGCCGAGGCCGAAAAAACCGTGGGTTCCAAGGGGCGCTCGAAGGGCGACTCTCTTGGCCATGGCGCATTCTATACGCCCGATGAGTCGGGTGAGGGCGGCGTGCCGGAAACGGTGGCGCCCGAGCAGACGCTTGCGGAGCAGTTGGAAGAACTGCCGCATGACGAGCTTGTGCGGATCGTCGAAACCATGGAAGAGGACATGCGTAACGCTTCTGCCGCCATGGACTTTGAGGAGGCGGCGCGTCTGCGCGATGCCGTCGTTCAGATTCGGGCGATGCTCGAGGGTGCGTCTGAGGGCGAGACGATCGAGCGCTTACGTTCGCAGGCCCGTAAGGGTTCCACGTTCGCATCGGGCAGAAAACGCCAGGGTGCACGGTTTAAGAAATAGCGAACAGGCCCCGAGTTCCCTGTGGAGCTCGGGGCCTATGTCTTTTGCGCGCTGGAATTCGTGCGTTAGAGGTCTGCGATCAGGGCTTCGGCACAACGGATGCCGTCGGTGGCCGCGCTCATGATGCCGCCGGCATATCCAGCTCCCTCACCACAAGGGTAGAGGCCCGGGGTCGACACGGCATGGCACGTTCGGTCTCGGGTGACAGTGACCGGTGAGCTCGAACGAGTCTCCACGCCGGTAAGAACGGCATCGGGACGGTCGTAGCCTCGTAGCTTTTTTCCGAGTAGGGGAAGTCCCAGGCGGAGCGACTCGACGATATGCTGCGGCAGGGCTTCGTCAATTGCCGTCCAGGTCACACCGAGCGGATAGGTGGGCTTTACCTTTCCGGGCGCCTTGCTGGCGCGTCCTGCGAGGAAATCTCCGACGAGTTGTGCCGGTGCGTTCCAGTTGGAACCGCCCAGGCGATAGGCGGCCGCCTCGCAGGCACGCTGGAGCTCGATGCCGGCGAGCGGGTCATCGTTGGGAAGGTCCTCAGGCGTGACGTTAACGAGCAGGGCGGCATTTGCGTTGCGTCCGTCGCGGGCATTGAGGCTGGCCCCGTTGACGCACAGATGGCACGGTTCTGAAGAGGCGGCAACAACCTGTCCGCCGGGGCACATGCAAAACGAGAACACGCTGCGGCCGTTGGGAAGATGGGCGACGAGCTTGTAGGGGGCTGCTCCGAGGGCAGGATGTCCCGCCGAGGCTCCATATTGGGCTCGGTCGATGTCGCGTTGCGGATGCTCGATGCGAACGCCCATGGCAAAGGTCTTTTGTGCGAGGGCCACGTTGTGGCCCTTAAGGAGCTCAAAAATATCGCGAGCGGAATGCCCGCAGGCGAGGATGAGGTGCTTTGTCTCGATTGGCTCGTAAACGGCGTCTTGGGACGATTGGACATCAATGCCGGTGATGGCGCCAGACGCGTCGATGCGAATGTCGACGAGCTTCGTTCGATAACGGACGACACCTCCGAGCTGCTCGATGCGCCGGGATATAGCGGTGACAACCGTGGGAAGGATGTCGGAGCCAATGTGCGGCTTGGCATCCCACAGAATATCGCGGGGCGCACCCGCCTCGACGAAGGTCTCGAGGATAAGGCGATGGGCGGGATTTTTGGTTCCCGTATTGAGCTTGCCGTCCGAGAAGGTCCCCGCGCCGCCCAGACCAAACTGGATATTGCTCTCGGGGTCGAGGATGCGCTCCTTTAGAAAGAGGTCGATCGCCTGCGAGCGGCGAAATGCCGGGTCGCCGCGCTCGATGAGCAAGGGCTTAAGACCCGCTTCGGCAAGGGCGAGTGCAGCGAAAAGGCCAGCGCATCCGGCGCCGACAACGACAGGGCATTCTTGAGGTGCGTCGGAGACGGGGGAGGGGAATGAGGGCCCATCGTCCTCTATCGCGCGTACGCGCGAGCGGTCACGCTCGGCGACGCTGTCGACCGCTTCTCGCTCGAGGTGGGGACTGGTCAGCTCAACACGAAAGCTCAGGATAAAATGGACGTCTCGTTTTTTGCGAGCGTCGATTGACTTGCGGTGGAGCTCGATGGACTTGATCTCGGAGTCCTTGCAACGTAGGACGCGCTTGGCGACTCGCTTACCAACAATGAGGCAGGCATTTTCATCGCCGGCTTCATCGAGCGACGCGTTGACTTGGGTGATTTCGATCATCGAGGTCTCCTTAGAGGCAAGAAAGAGGCCGTCCGGTATCCCAGACGGCCCGAATGCGTTTTTGATTATAGACTGCGCGGCTACAGGCTGCTTGCAGCGCGAATGCCCGAGAGCCAGGCCCACGCAAGGTTAAAGCCTCCGCAATCGGCGTCGATGTCGAGCGCTTCGCCGCAGACGTAAAGCGGGGCGTCGACAGCGCTGCGCGCGCGTAGACTGGGTATTGAGATGCTCTCGACAGATACGCCACCACGCGTGACCTGCGCCGAGCGCTCCTCGGCTGTTCCCTCGACGAGCAACTTAAAGTGTTTGAGGATTGAGACCAGGTGGATGACATCGTTGGAGCCTGGATGGCACTGCTCGAACGTCGTGCAGACGACGCGGGAGAGTTGCGGGGCGAGCATGCCGTCGAGCCAACGGGGATCGCGGGGCGAAAAGCCGCCGAGCAGCTCAACGCGCCGGTTGAGCATATCGAGCAGCTCGTCTTTGGAGAGGTCGGGGAAAACGTCGAGCAGGATCGTATCGCCGCGCTGGATACGACGGGAGAGGTTGAAGACAGCGACGCCCGAGATACCGAAGGTTCGAAACAGGACTTCACCGTCTTCGTGCCAGAGCTCATTATGATTGCGGGCGAGCGTCAAGCGGGCGCGGACGCGCAGGCCATCCAACGTCTTGAGTGCCGCCCGATCGCCGACGACCGTTGCCGATACGGGGCAGAGGATGGGGCGCAGCGAAGTGAGGGGGAGGCGAAACGTATCGGCGATACCGGTGGGGTTGCCGCCCGTGGCGATAATTACGGCATGTGCCTGCAGGGCCTCGTTCTTGCGAGGGACATCGGCGAGCGCTTTCCGAAGCGAGCGGAGCTCCGATTTTCGGTCGTCGTGCTTTTTTGCCTTGAGCGCCCGCGCTGGACGGTCTATTTGGAGTGCCCAGCCTTCGGAAGTTTTGTGTGCCGAGGCAACGTTGGCTCCGCAGATTAAGGTGATACCCAGGCGGTCGCAAACATTGAGAAGCGCGTCGCGCACCGATTCGGCGCGAAGGGAGCGCGGGTACAGTCGGCCTTCCTCGGAGGTTGTCATGATGCCCAGCGAGAAGAAGAAACCCATAAGCTCTTGTTCGGGCTGGGGGCCCATGACGGATTCGACGAATGCGGGGTGGTTATACCGCTGAGGATCAATCGATTCGTTGGAGAGGTTGCAGCGGCCGTTACCGGTCGCAAGGAGCTTAAGGCCGCAGGCGACATCGCGCTCAACGATGCAGACGCTTTTGCCAGCACGTGCGGCCGTAATGGCGGCGGCGAGGCCTGAAGCCCCGCCGCCGATTACCAGGACGTCATAGAAGGCGCTCGTGTTCACTTAGGCCTCGTCGGTCTCGTGCGGGGTAATGGCCTCGACGGCAGAGACTGCCTTGGGCAACATGCCATCGGGCAGCGCGGTCTCGACCTCGCCCTTATCGCAGGCCTCGGCGAGTGCCGGATTAATGGGAAGCTGGCCCAAGATGTCGAGGTTATAGCGCTCTGCGACCTCGGGGAGCTTGCTCTTGCCAAAGACCTCGATCTTCCTGCCGCAGTCGGGGCACTCAATATAGCTCATGTTCTCGACAATGCCCAGAATGGGGACGTTCATCTTCTCGGCCATGTTGACCGCCTTGGCGACGATCATCGAGACCAGATCCTGCGGGCTCGTGACGATAACGATGCCGTCGACGGGCAGCGACTGGAAGACGGTGAGCGCGACGTCGCCTGTTCCCGGAGGCATGTCGACCAGCAGGTAGTCGATGGGGCCCCACGAGGTCTCGCTCCAGAACTGCCTAATGGCGCCTGCGATGACCGGACCGCGCCAAAGGACGGGGTCGGTCTCGTTTTGGAGCAGCAGGTTGGAGCTCATGACCTTGACGCCGTGCTCGGAGATTTCGGGCAGCATGAGGTTGCCAAGGGCATGGACGTGGCGTCCGCTCATACCGAACATCTTGGGGATAGAGGGGCCGGTGATGTCGGCATCGAGGACGCCGACCTTGTGACCGTGACGGGCAAGCTCGGTGGCGATGGCACCGGTGACAAACGACTTGCCGACGCCGCCCTTGCCGGAAAGCACGGCAATGACGCGCTTGACCTCGGACAACGTATTTTCCTCAAATTGCGACGGCGACGTTTGTCCGCCGGCGGCCTGTGCGTGCTCGCAACCCATGTATGACTCCTTTGTATATGTTGGGGCCGGGGCCCCGCGATGTGACACGAGCGTCATTGTACCCTCGTTTGCGAGCGGGAGTCATTTGCGATGCATTTGGGCCGAGCGTGCTTGCAATACGATGGGCCCAAGCGAATGGGCGGGCTTACTGAACTTTGCTGGCGAACTCGAGGTATTGCATGCGCTGCAGCTTGTCGATCGTCGAGGCGTATGGGCTGTCTTCAGATTCCAAGTCGTAGCGCAGCCCGTCGGCACCAAGATAGCCGGCGACATTGATGGTGGGCACATCTGACCTTGTTGCAAGCAGAGCCTTTTGATAGTCGGTGAGCGGGGCGCCGATCTTATTAAGGGTAATGGCTGCAATCTCGTTTGCCCCGACGGTGTCGTAGACGTTGAGCTCGGTATTGCCGGCGATTTCATAGTTGGCCCAGACGAAATAGGTCGACTGATGGATACGGAAAGCGTGGCTTGCCGTATCTTCCTGAGGGTACAGCTCGTCGTTGAGAGTCGTTGCGGCGCTCGGCTGATGGTCGCCAAAAAAGACAAGAACAACCGGTCTGCCGATATTGCGGAGCTCGTTGATAAAGTACTCGAGGTCCCGGTCGGATGCGTTGATGCAGGTGAGATAGGTGTTGAGCGCGCTATTGGCGCCCTCGCTGGCTCCCTCGACCCAATAGTTTGTCAGCTCTTCGGCGGGAACGGTGCCGACATCGTATCCGCCATGGTTTTGCATCGTGACATCGAAGATGAACTGCGGAGCGTCGTCGGTCCTCAGCAGGTCGAGTATCTTGTCATAGGTGGCGTAGTCGCATACGCCGGCATGGTAATAGGGTGCACCTTCGAAATCGGCGATAGATAGGAAATCTCCAAAGCCCAGCTGCTGATAGATTTTATCTCGATGGTAGTTAACGGGGTTTTGCGGGTGCATGGCAGTGGCGGTGTATCCAAGTTCTTTAAGGTCCTTTGCCAAGCTGCTGACATCATTCATCTGATAAAGCTGATAGGGAATCTTGCCCACTCCGACAAAGGCGGTCGTAGCTCCGGTCAAAAACTCAAATTCGGAGTTCGCTGTTCCGCCGCCTGCGACCGAGGCGAGCATAGTGCCGCGTACGAGCGTGTCGGGAAGCGAGTTATAAAACGCAGGGCCGGTATACCCGGCCGCCTGGAGCTGCTCAAAGCACGAAAGGTCGCTAAAGCTTTCGTTCATGACGGCGACGATTGTCGGCTTGATTTCATTGAATTGAGCAACGGCGGCGGCACGCTGCTCGCTCGAGCCATACGTGCTGTCATAGGCGGCGGCGAGCTCCCGCTCGATGCTCTGCGCCTCATCGGGCGTATAGTCTTCGGGCTTCTCAATGGGCAACTCGTTGACCATTTCGGTGAACGAAGTGATAAAACCCTGAGACGTATATGTGGTGATGGGCTGCCAACGGTCAAATCCAAAATTCAGCGCCCGCTCCAAGTCGATGCTGGAAAAGCCCGAGAGCCCCACAACGGTCACTAGCAGAAAAGCGCAGAGGTTAGCGGCGATTGCGGGGAAGATATGGGTGGGCGTACGGAGCTTTCTCGGTCGGATAAGCGAAAGAAGCCCCAGGGAAATCTCCAGCAGGGCGAGAGAGGTTACGATTCCGGCGGTAAAGGTAAACTCGTATCCCTCGCTCACTTCCATTGCGGTGCCAAGGGCCAAGATATCGCTTGGCAGGATGGCCTCGCCTTTAAACGTTATGACGAAGTGCTCGGCAATGCCAAGGATGCAACAGACGACGGGCACGAGGGCCATGACGCCTCCATGACGCTGTCCCAGCAAATAAAGGGAGAGCAGAACCGTCGCGAGCAGCCCGACGGAAAACCCGAATGAGTTGGCGGGAATGCGATAGAACGTTTCGTTGCAGGCAATTTCGAGTGAAACGAACGAGAGCGCTGAAACAGCGGCGATGACAAGGATGTCACGGCAAATACAGGCAACTGTTCCCGTCGCAAGATCGGTTTGGTCGATAAGTCCCGAAACCAAGGGCTCGACAAGAAGTATGACGGCGGCAGCACCGAGCGCCGAATAAGAAAGGACCCATAGGGAACTGTCCTCATTTACGAGCAATTGATTCGTAATCCATGCAGCTACCATGCCGAGCGGGATGAGGAGCGTCGCGCACCAAAAGACGCGGGCAATGGGCGGCTTTTCATTGCGTTTGATTGAAAAATACACGCGTACGACGGCGGCGGCTACGATAAGGACGGCGATGAATATGGGCAGATTGGCCATGTCACTCGAAGTGATTTCAAGGGGGATATCTTCGGTCATGGACGTTCCTCTGTTACGGCAAATTAAGTTCAGTATTAGATTACTGTAACCTTTCCACGGCATTTCGAGAAACAAAGCACCCGATACGCAAGGCTAAAGGTCTGCGAATCTTGTATTACGAACATCTGTGCGCGTCGAGTGCGCTAAACTCATCGGCAGTATGATTCGCTGCAATAGGAGGCAAGGAGCTTCCATGTCTGATTCTTCTATCGTTATTCGCGGCGCTCGTGAGCACAACCTCCGTGATATCGATGTTTCCATTCCGCGTGACCAACTCGTGGTCATTACCGGTCTTTCTGGCTCGGGCAAGAGCTCGCTGGCATTTGACACTATCTATGCCGAGGGCCAGCGTCGATACGTCGAGAGCCTTTCGAGCTATGCGCGCCAGTTCTTGGGCCAGATGGACAAACCCGACTTGGATTCAATCGACGGCCTTTCGCCGGCGGTGTCGATCGACCAAAAGACGACGTCTAAAAACCCTCGCTCGACGGTTGGCACCGTAACCGAGATTTATGACTATCTGCGCCTGCTGTTCGCCCGTGTGGGCACCCCGCACTGTCCCGAATGCGGCCGCGTCATTGAGCGCCAGACGACCGACCAGGTTGCCGACAAGGTCTTGGCGGCGGGGGAGGGCCGCCGCGCGTTTGTGCTGGCGCCGGTGGTGCGCGGGCGAAAAGGCGAGTACACCAAACTGTTTGAGGATCTTCGCGCCGAGGGCTTTAGCCGCGTGCGTGTCGACGGTGAAGTGCGCTCGCTCGACGACCCGATCGATCTGGACAAGAAGTTCAAGCACGATATCGAGGTCGTAGTCGATCGCATCGTGATCCGTGAGAATTCTCTGGGCCGCATCGCCGAGTCTGTTGAACAGGCGACTGCCTTGGCGCACGGTAATGTGAACGTATACATGCTGCCCGATCGCGATGCTCCCGAGGGGACCGAGGGCGAGCTGCTGGAGTATTCGTTGGCTCTGGCGTGCCCGGAGCACGGGCACTCCATCGACGACCTACAACCCCGCGACTTTTCGTTCAACGCTCCCTATGGCGCATGTCCTGAGTGCGACGGCCTGGGCTTTAAGAAAACCGTTGATGCCGAGGCGCTGATTGAGGATCCCTCGAAGTCCATTGCCGACGGAGTCTTTGGTAGCCTGTTTGGCAATTCGAACTACTATCCGCAGATTTTTGCTGCGGTCTGCAAACACTTTAAGGTGAGCGCCGATACGCCGTGGGAGGACTTGCCCCCTCGCGTGCGTCGTGCATTTTTGGATGGCCTGGGCGATACGAAGATCTCGGTCGACTACCAAAAGCTCGACGGACGTCGCAGCCAGTGGGATACCAAGTTTTCGGGCGTTCGCAACATCCTGTACGAACGCTATACCGAGACGACGAACGAGAACACCAAGGCGCGCCTGGAGAAGTACATTCGCGAGGAGCCGTGCTCGAGCTGCCACGGCGCTCGTTTGCGCCCTGAGATGCTCGCCGTCACCGTGGGCGGCAAGTCCATTTACGAGGTTTGTTGCCTGTCGTGCCGTGAGTCGCTCGAGTTTTTTGAGGGCCTGGAACTCACCGAGCGCCAACAGTTTATCGGCGGCCGTATCGTCAAGGAAATCCTGGAGCGCTTGCGTTTTCTGGTCGATGTTGGACTCGACTATCTGACACTCGATCGTGCCTCGGCGACGCTTTCCGGTGGCGAGGCACAGCGTATTCGACTGGCAACGCAGATCGGCGCGGGTCTCATGGGCGTGCTCTATATTCTGGACGAGCCCTCGATCGGTCTTCATCAGCGTGACAACGAGCGCCTGATTAAGACGCTCGAGCGCCTGCGCGATATCGGCAATACCGTTATCGTTGTCGAACACGACGAGGATACAATCCGTGCCGCCGACTACGTGATCGACATGGGGCCCGGCGCCGGCGTCAACGGCGGGCACGTAGTCGCGGCGGGAACGCCTGCCGATATCATGGCGTGTCCTGAGTCGATGACGGGCGCTTATCTGACCGGCAAACGAATGATCCGGGTGCCTGATGAACGGCGCAAGCCCGGTCGCGGCTGCCTTAAAATTACGGGCGCTCGAGCCAACAACCTCAAAAACGTTACCGCCAAGATCGAGTTTGGTACGCTTACGGTTGTTACCGGCGTGTCGGGATCGGGCAAGAGCTCCCTGGTTACCGACACCATTGCGCCTGCCCTTGCGAATGCCATTCACCGTTCGACGCGCCCTGTGGGTCCGTATAAAAAAATCGAGGGCATCGAGTGTATCGATAAGGTTATCGATATCGACCAGTCGCCGATTGGCCGCACGCCGCGTTCCAACCCTGCTACCTATATCGGCCTGTGGGATGATCTTCGCGCGCTGTTTGCGAGTACGCCGGAGTCGAAGGCGCGCGGCTACTCGCCGGGTCGTTTCTCCTTTAATGTGAGTGGCGGGCGCTGTGAGGCGTGCAAGGGCGACGGGCAGATCAAGATCGAGATGCACTTCCTTCCCGATATCTACGTTCCCTGCGAAGTTTGCGGCGGTAAACGCTACAACCGCGAGACACTCGAGGTCACCTACCGTGGCAAGACCATCTCGGACGTGCTCGACATGAGCGTCACCGAGGCGCTGGCCTTCTTTGGGAATATCCCGCAGATTAAGCGCAAGCTCCAGACGCTGTACGATGTAGGCTTAGGCTACGTGAGCCTGGGCCAGCCCGCCACGACGCTCTCGGGCGGCGAGGCGCAGCGTGTGAAGCTCGCCAAGGAGCTTCATCGACGCCAGACGGGCAAGACGTTCTATATTTTGGACGAGCCGACGACCGGTCTTCATTTTGAGGACGTCCGCCAGCTGCTCGATGTGCTGCAGCGCTTGGTCGATGCGGGCAACACGGTGCTGGTGATTGAGCACAACCTTGATGTCATCAAGGTTGCCGACCGCCTGATCGATATGGGTCCCGAGGGCGGTAACGGCGGCGGAACCGTCGTGGTTTCGGGCACACCGGAGCAGGTTGCGGACTGTCCGCAGAGTTATACGGGCAAGTTTTTGGCGCCGTTGCTCAGGCGTGACCGGGAGCGTCAGGCTCAACTTGATGCTCAATAAATAGGCGATTCAGTTTATGGGCGCCATCGACTCCTTGTGATTCGATGGCGCTTGCTGTGCCGAAGTGACGTATGCAGCCGAATTGGACATATACTTAATCCTTGCGTCCGAATGCGAGGGAAAGGATATGTCATGGCAAAGGCTGTAAAGACGCCAAAAACCAATGCGATGCGCGAGCTGGAAAGTGCCGGCATTTCCTATGTTCTACATACGTACGAAGACGATGGTGATGAGTCGGTGGGCCTGGGGGTCGCGATTTCGGAGCAGCTTGGCGAGGAGCCCGGTCAAGGATTTAAGACTTTGGTCTGCGTGACGCCGTCCAACGACTATGTCGTGTGCTGCATCCCTGTTGCCGACGAGCTCGATCTAAAGTCCGCCGCGCGTGCCGCGGGGGAGAAGTCCTTGGCCATGATGCATGTGAAGGATTTGCTTGCGGCGACTGGCTACGTTCGCGGCGGCTGCAGCCCGGTCGGTATGAAAAAACGCTACCGGACGCTCATTGATGAGACGTGTGTCCTTTGGGATACCATTTTTATTTCGGGAGGCAAGCGTGGTTATCAGCTCGAGCTTGCACCCGATGATTTAATTGCATTTTGCGGGGCGACGGTTGCCGCGATTACGAGAGAGGACTGAGCGATGCCGCAGGAAGAATTGAAGCGCGGAGCTCATTTTGCAAAAGAATCTGCGCCTCAGACACCCTCGTCCGAAGCTTCTTCGTCGCGAGATGACACTGACGACATGGGCTCGTCGGACTACTCCACGGTTGGTCGTTCCGCCGGGCTTATGACCATCCTGACTATCGTGTCTCGCGTCACCGGTTTTATCCGCACGTGGGCAATGGCGGCCGCTATCGGCATGTCGCTACTCTCGTCCTCCTATCAGGTCGCCAACAACCTGCCCAATATGCTCTACGAACTCGTGATGGGTGGCATGCTCGTGACGGCGTTTTTGCCCGTGTACATGGGCGTGAGGCGTGAGCAGGGTCGCGAGGCCTCGAACGAGTACGTGGGCAACCTGCTCGGCATTCTGCTTTTGGTGCTGGGTGGCATTTCGTTGCTGGGGACCGTGTTCGCCCCGGGCTTTATCTGGACACAATCGTTCCTTTCGGGTGATGGCGGCAGCATGGATACCGCTGCGTTCATGTTCCGTTTCTTTGCCATCCAGATTCTGTTTTATGGTTTGGGTTCGGTGTTCTCGGGCGTTCTCAACGCACACCGCGACTACTTCTGGTCGACGTTTGCCCCGGTCCTCAACAATGTGATCGTCATTGCGAGCTTTATGGGTTTTGCGCCCGTGTCCGCACAGTTTGGCGAACGTGCCGGCATCATCTTGATTGCGGCCGGTACGACCCTCGGTGTCTTTGTTCAGATGGCATGTCAGATTCCCGCGCTTGGCAAGCACGGCGTGCATCCCCATATCCATATCGACTTTAAGGACCCCGCACTGCGCCAGACGATTGCGCTCGGTATCCCGACGCTGCTCGCCACGGTGTGCATGTTTGTCTCGACTTCTATCACCAACGCTGCCGCGCTGGTGGTCCAGCCCGAGACTGGTCCTTCCGTCATCGCCTATGCGCGCCTGTGGTACACGCTGCCCTACGCGCTGATTGCCGCCTCGCTTTCGACGGCGCTCTATACCGAGCTCTCTCACGACGCGCAGGAGAAGGATTACGACAGCGTTCGCACGGGCATTTCGCGTGGCGTCGCCCAGATGCTGTTCTTCCTGATTCCGTTCGCGCTGTACCTGATTGTCTTCGCGCGTCCGCTCAACATGATTTACTGTGCCGGCAAGTTTGATGAGTCCGGCGTGGCGCTGGTGTCCGAGTTCCTTGTCTACCTGGCGCTCTCGCTGCCGCTCTACGGCGTGGTCGTGTTGATGCAGAAGAGCTTCTCTGCCTTGCTCGACATGAAGCCCTATAGCCGCTATTGCCTGTATTCCGCCATCGGCCAGGCCGGCTCGGTTCTGCTGTTTGGCGTTGTGCTGGGCTTCGGTATGCCGGCAATCGCGCTTTCGTATGTCGTCGACTACGTGATCCTGGTCGGTTGCTCGCTGTGGTGGCTGCGTCGTCGTCTGCGTGGCCTTCAGGTCAAATCTATCCTGCATGGCGGTTTCTTTGGCCTTTTGCTCGGTGGCCTGGGCGCTGCCGCAGGCGCCGGCGTCATGTGGGCGCTTGAGCACTTTGTCGGGGCACTTGGCGGCTCGATTCTGATTACTCTTGGTTACGTTTGCGTTGCGGGTGTCGTCTCGCTTGCTGTTACCTTTGGCCTTGCCGTCGTCCTTAAGATGCCCGAGGTCTCGGCGCTGCTTCGTCGCAAGTAGGTGCGTGTGGCCGGTCACGACAACATTCCAACACTCGCCGAGCAGGTTTCGCGCGTTCCCACGCAGCCCGGATGTTACCTTTGGAAAGATGCCAAGGGCGATGTCATCTACGTTGGCAAGGCGAAAAACCTGCGTTCCCGTATGCGCCAGTACGTGACGCTGCAGGATGAGCGCCAAAAAATACCGCTCATGATGCAATTGGTTGCGAGCTTTGACTACATCGTTGTCGAAACCGAGCATGAGGCGCTTGTACTCGAGCGCAACCTGATCGGCCAGTACCATCCGTACTTTAACGTCGACCTCAAGGATGACAAGAGCTACCCCTTTATCGCCATTACAAAGGGCGACCTGTATCCCGCTATCAAATATACGCGCGAGCGCCATAAGCCGGGAACGCGCTATTTTGGACCCTATACCGATAGCCGTGCGGCACGTGAGACGATAGATACGCTGCGCAAGGTTATCCCCATCTGCTCCGCATCCTGTGCGGAGTGGCGTCGTTGTCGTCGTATCGTCGAGTCCCACAAGGGCGAGGAAGACATCGTCAATATGATTTGCGCGCAAAACGGGCGCCCCTGCTTTGACTACCATGTCGGGCGCGGCCCGGGTGCGTGTGTCGGCGCGATTTCCCCGGCAGACTATGCCAAGAACGTCAAGCGTGTCGAGCGCTTTTTGTCGGGCCATCGCAAGGATGTCGTCGACGAGCTGACTTCCGAGATGGCGGATGCCGCCGAGGCACTCGATTTTGAGCGCGCGGCACGCGTCAAGCGTCGTTTGGAGGTCATCAGGGGTCTGGACGACCGTCAGCAAGTCGTTTTTCCCTCCAGTGTCGATATCGATGTCATCGGTTTCTATCGCGAGGAGACCATCTCTGCCGCTTGCGTCTTTGTCGTGCGTGAGGGCCGAACAGTTCGCACCTGCGAGTTCATTCTCGACAAGGGTCTTGATGTTGACGAGGAAGAGCTCCAGTCGGGCTTTCTTAAGCGCTATTACGACGAGACGGCTGATATTCCAGCTGAGATAAACCTCTCTGTCGAGCTTGAGGATGCGGAGGCGCTGGGGGAGTGGCTTGCAGGCAAGCGCGAGCGTTCCTGCCATCTCCATAGGCCGCAGCGTGGCGAAAAGCACCGTTTGCTCGATATGGCATCCAAAAATGCGCGCCATGCCCTCATGCGCTACATGATGCGAACGGGGTACGCTGACGACCGCACCAATCAAGCGCTCCTGGAGCTCGAAAGCGCGCTGGCGCTGCCGGCGCCGCCGATGCGTATCGAGTGCTTCGATATCTCGACGCTGCATGGAACCTTTACCGTCGCCTCGATGGTGGTGTTTACCAACGGACGCGCCGACAAGAGCCAGTACCGTCGTTTTAAAATTCAGGCCGAATTGGACGAGGCAAACGACTTCGTGTCGATGTCCGAGGTTTTGGGACGACGCTATGCTCCCGAGCGTATGGTCGACGAGCGCTTTGGCTCGCGCCCCGATTTGCTCGTTGTCGATGGCGGTAAGCCGCAATTGACCGCTGCGATCAAGCAACTTGAGGCTCTTGGGCTCGATATACCGGTTTGCGGCTTGGCGAAGGCCGATGAGGAAGTTTTCGTGCCTTGGGACGAGACTCCCGTCGTGCTGCCGACCGGGTCTGCTTCGCTCTATCTAATTAAACAGGTTCGCGATGAATCGCACCGTTTTGCCATCACGTTCCATCGCGAGTTGCGCGATAAAGCCATGACGGTTTCGGTACTCGATGACGTTCCAGGCGTGGGACCCACCAGAAAACGTGCCCTTATGCGCCATTTTGGCTCGATGAAGCGTTTGCGCGCGGCGAGCGAGCAAGAGATCGCGGAAGTTCGCGGCATACCTGCCGATGTTGCCAAGGCGGTCCACGAGGCGCTCGTTGCATGGAATGCCGAGCGCGCCGAGGCGGCGGCTGGCCATTCCGATAGCTAAACACGAGCCTAAACTACTGATATACATGATTGCGTGATTTTCAACCATTTATTTCGCCATGATTGCCTGCTGGTTTCGGGTTTTATTAACGCTAAAACGTTTGACTAGCCATGGTGAACAACCCTGCTATCCTGCGGGTTGACGATGACTGATATCTCACCTCGTCGATACATACTGTCTGGCGAATCGTTTGTCAATGAATTCGGTGAACGGTAGTAAATACCGTTCAAGCGTATGTATGTATCGGTCGCCGAGCGCGGCACCTCAGTTGGGTTCGTCGGTAGGTAAGGTATATATCGTCCGCAAGTTGCGCGGGGGCAAGTCTAGGTGCTCCCGGGTAAGATTCTCTATTGATAGGAGAAGACATGGCCATCATCAACAAGGGTATGTCCAGGCGTTCGTTCCTCGGCCTCACCGGCAGCGTCGCTGCTGTCGCAGGGCTTGGTCTCACCGGCTGCGGTGGCAGCTCCAACGACGAGGGTTCCGCTTCCGGTTCCGCCGATTCCGCCAACCGTGGCGGCGGTGTGATTACCGCTGGTTCCGCTTACGCTCCGTCCAGCTTCGATCCCGCCAGCACCGGCTCCGCTGTGGGCCTGGGTGCTAACTGGCACGTCGTCGAGGGTCTCTACGGCATCGATTACCACGACTACAGCACCTTCAACGAGCTCGCCACCGACGATCCCAAGTCCGTGGACGACACTACCTTCGAGGTCACCATCCGCAAGGGCGCCAAGTTCTCCGATGGTACCGAGGTCACTGCTGACGACGTCGTCGCTTCCTACACCGCTTGCGCTGCTTCCGCTACCTATGCTCCGTTCTTCCAGCCCTTCGAGTCCATCGAGGCCAAGGATGCCAGCACTGTAACGGTCAAGACCAAGGTCCCCAACTTCTCCCTGCTCAAGGATCGTCTGGCCATCATCCGTGTTACCCCGGCTACTCAGTCCGAGGAGGATCGCGCCAAGCAGCCGATCGGTTCCGGCCCCTGGATGTACGACTCTATCTCCGATACCGAGATCACCCTGGTTCCCAACCCCGAGTACAACGGTGAGTATACTGCCGAGGATAAGAAGATCCAGTACAGCATCCTGACCGACCCCACCGCTCGCGTTACCGCCCAGCAGGAAGGCTCCACGCTCGTTATGGAGCTCGTCACCGCTGACGCCGTCGACCAGCTCGAGAGCGCTGGCTGCAAGATCGACAACGTCCAGGGCTTCGGCACCCGCTTCATCATGTTCAACGTCGCCAAGGAGCCTTGGAACAACGTCAAGGTCCGTCAGGCCGTCATGTACGCGCTCGACACCGAGAAGATGATCACCAACACCTTCGCCGGCCTTGCCACCGCTGCCAGCTGCTACCTGCCCAAGAGCTTCACCAACTATCATGAGGCTTCCACGGTGTACAAGACCGACGCCAAGAAGGCCAAGAAGCTCATCGAGGAGTCCGGCATCACCCCGGGTGCCATCACCCTGCGCACCACCGACAACGAGCAGATTAAGGGCATGGCCGCCCAGGTCAAGAACGACCTCGACGCTCTCGGCTTCGAGGTGACCATCCAGACCGATACCTCGCCGGCCACCTACGCTGCCATCGACGGCGGCGAGGCCTACGATATCCTCCTTGCCCCTGGCGATCCGTCCTGCTTCGGCGCTGACCCCGACCTGCTGCTCAACTGGTGGTACGGCGACAACGTCTGGATGCAGACCCGTTGCCCGTGGAAGGAGTCCGCTGAGTGGGAGAAGCTCCACGGTCTCATGGACGAGGCTCTTGCCGCCGAGGGCGACGAGCAGCAGAAGAAGTGGAACGAGTGCTTCGACATCATCGCCGACAACGCTGTTCTGTACCCCGTTGTCCACGTCAAGACCGTCTCCGCTTCCTGGGACGATCCGTCTACCGCGCCCAACGGCGAGGCCCTCGATGGCTTCAAGGGCATCGGCACGACGAGCATGTCCTTCAGGGGCGTCGCGACCGTCAAGGCCTAAGACTCGTTTGAGTCATATGTGGGGCGTCGGTCGTAAGGCAACGTCCTCATAGTTGAAACAAAGACCCGGGCGGCCTCGATGTCGCTCGGGTCTTGTAATGAGTATCCATACTCATATACCAGTTGGTCCTACCGACAAAAGAAAGGGGAGAGAACGTGAACAACTTTCTACGTTTGATTGGAAGGCGTCTCGTGGCGCTGCCGATCATGGCATTGGGCGTCACCGTCCTGGTGTTCTTCCTTATGTCGTTCTCCAAGACCGACCCCGCCTATACGGCGTTGGGTGACGGTGCCTCGCCCGAGGCGGTTGCCGAGTACCATGAGAAGTATGGTCTGGACGACCCCTGGCCCGTGCGCTACGTGCGCTACATGGGCGATCTGATCCATGGTGACATGGGCACCTATGGTGCTGCTCGCAACTCCGTTGCCAAGCGCATCTCCACGGCCCTGCCCGTCACGATGCAGCTGACCTTCATCGGTCTTGCCATCGGCGCGGTCGTCTCGTTTTTGCTCGGCGTCATCGCGGCACTGTATCGCGATAAATGGCCGGACCAAGTGATCCGCGTCTTTTCCATCGCCGGCTTGGCAACCCCGTCGTTCTGGCTTGCCGTTCTGTTGATTCTGCTGTTCTCTTCCTACCTTAAGGTGCTCCCGGCATCCGGTGCTCTGCCTCACTTCACCACCAACCCGGCTGGCTATCTGGGACGTATGATCATGCCCGCTATCGCTCTGGCATTCCCGCTGACGGGCCAGATGACTCGTATCGTGCGTACGGCCATGGTTGAGGAGCTCGACAAGGACTACGTCCGCATGGCCCGTGGCGCCGGCGTTCCCGAGAAGGTCGTCGTCGGCATCAACGTTTTGCGCAACGCGCTGATCACCCCGGTCACCACCCTCGGTCTTAAGATCGGTTACCTTATGGGCGGCGCCGTCGTCATCGAGGTCATCTTCAACCTCCCCGGCATGGGTACTGCGATTCTGCAGGGCGTTCAGGGCAACGAGGCGAACCTGGTTCAGGGCGTCGTCATCGTCGTTGCTCTTGCCTTCATCATCATCAACATCGTGGTTGACATGCTCTACCTGCTCATCAACCCGCGCATCAGGACGGTGTAGATTATGGTAAAGATTCGAGAGAAGCAAACCGAGCAGCTCGAGAAGGCTGCCTCCAAGGGGCTCAAGCTCGGTGGCTGGAAGAAGATGACGCTGTCTTCTAAGATTGCAGCCGTCGTGCTGGTGCTGGTCGCCCTGACTGCGATTCTGGCGCCCCTTCTTGCCCCCTATAGCCCGGTCGAGATCTTTACGGCTCGCCAGGCTCCCGGCAACGGATTTATCTTCGGTACCGACGATAAGGGTCGCGACATTCTGTCGCGTATGCTCTACGGTGGTCGTTACTCGCTGATTATCGGCTTTGGCGCCACTGCCATGGCTCTGGTCTGCGGCTCGGTCGTGGGCGCCCTTGCAGCGGTTTCGCGCAAGGCCGTCTCCGAGACGATCATGCGTATCTTGGACATCATCATGTCCATCCCGGGCATCGCCCTCGCGGCCGTCTTCGTCTCCATCCTGGGCAACTCCGTGCCGTCGATCATCTTCGCCATCGGCTTTATGTACACTCCGCAGATTGCCCGTATCGTGCGCGCCAATATCGTGTCCGAGTACGGCGAGGACTATGTCCGCGCGGTCATCGTTTCCGGCGCCAAGGCTCCGTGGATTTTGATCAAGCATGTTCTGCGTAACTGCATCGCCCCGATCATGGTCTTCACCGTTACCCTGGTCGCCGACGCCATCATCTTCGAGGCCTCGCTGACCTTCATCGGCGCTGGTATCCAGGAGCCCACCGCTACCTGGGGCAACATCCTCGCCGACGCCCGCGGCGGCGTGCTCGCCGGTCGTTGGTGGCAGGCGCTGTTCCCGGGCCTGGCCATCATGATCACCTGCCTGGCGCTCAACATCCTCTCCGAGGGCATTACCGACGCCATGGCCGCTGCTCCCTCCGCCGCCCTGGATCCTACCGATTCCTCCAAGCGTCGCGAGGCCGATCTGCTGGTCTCCGACCCCGTTCGCGCCTACAAGGAGCAGGCCCAGTCCCTCTCCGCTCGCCTTGGCGCCCTGCGCGATGTCGAGCTCAAGCGTGACGATCGCCACGTGCCCGACGAGTCCGTTGAGCCGATTCTCTCGGTCCGTGACTTCTGCATTCAGTTTGAGCATCACGGTGATATCAACGTTGTCGACCATGTCAACTTTGACGTCCGTCCTGGTCAGACCATGGGCCTGGTGGGCGAGTCCGGTTGCGGTAAGTCCATCACCACGCTGGCCATCATGGGCCTGACCGATGAGGACGAGCACCTTTCCGGCGAGGTCCTCTGGGAGGGCCGTGACCTGCTCAAGATGAGCAAGAAGGAGTGGTTCGGCCTGCGTGGTACCGATATCGCTATGGTCTATCAGGATGCCCTGTCCTCGCTCAACCCCTCCATGCTCATCTCTGCCCAGATGAAGCAGCTCACCAAGCGCGGCGGAACCCGCAGCGCCGAGGAGCTCCTGGAGCTCGTCGGCCTCGATCCCAAGCGCACGCTCGAGAGCTATCCGCACGAGCTTTCCGGCGGCCAGCGTCAGCGTGTCCTGATCGCTATGGCCCTTACCCGCGACCCCAAGCTGGTCATCTGCGACGAGCCCACGACCGCTCTGGACGTTACCGTCCAGAAGCAGGTCATCAAGCTGCTCAACGATCTTCAGGCCAAGCTCGGCTTTGCCATGATCTTCGTTTCGCATGACCTGGCTCTGGTCGCCGAGGTCGCCCATAACATCACGGTTATGTACGCTGGCCAGGTTATCGAGCAGGCGCCCACCAAGGAGCTGCTCACTAACCCGATCCACGAGTACACCCGCGGTCTTCTGGGTTCCGTTCTGTCCATCGAGAGCGGTTCGGGCCGCCTGCACCAGGTGCCCGGCGCCGTTCCGAGCCCGCGCGATTTCCCCAAGGGCGATCGCTTCGCGCCCCGCTCGAGCCACCCGCGTATTGGCCTGGACACCCGTCCGGTCTTCAAGCGCGTGCCCGGCACCGAGCACTTCTATTCCGAGCTCCCCGACGAGGTGCTCAAGGCAAATGGTTTGACCCCTCACGCGGAGGTGATGTAGATGAGCGAGACCGCAGTAAACGGCGTCGAGCCGATCATCTTCCTTGATGACGTCCACGTCACCTTTAGGACCCGTACCGGCTCGATTCTGCACCCCAACCTGGTTCACGCCGTCCAGGGTGTAACGATTAAGCTCATGCCCGGTCAGACGATCGGCATCGTCGGCGAGTCCGGTTGCGGTAAGTCCACCACCGCTAACGTCATGTGCGGCCTGCAGGCCCCCACGAGCGGCAAGGTCTACTTTAAGGGCAAGGACGTTACCAAACGTACCGCCGAGGACCGTCGCCACATGGGTCGCGTCATCTCGGTCGTGTTCCAGAACCCGGCCACGGCGCTCAACCCCCGCATGGTCGTTCGCGAGCAGCTGCTCGACCCCATGCGCGTCCACAACCTGGGTACCGAGGCCGAGCAGGAGAAGCGCGTCAAGGAACTCTTGGAGCTCACCGGTCTGCCCAGCTCCGCTGCCGAGGTTCTTCCCGGCCAGCTTTCGGGCGGCCAGCGTCAGCGCGTCGCAATTGCCCGTGCTCTGTCGCTGAACCCCGATGCCATCATCGCCGACGAGCCCACCTCGGCTCTGGACGTTTCGGTCCGCGCGCAGATTCTGAACCTGCTGACCGACCTTAAGAAGGAGCTCGGCCTGGCCATGGTGTTCATCAGCCATGACATCCAGACGGTCCGCTATATCTCTGACGACATCATCGTTATGAATGGCGGCAAGATCGTCGAGCAGGGCGAGGCCAAGCAGGTCTTCCAGCACCCCCAGGACCCCTACACCAAGATGCTGCTCGGCGCTGCGCCGTCGCTGCTGCATCCCAAGCTCGGCGAGTAGCCTCGCTTTCCCTCCCGTGCGCCCGGTTCCCTTGCCGGGCGCACCTCCGTTGCGATTTCGAAAGGCTGGGTTCACGAGCCATGCCAAGTGCTCAGGAGCTACAACAGCAATTTGGTGAATATCGAGGCGCTATGCCCCGTCCATCGGATTTCGATCTCTTTTGGAAGGACCGCATGGCCGAGGCCGACGCCGTCGAGCTCGACTATGCGATTGAGGCGGCTTCGGTTGCGGATTCCGCGACCTGTCGGTTTTTCGACCTCTGGTATACCGGCATGTGTGGTGCACGCCTGCATGCCAAGTATCTCAAGCCGGTTTCGGACGAGCCCGTGCCGCTGGTGCTACAGTTCCACGGCTATCCGGGTGCAAGCCGCAGCTGGTTTGAGCAGGCGTCGTTTGCGGGCATGGGCATGGCACTCATCGCTCTCGATTGTCCTGGCCAGGGTGGCCCCTCCGAGGATATTGGTGGATTTGAAGGCACGACGGTTGCTGGGCATATCGTCGCCGGTATCGACGGCGACCCGGCCAACCTCTACTATGTCCGCTTGCACCAAGATATTCGCATCCTGTGCCGCATCGTTCGCGAGCTCGAGGGCATCGATCTTTCCCGCGTATTTGTGAACGGCGCGTCGCAGGGCGGCGGTCTGGGCATTGCTACCTGTGCGCTTAACAGCGAGCTTATCAATCGCGCCGCCATCCTCTATCCCTTCCTGTCAGATTTCCGCCTGGTCTGGGATTTGGATGCCGACGACATTGCCTACGAGGGCCTGCGCTATTGGTCTCGCTGGTTTGACGAGGACTCGACTCGTATTGACGAAGCCTATGCCAAGCTGGCGTACTTCGATTCCAAGAACTTTGCCCCTATGGTCAAATGCCCCGTGCTGTTTGGCACCGGCACAGCCGATATCGTCTGTCCGCCAGCGACGCAGTTTGCGGTCTATAACAACCTGACCTGCGAAAAGCGTCATGAGTTCTTTGAAGGCTTTGGCCACGAGGAGATTCAGGATTTTGACGATCTGATCATTCCGTTTTTCTGCAAGGGAGGGGAGGCTCATGTCTAAGTGCGAGAACAATGTTGACGAGCTGATTGTCCCCGGACTCGTGGGAATTCCTGGAACGGTTTCGTCAAGGCTCGCAGAATATCGGGGCTGGCGCGGTGATGTCCAAGCAGATGTTTCTGATTTAGAGACATGCGCTTCGAATCTTGAGATTCAAGGCCTGGCCATAACGGCGATTGACTTTGTTAACCCCTGCGCCCGTTACTCGGAGGTCTCCTTTGAGCTCGGTGACGATGCGATTCACGCTCGTTTGATCGAGCCTGTCGGTCGTGCCCGAGTATCTGAGCGCGTGCCGCTGTGCCTGATGTTCCACGACATCGATCGGCCTGTGCGCGGCTGGCATCACATGACGAGATTTGCCGCCATGGGGTATGCCGTTCTCGCGCTGGATGACGATGTTGCTGGTGCGGACGACCTGCAGCGGGGGATTTCTTCGCCCGCATTTGTCAGGCGCGTCCGTTGGGGCTGCGCGTTGGCGAAGGTCGCGCGCAATCTTGATGGCATGGACCCCGACCGCATCTTTGCATGGGGCGAGGGTCTTGGCGGCGGAGTCGCGCTGGCGGTTTCTGCTCTGGACGAGCGGGGCCTCGCCTGCACGGCGGTTGCCAATCCGCTTCCTGGCGGCCTTGAGGCGTTGTCGTCTCGGGTGCGCGGATCGGTGCTCATGGGCACATCGCTTATGGATACCGTGAGCGATCCCAAGGATCAGTTTGCCGTATTCAACGGTCTTGAGTGTGACCGGAGGCATATCATCTATGCAAAATACGCTCACGAGCGCATCAATGCGTTCGAAAATGAGGTCGTCGACTTTTTTAACCAAACGTTCTACTCGTGTTCTTTGGCCTAGACGGCCTGGACACTGCCAACAAGAGTGGGTGGCATAGGGCCGCCCGCCAGACAGCTAAGGAGATTCTTGTGGCAACTCAGAAATTCACTGGCGTTATCCCTCCCGTCGTTGTTCCCGATACCGAAGATCACCAGCTTGACGTTGCCTCCTTTGAGCGCAGCATCAACCGCATGATCGATGCCGGCGTCGATGGCCTGTTCTTCTTGGGATCATCGGGCGAGGTCGTCTTCTCCACCGACGAGCGCCGTCGCCAGATTATCGCCGAGGCCGTTCGTATCGTCGACCACCGCGTTCCCGTTCTGGTCGGCATCATCGATACCGAGACCGAGCGCATGATCGAGCACGGCAAGGTCGCCCAGGAGCTGGGCGCCGATGCCCTCGTCGCCACCTGCCCGTTCTATGCCCTGCAGGGCATGACCGAGGTCGAGGAGCACTTCCGCATCCTGCACGAGGAGCTCGACCTGCCCATCTTTGCCTATGACATTCCCGTCTGCGTTCACACCAAGCTCCCCTGGAAGCTCCTTGCCAAGCTCGGCGCCGAGGGCGTTCTGGCCGGCGTCAAGGATTCCTCGGGTGATGACATCTCGTTCCGCTACCTCGTTCAGGAGAACGAGAAGAACGGCCATCCGATGAGCATTCTCACCGGCCACGAGGTTGTTGTCGACGGCGCCTACCTCGGTGGCGCCGACGGTTCCGTCCCGGGTCTCGCCAACGTTGAGCCCGAGGGCTACGTGCGTCAGTGGAAGGCCGCTCAGGCTGGTGACTGGGCTACCGTCAAGGCCGAGCAGGATCGCCTCAATGAGATTTCGCACATCTGGGATGTCACCTCGGGCGTCCAGGGCTATGCCGGTGGCGTCGGCGCCTTCAAGACCGCTATGAACCTCATGGGTATCTTCGACAGCCCGACCATGCCGCGCCCGGTGAAGGCCATGACCGGCGAGAACGTCGAGGCGATTAAGAAGGTCCTCCAGGACAACGGTCTCCTGTAAAGCTTCCCCGGGCACCCGATCTTGGGGCTCAAGCGGTCGAGCGTGACCCATTAGGTCAACGCCCGACCGCTTTCACCCCAACCTCGGGCACCCGGGAAACCTTTTCCGCGCTGTGACGGCTAGCCTGACGGCGCATTTCCTGTAGTTGTTTTTTATCTCCTAAGGAGAGCGACATGGAGAACAAGTACGTCTGCTCTGTCGATATCGGCGGAACTAAGATCGCGACTGCCATCATGGAGTACCCGGCTGACGGTAGTGTGCCCCATCCCGTTTTTGAGGCCGAGGTTCCTACCGAGGCCCAGGAGGGCGGCGAGGCCGTCTTCCAGCGTATCGAGGCGTCCATCAAGGCTGCTCTCGAGGCGAATCCCGATGTCGAGGTCCTTGGCGTCGGTATCGGTGCCGCCGGCGTCGTCGATCCCAAGACGGGCGCCATCGCGTATGCCAATGAGATCATGCCCGGCTGGTCCGGCGTTCAGTTGGGGCCGCGTCTGCGCGAGGACCTCGGTCTTCCCGTTGCCGTCGTAGGCGACGTGCAGGCTCATGCTCTGGGCGAGGCCCACTGGGGCGTCGGCAAGGGCAAGTTCTCCGTCTTGTGTCTTGGCATCGGTACGGGCATCGGCGGCGCATATGTCGAGAACGGCCGCGTGATGCAGGGCTTCCATGGTGCTGCCGGCCATATGGGCCACATCGAGTGCTCGGCTGCCGCCGGCATTCCCTGCGCCTGCGGGCGTTCCGGCCATCTGGAGTCGGTTGCTTCGGGCACTTCCATTGGTCGAATGTACGATGAGCGTTTTGGCCGCGTCGACCCCAGCCGTCCTTCGGTCGGTCGCGATGTGAACGACCTGTGCCGTGCGGGCGACGCAAAGGCGACCGAGGTCATCCATGACGCCGGCTTTGCGCTGGGGGCCAGCTTGGGCTCGCTCGCTAACATCCTGGACCCTGAGGTCATCGTGCTTTCGGGCGGCGTGATTCACCAAGGTCCCGATTGGCGTTCGCAGACGTGGAAGGATTCGGTGCACGAGGGCTATGCCAGCCAGGCGCTCGATCCGCTTCAGAACACACCGATCCTCATCGGTTCTCTGGAGGGCGATGCTCCGCTCATCGGTGCCGCTGAGCATCTTCTTGCCTCGTTGAAGTAAAAGTATCTGCTGTAGGAGCCTCCCGAGACAACACGCCTCGGGAGGCTGTTCTAAGAAAGGTTGCAGCCTTATGACCGTTGATCCTTTGATCCAGTCCCTGAAGGGTAAACTCGTTGTGAGCGTTCAGGCGTATATGGGCGAGCCGCTTCGTACGCCCGAGACCATGGCTCAAATGTCTCGCGCTTGCGAGCTCGGCGGCGCCGCCGCCATTCGCTGCCAGGGCCTTGCCGACATTGCCGCCATTAAGGGTCGCTGTGAGGTTCCCGTCATCGGCCTGTGGAAGGATGGGCACGAGGGCGTTTACATCACGCCGACGCTGCGTCACGCTCGCGCCTGCGTTGCTGCCGGTGCCGATATCGTGGCGATCGACGCCACCGATCGTCCGCGCCCCGATGGCAAGACGGTCGAGGATACCTTCCGCCCGCTGCACGAGGAGGGTGTGCTCCTGATGGCCGACTGTGCCACCATCGAGGATATTCGTCGTGCTGTCGATATGGGCTTCGACCTGGTATCCACCACGCTTTCTCACGGCGTCGCCGCCATCGACTGCACCATGGCCGATGGCCCCGACCTGCCGCTCCTGCGTCAGGCGACCGAGGAATTCCCCGGCCTTCCCATCATTTGCGAGGGCCGCGTGCATACGCCCGAGGAGGCTCGCGCCGCGATCGATGCTGGCGCCTGGGCCGTTGTCGTCGGCACCGCCATCACGCACCCCACGAGTATTACGAGTTGGTTCAAGGCTGCGCTTGAGGCGTAAGACAGGCCTCGTATCCGCTCGGGGCGGTATACTCAATATAGGCAATTGACCGCGCGGGATCCGGGTTGCTGGGTCCCGCGCTTGTTTTCGGGAGGCAGCACATGCAAAAGGGAGATGCCATGGATGCGGCGGAGCGCTCGGAGCGCATCCCCGATATCGTCATCATCACCGGAATGTCCGGATCGGGCCGCACGCAGGCCATGCACGTGTTCGAGGACATGGGCTATTTTTGCATCGATAACCTGCCTCCACGTCTCATCGCCCAGCTTGCCGAGCTCGTCGGCATCAATACGGGCGTGGGCAGGCATCTCGCCGTCACCTGCGATTTGCGTAGCCAGGGACTGTTTGACGAGTTGCTCGATGCGGTCGCCGCGCTCGAAGAGCGCGAGATGAGCTGCGACATCGTGTTCCTGGAGGCTTCTGACGAGGTGCTGATTCGTCGCTACAGCGAAAATCGACGCCGTCATCCCATTGCCAAGCCGGGGGAGACTACGGCCGATGCCATTCAGCGCGAGCGCCTTCAGCTTCAGGGCGTGCGCGACCGAGCCGATATGATTATCGACACGAGCCGTCTGCGCACCTCTGCGCTGCGCAACAAGCTACGTATGGCATTTTCCGAGCTGTCCGACCAGCAGCTCATGGACGTCCACGTGTTCTCGTTTGGCTTTAAGCACGGCATGCCCGTCGAGGCGGACATTATGATCGACGTCCGCTTCCTGCCTAATCCGTTCTACGATCCCGAGATGCGCACGATGACCGGTCTCGATAAAAAGGTCTCCGATTTTGTTCTGGACCATCCCAAGACGCAGGAGTTTTGGAAGGCTTGGACACAGCTGCTCGATACGGTGATGCCGGGCTATATCGCGGAGGGTAAGCCGCAGCTTTCTATCGCCATCGGCTGCACGGGCGGCCAGCACCGCAGCGTTGCCATTGCCGAGGCCACGGCCCGTTACCTGGAAGGCGCTCAGTATCATGTGAGCATCTCCCACCGCGACCTGTCGCGCGCCAACACGAAGGCATAGGCCTGCATGTCGTTTACCGCCGAGGTGCGTGACGAGCTTGCGCGCTGCGAACCCGAATGTGAATACTGCGACTTGTCGACGCTTGCCGCCCTCACGCGCGTGAGCGGTACGCTCTCGCTTACCGGCTCTGGGCGGTATCGTTTGACGGTTGCGACTGAGACGGGAGCCGTCGCGCGCACGATGATCACGCTGACGCATCGTATCCTTAAGCTCAAAACGGAGTTCACCGTCCGCAAATCTGTCTTGCATAAGGTTCGAAACTACCTCATCACCTTGCCTGATCAGCCAGACCTGGATAAGGCTCTGGTGCTGCTGGGCATCCTCGACCGCAGGGGAGGACTTGTCGCCGGCGTGCCCCGGCATATCGTTGCCCGTCCCTGCTGCAGGCTTGCCTATATCCGCGGCGCGCTCATCGCGGGCGGCTTCGTGGCCGATCCACGCGGCGATTTTCATTTGGAGATCGCGGTGCAGGGAGAGCAATATGCCAAGGGGCTTTGCGATCTGTTGGAGCAGATTGGGGTCCATGCTCGTGTTAATGCACGGCGGGGGTCATATGCCGTGTACATTAAGAGCGCCGAGGAGATCGAGCAGCTCCTAAAGCTGGTCGGTGCCAAGCGCAGCGTTGCCGAGATCGAGGAAGCGCGCGCGGTCAAATTGGTTAAGAACGACGTAAACCGTCGCGTGAACGCCGAGCTCGCCAACCAGACCAGAAGTGCGGGTGCCGCCCAGCATCAGCTTGCGTTGATCGATGAGCTCGAACAGCGGGGTTTGCGCGACACACTTCCGGATGCCTTGGCGGTCTTTTGCGACCTGCGCGAGCGCTATCCCGATCTGTCGCTGCGTGATTTGGGGGAGATGGCTGACCCTCCCTTGTCGAAGTCAGCCCTCTACCATCGTGTTTTACGGCTTGAAAAGCTCATTGAAGCAAACAGGTAGTTTGAAGTAACGACTTATATATGGATTTAGCTGCTATTTTAGTATTTAAAACGTTTTAACGTAAATTTGATTTTCAATTTCGAGCATTCTCGTGAAATTCAAGTCAAAAAAAAGGTATATTAGGCGAGTGGTTAGTTTGTGGGCCTCAACGGCGGGCGCTGTAGCTCGCGGGGGCCTTACGAAAGGAGACACAATGGCAGTAAAGGTTGCTATTAACGGCTTCGGTCGCATCGGTCGTCTGGCTTTCCGTCAGATGTTCGGTCATGAGGGCTCCGAGATCGTCGCTATCAACGACCTCACCTCTCCCGATATGCTCGCTTACCTGCTGAAGTACGACTCCACGCAGGGCAACTACGCTCGCGATCACGAGGTCGTTGCTGGCGAGGATTCCATCACCGTTGACGGCAAGGAGATCAAGATCTACAAGGAGGCCGACGCTAACAACCTGCCTTGGGGCGACCTTGACGTCGACGTCGTTCTCGAGTGCACCGGCTTCTACACCAGCAAGGCTAAGGCTCAGGCCCACATCAACGCTGGCGCCAAGAAGGTCGTCATCTCCGCTCCGGCCGGCAGCGATCTGCCCACCATCGTGTACAACGTCAACCATGAGACGCTGACCGCTGAGGACAACATCATCTCCGCTGCTTCCTGCACCACCAACTGCCTCGCCCCGATGGCCAAGGGTCTGAACGACTTCGCTCCCATCGTGTCCGGCATCATGACCACCATCCACGCCTTCACCGGCGACCAGATGCCGCTCGACGGCCCGCAGCGCAAGGGCAACTTCCGTCGCTCCCGCGCCTGCTCCGAGAACATCGTCCCGAACACCACGGGCGCTGCTAAGGCCATCGGCCTGGTTCTCCCCGAGCTCAACGGCAAGCTCATCGGTGCCGCCCAGCGCGTCCCGACGCCGACCGGCTCGCTGACCAACCTCTACGCCGTCGTTGACAAGAAGGTCACCGTCGACGAGGTCAACGCTGCCATGAAGGCCTACGCCGAGACCATCCCCGAGACCTTCGCCTACAACGAGGACCAGATCGTCTCCCGCGACATCGTCGGCGAGACCCACGGCTCCATCTTCGACGCCACTCAGACCATGTGCTCTGACCTCGGCAACGGCCAGACCCTCGTTCAGGTCACCTCTTGGTACGACAACGAGAACTCCTACACCTCTCAGATGGTCCGCACCATCAAGTACTTCGAGAAGTTCGTTGCTTAATTTAGCTTTTAGCGAATAGCTCGTTGAGCGTCTAAAGAAGGGCGCGGCCTTATAGGGCTTACACCCTAGGGTCGCGCCCTTTTTATAAGAAATCGTCTGCCGTAATGGGAGGCAGACACGTACGAAAGGTAGAAGCAAACATGGCCTTTACCAAGAAGACCGTCCGCGACATCGATGTCGACGGAAAGCGCGTTCTCGTCCGCGTTGACTTTAACGTGCCTATCAAGGATGGCGTCGTTGGCGACACCACCCGTATCAAGGCTGCCCTGCCCACCATCAACTACCTCGTTGAGCACAACGCTCGCGTCATCCTCATGAGCCACCTCGGCCGTCCCGAGGGCACCGGCTTCCAGCCCGAGCTGTCCCTCGAGCCCGTCGCCAAGAAGCTCGCTGAGCTCTCTGGTCTCGACGTTGCCTTTGTCGCCGACACCTACGGCGAGAAGGCTGCTGAGGCTGTCGCCGCCGTCGAGCCGGGTAAGGTCCTCGTTCTCGAGAACGTCCGTTTTGACAAGCGTGAGAAGAAGAACGATCCCGAGATCGCTAAGAAGCTCGCTTCCTATGGTGACGTCTTCGTTCTCGATGCCTTCGGCACCGCTCACCGCGCCCAGGGTTCCGTCGTGGGCCCCGCCGCTTACCTGCCTGCCGTCGCCGGCTTCTTGCTCGAGAAGGAGGTTGACACGCTGACCGGCATCTTCGCCGAGCCCGAGCGCCCCTTCGTCGCCATCGTCGGCGGTTCCAAGGTTTCCTCCAAGATCGGCGTTCTCGATCACCTCATCGACTCCGCTGACACCCTGATCATCGGTGGCGGCATGGCCTACACCTTCTTCTTGGCTCAGGGCCTGACCGTCGGCCAGTCCCTCAAGGAAGAGGACTGGGTCGAGCGCGCTGGCGAGATGCTCAAGAAGGCCGAGGAGAAGGGCGTCAAGATCCTGCTCCCCATCGACAACCGTGTTGCCGATCACTTTGGCGAGGACGCTGTTCCCGAGGTCGTCGCTTCCGACGCTATCCCTGACGATCGTGAGGGCATGGACATCGGTCCTAAGACCGAGGAGCTCTACGCCGAGGCCGTCAAGGGCGCCAAGACCGTGTTCTGGAATGGCCCCATGGGCGTCTTCGAGTTCGATAACTTCGCTCACGGCACCCAGGCTATCGCCGAGGCTGTCGCCGAGGCCGACTGCACCTCGATCATCGGTGGTGGCGACTCTGTCGCAGCCGTCAACAAGTTCAACCTGGCCGACAAGATGAGCTGGATCTCCACCGGCGGTGGCGCTTCCATGGAGCTCGTCGAGGGTAAGGCCCTGCCCGGAGTGGAGGCGCTTCTCGATGCCTAATCGCACCCTTCTTATCGCTGGTAACTGGAAGATGAACAACGACGTCGCCGAGGCCGCCAAGCTCGCCGACGAGCTGGCTCAGGCTCTGCCCGAGGTTCCGGCTGGCGTCGAGGTGCTCGTCTGCCCTCCGACCATCGACATCACCACGGTTCATGACCGTATTCAGGCTGCCCCCATCGCCCTCGGCGCGCAGAACGTGTACTGGGAGGCCAAGGGTGCCTTCACCGGTGAGTCCTCTTGCGACATGCTCAAGTCCGCTGGCTGCACCTACTGCATCATCGGTCACTCCGAGCGTCGCGATTACTTCCACGAGACCGACGAGGATCAGAACAAGAAGGCCAAGGCCCTCGTTGCCGCCGGTCTTGTTCCCGTTTTCTGCTGCGGTGAGTCCCTTGAGGTCCGCGAGGCCGGCACCTATGTCGAGCACGTCGTGAACCAGGTCAAGGCTGGCCTTGCTGGTCTTGAGATCACCTGCCCCAAGCAGGTCGTCGTCGCCTACGAGCCCATCTGGGCCATCGGCACCGGCAAGACCGCTACCGCTGAGGACGCTCAGGAGGTCTGCGGCGCTATCCGTGAGACCCTCAAGGAGATGTTCGGCGAGGAACTCGCCGACGGTATCCGTGTTCTGTACGGTGGTTCCGCCAAGCCCGGAAACATCGCCGAGCTCGTCGCCAAGCCCGACGTTGACGGCGCCCTCGTGGGCGGCGCTTCGCTCAAGGCTGCCGACTTCGCCTCTATGGTCGTCAAGGCAGGCGAGTAGGACATATGGCACAGCGTCATCTTCCTGCACTCCTGATCATCATGGACGGCTGCGGCCTGGCTCCGGCTGATGGCGAGAACGCCGTCGCCGCTGCTAAGACGCCCTTCCTTGATGGCCTGTACGAGAAGTATCCTCACACCACGCTCGGTGCTTCGGGCGAGGACGTGGGCCTTCCCGACGGCCAGATGGGCAACTCCGAGGTGGGTCACCTCAACATCGGTGCCGGTCGCATCGTGTTCCAGGAGCTTTCGCGCATCAACAATGCCATCAAGGACGGCTCCATCGCCAAGAACGAGGTTTTCGTCAAGGCCATGGACGATGTCAAGGCTGACGGCAAGACTCTCCACCTCATGGGCCTTATGAGCCCTGGCGGCGTTCACTCCCACATGAACCACGTCGAGGCTCTGGTCAAGATGGCTGCCGAGCATGGTGTCAAGACCGTTCGCGTCCACGCCTTCATGGATGGCCGCGACGTCGACCCGCAGTCCGGTGCCGGTTACATGAGTGAGTTCTGCGCCTTCCTGGCCAAGATTTCCGAGGAGACCGGTTGCGACGCTCGCGTTGCCACCGTCTCGGGTCGTTATTGGGCGATGGACCGCGACAACCGTTGGGAGCGCATCCAGCGCGCCTACGACGTCATGGTCAACGCGTCCGATGCTGATACCGACCCCGTTGCCGGTATCAAGGCCTACTACGAGAAGGACCCGCGCGGCGACGAGTTCGTCGAGCCCTTCGCTGCCCACAACGAGGGCATTCACGAGGGCGACGCGGCCATCTTCTTCAACTTCCGTCCCGACCGCGCTCGTCAGATGACCCGCGTGTTCACGGACAAGGAGTTCGACGGCTTTGAGCGCGAGCAAATCAAGCTTTCGCACTTTGTGACGATGACCGAGTACGATCCGACGTTTGACGTCGAGGTCGCCTTCCCCAAGACGTTCCCCGAGAACGTCCTGGCCGACGTTATCGCCGCCAATGGCCTGAAGCAGCTGCACACTGCTGAGACCGAGAAATACGCCCACGTGACGTTCTTCCTCAACGGTGGCATCGAGGAGCCCAAGGAGGGCGAGGAGCGCGTACTCGTCGCTTCCCCCAAGGTTGCTACCTACGATCTGCAGCCCGAGATGAGCGCTCCCGAGGTTACCGAGAAGCTCGTCGCCGCCATCAACGAGGATCGCGCTGATTTCTACATCGTGAACTTCGCAAACTGCGACATGGTTGGTCACACCGGTGTCTTCGACGCTGCCGTTAAGGCCGTCGAGGCTGTTGACGATGCCCTGTCCAAGGTTGTCCCGGCGATTCTCGCCAAGGGCGGCTTTGCGCTGATTACCGCCGACCACGGCAACGCCGATCACATGTTTGACGTTGCTTCCGACGGTTCCAAGCATCCGTTTACGGCTCACACCACCAACCGCGTGCCGTTCATCATCGTTGATGAGAAGGCACAGCTCACCGGTATCGAGGACGGTCGTCTTTCCGATATCGCCCCGACTATGCTCACCATGGCTGGTCTGGAGCCTTCCGCCGAGATGACGGGTCGCGTGCTCGCCACCGAGGCCTAATAGAAAACAAATACCGTTTTCTAGTAAGGGGGTTGTCCACAACCGGACAACCCCCTTTTTTTGGTATTTCTGCCATTTCCACCCCGTCCTTGAGTGGCAGGTAGGGGAGAGCGGGGGATTGTGGTACAGTACTGGAGTTTGAACTGTTCTATTAAGGAGCTTATCTATGGGTCCGTTCCAGATTCTTCTGTTTGTCGTTTGGGCTGTCTCTGCCGTGGCGCTGACGATTCTCGTCCTGATGCATTCCGGTAAGGGCACCGGCGTTTCGGATATGATCGCTAGCTCGCTGTATAACTCCAGCTCTGCCACGGGCGTCATGGAGCAGAACCTCGATCGCCTGACGGTAATCATGGCTGTCGTGTTTGCCGTGTGCGTCGTCCTGTGCATGTTCTTCTTCCCGCAGGGCATCGTCGGCTACTAAGCATCGGCGTATATACGTTTGCAATGGGTCTCGCAGGTGCGGGACCCTTTTTGTTTACATATTTGTAACAGAGTCAAAATATCCCCACATACTTCGCCCAACTAAAGAAATTCTCGACCGTTAACCGGAATTAGCCCCAAATCGTGCATAAAATGCGCTACTGTATTGCGAAACGTTGGTCCGTTGTGCATAACCAGCCATAGCAGCGGGCGGCGTTTTGATGGTTCGGATCGGATTGTTTCGACATATGTCCGACTGAACATTTCTTTGTCCTATCTCATAAGGAGGATGGCATGGCTGATTCTATGTTCCACCAGCCCGTTATGGGTCGTCGCGCCTTTGTTGGCGGCACCCTCGCTGCGAGCTCCATGGCTTTTCTTGCCGCATGCGGCAAGAAGGGCGGCGACGCTTCCGGTTCTGAGTCCGGTTCGACGCTGAACTTCTACATCAACAACCCGGTCTGCATCGACCCCTACAATGTCCAGGAGGACCAGGGCACTCAGGTCGAGTACCAGCTCTTTGACGCTCTGACCTCTTATGACGCCGAGAAGGGCGAGATCGTTCCGCTGGCTTGCGAGTCCTTTGAGGCCAACGACGACGCCACCGAGTTTACCTTCAAGATCAAGAAGGCCAAGTTCCACAACGGTGACGACGTTACCTCCAAGTCCTTCAAGCTCGGTTGGGAGCGTCTGGTCAACACCAAGTCGGCCATCGCTACCGAGTACGGCCCTTCCGAGGTCTCCTATCACCTTTCCATGGTCGAGGGCTATGACGACCTGCTTGCCGGTAACGCTACCGAGCTCAGCGGTGTTACTTGCCCCGACGATGAGACCCTCGTCGTCAAGCTGTCTTCCGCTTACGCCGACTTCCCCTTCGTCGCCTCTCACCCGGCTCTGGCCCCGGTTCCCGAGTGCGCCGAGTCCGATGTCAAGAGCTTCTACCTTGCACCGGTCGGTAACGGCCCGTTTATGATGGACGGCAAGTGGGAGGATGGTCAGGAGATCAACCTCAAGAAGTTCGACGATTACTATGGCGACAAGGCCAAGATCGATGGCATCCACTTCCAGGTCATCAAGGACATGGAGACCGCTTACAAGGAGTTCCAGGCCGGTAACCTCGATGTCTGCGACGTTCCCGTTGCTCAGATCGACGCTGCCAAGAAGGATCGCGGCGTGTCCAAGGACGGCTACACCATGGGTGACGGCGAGCGCATGCTGCTCGGCGCCGAGCCTTCCACCTACTACCTGACCTGCAACAACACGGCCGAGCCGTTCAACAACGCCGACCTGCGCAGGGGTATCTCCCTGGCCATCAACCGTGAGGCCATCTGCAAGACCATCTTCAAGGGTACCCGTACCCCTGCCGACGGCATTGTTCCTCCGGGCATCGATGGCTACAAGGAGGGCGCATGGGAGTTCTGCGCCTACGACGTCGACAAGGCTAACGAGTACCTCGACAAGGTTGCTCCCGCTGGCGCTAACGGCGATCGTGGCATTAACGTGACTCTGTCCTACAACCAGGACGGTGGCCACAAGGAGATCATGGAGTCCATCATCGGCGACCTCGCCAAGGTTGGCGTTACCGCTGTCTCCGATACCCCCGAGTGGTCTGCCCTGCTCGAGCAGTATCAGAACTTTAACTATCAGTTCGGTCGTCTGGGTTGGATTGCCGACTACCCGATCATGGACAACTTCCTGTATCCGCTGTTCCACTCCGACTCCCTCGGTGGCGACAACCGCTCTGGTTACAACAACCCCGAGTTCGACGCCAAGGTCGACGAGGCCCGTACCACGGTTGACGACGAAGAGCGCGTCGCTAAGATGCAGGAGGCCGATGCAATGGTCGCTGCCGACTGCCCGGTCATCCCGGTGATGTTCTACACGCACACCATCGCCGGCTCTGATCGCATCAAGCACCTCTATGTCGATCCGCAGAAGCACGCCGATCTGGGTACCGCTGAGCTCGCCTAAGAGTTTGCAGCTTCCGTGAGGGTCAAGTATTTACGTAGACCTCATGGGAAACATACAGTTCTCCCTAACCTGGGGTAAACTGGCTGATGGTAATTTTGGGATGCCGGTCTGGCGATCGGCATCCCATTTAGGTTAATCCCTAGATAGGGGAGTGGTATGGGTAAGTACATCGTTAAACGTGTGCTTCAGTTCATCCCGGTGTTTTTGGGCGTCACGCTGATTCTGTTCGCCCTCCAGAATATCGTGCCGGGAGATCCGATCAAGCTGATCGGTGGAGACAAGGCTCTGTCCCCCGAGGTGGAGCTTCAGCTTCGCGTCCGCTATCACCTGGTCCAGTCGGACGAGGACGGCAACGCGATCCTTGACGAGAACGGCGACCCCGTTCAAACGTCGCTCGTGGACCGTTACTTGTATTACATGAACGGCCTGCTTCATGGCGATCTGGGCAATTCGTATCAGCGCAAGCTGCCGGTTACGGAAATCTTTGCCCAGAAGTATCCGTATACGGTCAAACTTGCCGCGTGCGCCATCGTGCTCGAGGCAATCATGGGTATCGGTGCGGGTATCATTTCGGCGGTAAAGCGTTATTCCTTCTGGGATATTTTGGTAACGCTCACCACGTCGATCCTCGTTGCCGTCCCGGCCTTCTGGCTCGGTATGTTGCTGCAACTGTTCTTTGGCGTCATTCTCAAGGACGCCACGGGCGGTGCATTCTCCATGCCGATCTCGGGTGCCGGCGGTGCCAGCTCTCAGTATCAGGATTGGATGCACTATGTGCTTCCGACCATTACGCTGGCTTCGGTTTCGACCGCTTATGCTGCCCGCATTATGCGCTCGCAGCTGCTTGACGTCATGAACCAGGATTACATTCGTACGGCAAAAGCCAAGGGTCTCTCCAATCGCGCGATCATCATCAAGCATGCGCTTAAGAATGCACTCATCCCCGTCGTTACCTATATTGGTGTCGACTTTGGCGGTATGCTTTCGGGCGCCATCCTGACCGAGACGGTCTTCAACTGGCCCGGTATCGGCTATGAGGTCTATCGCGCCATTAGCATGCGTGACTGGCCCATCGTTATGGGCGGCGTTACGCTCATCGTCGTCGTCGTCATGGTGATCAACCTGCTCGTCGACATTAGCTATGCATTCCTCGACCCGCGCATCCGCCTTGGCGGTCCGTCGGATAAGGCCTAAGGGAGGTACGTCTCATGCAGGAAACTGATCCTCAGTCTCAGGAGCAGGCTACCGCCACCAAGGCCGCATCTGCTCCCGCCAAGTCCCGCACGCTGTGGGGCGACGCTTTTAAGCGTCTTCGTAAGAACAAGCTCGCCGTTATCGGTGTCTGCTGGATCATCATCGTCGTTGTGGTTGCCCTGACCGCAGATCTGTGGGCTAAGCCCTGGCTCGGTTCGCCAACGGCTTCCGACTCAACCACCATGGCCCAGACGTCGCTGATGGCTCCGTGTGCAGAGCACCCGTTTGGCACCGACGCCCTTGGTCGTGACATTCTCGTCCGCGTTATCTACGGTGCACGTGTTTCGCTTTCCGTCGGTATTATGGCCACTGCGATCTCCACGGTGATTGGTCTGGTCATGGGTGCCCTAGCCGGTTTCTACGGCGGCATCTGGGATACGATCATCATGCGCTGCGCGGATATCTTCCTGGCATTCCCGTACGTGCTTTTCGTTGTCGCCATGATCGCCGTTATCGGCCGTGGTCTTCAGAACGTCTTTTTTGCCATCGGCATTCTCGGCTGGCCTTCGATTGCGCGCGTCTTCCGCTCTGCAATCTTGACGGTCAAGGAAAACGATTATGTTGACGCTGCGCGCGCGATGGGTGCATCTGATGCTCGTATCGTCGTGCGTCACATTTTCCCGAACTCCGTCGCCTCCATCGTGGTCTACGCGACCATGAACATTGGTGGCGCCATTCTGACCGAGTCCGCTCTGTCCTTCCTCGGCATGGGCGTTATTCCGCCTACGCCTTCGTGGGGCTCCATGATTCAGGACGGTCAGCAGTATCTTCTGACTGCTCCCTGGATGATGATCATGCCCGGTCTGGCAATTCTCTCGACGGTGCTCGCCTTCACCCTGCTGGGTGACGGTCTGCGCGACGCCCTCGACGTCAAGATGAAGGACGCATAAGGATGAAGAAGAACAAGAACTATGTGGACCTGAAGGACCAGCCGGTTCCCGAGGGCCAGCATCTGCTCGAGGTCGATGACCTTAAGATGTATTTCCACACCGAGGATGGCGTTGTTCGCGCTGTCGACGGTGTCTCCTACACGCTCGATCGCGGCGAGACCCTGGGCGTCGTCGGTGAGTCCGGCTCCGGTAAGTCCGTGACCGCCATGACCATCATGGGTCTTATCTCGATGCCTCCGGGAAAGATCGAGGGCGGCGACGTTCGCTATCGCGGTCGTTCTATCCTCGAGATGACCGAGGAAGAGATGCAGCACATTCGCGGTAACGACATCGCGATGATCTTCCAGGATCCTATGACCTCCTTGAACCCGGTCTATAAGATCGGCAAGCAGGTGGGCGAGGGTCTTCGTCTGCACCGCGGCTACTCCAAGCAGGAGGCGCTCAAGCGTGCCACCGAGCTTTTGGACCTCGTTGGTATTCCCGAGCCCGAGAAGCGCGTCAATGAGTATCCGCACCAGTTCTCTGGCGGTATGCGTCAGCGCGTCATGATTGCCATGGCTCTTGCCTGCGATCCCGATATTTTGATTGCCGACGAGCCCACGACTGCCCTGGACGTTACCATTCAGGCTCAGATTATTGAGCTTATGCAGGAAATGCAGGAGAAGAACGGCAACGCCATCATCATGATCACCCATGACCTGGGCGTTGTCGCTGATATGGCCGACAAGATCATGGTTATGTACGCCGGCCGTCCCGTCGAGTTCGGTACTGCTGAGGAAATCTTCTACGAGAGCCGCCACCCCTACACCTGGGGCCTTATCCGCTCCATCCCGGAGCAGGCCATCGATGAGAAGAAGCCGCTTACGCCGATTCATGGCAACCCGCCTTCGCTCATGAACCTGCCCGAGGGCTGCGTGTTCTCTCCTCGCTGCCCCTATGCGACGGATAAGTGCCGCAAGCAGCGCCCCGAGCGTTTTGTCACCGAGTCCGGTCACTATTCTGCGTGCCACTATTCCGGTGACCCCGAGTTCCTCAAGAACGCTCCTGAGACGTCCCGTACGCGCAAGGATTCCAAGAAGGGAGGCGAGGCGTAAATGGCAGACAATAACGAGCGCACTCCACTGTTGAAGGTCGAGCACCTCTCCAAGGAGTTCCCCGCAGAGTCCGGCATGTTCGCCAAGCGTTTCTCCAAGCGTGTCGTCTCTGCTGTGAATGACATTTCGTTCGAGATTTATCCGGGCGAGACCTTTGGCCTGGTCGGCGAGTCTGGTTGCGGTAAGTCCACCACGGGCCGCACCATCATGCGCCTGACCAAGCCGACGGCAGGCAAAGTGTTCTTCCAGGGCAAAGACGTTGCCGAGATGAGCAAGCATGAGATCAAGGACATGCGTCGCGAGATGCAGTTTATCTTCCAGGATCCCTATGCTTCGCTGAATCCCCGCATGACCATCGGCGAGATCGTCTCCGAGCCCATGACCATTCACGGCGTGGGCACCAAGGAGGAGCGCATTGAGCGCGTCCGCGAGCTTCTCGACGTTGTCGGACTGAACCCCGAGCACATTAACCGCTATCCTCATGAGTTCTCCGGCGGTCAGCGTCAGCGTGTCGGCATTGCCCGTGCATTTGCGCTGAAGCCTAAGCTGATCATCTGCGACGAGCCGGTTTCCGCTCTGGATGTGTCCATTCAGGCCCAGGTTCTGAACCTGCTCAAGGAACTGCAGGACAAGTTCGGTACCGCGTATCTGTTTATCGCTCACGACCTGTCCGTCGTGCAGCACATTTCCGATCGCGTTGCCGTTATGTATCTGGGTAAGATGGTTGAGGTTTCGGACTGGAAGACGCTCTATAGCGAGCCTCACCATCCGTACACGCAGTCGCTGCTGTCTGCCGTGCCGGTTCCCGATCCGGATATCCAGAAGACCCGTAAGCGCATCATCCTCGCCGGCGATCCGCCGTCACCGCTGGATCCGCCGACCGGCTGCCGTTTCCACACTCGCTGCCCGATCGCGCAGGGCATCTGCTCTGAGAAGCTTCCCGAGTTTAAGGAAGTCGCACCGGGTCACTGCTGCGCGTGCCACTTCGCTGAGCCGTTCCCGATCAAGGAATCGCACATCGACCTGTAGCTGGTTGTTATCGTCCGGGCCCGCCCTGAAGTTACTTTTCAGAACGTCCTCGGACATGCACGAAACCCCCGCTGCGCACTTCGTGCGGCGGGGGTTTCTTGCGTCCTGCGGAGTGTTCTGAAAAATAACTTCAGGGCGGGCCCTGCGGCAACTCGGCAGAGGAGGGGAGTGCGATTCCTCGATCGCTCACTTAATCTAATAGGAAAGTTAGTGAGGCCGGAGCTTTGGCTCCGGCCTCCCCATATAAGGGCTCGGCAAAGCCGAGCCACCAAATATATATCAGCCCCAGAACATGTTTGAGAACTGTGTCCGGAGTACATACTCCTAGGGCCGGAATGAGGTTGCTTTCCAACGCATTCCGCAGGGGGCGGCATTATTTTGTAGCGCGAAGCGCGGAGCAAAATAATGCCGCATGCCCGAGGACGCGTTGGAAAGCAACCTCATTCCGGCCCGAACAGGTCAGTTTACCTGCGCATTTACAAATTCGTAAACTTTTTTGAAAAAAGTGCTTGCACAGTTCTCGAATCATAGGTTATTATCTTCCTCGTTGAACGCGCGGGTTCAACAAAACGAACCGCGAATCAACAACATAGCATGTCGGAGTGGCGGAATTGGCAGACGCGCTAGCTTGAGGTGCTAGTGACCGCTTTTTGGTCATGCGGGTTCAAGTCCCGCCTCCGACACCATCGCATTTGAGAAGCCTCTTCGGAGGCTTTTTTGTTACCGATAGACGGTGGGGTCCACGATGGAAACGCTTGAACGCAACGAGTGGGCAGACGTTGCCCAACTAGTCGAGATCACGAGCGATGCTGTCATCATCTGCGAGCTCGACGGAACCATTCTGCATGTGAATAATCGCTTACTTGGTTTGATGTGCGAGGAACGCGCCGACGTCATTGGTGGAGATGTTAAAGACGTCCTGTACTCGTCCGCTTTTGAACGTGCGACGGAACATCGTCTGCCATTTGAAACTGATGGCTCCGAGAACGAACTGATGCTCAAGCTGAGTGACGGCTCCTTTATCCCCGTCTTGGTTCGTGCGGGCTCCGTAACGCCTCCACGCATCTTTGGGCGCCGCGCGCCACGTGTCCTGGTGGCGCTCCATAGCATCGAAGAACAGTATTCGCACGACCGTCAGCTCAAGCGTGCGCTTTCGGAGCTTAGAGTGGCTAACAAGCGCCTCTCTGGCACGCTCTCGGTCATTATGAGTACCGTGGGCTCCGATGAGCTGCCCAGCCTACTTGATACCGTTTTGAACCAGCTTGTAGGAACGCTCGATGCTTCGGGTGCCGCTATCTATTTTTCTGAGAGCGGCGGTTTTAAACTTCGCGGTGTTTCCAAGGAGCTGTACGACAGCTACCTGCCTGAGTTTTTGCCGTATGGCGCTGGCATTCCGACGTATGTTCTTCGTGAGTCGCGTGCCTGTCGCTTGTCGATTCAACAGGACCTTGAGGGTGATAAGGCCGCCTCCGGTATGTTCATGGACCTGGACAATCGTTCTAAGCACCTGTTGCGCATGCAGGATATGCCTCCGTACCGCAGCGAGATCTGTCTTCCCGTTTTTTACGGTACGCAGATCCTTGGCGTGCTGGAAGTTGGTTGGAAACGCCCCCAGGCTCCGCTCGCCTATGACGTTAATGTACTCGAGGTCATTTGCGATTACCTGTCTATCCAGCTGGTCGGCATGGCATCGAGCCTTCGCTCCCGTCGCACGGCCGAGCTAGGCCGCTCGCTCAATGTCTTGCGTGATGAGTTGTTTACCTTTCTAGACGATTCCGCCGCGGCCACCCAGGCGGTATCGTCCGAGATCTGCAATATGCTTAACTGCCATTTTTGCCCTGTTGAGTATGATGCCAGTCTGGATTCCTACGTCATAGATTTTGAAGGCGGCAGTCGCGTTGCCTTGCCGGACGACCCTGAGAAGCTTTTCTTTTCCACGACGGCGCCAGCGGCACGTCTGGGGGCTGGCCCTGATGGCTTTGAGGCATCTGTTTTGGGCGGTACGAGTGCCGAGGACCTTAAACACGTCCGTATAACTCGCGTTGACGAATCGATGCCTATGGGAGGTTGGCTTAGGGCGCATGGTCTGCCTTGTCAAGGTCTCTACGTCGACTCCGGCATCGAGGCGGGGCGCCCGCGCTCTGAGGGTGATGGCAAGCACAGTAACGACGCGATTGTTCCTGCTTCTGTTGCGAAGAGCCCGACGACGCGCGCGCTGCTGCTTCGTGATGGTAGCCAAGAGCCGATTGATGACCTTGAATATGACTACTTGGTGCACTTGGCGCATGACTTTGAACTGATCTACGAAGGCGAATCTCAAAAGCGCGAGGAGCGCCATATCGCTCAGACCCTTCAGATTGGCATGAGAAATTCCCTGGGGGATGTTCCGGGTATCGCAACCGATTCGGTGTACCTGTCGGCCACGAACTCGGCGTTGGTCGGCGGCGATTTCTATACGCTCATCCGTCTTCCCGACGACTGCGCCGTCATGATTCTGGGTGATGTGTCTGGCAAAGGTATTGAGGCCGCATCGATGTCCGCGCTCGTCAAGACGGCCCTGACGGCATATGCTTGGGAGGGCGCTGGACCGGCCCGCATGGCACGCTCCCTTAACAGCATGCTCATGGGCTTTTCGAGGGTCGAGACGTTCGTGACGGCCTTTATCGCCAAGATTGACCTTAAGGCCGGACGCGCAACGTATTGTTCGGCGGGCCATCCTCCGACCATGGTCATTAGGCCAGAGTCGATGCCGCTGGGTGGCGGCGAGGCACGTGGGGGAGAGGTCGAGCTACTTGGATGTCAATCGGGTGTAATCGGTGCCTTTGAGAGCATGGTGTACGAGACAGGCGTGTTTACGTTCGCTCCTGGCGACATGCTCTTCATGTATACGGATGGAACGATTGAGGCCCGCGACCGCACCGGAGCGTTCTTTGGCGAGCAGCGCCTTCGTGACCTTCTGCTCTCTGTCTCGGGTGAGGGCGTATCGGGAATCTGCGGCAAGGTCTTGGGCGAGCTCGACCGATTTACCGAATCGGCGCTGGACGATGACATTGCATTGGTGTCCCTTGAGTTTTTGCGGGGCCGGTCCTAAACAGCGACGCTGGGCGCGTCGAATCCGCACGGTTGCGGAAACGCATGCATCGAACAAGCTCTTTTGGGGAACCATGGTCGTATGAATGAGTGGAATGACATAGCGGTTTTGACGCCACCAGGCGATATCGACATCGCCACGGTGCCTGCGCTGCGTCGGCGGTTGGATGCTTTGATTGGCCGCGGCGTGCGTCGTGTCGTCATCAACTGTCAGGCTGTTAGCTTTATCGATTCGACGGGCTTGGCATTCCTGCTTACGCGCGCTCGTGAGCTCATGAGGCGAGAAGGCCTGCTTTCGCTCGTCAATGCATCAGGTGAAGTTGTTCGTTTTTTGGAGATTGCTCGTCTTGTCGATATCCTTCATGTCGCGGGGCCGGCACGGGAGTCTATTCCCGCCATTCCGGTGGGGGAGCTGCCTCGCTGGAGTAAGAGCGTCGAGGTCCGTCAGGGTATCGAGAATCTTCCATACTATCGACATCGCATCGCCGAACTTCTTGAATCGCTTCCGTTGCGTCGTGACGAGCGCTACGATGTCGCATTGGCGTCGGGGGAGGCGCTGGGTAATGCCTATGACCATGCGGGCGGTATCGGGTGCGTCCTGACGGTTCAGGCCTATGGCGATCGCGTTGTGGTTGAGGTGCTTGATCGAGGTGCCGGCTATTCTATCGATGAAACGAGCGAGCCGGTCGCATCTGAGGAACGCGGCCGTGGTATCAAGCTTATGCGTATGCTCGTCGATAACGTGGAGGTTGCTCGTCGTACGGACGGCGCCGGCACGCGCGTGCAGATGGTGAAGCTGTTTAGCGGAGCGTTGGAATCGTGTGCCTAGCCAATCGCTTTAGCGCGTTTGGCTACTAAGAACGTGCGGCAGACAAGTTTTTTGAAAAAAGTACTTGCGTCTTTTGGACAACTCGCGTAAATTAATAACCCGCAAGCGGACATGGCTCAGTTGGTAGAGCACAACCTTGCCAAGGTTGGGGTCGCGGGTTCGAGCCCCGTTGTCCGCTCCAACTATCTTACGCGGTTCTAACGAACCGCGTTTTTTGTTGACGC
>DBEZMF010000033.1:0-30331 GCA_048250755.1 Collinsella sp.
CGGGCCCTCTACGGGGCAGGGGCAGACGGCCATCCGGAGGCGCCCGATCGGCGGCCCCTCGGGGCTTGCCCGTATCGTAGGCAATGCGCCGAATGCTCGCCATCGAAATTTATCGATGGCCTATTTCAGACTGTAATGGGGCAGAGAGTCGCTGCTCTCTGCCTTGCGCTGGTTCTCGGCTTCGGATGTTTATCCGTCGGCGCGACGGCCGGTGTCGCATATGCGGCCACGGCATCGCGGGCTGCGTATACTGCGGAGGAGTTTGAGATCACCCAGGACGGCGTGACCTATTCGTGCGAGACCACGGATAAAGGCACGGCGGAAATCACAGGTATTGTTGCCGACGACAGTGTGACCGCGGTGAGTGTGCCCAGCTCCATCGAGCATGGTGGCCAGACCTACAAAGTCACCAAACTTTATTTTTCGTCTGGTATCGTGGCCAAGAACGTTGAGCAGCTGACGCTTCCCGACACGCTCGAAAAAATGTACGGAGGGAATTTCCGGAGGTTCGCAAAGGTCAAGGAGCTCCATATCCCTGGCTCCATCAAGAACTTCGGCTGCTCACTGCAAAACGCCGGCTCGCTCGAAAAGCTCTATTTCGATGAGGGCGTCGAGGAGATTAGCGCCAACATGATGGTCTATGGCTGCAGCAGCCTTTCGGAGATCGATCTCCCCTCTACCCTCAAAATGATTTCTGGCTCGGGCGCCTTCGAGGGGGCTACGGCCCTCACGGGCATCGAGTTTCCAAAAGATGTCGCCTTCTCCGACACCATAACGGGCGTGTTCGAAGACTGCACGTTTCTGACAAGCGTGTCGTTGCCCGCTTCGGTTACCAAGATCCCCTCGCACATGTTTGACGGATGCACCTCTCTCACGTCCGTCACCGCGCTGAGCGAAATCGAGTCCATCGGGGATGGGGCGTTTCGGAATTGCTCGAGTTTGACTGGGGTCGATTTCCCAGGCACATTGAAGAGCATCGGATCCTCTGCTTTCCAGGGGTGTGCCAGCCTGGTGAGCGTGCCCGACCTGAGCAAAGTGACAAAGATGGGCAGCGCGGCTTTTCGCGAGTGCGGAAATCTGCGGGCGTCCGTGGACCTGTCCTCGCTTCAGAGCGTTCCGGGCTATGCGTTTTGCTACACGCCGGTTAAGATCGTGGGGCTCTGCGACAGCCTGAAGAGCATTGGCGACTGGGCCTTTATCTGGAGCAACGTTGCCGTCCAGCTCCCCGAGACGCTCGAGAAAATTGGCAACTACGCCTTTTTTGGCGGTACGTTACCGGAACAGCTCTCCATTCCGGATTCCGTAACTTCCGTCGGCAAAGCAGCCTTCTCGGGCGTAGATGGCGTGAGAGACGTAACGATTGGGCGCGGTCTTACAAACATACCCAAGGGTATGTTTGACGACAGCACGGTTCAAAAGATCACAATCGAAAACAGCATGGACGACATCACCAGCTCGGGGAACCTCCCGAGCTCTGGCATCGATATCGTCTACACGCGCGAGTCCATCGATGACGGCGTCGGCGATACCGTGAGCGATGACAGCACCAAGACCCTTCAGCAGCTGGTCAACGAGGCCCCCGTTGGCGAGGAAACCATCATCACCCTGAAAAAGCACGTGAAGCTCGGCTCCACGCTCACGGTTCCTGCCGGGAAGATGATTAAGATCAGGTCGGATAAGCCCTATACCATCTTGGCAAAGAAAAGCGGCGTCTCCGCACTGGTCAATGTTGCCGAGAGGGCATCCCTCGAGCTGTCGGGGAAAGTGTCCCTGAGGGGTCGCTACAACAAGGGCGCCATTATTTCTAGCAAGGGAGCGGTTGTACTCTCTGACGAGGCCGTTGTGTACGACGGTACCACGAGCAGTGATAACGCGGGTGCCGTTGACGTGTCGGGAGACAAGGCCTCGCTTACCATGAAGGGCGGCGTTATCGAGCAGTGCGAGCTGCGCCATTCGTATTGCGGTGCCGTTCGCGCGTCCAGCGGCGCTCATGTAGTTATGAGGGGTGGCGTTATCCGTAACAACGGAGTCGTTACCGGGGCCACCAATTGCTATTGGCTTACATCTTCTGGCGTCATTTTGTGGGGCGACGCTCGCTTTGACATGAGCGGAGGCAGCATCGAGGGCAACAACGGTTATCGAGGTAGCGCGGTGCTTGCGTATGGCCAGGGTAACGGCGAAAACCAAAGAGCCAAGTTCACGATGACTGGTGGTCAGATTTCCGGCAACAGGAGCAGTAGGCTGGAGGCGGCCTACGATCCTTCCGGAGCAGTTCATATTGAGGGCAACGCCGAGTTCACCATGACGGGTGGAGAGATTAAGAACAACGTTGCGTCTGGCAACGGCAAAGGCGGCGGAGTGTGTGTGGTCGACCCCGGCTGTCAGGGTAGCGAAAACGGGAATACCGCTTTCACCATGCAGGGCGGATCCATATCCGGCAACTCCGCTTCCGCCGGCGGAGGCGTCTATACCTATTCGAATGACGTCACGCTCAGCGCGGGCAAGATCGAGGGCAATACCGCTTGGAGCATGGGCGGCGGCGTGTACAGCGAAGGCAACGAGTATCTTGGCTATAGCACGCTCCGCATCGAAAACGCTCTCGTTGTTGATAACCATGCGGTTAAGCAAGGCGGCGGCATGTGGTTCTGCCCGACCGGAGATGCCAAGGTCTACGTCCAGGACGGCGGCCTGATCGCCAAGAACACGGCTGACGAGGCGGGAGACGACTTCGTCTTCACCGGCGCCAAAGACGCCAAATACAAACTGACCTTGGCCAACCGCGCTCCGGGCGGTGGAAAGGTCAGCTGGTACAGAGACGGCGGACTGTTTAACCCCGAGGGCACCACTGCGGCAACAAACCCCAAAATCCCGCGATTTACGCCCGATGGTGACAACGGCGAGCCCCTGTCCTTTACCGACGCCACGCCGAACGTCGCGCTTAAATCTGTAATGAGCGAGGATGTGTATAACCTCGGCGGCGGCCAGACGTCGCTGACGATCTCTGGCAATACGGCGCCGTTGGGAGGCGGCATCGGCGCCAACGGCGGTGTCGTCATCGGCAAGTCCGAGAACATCAACATTCCAGTCAAAAAGGTCTGGGAGAACCCTAAGATCCCCCATCCTAATAAGGTCAAAGTAAATCTCAAGAACGGCGATACCGTCATCGATTCGATCACCCTGAGCGAGTCTGACGGCTGGGAGGGTGTCTTCTCCAACCTGCCGCAGCGTGATGCTTCCGGCTCCGAGGTCTCCTACACCGTGGCCGAGGACGCCGTCGAGGGCTACAGCTCGAAGGTCGCCGGCGACGCGGCGGGCGGCTTCACCGTGACCAACACCTCCACGGCCAAGGTCTCGGTGCCCGTCGAGAAGAAGTGGGTCGGCCCGGCGGCCTCCAAGGCCACCGTGCGCCTGCTCGCCGACGGAAAGGACACCGGCAAGTCGATCGACCTCACCGAGTCCAATAGCTGGAGGGGCTCCTTCGAGGGCCTGCCCAAGTACTCCAAGTCCGGCTCCGAGGTCTCCTACACCGTGGCCGAGGACGCCGTCGAGGGCTACAGCTCGAAGGTCGCCGGCGACGCGGCGGGCGGCTTCACCGTGACCAACACCTCCACGGCCAAGGTCGACTACTCGGCCCGCGCGGGCGTGCGCCTGTCCAAGACGCTCTCCGGCCGTGCCATGGAGGCGGGGCAGTTCGCCTTCACCGTGACCGCGGACGCCGAGACGGCCGCCAAGCTCGGCCTCAAGACCGACAAGGACGCCTACGCCGTGGCCGCGGCCGATGACGGAGAGGCCGACCTGGTCGACCTCATCGGCGGCGCCGCGGGCAGCGACGTGAAGTTCACCGACGCCGATGCGGGCAAGACCTACAGCTTCACCGTCACCGAGACCAAGCTCGGCGGCGAGGGCTACGCCAACGACACCGCGCCGCGCACGGTGACCATCGCGCCCGCCTACGATGCCGCGACGGGCAAGCTCACGGTCACGACCACAGTTGCCAAGGACGGTGTCGAGGTCGCCCGCAGCGAGGTCTCCACGGCAGATGACGTCACGGCGACGCCTGCGCCCGTGACGGTCGCGTTCGAGAACTCCTACGAGGCCACCGGCGTGCTCGGCGGCGAGGGCAACGTGGCAATTAATGCCACCAAGACGCTGACGGGCCGCGCCGCGGCGGCGGGCGAGTTCTCGTTCTCCGTCCGCGATGCCCAGGGTAACGTGGTCGCGACCGCGACCAACCGGGCTTCCGGCGACGGCGAGGCCGCGGGACTTGCGTTCTCGCCCATTGCCTACACCACCGACGCTCTCGAGCGGATGGTGGCGGGCGGCATCGCCACCAGGGCCGCCGACGGCTCATGGGTCATTCCCTATACCGTATCCGAGGACGGTACGGACCGGCTGCCCGCGGGCGTGACGGCGGCCGCCTCGAGCTTCGACATCACGGTCAAGGTGACCGATAACGGCAAGGGCGGGCTGGATGTGGCCGTGGTCTATCCCGAGGGCTCCGGCGGCACGCTGTCGTTCGTGAATGCCTATGGTGCCGGCGAGGCGACGGTCGACCTTGCGGGCACCAAGACGTTGGCGCTCGGCCAGGCCGGCCTTGGCCTGACGCAGGCCGACATCGCGGGCAAGTACACCTTTAAGATCGAGCCGCTGGACGGCGCGCCCGCACCGGTCGACGCTTCCGGCAAGACGGTGACCGAGGCGACCAACGACGCCGCCGGCAACGTCGAGCTGGGCAGCGTCACGTTCAGGCAGCCGAGCGACCTCGACGACGTCGAGATCGACGGCGACGGCCTGCGCACCAAGACGTTCGCCTACCGGGTGAGCGAGTCCGGTTCGGTCGACGGCGTGGTCAACGACGCGACGGCGACCAGGACCTTCACGGTCAGGGTGGTCGAGGATACCGCCGCGGGCACGCTAGCCGCGGAGGTCCTGCCCGCAGAGGGCACGCCCGAGGGCAAGGGCGCGTTCGAGTTCACCAACACCTACGTCGTGAACCCGACGCCGAGCTCCGTCACCGACCAGATCAAGGTGAGCAAGAAGCTCAAGGGCCGTGACCTGGCCGAGGGCGAGTTCGAGTTCCAGTTGGTCGAGATTGCCGCCGACGGCAGTGAGAGCGTCGCGGCAACGGGCAAGAACGCCGCCGACGGCACGGTCGCGCTCGGCCCCGTCGCCTACACCGCGCCCGGCACGCACAGCTATGAGCTGCGCGAGGTCGCCGGCACGGCGGGCGGCGTGACATACGACAGGGCGACGTACCGCGTGCGCACGACGGTTGCCGATGCCGGAAACGGTAAGCTCACCGTCAGGCACGAGCTGGCGGATGCCGAGGGCAATCCCACGGGCGGCGACTCGGTGACGTTCACCAACGGCTACGAGGCCGCACCCGTCACCCTCAAGCTGGGCGCCGCCAAGGTGCTCAAGGGCGCCGAGCTCAAGGCGGGCCAGTTTGGCTTTGAGCTCAAGAGCCGGGACGGCAAGGTCATGTCGACCGCCAGGAACGCCGCGGACGGCAGCGTCACGTTCGATGCGCTGACGTTCAAGCAGGCCGGCACCTACACCTTCACGGTGAGCGAGGTCGACGACGGCCAGGCGCACGTGACCTACGACAAGGCGGTGCACAAGATCGTCGTCACGGTGGGCGACGAGGCGGCAGACGGCACCAAGACGGGCTATCTGTCGGCGAAGGTCTCCTACGAGGGCGACGCCAACATTCCGCCGGTCTTCACCAACAGCTACGCCGAGAATCCCGGGACCCCCGGCACCCCCGAGAACCCCGGCACGCCGGGCGGCGGCTCAGACGGCGGTTCAGATAACGGCTCCGGCAGCGGCTCCAACGGCGACGGCTCCAAGGGCGGCATGCCCGACACCGGCGACCGCAGCCTGCCGGTCGAGGCGCTCGGCGCCATGGCCGGCATCGGCGCGCTGGCCGCAGCGGGCGGCGCGGTCCTGTACCGCAGGCGCCGCTAGCGATATGGACGAGTGGGGCGAATCCATCCGATGGGTCCGCCCCACTTGCCGTGGCGGGCGGGAGCAGGTAAGGTATACCGAGCTCGCAATGCTCGACGCTGCGCGCCGCCCAGAGCGACAATTTGTCATTCAAAAGGCAAGGCATGACCAGAAGGTCTATGCCTTGCCTTTTTCATGCCAGCTTGTTCGCTCTAGACGTCGCTCGCTGTCCGTCCTCTACCTGCGGCGTTGCCTTGCTCGCTCTGGCGGGCTTTCGCTCATATGACCCAATCCGCTGTCAAGAGCCACAATGGCCCCGCCGACCGCTTGCAATCGGTCGGCGGGGCCTGCCGTTAACCCGTCCCGGTCCGCCCCCGGCATGTCATCGACGCCTTCGGCTCAGTCTCATATCCGCGGATACCGTTCTGTCGGCCCGCACTCCATTCCTTCGGCGGGGTTCCCCAAGTCTGTCGAGGCGCATGCGGAGGGCTCCGCGCGCACAGCGAAATAGGGGGTATCCCCGAAGGCCGCCCGGCTCGCCGGGACGGGGGCTATGTCTATTCCGCGCCCTCCCGGCACATCATGCCGAGGGCCCAGAGCCACCTCACGAGCTCGGCCGCGGTGGCCGCGTTGGCCTTCGCCGCGGGCATGCCGCGGGCGAGCATCTCCTCGCGCCGCCGCAGGAGCCGATCGGACCCCTTCCTCCCGTGCATCCTTATCTCGAGGGGCACGCCCGTGTCCCTTGGCATGAGCTTCGGCTGGTGCCGTGCCGCGGCGTAGCACCATGAACCCTCAACGGCCAGCTTCCTCACGAGCGCGTTGCCCGCACCGCTGATGCCTCCGAGCCGCACGGAGTCGCCACTCGACCTCTGACTCGGCGCGAGGCCGAAATAGGCCGTGACCTGCCTTCCGGAACGGAACCTCGTGAAGTCGCCGACCTCGGCCGAGAAGGCTGCGGCCAGCGCGAAGGCGCAGCCCTTGATCGACTGGAGGGCGGCCACCTCCGCGGCGATCGGGCTGGCATCCACGGCGGCCCTGTACTCGGAGAGCAGGTCCGCCCGGGCCTCCGCCGCGGCCTCGACCTCGTTCCTCAGGGCGGCGAGCGTCCGAACCCCGCCGTCGTCCTCCGGCCTGACCTTGTCGAGCCATCTCAGGAAGTCGTAGGTCCAGTACTTCCTCGGGTTGCCGGCGGGCGTGGTGCCGCCGTAGACGAACCCCCGCTTTGCGAGGAAGGCGAGCAGCCGCTGCTTGGCGGTCGCCAGGCGCGCGGTCGCCCCGTCGTAGGCGCCGGCGAGGTCCCTGATGCCTTCGACCTCGGGGGAGGGGACCCATACGGGGGAGATGTCGTGGGCGAGTATCGCCTTGGCCATCCTGGCGGCGTCGTTCCTGTCGTTCTTGGAGGCCGAGTCGGCGGCCGACCTGGGGATCTTCGAGACCGCGGCGACGACGCACTCGACGCCGAGCCCGGCGAGCTCCCTTTGCGGGGCGAAGCCGAGGTAGCCGCTCTCGTAGGCCGCGAGCGACGGCCCGGGGAACCCATCCATCCACCCGGCGATCTCGCCCCAGGGGTTGCCGGGGAACCTCCTCGTCACGGCCTCGCCGGTGTCCGCGTCGAGGGCGCAGACGGTGGTCGACCTCAGGTGGACGTCCATCCCGAACGCGGTAGAATACTTTGGCATGGGAGCCTCCCAACCTCGTTGCGGCGCGGCTGCGCCTATGGCACTTCAACATCATTGTCGCAGCCCCGACCCGCGGTCACGAGCGGGGGCTCCTATCTTTTTAGTGCCCTCGGATTGGGTCATAGTGTCTGTCCGCGCTAAAACATCGGCGTTGTTATGGGTAGTCATTGGGGACGTTCTTAAATGACTAGTCGAAAGGGACACCCTTGCGCCAAATCTTCCGACCCACACTGGGCTCGTCCTTTACTTTACCGAGATAAAGTGAACGTGTAGATTCGTAACCCACTCGCAACCGTTCTATGGCACGATATTGAACGAATGTATGCTATGCGCCCAAATCTTTTGGGCAGAGTGGGAGACAGTATGGTCAAGCTGTACGAGGACGGCATCTACCTGCGTAACGGCAGCGAGGTTGTGCCTGAGGCCGAGGCTGCCGAGCGCGGTATTACGCAGACACCCGAGGATGCCAAGCGCGGCACCATCGCGTATTCGATCCTCCAGGCACACAATACGTCCGGCGACTCCGAGGCGCTCAAGATTCGCTTCGACGCCATGGCGAGCCACGACATCACCTTCGTCGGCATCATCCAGACGGCGCGCGCCTCGGGCATGGAGCAGTTCCCGCTGCCCTACGTGCTCACCAACTGCCACAACTCGCTGTGCGCCGTGGGCGGCACCATCAACGAGGACGACCACGTCTTTGGTCTCTCGGCTGCCAAGAAGTACGGCGGCATCTTCGTCCCGCCGCACATCGCCGTCATCCACTCCTTTATGCGTGAGAATTTCGCCGGCTGTGGCAAGATGATCCTGGGCTCCGACTCGCACACCCGCTACGGCGCTCTGGGCACCATGGCCGTGGGCGAGGGCGGTGGCGAGCTGGCAAAGCAGCTGCTGCGCGACACCTACGATGTCGCCTATCCCGGCGTCGTTGCCATCTACCTCACGGGCGCCCCGCGCCCCGGCGTTGGCCCGCACGACGTGGCGCTCGCCATCATCCGTGCCGTCTTTGCCAAGGGTTACGTTAAGAACAAGGTTATGGAGTTCGTGGGCCCCGGTATCGCGAGCATGACGACCGACTACCGCAACGGCGTCGACGTCATGACCACCGAGACCACCTGCCTGTCGAGCATCTGGGCCACCGACGAGGACACGCACGCGTTTTTGATCATGCACGGTCGCGGCGAGGACTACCGCGAGCTCAAGCCCGCCGATGTTGCCTACTACGACGGCTGCGTCGAAGTCGATCTGTCGAGTATCAAGCCCATGATCGCGCTGCCGTTCCATCCTTCCAACGGCTTTGAGATCGACGAGCTCAACGAGAACCTCGAGGACATCCTGCACGAGGTGGAGCTTGAGGCCGCCAAGATCGGCGAGGGCAAGACGCACTTTAGTCTGCTCGACAAGATCGTCAACGGCAAGCTGCACGTGCAGCAGGGCGTTATCGCCGGCTGCTCGGGCGGCAACTACGACTCCGTGGTCCAGGCTGCCCGCGTGCTCAAGGGCGCCAACACCGGCTGCAGCGAGTTCTCGCTGTCGGTCTATCCCACGAGCCAGCCTGTGGCGCTCGAGCTTACACGCCGCGGCTACATCTACGACCTCATGGAGGCCGGCGCGATTGTGCGCACAGCATTCTGCGGCCCGTGCTTCGGCGCCGGCGACACGCCTGCCAACAACGGTCTGTCCATCCGCCACACCACGCGCAACTTCCCCAACCGCGAGGGTTCCAAGCCGGGCAATGGCCAGCTGAGCGCCGTGGCCCTGATGGACGCCCGCTCCATTGCGGCGACAGCGGCCAACGGCGGCATCCTGACGCCGGCGACCGACCTGCCCGAGGAGACTTGGGACGAGGCCTGCGAGTACACCTTTGACGACGCACCGTACAAAAAGCGCGTGTACTGGGGCTTTGGCAAGGCGGAGCCTGCCGACGAGCTGGTCGAAGGCCCCAACATCAAGCCATGGCCCGCGATGGAGCCTCTCGGCGACGACATCCTGCTCAAGGTGTGCTCCAAGATCATGGACCCGGTCACCACGACCGACGAGCTCATTCCCTCGGGCGAGACGAGCTCCTTCCGCTCCAATCCGCTGGGCCTGGCCGAGTTTACGCTCAGCCGCCGCGATCCGGCCTACGTGGGCCGCTCCAAGGAAGTCGACGCCGTGGAGAAGCGCCGCGTGGCCGGCGAGGCCGCGGGCGACCTGGCGGCGCTCGATGCCGAGCTTGCCGGTGTTTTTGAGGCACTGGCCGGCGCGGGTGTCGCTGCCGATGCCAAAACGACCGAGTACGGCTCCATGCTCTATGCCAAGAAGCCCGGTGATGGTTCTGCCCGCGAGCAGGCCGCGAGCTGCCAGCGCGTGATCGGCGGTCTGGCCAACATCGTCCACGAGTACGCCACCAAGCGCTATCGCTCCAACGTGATGAACTGGGGCATGGTGCCCTTCCAGATGGAGGCCGAGCCCAGCTTTGAGGTGGGCGACTACGTCTTTGTGCCGGGTATCCGCGCCGCGCTCGACGGTGACCTGAAGGACATCGTCGCTTACGTGGTTCGCGCCGATGGTACGGTCGAGCAGATTGAACTCTACATTGCCGATATGACGGCAGAGGAGCGTGCCATCGTCAAGGCCGGCTGCCTGATCAACTACAACAAGTTCAAGGCCGCTGCCGATTAACTCTGCTGTACGCCCCGGCCACACCTTTCCCTCGTGCTCACGCGCTTCGCGAGGGTCGCGTTCGGGAAGGGGTAAGCCCCGGACTACATTTCTGCATTCTCGTTGGGTCTTGAGGGACGCTAATAAATAGACTTGCTTGATGCCGCCTCTGTTAATGGGGCGGCTTCTTTTTGTCGAAAACCACCACAAAGGTGCCTGTCCCCTTTGTGGTGGTCGCGGTTTGTCTCGTTCTGTAATAGGTAGACCCTTATTTGCCGAGTAGTTGTTACAGATCTAGATAAACGGGCACTGCTAAACAATTCATCTCGATCCGTAACATCTGGACCCAAAAACGGCCGCTAGATGTTATGGATTGAGATGGTGAACGCCGGGGCCGAAGATCACCACAAAGGCTCCTGTCCCCTTTGTGGTGGTGGGGGGCGAGCTCGATGTTGCCGTGCTCGTTGAACGACATTCTAATGAGCGTCCCTACAGGATTTCATCCGGGCTGGCGGGTTTGGTTGTTTTGGGGATGCCGAGTTTGGATGACGCGAAATCGTCAACATTGTCCTTAATTCCGTCTTTGGTGTAGACAGTGACCATATAGGTGCTGTGTCCGAATTCGCCCTTGTCGCGTGTTGCCCAGGCATCCCAGTAGGCGGCCCCGTTTCGCCCTTTGATTTTTCCGACACGGCGGAGTTCTGTTCGCTTTAATTTCCGGTTGCTATAGATGGTTCGACCGGCTTCCGCGGTGAGCCCGCACTGTCCAAGCAGCTTGTCGAGGACTTGGTTCATGTGGCGCTCATCGGTGTTTGGTGCGTAGTCGTAGGCGAGGGTGATGGAGTCGAGTGGCTGGTCGTCGATCAGATAGTTTAGCGCCTGAGGTTCAAGGCAGAAATAGGGGGAGCATCCGTCGACCTTGCCGAGCAACGGTAACTTGGACTGCCAACTTCCGGTGGGAATTGCATATTCGTAGAACACGCCACGGCAGACAAAGGAGAGCGAGGTGGCACGCGAGCCGGCGTCGATCATCCCGCAAAGATCGAAGGGCGAGGCGATACCAAAAGAAAAGGGCGTGATGACGATAAGGAAGAGCATCACGATGGGTATGGCGAGAATGGCGATGACGTTGCGGCCGGTGGAATGAGACGGCTTCATATGCGCTCCTCGAGACAAAGATCTGTTGAGGATAGGCAGAAATGGATATGTTCAGAGAACAATTCAAGTTTAATCTCATGGCGCGAGATGGTCGACCGTTAGCGTCGAAAACCACCACAAAGGTGCCTGTCCCCTTTGTGGTGGTGAGGAGCGCGCGGCTTCTTTTGGTAATAGTGTTAGCTGGCGGTATCATTAGTGCAGGTGGCGAAGGTTTGCATTGTGGGGTGTTTTGCCGTGAGCCGTTCTGCCCGTATTGGATTGATTGTCTTGGCGCTTGCGATCGCTGTGGTTGGCGCGGGCGCTGTCGGTATGGCATTTCTACCTGCTGCGGTGACGGAGCCGTTGGTCAAGCCTGTGGCTCAATCTGTCGAACTTCTGACCGGCGACGACAAGCCCGAGACCATTACCGTTGATTTTGATGAGCAGCCGGCTGTGCTGGGTATTAGCAATTATCCGAGTATTCAGCTTGGGGCCATGCGCTATACCACGGATACAAGCCTGATCGATAGGGCGTCCGAGCTACTCAAGGGCAAAACATTTAAGCGTTGGTACGGATATGCGTCCTATCGGGCAAAAGCGAACGACATGGTTGGCGGATGCCACTCTTCCATCGAGCTGGACACTGCAAACGGCGCAAAGTTATGTGATGTCTCGTACGATCCGGGTTACGAGGGCAATGAGGGTCCGGGTATTTACATCATGGCCGGCGATGCAGCCTATGTCATGGAGGGCGACCAGGCCGAGCTCAACGATTTTATGGGTCAGTGTATCCAAGATGCCTATGAACAGACCTGCTTGCCCGACCCGCAGACTGCACGCGATAGTGGGTCTGCCCGTATATGGCTCTTCGAGGATGAGATGCCCTGGAGCGGCGAATCGGGAAGCACGGGTTCGGCAAGTAAATAGAGACTGCAACCACCACAAAGGTACCCGTCCCCTTTGTAGTAGTTCTCGGTTTGTCTCGATCTGTAACATCTTGGCCGCTAAAAGTGGGCCTGGTGTTACAGATTTAGATTTTCGATTCGGGTGTCTTCTGTTTGTCTCAATCTGTAACAGATAGGGCCCTATTTGCCGAGTAGTTGTTACAGATTTAGATAAACGGGCGCCGCTGAGCATTTCATCTTGATTTGTAACACCTAGGACCAAAAATGGCTGCTAGATGTTACAGATCGAGATGGTAGTGCGCCTGGGCAGCGGCGGGCTGACATCTCAGTACCCTATCCATCAATCACTCAGAAAATCTTATATATAGAGACTTAGATTTGTGTATAAGATCGCGCAAAGCTGGCAACAATACTTCTCGAACAACGTGAAGCCGCCCCGTAGGGCGGCCGCCCCAAGAGAGGTGATTCCATGAGAATCGATAAGCTAGCAATGACGTCGCGCGAGGCGCTGCAGACCGCCATGAGCACGGCCGCTGACGCGCAGGCCGGCGCGGTGGAGCCGATTCATCTGCTGTCTGCCCTGCTCGGTGCCGGCGAGCGCAATATCTCCGTGATCATCGAGCGCATCGGTGCCGACCCGGCTCAGCTCGCACGCTCCACACAGGATGCCATCGACCACGCGCCCAAGGTTTCGGGCGAGGGCCAGCAGATGGGCCTGTCCAACGAGCTCGTCCGCGTCATCGAAAAGGCCGAGAAGAAGGCCACCAAGATGGGCGACAGCTTTGTGGTGACTGAGCATCTGCTGATGGCGCTTGCCGAGGACAAGGGCGAGGCGGGCCGCGTGCTGCGCGACGCCGGCGTCACCAAGGAGCGCATCGAGCAAGTCTACGAGGAGCTGCGTGGCGATGACCGCGTGACGTCTGCCGAGGACAAGACTCAGTTTGAGGCACTGGAGCAGTACGGTCGCAACATCTGCGATCTGGCCCGCGCCGGCAAGCTCGACCCGGTCATCGGCCGTACCGATGAGATTCGCCGCACCATCCAGGTCCTGTCCCGTCGCACCAAGAACAACCCCGTGCTCATCGGTGAGCCGGGCGTCGGCAAGACGGCCATCGTCGAGGGCATCGCCCAGCGTATCGTGGCCGGCGACGTGCCGAGCACGCTGCGCGACCGCGACCTCGTCGAGCTTGACATGAGCGCGCTGGTCGCCGGCGCCAAGTACCGCGGTGAATTCGAGGACCGCTTAAAGGCCGTGCTCAAGGAGGTGCAGAAGTCCGAAGGTAAGGTCATCCTGTTCATCGATGAGCTCCACACCATCGTGGGCGCGGGTGCCACCGAGGGCTCCATGGACGCCGGCAACATCCTCAAGCCGGCGCTCGCCCGTGGCGACTTGCACGCGATCGGCGCGACTACGCTTGACGAATACCGCAAGTACATCGAGAAGGACGCGGCGCTCGCCCGTCGTTTCCAGACCGTGATGGTCTCCGAGCCCACCGTCGAGGACACCATTTCGATCCTTCGTGGCCTTAAGGAGAAGTACGAGATCTTCCACGGCGTGCATATCACCGATAGCGCGCTCGTGGCCGCCGCCGACCTCTCCGACCGCTACATCGCCGACCGTTTCCTGCCCGACAAGGCTATCGACCTGGTCGATGAGGCCGCAAGCCGCCTGCGCATGGAGCTCGACAGCATGCCGGTCGAGATTGACGCCACCACGCGTCAGCTCACTCAGCTGCAGATCGAGGAGCAGGCGCTCATGAAGGAGACCGACGACGCCTCCAAGGAGCGTCTGGAGGCCCTGCGCCAAGAGATCGCCGAGGTCCAAGAAAAGCTCAACGTGCAAAAGGCTGGCTGGCTCAACCAGAAGAACGCCATCGACCACGTGCAGGAGCTCAAGGGTCAGCTCGACGAGGCCAGGAGCGAAGAGGAGCGCGCAACGCGCAACGGCGACCTGGGCCGTGCGTCCGAGCTGCGCTACTCCGTGATTCCGGGCCTGCAGCAGCAGATTCAGGATTCCGAGGCCGCGCTCGAGGCGCAAAAGCAGCAGGACGGCGAGGGCCTCAACGAACAGGTGACCTCCGATGAGATCGCCGAGGTCGTGAGCGCCTGGACCGGTGTGCCCGTCTCCAAGATGATGCAGGGCGAACTCGACAAGCTCAAGGGTCTGGAGGGCGAGCTGCATAAGCGCGTCATCGGCCAGGATGAGGCCGTGTCCGCTGTGGCCGCGGCCGTGCGTCGCAGCCGTGCGGGCCTCTCCGATCCGGACAAGCCCATCGGCAGCTTCTTCTTCCTGGGCCCCACCGGCGTGGGCAAGACCGAGCTCGCCAAGGCGCTGGCCGAGTGCCTGTTCGATGACGAGCGCGCGCTCGTGCGTATCGACATGTCCGAGTACATGGAGAAGTTCAGCGTCCAGCGTCTGATCGGTGCGCCCCCGGGATACGTGGGTTACGACGAGGGCGGCCAGCTTACCGAGGCCGTGCGCCGCAGGCCCTACTCCGTGATTTTGCTCGACGAGATGGAGAAGGCCCATCCGGATGTCTTCAACGTGCTGCTGCAGGTGCTCGATGACGGCCGTCTGACCGACGGTCAGGGTCGCCAGGTGTCCTTCAAGAACACGATCATCATCATGACGAGCAACGTGGGCTCTAAGGCTATCGCCGAGCTTTCGGGCAAGGACGAGGAGGAGATGCGTCATCAGGTCGACGCGGCCATGGCTCAGACCTTCCGCCCCGAGTTCCTCAACCGTATCGACGATATCGTGGTGTTCCATCCGCTTGGCATGGCGCAGATCGAAAAGATCGTCGATATTCAGCTCGCCGACGTCCGCGCGCGTCTGGCCAAGGAGCGCATGACGCTTGCCATCACCCCGGCGGCCAAGCAGATGCTCGCCGTGGGCGGCCTGGACCCGGTCTTTGGCGCCCGTCCGCTCAAGCGTCTGGTTCAGCGCGAGGTCGTGGATGCCATCGCCGCCGCTATCATCGACGGCACGGTGCGCGAGGGCGATCAGGTGACGGTCGATGCCGACAAGGACGGCGGCTTTACCGTCGTGTGCGACAACACGCCGGCGGCCACCTACGAGGTCCCCGACGCTGAGTAGATTTATGGGACATGCCTTAAAATCTGCCTTTTGAGCCGAACTCCAAGGGCGGCGGATCCGATTGGGTCCGCCGCCCTTTTTCGTGCGACAATCGATGATGCTGAACGGATGCGATGCAAGGAGCTATGCAGATGAAAGACGAGAACAAGACAAGCGCGCCGGCGACCGATGCCGCACCCGCCGCACCAAGGCCCGCGCCGAAACCGGCGCCCAAGCCGCGCGACCCCTACATCCGTGCCGAGAACGAGGACGATGACGGCTACGATCCCTACAGCGATCGCCGCCCCGAGCGCGAGCCGCTGTTCGAAGCCGATCCGTGGCGCTAATTGCATCAAGTAGCTAATTTGGCGATGATTTTCTGGGACGGGGTAGTCAAAAAAGTCCCGTCCCAAATCGACTGTCCAGGGAGTCGCATTCGAGTTCGGTTGTCCTCTTAGCCACTCGATATCCTTCGGAGCAATAACGGTGATAAAACTTGCTTAAGTGTTAATCAAGCTACACACAATCTTGCTCTCTAGCTAATCAAGAATCGGTATAATTTTGATTAGCTAGAGAGCAAGATTGGAGAATCATGGCATTCAACGACTTGATCGCCCAGAAAATAAAGGACTTTGAACAGCAGGGGGTTCCGCAGGTCTTTGAGCGAGACCTTGATCTAGGAAACCCACAGGAGCCAAAGCGCGACAACATCGTAAATGTGATTGTGGGGGCCCGCCGTTGTGGAAAGACGTATCGCCTGTATCAGGAGATGCGGCGGCTTCAGAGCCGGGGCGTTGAGCTTGACCGGATGCTTTACTTCAATTTTGAGGATGAGCGCTTGCGCCCGTATGAGCCATCGCTGCTGGCGGACGTGCTCGACACGTTCTATGCGCTGTATCCTGCTGCTCGAACCGAGGGCGCTTACATTTTCTTTGACGAGATCCAGGAAATTCCCGAATGGGGTGCGTTTCTGCGGCGTGTAGTCGATACGGAGAAAGCGACCGTCTATGTGACGGGATCTTCTTCTAAGATGCTGTCCTCAGAACTTAAGAGCGAGTTCAGGGGTCGTTCTCTTGTGCGAGAGCTTTTTCCATTGAGCTTTTTGGAATACGTTCGATATAAGACGGGGAGCGTTCCCGAGCCAGATGCGACCTTTTCTCCGAGCGATGCGGCGCTGCTTCGGCATCATCTGATCGGGTATCTTGAACGAGGGGGATTCATCGCGACACTTGAGCAGACGCCTGCAGACGCGATTCAGCTGCTACAGGAATATGCTTCGCGAACGGTCGCCATGGACGTCGTTGAACGTTACGACGTCAAGAACCCTCGCCTGGCATCGCTGTTCTTGACGCGGTGTATGGCATCTTCGGGACGAGAGCTGTCAGTGAACAAAGTGTACAACGAGTTCAAGAGCAGACAGATACCCGTCAGTCGTAATTCGCTCAGCGATTTACTTGAGTATTATGAGGACGCCTACCTGTTATTTTCTGTGCCGGAGTTCACGCGTTCACTGGCAAATAACATGCGGTCTGCGTCTAAGGTCTACGCTGTCGATCCTGCGATGTTTGGAGCATTCTCTCCCGCATCGGCATTGGACCAGGGCCAGAGGCTCGAGACCGCTGTGTTCAATGCGCTAAGAAGAAGGACTCCCGCGGTGAGGACCGGCTCGGTCTGCCGCCTGCTAATCAAAGAGAAGAGCAAAAGCCATGAGGTGGACTTTGTGGCTGGGGATGCGCTTCTCATGCGGGCTTATAGCCTGATTCAGGTGAGTGCGCATATGGCAAGTGAGAAAACGCGCGAGCGCGAAATTGCCGCGCTTGATGCCTCGATGGCCCAGTTTGATCTTGGCGAGTCGGCAATCGTTACCATGGATGAACAGACCGATATTCCATGCGAGCACGGTGTGGTACACGTTATGCCCGCATGGAAGTGGCTCCTTGCCTAATCATCTATGGACCTGTGGGGTCAGGACCTCCTGGCTCCTTCATCACAGTTGGGGAGCACCTTGCTGCGCCAGGCTAGTCCTGGGCTTTGATACTCGGCAGGAGAATCTGGGCGAGGTAGTCGGTCTCGAGTTTGGTCGCGGCGTCTGCGTTGCCGTCTTTGCCAACCAGGTCGTTCTTGATCTGGCTATACGTATAGCGGTTGCCGGTCGTAAGCTCGACAAGCTCAATGGCCGTGTCCATGGGGTAGGTTGACACGGGGTTCTGCGTCCGTCCGTTGATGGTCTGGGGCACCACGTACGGATAGACGGGGCCGCTGGCGTAGACGGTATAACCGTTGCCTAGATTGGCCGCACCCAAAACCGTATCGCCTTCATCGGGCGTAAAGCTCTCGCCCTCGCGCACCGCGACGAGCGTCACGAGCGGCGTATTGGCGTCGTCGCCCAGATAGATGCATAGCGTGCTTCCGTTTTGCCAAGTTGCGACCTTGCCGTACCACTCGACGGGAATATCGAGCTGGTAGAGGTCGGTTGCCTTGTGGCGAGCGTCAGCATCACGGGACGCCTGTGCCTTTTGCGCGCTCACGGCATTGACGGCGGCGTCGCGCCGCGCGGTTGCTGCCTGCTGGAGCACTTTGGCAGCCGCGGCGGAGCTCGCACCGCCCTCCTCGGCATACTTGGCGGCGGCATCGATCTGGTCGTCAGTCACCGTGTCGGCCGAAGGCACCTTGAGCTTAAAGGTGGCCTGGGCACTTAAATCCTGTCCATCGCTCTTAACGGTGACCTGCGTCTTGGTGGTCGGGACGGTATAGATGGTGCCGTCGGCCGCGATGGGGGAGGCAGCGATGGAGAGCGTGTAATCGCCGGGCAGCAGTTTGATGCCGCGGCCGTGCTCGTCAACATAGAGCGTTTCGCTCACGGAGGAGCCATCAGCGTCCTGACCGCTCACCTGTACGGGAATCTTGGAGCCGGCGGAACAGTCGAGGCCCGCGGCATGCACGCCAATCTGCACCGACATCATCGTGTGGGCATTGGCGGCGGTGATGGCAGCCTGCTCTTGCCGGTATCCGTTCCAGGCTGCGTAGCCTGCGCCGCCGGCGACGAGCGCGACGGCCACAACGCCGGCAACCATCAGGTTGCGGCGCTTGGGCGACATCTTGCGATGACGAACCTCGGCTTCGCGTGCCGAAGGAACGGACGGTAGGGGAATATCGCCCATGGCGATGGTCTCGTCCACGGCAGGAGCGGAGCCCAGGCCGGGAAGCTCGCGGGTCAGGGAATCTTCGGCCGGCAAGCTGCCGAGCAAGATGGTTTCCTCGCTCGTGTCGGATTCGGGCTGGTCGTCGGCCTCGCATTCGGATTCCTCGTGCCCCGCCTCGTCTTCGGTGGGCGCGGCGCCATCGTCTTTTGCATCCTGATCATCGGGCTGCGCCTCGATTTCCGGCTCATCCCGCACATCAACGCTCGAATCGTCAAACGCAATCTCGGTCAGCGCGATCTGGTCTAGGCTCTCCAGGGCCTCGGCGCACGCTTCTGCATCTTGGGCCGCATCCTCTTGGCCCATCGTCTCATCTTTCATATATCCCCCAAGCTCAATATCGGGACAACACTGTACCCAAAAATGGAGCCATATAAAGCGCGTGCGAAATATAAGATCCGATTTAACTCGAGCGCATCGTTCGGCCGCATCCTCGCGGCAGCAAAAGGCCCCCGGAACGCGAACGAATCACATTCCGGGGGCTCTGCAATGCGCTGGGTTGCGCGGAGCCGGCTATGCCGCTTCGCGCTCAAGCGATGTTTGCGCCGGGCATGTTACTCGGCGTGAGCGTAATCAACCTTGGCGCGGCGAGCGGTGGCCTTCTCCCAATCGCTGGTGCCCTCAAAGACATCCTGCTTGTAGGGATTGCGGCCGAGCTTCTTGGCGCGGTAGGCGATGTAGATGATCGCGGCGACGTTGGCGACCAGTGCGGCGATCGAGACCGCGGTAGCGGCGCCGGGGTCGAGCGTGGAGTGGGTCACAAAGATGGACTCCTCCTGGAAGTACGGGAACACCTGGGCAAACATGCACCAAATAGCAAGCGTAAAGGCACGGTTCTGGATCCAGCCGCCCTTGTTCCAGATAAAGGCGGCGACGGTGGGCGCCAGCAGCAGCGCAAAGCCGCAGAACCAGGAGTGGGTGGGCAGGCAGTTGTAGGTGTAGCAGAAGTTCCAGATATCGTAGGCGATGATGTAGACCCAGGTCATATCGGGCCACAGCATGTCAGTCTTGTCCTCGGAGGCGTAGACGCTCCACCAACCGGTCATGCAGAAGATGTTGATGATACCGGCGATGCCGTTGAACACGTTGTTCCAGCCGGCCAGCTGCGTGGCACCTTCGGAGGTGACCCAGGTGGACTCGCCCAGGACAAAGAAGTGATAGGCGCTCTCGAAGTCGGACACGACGGCGATCATGATGTTGATGGCGACGATCACAAACGGCCACGCGCGGAACCAATGCGCCTTGCCGATCTTGCCCCACTGGTACTTAATGGCAATGAAGCCCCAGCAACCGGCCAGCGCCGCGTATACCTTGGCGTAGTGGAACCAGCTGTTCTGGTACACATGGGTGGGGTTGGTGAGCGCCCACTCGGCACCCTGCGAAACGCCCACGGCGATGGCGACGCAGTAGATGGTCATGGCCAGCGGAGCCACGCCAAAGATGATTGCCGCGCCCAGCTTGGTGCGGCGGCCGACCTCGTTGAGCACGATCAGGCCGATAAAGACCATGGCCCAGCCGGCCCAGTGGATAAGGGTATCGCTACCCCAAACATCGAACAGCATGCTGCTCTCCTTTCACACGCCCGCGGCCCCTTTTCTGATCGCGGGCAGTTTGGCCAAATGTCGTCAGTTCTGGGGCATGCGCTCCGGATACTTGGCGTTATAGCCCTCGATGTGGAGCGTCGAGGCGATGATTTCCTTGACCGTCTCGTCGGGCACATCGGGGTGCGTGCGGATATACATCAACAACCCCATGATGAGGGTGTAGAACGTCTCGTAGACATGGTCGATGCGTAGCTCATGATGGGCGACAAAGTCCACCACGGTGGTGTCGCAGATATACTGCGCCACGCGCTGAACCACGTTGTGCAAAAAGCCGCCGTAGAGCGCGCCGCTGCTTGAAGTGAGCGTGCTCGGCAGCTCGTGGCCGCTGGCGACCAGGCGCTTAAAGAGCGGGGCGACGGTGTCGAGCGCGCCCTCGATATCACCGACGGTGCGGTCGGCGTTCCACTGCTCGAGCTCGGAGATAAAGCCGTCGATCGCCTCGTCCATAACAGCGGTGACGGCGGCGTCCATATCGGCAAAGTAGTGGTAGAACAGCGAGCGCGTGCAGCCGGCTCGCTTGGTCACGGCCGATACCGATAGGTGGGATACGCCCAGCTCGGAGCTTACGGTGCGCACGGCATCGAGGATCTCGCGACGGCGTTCGTCGCCCGTCAGGCGCTTTGCCGCGCTATCGGATGCGGGGACGGCATTGACTACAGAGGTACCTGCTGTGTTGTTGCCCATGTTTTGCCGCCTTTCATCCTCTTTTGCCTGACCGTTCGCCTAACAGTCTTGAATATTGTTGACGGTTCGTCAATACTATTTTTGACACAATGTCAACAATGGCGGGTGAACGGCATGGGGCATGCCCGGCCTGCAAAAAAAGAGGGGCGCTGCGGCCTCGTCGGGCTGCGGCAAGAGAAGGGACAAACATGATTCTCAACGGACCGGGAATTAGCTACACCGAGCCCGACATCGGTTCGGAGTTCGTGCCGCCGCTGCCGGAGCATCCGCGCGAGGCAATCGTCAAACTGTGTGAGCACTGCACCAACCGTCTGCTGCATCGCGACGAGCTGCTGGGCTACGAGTACTGGTCGTTTGCCGAGGCCGCAACCGACGAGCAGGCCGAAGTGCTCTGCAAGATGAAGATGCGCCGTCCCTATACGCTGCCCGAGATGGTCAAGCTCACCGGCATGCCCGAAGCCGATATCGAGAAGATGCTCGACGACATGAGCTACACGGGTCTGCTCGAGTACAACTGGGAAAACCCCGAGCGCGCCAAGCAGTGGGTGCTGCCCATGCTGGTGCCGGGTTCCGCCGAGTTTCTCAACATGCGCGTGAGCCAGCTCGAGGAGCACCCGGTCTATGCCAAGTTCTTTGAGCAGGCGTCCAAGGGACCGCTGTCCAAGGCCACGCCGATGGTGCCGCCCGGTGGTGCCGGCATCGGCATGCATGTCATTCCGGTCGAGAAGGCCATCGACGCCGCGAGCACCTCGGTGCCGATCGAGCATATTGAGCATTGGCTCGACAAATACGATGGCAAATATGCCGCTAGCACCTGCAGCTGCCGCGCGAGCCGTCGCGTGATGGGTGAGGGCTGCGCCGACGACCCGGCCGATTGGTGCATCGCCGTGGGCGATATGGCCGACTACGTGGTCGAGACCGACCGCGGCCATTATGTAACGCGCGACGAGGTTTACGACATCTTGCGCCAGGCCGAGGACAACGGCTTTGTGCACCAGATCACCAACATCGACGGCGAGAACAAGATCTTCGCCATCTGCAACTGCAACGTCAACGTGTGCTACGCCCTGCGCACCTCGCAGCTGTTCAACACGCCCAACCTGTCACGCTCGGCCTATGTCGCCAAGGTCGAGAAGGACAAGTGCGTGGCCTGCGGTCGCTGCGTTGAGGTGTGTCCGGCCGGCGCCGCCAAGCTGGGCCAGAAGCTCTGCAGCAAAAAGGCCGGCGGACAGGTGCCCGAGTATCCGCGCCAGGAGCTGCCCGATGCCACCAAGTGGGACCACACCAAGTGGTCGCCCAACTACCGCAACGACAACCGCATCGAGACGCATGAGTCCGGCACCGCTCCCTGCAAGACGGCCTGCCCCGCGCACGTTGCCGTTCAGGGCTATTTGAAGCTCGCGGCTCAGGGTCGCTATGACGAGGCGCTGGCACTCATTAAGCGCGAGAACCCGCTGCCCGCTATCTGCGGCCGTGTGTGCAACCGCCGCTGCGAGGACGCCTGCACCCGCGGCCGTGTGGACGCCGCCGTGGCCATCGACGAGGTCAAGAAGTTCATCGCCCAGCGCGATCTGGATGCCGCGACCCGCTACGTCCCGCCCGTGGTGACGCCGACGCGCGCTGGCGGCTTTGATCAGAAGATCGCCATCATCGGTGCCGGTCCGGCCGGCCTGTCCTGCGCTTTCTATCTGGCCGAGAAGGGCTACAAGCCCGTCGTCTTCGAGAAAAACGAGCGCCTGGGCGGCATGCTCACCTACGGCATTCCCAGCTTTAAGCTGCAGAAGGACGTCATTGAGGCCGAGGTCGAGATCATTCGCCTGATGGGTGCCGAGTTCCGCTATGGCGTGGAGGTCGGTCGTGATGTGACGCTCGACGAGCTGCGCGCGCAGGGCTTTAAGGCCTTTTACGTGGCCATCGGCTGCCAGGGCGGCCGCCTTGCCGGTATTCCGGGCGAGGATGCCGTGGACGTGACCGTGGCCGTCGACTTCCTTCGCGAGGTTAACAGCGGCAAGATCGATACCCTGTCCGGCCGCACCATTGTGGTGGGCGGCGGCAACGTGGCCATCGACGTTGCCCGCAACGCCTGCCGTCTGGGCTCTGAGCACGTTGAGATGTTCTGCCTGGAGAGCGAGGTCCAGATGCCCGCCAGCGAGGAGGAACGTCGCGAGGCCGTTGAGGACGGCGCTCACATCAGCTGCGGCTGGGGCCCCAAGGAGATTCACCTGGACGAGGCCGGTCGTGTGTGCGGTATCACCTTCAAGCGCTGCACGCGTGTCTTTGACGACGAGGGCCGTTTTGCGCCCGAGTACGACGAGAACGATCTGCGCCGTGTCGATGCCGACCGTGTCGTCATGTCGATTGGCCAGTCCATTGTGTGGGGCGACCTGCTGGCTGGCTCCAAGGTGGAGCTCGGCCGCGGCCAGGGCGCCCTTGCCGATCCCCAGACTTACCAGACCGCCGAACCCGACATCTTTGTGGGTGGTGACGTCTACACCGGCCCCAGCTTTGCCATCGACGCTATCGCCGCCGGCCACGAGGCCGCGGTGTCCATCCATCGCTTTGTGCAGCCGGGCTCCACGCTCACCATCGGCCGCAATCAGCGCCGCTACACCGCGCTCGACCGCGACGACGTTGTGCTCGAGAGCTACGACAACGCGAGCCGCGAGGTTGCGCATGTGGACCGCGAACGCGAGAAGGCTGCGCCGTTTAGCGAGTATGTTGAGACCTTTACCGAGGAGCAGGTGCGCGCCGAGACCGCCCGTTGCCTGGGCTGCGGCGCCTCGATCGTCGACCCCAACAAGTGCATCGGCTGCGGCCTGTGCACCACCAAGTGCGCGTTCGACGCCATCCATCTGGATCGCGACCGCCCCGAGTGCTCAACGATGGTCAAATACGAGCAAAAGCTCCCAAGCCTTGGCAAGTATGCTTTAAAGCGCGCCATCAAGATCAAATTTGGTCGCAAGTAGGTAGCCATAACGGGAACGGCGGAAGAAAAAGTGCATGAATTGGGGATCGTTTACCACATCATTCGCGATGTCGAGAACGTGGCGCGCGCCAATGGCGTGCGTCGCGTTTCGAGCGTGACGTTGCTGTTGGGCGAGGTCTCGGGCGTCGTTCCCGACTTGCTGCTCGACGCCTGGCGCTGGGCAGCAGATAAAAAGCCTATCACCGAGGGCGCGGAGCTTATCGTGGAGTCCGTCGAGGCCGTGACACATTGCGAGGCGTGTGGCTGCGACTACGCGACGGTCGAGCACGGCAAGACCTGTCCCCATTGCGGTAGCGGCGAGACATACCTGCTGCAGGGCCAGGAGGTCATGATCAAGCAGATCGAGACCCCCGACGAGGACCCGGCAGACGCTGTCCCCGACGGCCCTTCCGACGTCCCCGACGCCGTCGACGCCGCCAACCCCCTCCACATCGCCTAGGATTCCCTATAAGTTGCGGTGAAATAGTTCCTAAATTCAGCCTTTTGGCTCTTGAACAAGAACTATTCCACCGCAACTATTTTGAGTGGTTTCATAGACCATAAGTCACGAAAATAGTCAAGCCATGTCTGTTTAAACAAAATAGCGGCAGTACAAGCGCATTCGCGCTTGCCTAAAATCGATATTAATGAACAGCCTGCTTGTATCTGTAAAATGCATGGCTTGATGAGCGACGCCTTGTCGTGTAATGAGTCAAAAAGCAGTAACGTAATCAACTTGTAACAAACCTAGACGTTTAAACAAATAATCCAACCTTTTGCGGATTTAGCTATAATTCCACAAACCAAACAGCTATACTCCTTTCATGTCGTGTAGGAAATACGTAGACAAAAAGGAGGTTATGTGATGGTAAGTATTGTTCTTGCTAGCCATGGGGACTTGGCAGCTGGAATCAAGCAGACGGGCTCGATGGTCTTTGGCGATCAGCCGTCTGTTGCCGTGGTCTCGCTCGAGCCGAGCATGGGCCCCGACGACTTCCGTGCCAAGGTCGAGGAAGCAGTCGCTTCCTTCGAGGACCAGGAGCAGGTGCTCTTCCTCGTTGATCTGTGGGGCGGCACGCCGTTCAACCAGATCAGCGGGCTCATCGAGGGCCACGATTCCTGGGCTATCGTCACCGGTGTCAACCTGCCTATGCTCATCGAGGCATATTCGCAGCGCTTTGACGCAAAGAACACTGCACATGCGATCGCAAAACATCTCGTGACTGAGGCTAAGGCTGGCGTGCGCGTCAAGCCCGAGTCTCTGGAGCCCGAGGAGAAGAAGCCGGCTGCAGCCGCCGCTGCTCCTGCAGGCGCCATCCCTCCGGGAACGGTCATCGGCGATGGGCACATCAAGATCGCCCACGTCCGTATCGACACCCGTCTGCTTCATGGTCAGGTGGCCACCACGTGGACCAAGCAGATCAACCCCAACCGCATCATCGTGGTTTCCGACGGCGTTGCTCACGACGAGCTCCGCAAGACCATGATCGAGCAGGCTGCCCCTCCGGGAGTCCATGCCAACGTCGTGCCCATCAAGAAGATGGCCGAGGTCGTCAAGGACACGCGCTTTGGTGACACCAAGGCCATGCTGCTCTTTGAGAACCCGCAGGATCTGCTCAAGGCCATCGAGGCCGGTGTCGACATCAAGGAAGTCAACATCGGTTCCATGGCTCACTCCAAGGGCAAGGTCGTCGTCACCAACGCCGTCGCTATGGGCGATGATGACGTTAAGACTCTCGAGGCCCTCAAGGCCAAGGGCGTCAAGTTCGAGGTCCGCAAGGTTCCTTCGGATTCCTCCGAGGATCTCGACGCCATGTTGAAGAAAGCTAAGGCCGAACTGGCCGCTCAAGCATAGTAAAGGAGGGTCCGATACATGTCTGCAATCACTATTCTGCTTGTTGCGATTGTCGCGTTGCTTGCCGGTATGGAAGGCATTCTGGATGAGTTCCAGTTCCATCAGCCGCTCGTGGCATGCACGCTTATCGGTCTCGTAACCGGTCACCTTCAGGAGGGCATCCTCCTGGGCGGTTCGCTCCAGATGATGGCCCTTGGCTGGGCTAACGTCGGCGCCGCTGTCGCGCCTGACGCCGCTCTGGCCTCGGTCGCTTCTTCGATCATCATGGTGCTCGCCCTCAACGGTGGCGCCACCGATTCGGCCAAGGCCGTTACCACCGCTATCGCCGTCGCCGTCCCGCTGTCGGTCGCTGGTCTGTTCCTGACCATGATCTGCCGTACCATTGCTACCGCTATCGCTCACGCCATGGACGGTTGCGCCGAGAAGGGCGACTTCTCCGGCATCGAGCGCTGGCAGTATGCTGCCATCCTCATGCAGGGCCTTCGTATCGCCATCCCGGCAGTGCTTCTGTGCGTCATCCCGGCCGAGGCCGTTACCAACGCGCTTAACGCTATGCCCGACTGGCTGTCCGGCGGCATGGCTGTCGGCGGCGGCATGGTCGCTTCCGTCGGTTACGCCATGGTCATCAACATGATGGCCACCAAGGAGACCTGGCCGTTCTTCGTCCTCGGCTTCGTCCTTGCTGCCATCCCTCAGCTCACGCTGATCGCCCTTGGTCTCATTGGCATCTCCCTTGCCCTCATCTACCTTGGCCTTAAGGATCTGGCCAAGCAGGGTGGCGGCATGGGCGGTGGCTCCGGCGACCCGCTCGGCGACATTCTGAACGATTACGAGTAGGAGGGGAGTGATACATATGGCAGAGAACAAGATTCAGCTCACCAAGGCTGACCGCAAGAAGGTTTGCTTCCGTCATCAGTTCCTTCAGGGCTCGTGGAACTACGAGCGTATGCAGAACGGCGGCTGGTGCTTCGCAATGATCCCTGCGATCAAGAAGCTCTACACCAGCAAGGATGACCAGATTGCCGCTCTTAAGCGCCACCTGGAGTTCTATAACACCCACCCCTATGTTTCCGCCCCCGTCATTGGCGTTACCCTCGCCCTCGAGGAGGAGCGCGCCAACGGTGCTCCGATCGATGATGTCGCCATCCAGGGCGTCAAGGTCGGTATGATGGGCCCGCTCGCCGGCGTCGGTGACCCCGTCTTCTGGTTCACCCTTCGCCCGATTCTGGGCGCTCTGGGCGCTTCCCTGGCCATGTCCGGCAGCATCGTCGGTCCGCTGCTGTTCTTCTTCGCGTGGAACATCATCCGTTACGCTTTCCTGTGGTACACGCAGGAGTTTGGCTACAAGGTCGGCTCCTCCATCGCCAAGGACCTCTCCGGTGGTCTGATGGGCAAGGTCACCGAGGGCGCTTCCATCCTGGGTATGTTCATCATCGGCGCCCTGGTCGAGCGCTGGGTGTCCATTTCCTTCACCCCGATCGTCTCCACGGTCAAGCAGTCTGCTGGCGCCTTTATCGACTGGGCTAGCCTGCCCTCCGGTTCCGAGGGTATCAAGGAAGCGCTGACGATGTACAACTCCGTCGGTGCTACCGCCCTTGATCAGATGAAGGTCACCACGCTTCAGGCCAACCTCGATCAGCTCATCCCCGGCCTTGCCGCCGTGTGCCTGACCCTGCTGGTCTGCAAGCTCCTCAAGAAGAAGGTCAGCCCGATCGTCATCATCCTGGCTCTCTTCGCCGTCGGCATCATCGGTCGCTTCTGCGGCTTCATGTAAGCACGCTTCGGCTTAAGACCGAGAGTTGCTAGGTAAGGGCTTTTGAGCCATTGAAACGGACCGCACCCGGTGGGTACACTGGATGCGGTCCGATTGTTTTTAATGGAGGGCGAGGCGCGTATGGCGCAATCTCAGAACAGCACGGTCGATCTGGCAACGCCGGCAACCTGCCTGATGGGGCTTACCAGCCACGGTAACGTGATGGTGGGCAATAAGGCGTTCGAGTATTACAACGAGCGCAATCCCGAGGATTATATTCAAATCCCGTGGGACGAGGTCGACTATATTGCCGCCGAGGTTTTACGCGGCACCAAGAAGATCACGCGTTTTGCCATCTTCACCAAGGACAACGGTCACTTTACGTTTTCGACGCGCGACGACAAAGAGACGCTTCGTGCTGTCCGCAAGTACGTCGACGAGGATAAGCTTGTGCGTTCGCCCGACTTTATCGATGTGACGGCCAAGGGCGCCAAGAGCATCCCCTCCGTTATCAAAAACCTCTTCCACAAAGGCAACTAGTTGCCTGCGACGTTCTTGAACGACTAGTCATTAAAGAACGTCTGCAATGACTACCCGTGACGATAGTGTAAATCTGCTACACTAGTACAACATGCCTCCGTAGCTCAGGGGATAGAGCACCGCTCTCCTAAAGCGGGTGTCGACGGTTCGAATCCGCCCGGGGGCACCAGGAAAATCGCAGGTCAGACGGTATAAATCGTCTGACCTGTTTCTGTATGGATAGGGGTTAAACTCCCCTGAGGGGTGAAAAAGGGGTGAAAGTTCATTCTATGGGTGAAAACATCGCGACTTCATATTTCACCTCAGAGTTCCAACCTCAGGGCCGGTTTTCAACTCTTTCCACAGCCTACGGGTTGGATGTGGGACCCTCCGGCTATGGAAAGCGTTGAAAACCTAGGTTGTCGTTGCCGTAGGGCGAGCCAGTTTCCGGCAGCCTTTGATATCTTTTGATTGCTATTGAAGCCCCGTTGGACATTAGACGACGTTGGAAGTCTGTTCTTTCGTTCTAATTCGATTTGCACTCTGTCTTATTTGACAAAGAGGTCAGAGTTGAAGAACTCCTTCAGGGAAACGCCGAGGCCCCTCGCTATGCGGTCGATATTCTCAATAGACACGTTTCGCTTGCCCGTCTCGACTTCGGCGAAATAGGTGCGGGACATCTCGATGGAATATGCGAAGGCCTCTTGACTCATGCCAAGCTCAGCCCTCAATTCTTTAATGCGAAGCCCCACGCGCATCTTGGGGTCAAGCTCAGTCATCGGCACCTCCTATCCATCGGTGTCAATGATTCAAGCCAACCCTATATAAGTCACACCTATATAAGTGACAATTTGAAATACAATGCAAATACTGAAGTATCGCAATCAGGAAGGAGCCATGGTGGTTACGGAGATTCCGAAGGTGACGGACGATATGGTCTCCGGGGATGCAGTGGAAAAGGAAGAGGGGAAACCTTTCATGCTCTTCGGGCGCGAGTTCTCCCGCAAGCAGGTCTGCGTGGCTGGTGCGGGAATCCTCTGTGCGGCGCTCCTCATTGGCGGCGGTGGGTATGTCATCACACATGCCGGGTGGACGGGTAAAGCGAATGTCCCTGCGGTGTTCCAGAAGGCGGGCGAGGAGAAGCAGGACATGGTACTTACCCTTGAGGTAAAGGCTGACGGCTGGAATGCGGACACTTCCACGCCCGTTATCGCCCATATAGAGGATGCGGACGGGAAGGTGGACTTCTACACCGCCATCGCCGCGAACAAGCAGGTGACCGTAGAGGTCGGCGAGTCCGGCACCTACATCGTCACCCTCATCCCGCCGGTGAACGCGGACGGCTCTACCTATAAGGCCGCGTCCAGTAAGGTCAAGGCCGGGAAAGATGACAAGAAAACGAACGGTACCGTCATCACGCTCGAAAAGGTGGATGCGGATAAGGTGACGAAGGATGACCTGACCGCCATCGCCAAGGACGTTGCAGCAGCCGTGAAGAAGGGTGATTCTACCCTGACCGGAGACAAGGGTGCCGAGGTCGTGAAGAAGTTCGAGGACAACATCAAGAAGAACCCGAACGCCGACGCGGATGCCGTCGAGAAGGAGAGCGAAAAGGCGCAGGAGACGGCCAAGGAGGACAAGTCTGACGCGAAGACCCCGGAGACCTCCGACAACAAGAAGAACGATTCCGGTTCCAAGAACGATAGCGGAAACAACGGCTCTGGAAATAAGTCGGATAGCAAGCCGAGCGGAGGTAGCGGAAACTCCGGCTCCGGTTCCATCTCGGGCGGCTCATCAAAGAAGGATGACACCCCGGCGCATCAGCACAACTGGGTTGCCCAGACAAAAACCGTCCATCACGACGCTCAGTACAAGACCGTCCACCACGACGCGGTGACGCATCAGGTATGGCATGACGCGGTGACGGAGGAACACTATATCTGCAACCAGTGCGGTGCGGATATCACGTCTGACCCTTGGGGGCATATTAACAACTCTCTTATGAATGGTGGTAATTGCGGAAGCTATCACTCTACCTATGTGACTGTAAAGCAGGGGTATTATGAAACCGTGACCGACCAAGCGGCCTATGACGAGCAGGTGCAGGTGCGCGATGCATGGGATGAGACTGTGACCACTGGGTATAAGTGCTCTTCCTGCGGTGCCACGAAGTAACTTGAAAGAGCAAGGCAATCGTCTATTTCAGGCAAGGAAAGCCCCGACCAAATGAACTGCCTCCCATTTCTTGGACATGAGAAATGGGAGGCTTTCTTTATGCGCGTTGATTTGAGGGTGAAGCATGATGTCGAGGCCAGGAAGGCGGCCATAGGGCTCTTCGAGCTCGGGCACGGGTATAAATCTGCCG